>JAWLGF010000024.1:0-23326 GCA_041685205.1 Roseovarius sp.
GCGCTCGACAACCTGACGGAGCGCGAGGTCATGGCGGCCATCGACGCCCTGCCCGGTGACAAGACCGTGCTGATGATCGCCCACCGGCTCAGCACCGTGCGGCGCTGCGACCGGATCATCGTGCTGGATCAGGGTCGGCTCGTCGGGATCGGGCCGTGGGATACGCTGATAAAAGAGAACGAGGCCTTTCAAAGGATCGCCAGCATCGCCGACGTTGCCTGAGATCAGCGACGGCGCGACGACCACGGCACACCCGAGCGCGCCGATGCACCACCAGTTATCCGCCCGGGCGCAGATTTTCGCAGGCGGTATGCCTCGATTGAGTTGATCGCTGCATCAAGACAATCCGCCACGCCCCCGGCAATCGTCGCGGCACCTCCCGACCGGGAATGACACGCACCGAGCTTGGCCATGCGGGCATCCCCTTCGTCCCATGGACGGCTGTCGGATCCGCAATGACATCATCCGCGCCGGATCCACACCCGGACTGCACGAGATTAACCCCGCGAGATTAACCCCGGTTAATGGGACTTTCGCCGCACGGCCCTACCCTGCGCCTGCCGGTCATCCACCACACACCCACGGGGACAGGGCACTGTTTCAGCCTGCGCATCATGCACGTGCGCCGCGACCGACGATGACCGGGACGGCCCTGCGCGGATCCCTGCAACCGAAAAAGTGACTCAATGACCGAGACGCAGCCAGACAGACAGACGTCTTCGACGCGCGATGACACGCACGCCACACCTCGACCTTCTGCCTGTCGCGACGGCGCCGAAGAGCGTGCCGAGGCGCGCGGAGACCTTTCGCCCGAGCCACCCGAGATCGTGCACCCCTCGCCCTGCGACCTGCCCGACCGCTACAGCACGCACAGCCTGGACCGGGCGTTCAACGCGCATCTCGCGCGGTTCACGCTGGGGGTGACGCCCTACGGGCTGGCCTCGACCTTCTTTTCCTGGGGTGCGCATCTGATGGGATCGCCGGGCAAGCAGATTCAACTGGCCGAAAAGGCCGCGCGCAAGGCAACGCGGCTTGGCCTTTACATGACCCAGCTTGCCCGCGACCCGCACACGCCGGGATGCATCGCACCGCTGCCCCATGACCACAGGTTCGATCACGAGGGCTGGCAGCGCTGGCCCTACAACCTGATGCACCAGAGCTTTCTGCTGTCCCAGCAATGGTGGTACAATACCGCCTGCGACATCGACGGCATGACCGAACGCGAAAGCCATGTGGTGTCGTTCATCATGCGCCAGATGCTCGACATCGTCTCGCCCTCGAACTTCATTGTCACCAACCCCGAAGTCGCCGGCGCCACGCTGCGCGAAGGCGGGGCGAACCTCGCGCGCGGAATGCAGCATTTCATCGAGGACTGGGAGCGCACGGCGCAGGGCAGACCGCCCGCGGGGGCCGAGGATTTCGTGCCGGGACGCGATGTCGCCACGACCCCGGGCAAGGTGGTGTTCCGCAACCACCTGCTGGAGTTGATCCAGTACGCGCCGCAGACCGACACGGTGAAGGCCGAGCCGATCCTGATCGTGCCGGCCTGGATCATGAAATACTACATCCTCGATCTCAGCCCCGGGAATTCGCTGGCGGGTCACCTCATCGCCCAAGGGTACACCGTGTTCATGATCTCTTGGCGCAATCCCACGGCCGAGGATCGCGATCTCGGCATGGCCGACTATTTCGACGCGATCGACGACGCGTTCGACGCTGTCGGCGCGATCGTGCCCGATCAAAAGGTGCACGCCATGGGCTATTGCCTCGGCGGCACGCTGATGGCGGCCAAGGCGGCGCAGATGGCGCGTGACAGGACCAACCGGCTGGCCTCTCTAACCTTGCTGGCCACGCAGGTCGATTTTTCCGAGCCCGGCGAGTTGCAGCTTTTCATCAGCGAAAGCGAGGTCTCGTTTCTGGAAAACATGATGTGGGATCAGGGCTATCTGGATACCAAGCAGATGGTGGGGGCGTTCCAGCTTTTGCGTTCGGCCGATCTGGTCTGGTCGCGCTACATCCGCGAATACCTGATGGGCGAGCGTCCCGAGATGTTCGACCTGCTGGCCTGGAACGCGGATGCGACGCGCCTGCCCTACCGCATGCACAGCGAATACCTGCGCAAGCTCTATCTCGGCAACGAGCTGGCGCAGGGGCAGTACCGGATCGGCGGCCGGCCCGTGACGCTCGACGCGATCGACGTGCCGCTCTTCTGCGTCTCGACCACCTCGGACCACATCGCGCCGTGGCGGTCGGTCTACAAGCTGCACCTGCTGACCGAACCGCCGCTGACCTTCGTGCTGACCAGCGGCGGGCACAATGCCGGCATCGTCAGCGAGCCGGGCCACTCGGGGCGGTCGTTCCGTATCCACACCACCGGGACGGAGGACGCCTATATGCCGCCCGAGACGTGGGAAACCCTGGCCGAGCCGCGCGAGGGGTCATGGTGGCCGGCACTGTTCGACTGGCTTGACGCGCGATCCAGCCGCGATGTTACGCCACCAACGCTCGGTGCTGGAACTGGCCTTTACAGCCCGCGCGAGGACGCACCGGGGACCTACGTCTTTCAGAAATAGTCGCCGGGCGGTCTCAGGCGCCCAGCGGCAGATACCCGATCCGCCAATGCGCACGAAGCGCCGCGACCGCCTCGGACGGCAGGCCATAGTAGCGGCCGATCTCGGTGTCGTTCAGCCCGTAATCGACCATCGCGGCCAGCGCCGAACTCGGCACCGGGCCAAGCGCATCGAGGATCGCGAAGGCCTCTGTGATCGACGGGGCGGGCAGCGAAAAAGGGCAAGGCGGGTGGTGCGGCATGTCGAGCCTCCGAACAGGTGCCCCAGTATGGGCGACACTCATGACCCCCGCATTGATCGGGATTAATGGACGCGGCAGGCGACTGACCTATGCTGCGCATCATGACCGGCTGTGAACGGTCATGTCCAGCGGGACGGAAAAATCATGCAGGTCGGCAAAGTCATGTCCTCGCCGGTGATCATCGCAACCCCCGGAACAACGATCCGGGAAGCGGCCTGGCGAATGCGGGATTTCGATGTCGGGACATTGCCCGTGATCGAGGCGGACAGGCCGCTGGGCATCATCACCGATCGCGATATCGTGCTGCGTGCCCTGGCAGCCCCGGATCGCGTGTACGATCCCGACACATGCTTGGCACAGATCATGTCGCGCGACGTGATCACCTGCCTCGCCGACGATGACGTGACCGCGGTCGCGGCCCTTATGGGCGAGCGTCAGGTGCGTCGCCTTCTGGTGGTCGACGCGGCCGGGGCACCTGTCGGCCTGCTGTCGGTGGGCGATATCGCCGAGCATGTCTCGGAAAGCCTCGCCGGCCAGGCCCTGGGCGAGATCAGCGAGGCCCGCGCGCGCGCGAGCCGCGGCGATATCAGGCCGCGCCGGGAATGATCTCGGCGCGCAGCGTGGCGACATCGACGCCGGCCAAGTCTGCCAGGGCCGGCACGTCATGGATCGTGATATCCATGTGATCGCCCGTCGTGATGATGCCCTGCCGCGTCAGCCGTCGCAGCGTCCGGCAGACATGCACCGAAGAAAGGCCGATGAAATCCCCCAGTTGCTGCTGACCGAGCGGCACGTGAAACGCGCAATCTTGCCCAGCACGGTGGCCCGACAGCCGCAAGCAAAATTCGATCAGGACATAGGAAATCCGGGTTTCGGCGCTTGATTTGCCAAGCCGCAGCATGCGTTCTGACTGCCGGGCCCGCGCCGCGATGTCGCGGATACTCGCATCCTCCCAAAGCTCGGGGCGATCCCGCAGCAGCCGCGCCCAGATCCTGCGGTCTATGGCGATCACCACCGCATCGCAGAGCGCCCTGATCTCGGCGTAACTGGTCCGGCGATCGGCCGATGTGGGGTCACAGGTCTCGCCGGGCAGGACGAATTCGAGGATCTGCTGCTCGCCATCCTTCAGCGATTTCGAGACTGCCAGCCATCCGTCAACGACATGGAAGCGCACGGGCGAATCGTCGCCTTCCGCGCGCAGGATCGTGCCACGCGCGATACTGCGCTTGTCACGCCCGAAAAGCTCTTCGAAGACGGAACGCGGTGTTTGCATTGCAAAAGCACGGCCGTTTGCCGTGCCATCGCCGGGTTCGGATCGCATGCCGGGCTGGGTCATGATCGGGTTTTACCTCATGGACGCGCGCACGGGTCCGGTCACGTGTTTGCTAACATACCATGTCGGAAGCGCCGTTCATAGCAAACACCGGGGCCGGCAACGCCAGATGACGCAGGTTGATGCCGATAGCCGGGTGCATGTGTTCAGTTGGTCAACGAATTCGCCGCAGCGTCCGGATCGTTCTCCAACCGGATCGGATGACCATGCGGTGTGGCGGAAGCGGCGCGGCACCATGCCCCGGCAAGGGCGACGCGCTCTGTTCCCGTCGTCCCGAGCTTCTGGTCGAGAAGCCGCTCAAGCGCGGCCAGCCAGCAGGTGTAATAGCCCGCATCCTCGGGTTCGCCCGCGGCCAGAGCGTCAGACAGCGCAGCCGTCCATTCCGGCCAGGTGAACACGCCCTGCTCGTACAAGGCCACCGTCATCGCAAAGGCCTGCGCCTGCCATGGTGCGTCGAACGGGCGGTCGGGGTCAGGCCGGGTCAAGGTAGCTTTCCCACGCATCGATGCTGACAGTCAGACCGGGTTCGGCGTCGTCCCCCCAGAGGTCGCGGCCATCGAACACCACCGTGTAAAGCCGCTGCGGCGCCTCGCCCTGCCCGTGCGCGTTGCTGTCGGGAAAGACATGCCCGCCGTGATCGGCCTCGATCCGGCCCGTCGCACCGCGCGCATAGCGCGGCAGCCGCGTATGGCCGCGCGGATGCATGACCTTGGCGCGCACCCGATCGCCAGGGCGGAACCGCGGGCCCTCCGGCACGTCCCGATCCGAGGATGCACCCCGCGCCAGGGCGGGCCGCACCGCGTCCGGGGCCAGCCGCCTGGGGTGCGGCGCACCGGGCGCGCTTGTCCCCGCCGCGAGATCGGCCTCGGCGATCAGGTCGTGGGTCAACAGCAATTGTTCCAGCGCGCGGGTCCAGATCTCGTAGTAACTGGCGCTGTAATAGATGGCCGGAGGCAGGCTTTCGCGCGCATGTCGGCTTTCGTCGATGGTCCAGCGGCCCAAAACCCCCGCACAAAGGGTCAGCCCGAGCGCCCGCGCTTCCCACGGCGCATGGAACAGCGGCTCTGACGGGTCTTCGGGCTGGACCGCGCCAAACCCCATCTGCCCACCAAGGTCCTGCGGCCCGTTCATGCCGGCACCTGTGCCAATCCGGCGCCGATCATGCTGTCACGGGTGACAAGCGCTGCCAGTTCTGCCTGCGACAGATCCTCGCTACCGGCAGGGCGCGCAGGGATTACCAGGTACCGCAATTCGGCGGTGGAATCCCAGACCCGCACCTGCTGGCCTTCTGGCAGGGTGACGCCGAACTCGGCCAGCACTGCGCGCGGCTCGAACACGGCGCGGGACCGGTAGGCGGGCGACTTGTACCACGTCGGCGGAAGGCCCAGCACCGGCCACGGGTAGCACGAACAGAGCGTGCAGACGACAAGGTTATGCACGGCATCGGTGTTGAACACCGCCTGCATGTGCTCGCCCTGCCGCCCGGTGAACCCCATGGACGCGATTGCCGCCGTGGCATCGCGCGCCAGCCAGTCGGCGAACTCCGGCTCATCCCAGGCTTTCGCGACGACCTGCGCGCCGTTCCTGGGGCCGACCTCTTCGGAATAGACTTGGATGATCCGGTCCATCGCCGCGGGGTCGACCAATCCCTTTTGCGTCAGGATGGTTTCCAGCGCCCGCACGCGTGCCTCCATAGGGTCGAGCTGATTGTCGTGGTCGGGATGGTCATGCGGCATGGTCGGGCTCCTTTCACCAAAGCGTACCGCATCGCATGAGGGACGCAAGGCCCCTCACGTGCAGCATCAGCGACCGGCCAGATCCGGCAGGGCCTCGGCCAGAACCTTTAGCCCGCAGACGAGATCGGCCTCGGCGGTATCCTCGGCAAAGGCATGGCTGATACCGCCGATCGAGGGCACGAACATCAGCGCGGCGGGCATCAGCGCCGCGACATTCGTGGCATCATGCAACGCCCCCGACGGCATCTCGCGCCAGCGATCCGGGGCGACAGTTTGCGCGGCCCGCGTGATGGCGGTGCGCAGGCCCGCGTCCAGTTCCATCGGCTCCAGCCCCAGCAGTTCCGAGAAGGACAGGCGCAGCCCGCGCGTCTCGGCCACCTCGGTGGCGGTGTCGCGGATCACATCCTCCATCCGGCGCAGGCGGTTGGCGTCATCGTCGCGCCATTGCATCGAGAAGGTGACCTTGCCCGGCACGATGGAATGCGCGCCCGGCGACAGGCTGACATGGCCGATGGTCCAGACCGATTGCGGCGTGACCACGTTGCGCAGCCTGTCGTTGAGCGCGGTGTTGAACGCCGACAGCGCCTGGAACGCATCGCGGCGGCGGTGCATCGGGGTGGTGCCGGCATGGTTCTGCTCGCCTTCCATCGTCACGCGCATGTCGCGGATGCCCACGATCCGCGTGACCGCGCCGATCGTCTCGCCGGCCTCTTCCAGCCAGGGACCCTGCTCGATGTGACACTCCACAAATCCGCTGAAGCGGCTCGACTCCACGAAATCGCCGGCCAGATGAGTCATCGTCGCGCGCGCGTCGGCGAAGGTGATGCCGGCATCGTCGGTCAGCGTGTCGGCATTATCCAGCGACCGGCCCCCCGTCCAGATCGCGCTTCCGGTCGTGACGCCAAAGCGCCCCTCCTCGTCCTGGAAACTGACGACGGACACCGGGGGACCGCCCGCCTCTTGCGCGGCGCGGGCCAGTTCCAGCCCCATGACGACGCCAAGCGCGCCGTCCAGCCACCCGCCCTCGGGCTGGCTGTCACTATGCGACCCGATCAGCAGGGATTTGCCCGGCGCCAGCCCCCAAAGATTGCCCACGGGATCGAACCGGACCTCGAGACCGGCCTCGCGCATGCGCCCGGCCAGCCATTCGCGGGCGGCGATATCGGCCTCGGAATAGGCTGGACGCACGACGCCCTTGCCGACCCCGGACGCCCCAAAGCTGCGCAAATCGTGCAGATCCTTCAGAAACCGGTCGCTGTTCACCTGCATTGTGTGTCCTTTCCAAGCCGTGATGGCATCAGACAAACCCGTTTGGCCGCGGAATGTCCAGCGCGTCACCCGCGTGAGATGATGTGACGATTGCGGCGAAACCGTATGGCGACTGGACGCTCCCGATGTCGTTGGATAAGTCTGTCCCCATGACCCGTCATGATCGGCGTGATACGCCCGATCCCCCGACGAAGCGACAATGCAGACTACCACACGGAGAGATTACCCCATGCAGATGCGTCACGATCCCATTTATGCCTCGCGGCGTTCGCCCGTGCTTGCCGACAATGTCGTGGCGACATCCCAGCCATTGGCGACACAGGCAGGCCTTGCGATGCTGGCGCAAGGCGGCAATGCGGTCGATGCCGCGCTCGCCGCCGCGATCACGCTGACGGTGGTCGAGCCGACGGGCAACGGGCTGGGATCGGACGCGTTCTGCATCCTCTGGGACGGGCAAGAGCTGCACGGCCTGAACGCATCCGGGGCCGCGCCGCTAGCCTGGACGCCAGAGCGTTTCGCGGACGCGTCGGAGATGCCGGAAAGGGGCTGGGACAGCGTGACGGTGCCCGGCGCCGTGAGCGCGTGGGCCGAGCTGTCGCAGCGGTTCGGCGTGCTCGATTTCGCGACGCTGTTCGAACCGGCGATGCGCCACGCCTCGGACGGGTTCATCGTGTCGCCCGTCATCGCCAACCTGTGGCGGCGGGGCGCCGAGGTGCTGTCCGATCAGCCGGGCTTTGCCGAGACCTTCCTGCGCGACGGGCGACCCCCTGCCGCCGGAGGGCGTTTCGTCAACGCGCCGCTGGCCGACACCCTGCGCGAGATCGCCGAAACCCGCGGCCAGAGCTTCTACGAGGGTCCGCTTGCCGAACGGATCGTCGCGGCCGCGCAGGCGCATGGCGGCGGGCTGTCGATGGAGGATCTCGCGCGGCACCGGCCGGACTGGTGCGGCACGCTGTCGATGGAATTCGACGACGTGGCCCTGCATGAAATCCCGCCCAACGGACAGGGTATCGCGGCGCTGATGGCCCTTGGCATCCTGCGCCACACGCCCGTGCGCGACTTCGGCCCCGATGACCCGATGGCGCTGCATTACCAGATCGAGGCCACAAAGCTCGCCTTTCGCGACATGTACGCCTTTGTCGGGGATGGCCCCGCGATGACCGAGGTCACGGCCGACGCCCTTCTCGACGCCGACTACCTTGCCAGCCGGGCCGCCGAGATCAGCGGGGACAGGGCACAGGATTTCGGATCCGGCGCGCCGAAGCGCGGCGGCACGGTGTACCTGTCGGCCGCGGATGCAAGCGGCATGATGGTGTCGTTCATCCAGTCGAACTATGAAGGCTTCGGGTCTGGCGTCGCGGTGCCCGGAACCGGCATCCACATGCAGAACCGCGGCGCGGGATTCACCCTGGAGGCCGGGCACCCCAACCAGGTCGCGCCGGGCAAGCGCCCGTTTCACACGATCATACCGGGATTCCTGATGAAGGACGGCGCGCCGCTGATGAGCTTCGGGGTGATGGGCGGTCCGATGCAGGCGCAGGGGCATCTTCAGATGACTCTGCGCACGCAGCTCTGGGGGCAGGATGTGCAGACCGCGGCGGATGCCCCGCGCTGGCGTGTGATGGAGGGGCTGGATGTCGCCTGCGAATCCACCATCGCGGCACAGACCCAAAGCAGGTTGCGCACGCTCGGCCACGAGATCACGACGGAGGCGCCGGATAATCCGTTCGGCTTTGGCGGGGCGCAACTGATCCACCGCCTGCCCGGCGGTGGCTACGCTGCGGGATCGGATCCGCGCAAGGACGGTCAGGCCGGCGGGTTCTGACCCGCCGCCGACCGCCGTCTCAGAACACGTAGAGGGGCACCGCCGCGGCGCCCCCCACGATCGAAAGCCCGACGAGAACAAACGCCCCGTCCCGCGTCAGCAATGCGATCGAGAACGACAGGACCGCAAGGCCGAGGATCGATGCGGAGAACGGCACAAGTTCCAGCAACGGCATGAGAAGGCCCGCGATCACGCAAAGCGATTGCGGCAGGATCCGCCCGCCATTCCCGACAAGCTGCCGCAACCGGCCCTTGCGCGTGTGACGGTCGAGAAAATCCGCGAACCCCCGCATCTTTTTCAGCCCGGGGCGCAGCCTGTCGCCGTCAATCCTGCGCTGCGTGATGAACTTCGGCAGGAAGAGATGCGTGCGTCGGAACAGCATCTGCGCGGAGATGAAGGCGATGGTGAGCCCGCAGATCGACGAAAAAAGCGGGATGCCGCTGAGCGGGGACACGACCAGCAGCGCGGGCACCATCATCGTCGACACGAAGGACGCCGTGCCGAAGGCCTCGACCAGATCGCGCAGCATGACAGTATCGGCTTGCGCGCAATCCTCGAGCCGCTGGACGATATTGCGCACCGGGCGGTCCGTATCGCCGTTTTTCTCGGATCCCGCCGACGATTTCTCCGCATCGTGCGCCATGCACCCTCCTCATGCGTCCACAGTCACGTAGGGCGCAGACTTGATGGACGCCGGCCCCGAAGATCGGACGCTTGCGTCCCGTGATCCGAGCGTGGACGACGGCATAGGAAGCGCCGCATACGCTCATCTCTGGTCTTAGACCGGCAAGATGCAATGACAATTGTCCGTGACGCGATCGGCTTTCAAGGTCCTCGGCCGGGGGCTCTGTGAAAAAGTCCGACAGGGATTCCACCCGAAGGTCCTGATGGCGTTCACATTTCGAGAACGACGCATCGCGCCACTGCCACTGCGTGCACGCATGCAGTGACGCGGGCCGGGTCTCTTCAACCCGTCCCGTTCAGCTTTCAGTGATCGGTCATGATATCACGCGGCCCCGGCCCGCAGACCGTTCTCGGAGGCGTGCGTCGGCACGAGCGCCTTGACCAGATCGGTCATTTTCAGGACGCCGACCTGCTTGCCCTCGTTCGTGACGACATAGGTCAGCCCTGTCTCGCCTCCGGAGCGGGCGATGACGGATTCCAGATTGTCATCGTAATCGACCTCGCCCGCGACGCTGTCGGGGATGTCGTCGGTCACACGCATCACAGAGCGCACGCGCAGGACCCGCGCGCGGTTGATGTCCGAAATGAAGTCGATGATGTAATCGTCATTCGGCGAGATCAGGATTTCCTGCGGTTCCCCCTGTTGCACGACGAAGCCGTCCTTCAGGATCACCAGGTGATCGGCCAGCTTCAGCGCCTCGTCGAGGTCGTGCGAAATGAACACCACGGTCTTTTTCAGCTCTTTCTGCAACTCCAGAAGCAGATCCTGCATATCCGTCCGGATCAGCGGATCGAGCGCCGAGAACGCCTCGTCCATCAGCATTACCGGCGCGTTCGAGCAAAGCGCCCGCGCGATGCCGACGCGCTGCTGCATGCCTCCCGAGAGCTGGAAGGGATACTGATCCCCCACGCCCTTCAGACCGACACGATCAAGCCATTTGTTGGCCTCGCCCTGGAATTCCTTTTTCGGCACGCCGCGCACATCCATCGGCATGCCGGCATTCTCCAGCACGGTGCGATGCGGCAGCAGCGCAAAATGCTGGAACACCATCGACATTTCCTCGCGGCGCAGGCGACGCAGTTCCTTGTCGCTGAGTTCGACGATGTTGGTGCCTTCCAGATCCACCTCGCCTGCCGTTGGCTCGATCAGGCGATTGAGATGACGGATCAGGGTGGACTTGCCAGACCCCGACAACCCCATCATCACCGTGATATCACCTTCCTTCACATCGACATTGATATCGTTGAGGCCAAGCACGTGGTGATGATGCTCCAGCAGATCGGCCTTGCTCATCCCGTCCTTCACGTGTGGCAGCACGCTTTTCGGGTCCTCACCGAAGATCTTGTAGAGATGGCGGATCGCAATCTTGGTCTTTTTCTCGGATCGGTCTTTCATGGGATCAGCCTTTCTGCGAGGCGTTGATACGGTTGAGCGCAGCCTTGGTCGTGCGGTCCAGCATCACCGCAAGCAGCACGATGCCAAGTCCCGAGACCAGCCCGACGCCGAGTTCCAGGTTATTGATCCCGCGCAGCACCAGAACGCCCAGACCGGGCGCCGAGACCAGCGACGCGATCACCACCATGGCAAGGCTCATCATAATGGTCTGGTTCACGCCGGCCATGATGTTGGGCAGCGCCAGCGGGATCTGCACGCCGTAAAGCTTTTGCCGATCGGTCATGCCGAACGCCTCGGCCGCCTCAATCACCGACTCGTCCACCATTCGGATCCCGAGATCCGTCAGGCGTATGACCGGCACGATGGCGTAAAGGATGATCGCGATCCCGTAGAGCTTCGGCTCGGTCACCGAAAACAGGAAGATCAGCGGTATGAGATAGACGAAGGGCGGCAAGGTCTGCAGCATGTCGAGGACCGGAATGGTGCCCGCGCGCATCCTGTCGGATCGCGACATGGCGATGCCTATGGGCACGCCAAACAGCACGCACAGAAACGCGCAGACCATGATGATCGCCAACGTCTGCATCGCATAGGAATAGTAATCGATGAAGGCCAGCCCGCCGATGCTGATCGCCACGAAGGCCAGAAGCTGCCATGATTTCGACACGAACCAGACGATGAGCATGATCACCGGTATGACGATCCACCACGGCGTGTTGAGAATGCCGGAAATCGCCCCTTCGAGCATCCATGACAGCGGCTGCGTGATCGGGTCGAGCACGAAGCTCATCGAGTCCTTCACGTTGAGGAAGCCCTGTTCGAGCCCCTGCGTCACGTTGCGCGACTGCGGGAAGGCCGGGCAGGAATCGTTCAAACGATCCATCGACGGGAAGGGCAGTTCCCACATGGAGGGGATGCTGTCATCTCCTGACGCTTGCGCGCTCAGCGCGTCCATCGACATCGGCGCGTCGCCTCCGGCACCGGATGTGCACCAGTCCTGCAGGCCAAGGGCCTCGAATGCGAAATCATATGTCGCCATAGTCACTATTCTCCCTTGTGCGCAGATCCTTCAGGACATGCCGCGCAACAAAAAAACGGGGCCGATCCAGGATCGGCCCCGTCATGCTTGCAACGATCAGCCTTGGTCGAGAACCGAGCTGAGGTTCTCACGCGCATCGTCGCTCAGCCAGTCGGACCACTGATCCTGATAATTCTGCAGGTAGTAGACCGCGGCCTCTTCACCCGACGCATTGTTTTCATCCATCCAGCCCAGAACATCGTTCATGTCATCGGTCTTGAACGTCATGTTCTCCAGAAAGGCGAACACCTCGGGGTTATCTTCTTGGAATGTCGATGTCACGGCCGTCAGGATCGGCGCGTCCGGAAAATCCGACACGCCCGGATCGTCTGCGTCCTGATTCTGGTTGCGCGCATGGATGTCCTCATCCACATCGCCGAGATCCACCTTGGTCATGTCATACTTGCCAAGCGGCACGGTCGGGCCCCAGTAGTAGCCGAACCACGGCTCTTCATCGCCTACCGCGTCGGCCATGGACGAGGCCAGCACCTGGCCCGAACCAGCGTTGAAAACCTCGATATCGTTGCCTTCGAGGTCGAGCGCGCGCACGAGGTTGTCGCTCACGACGCGGCAGCCCCAGCCTTCGGGACAATTGTGGAACCGCGATCCGACCAGTTCCGGATTGTCGAGGATGCCCTCGATCGTGGTCAGTTCGGGATGCTCTTCGGCGAGGTAGGTCGGGATCCACCATCCCTCGACACCGCCTGGATCGAGAACGGGGCCGGCTTCGACGATCTTGCCCTCGTCCTTCAGTTCGTCATACAGGTCACCTGTCGAGTTCAACCAGAGCTCGGTCACGATGTCCGGCTCTCCGTTTTCGGCAACGGATGTCACGGCCGGCACGGTGTCCGACTGAACGACGCTGACATCACACCCATATCCTTGGGTCATGATGAAGTTGGCGACGGCGGTCACAACCTCATTCGACGCCCAATTCATTTCGGTGATCGAAACTTCTCCGCAGTCATCTGACTGTGCGTGTGCCGCCATAGGGGCTGCGAGCGCAGTGGCTGCAAGATAAAGGGACAGTTTCTTCATGGTCATTTCCTTTCGATCCACCAAGTCATTGACATCGCCCAAGGTCAGCCAGCTTGCTTGCCACCCAACAGGTGAGCCACGGGAAACGGTACCGGCTCCTCTAGGGGGCTGCCGGGCGAAATCGGATGCCAATCTTTCTTACCAGCATCCAGTAATCGTCAAACGACTTGGATCATGTGCTTTCCCACAGGAAAAACACTTAGACGAAGCAAAGAGAATTTTCAACCCTCTTTGCGGTGACCTTGCGGCAAGCGGGCGGTGACCCGGGTGGCGAACACCATGCGCGCGGGGTCAGATATCCAGGGTATGCTCTTTTTCCCAGCGGCTGAAATGCGACACGAACGAGTCCCATTCGCGATGCTTGAGCTTCAGGTAAGACCGCGAGAAGTCATCCCCCATGGCCTGCATCAGCGCCTGATCGGCCTCGTAGGCGCGTAGGGCGTCGAGCATGTTGAGTGGCAGACGCGGCGCGTCGGTCACGCTATGGCCCTCGGCATACATGTCGATATCGCGGCGCGGTCCGGGATCGGCATTCGTGCGCAGCCCGCTCAGGCCCGCGGCCACGATCACCGCCTGCAACAGATAGGGGTTCGCCGCGCCATCGGGCAGACGCAGCTCGAACCGGCCCGGTCCCGGTACACGCACCATGTGGGTGCGGTTGTTGCCCGTCCATGTCACCGAATTGGGCGCCCATGTCGCGCCGGAAACCGTGCGCGGCGCGTTGATCCGCTTGTAGCTGTTCACCGTTGGGTTGGTGATCGCGGCGAGCGCGCTTGCGTGTTTCATGATCCCGCCCAGAAACGCGCGGCCCCTGTCCGACAGGCCCACCTCTCCGGTGTCGCCAGTGCCCTTGTCGGTGGCGAACACATTGACCTTCGACGCCGCGCCCGGCGCGTCCCAGACCGAAATATGCACATGGCAGCCGTTGCCGGTCAGCCCCTCGATCGGCTTGGGCATGAAGGTCGCGCGCAGCCCGTGCGCCTCGGCCACGGATTTCACCATGAACTTGAAAAAGCTGTGCTTGTCGGCAGTGGCGAGGATGTCGTCGAACGCCCAGTTCATCTCGAACTGGCCATTAGCGTCCTCGTGGTCGGTCTGGTAGGGACCCCAGCCCATGTCGAGCATGTAGTCGCAAATCTCGCGGACCACGTCGTAGCGGCGCATCACGGCCTGCTGGTCGTAGCAGGGTTTCTCGGCGGTATCGAACGGGTCGGAAATCGCGTCGCCGGACGGCGTCAGCAGGAAATACTCGGCCTCGATGCCGGTCTTGACGTGCAGACCCTCGGCGGCGGCCTCGTCGATCAGGCGGCGCAGCACGTTGCGCGGGGCCTGGGCGACATCCTGGCCTTCCATCACACAATTGCCGGCGACCCAGGCGACCTCGGGTTTCCAGGGCAGCTGGATCACGGAGTCCGGATCGGGCACGGCCAGCATGTCGGGATGCGCCGGCGTCATGTCGAGCCATGTGGCAAAGCCCGCAAACCCCGCGCCATCCGCCTGCATGTCGGCGATCGCCTGCGCCGGCACCAGCTTGGCGCGCTGCCCGCCGAACAGATCGGTGAATGAAATCATGAAATACCTGATGCCTTTGTCGCGTGCGAAGGCCGCCAGATCCAGTGTCATGCGTCTGTCCCCTGTCTTGTGGTCGTTTGTAATGAAAACGGGCCGACAAATGTCGGCCCGCGCGTTTCCGTTTCAGTATCCTGTTCCGGGCTTGCCCGGATACCAGTCGGTGCCGGCCAGCGGGATCTGCGCCATCGCCGCGGCCTCCATCGTGAGCGCGCAGAGATCTTCCGGCTCCAGATTGTGCAGATGGTTGTGCCCGCAGGCGCGCGCGATAGTCTGCGCCTCCAGCGTCATCACGTTGAGATAGTTGCGCAACCGCCGCCCGGCCGCGACCGGATCCAGCCGGGCGGCAAGCTCGGGATCCTGCGTGGTGATGCCCGCCGGATCGCGGCCCTCGTGCCAGTCGTCATAGGCCCCGGCAGTGGTGCCCAGCTTGTTGTACTCGGCCTCGTATTTCGGATCGTTGTCGCCGAGCGCGATCAGCGCCGCTGATCCGATGCTGACGGCGTCGGCCCCGAGCGCCAGCGCCTTGGCCACGTCCGCGCCGCTGCGGATGCCGCCCGAGATCACGAGCTGCACCTCGCGGTGCATCCCCAGATCCTGAAGCGCGCGCACCGCCGGGCGGATGCAGGCCAGCGTCGGCAGGCCGACATTCTCGATGAACACGTCCTGGGTGGCGGCCGTGCCGCCCTGCATGCCGTCCAGTACCACCACATCCGCCCCGGCCTTCACCGCGAGCGCCGTGTCGTAATAGGGCCGCGTGCCGCCGACCTTGACATGGATGGGCACGCGCCAGCCGGTGATCTCGCGCAGTTCCAGGATCTTGATCTCCAGGTCATCCGGCCCGGTCCAGTCGGGGTGCCGGCAGGCCGAGCGCTGGTCGATCCCCTTGGGCAGCGTGCGCATCTCGGCCACGCGGTCGGAAATCTTCTGCCCCAGCAGCATCCCGCCGCCGCCGGGTTTCGCGCCCTGGCCCACCACGACCTCGATCGCGTCGGCGCGGCGCAGGTCATCGGGGTTCATGCCGTAGCGCGACGGCAGGTACTGATAGACGAGCTTGGTGGAATGCTGGCGCTCTTCCTCGGTCATGCCGCCGTCGCCGGTGGTCGTCGAGGTGCCGGCCGCCGAGGCGCCCCGGCCCAGGGCCTCCTTGGCGGCGCCCGAAAGCGCCCCGAAGGACATGCCCGCGATGGTGATCGGGATGTCGAGTTCGATCGGGGTCTTCGCGTACCGCGTGCCGAGCGTCACCGAGGTGTCGCACCGTTCGCGGTACCCTTCGAGCGGGTAGCGCGAGATCGACGCGCCGAGAAACAGCAAATCGTCGAAATGCGGCACGCGCCGCTTGGCGCCGCCGCCGCGGATGTCGTAGATGCCGGTGGCCGCCGCGCGGCGGATCTCGGCATTGACCGGGTCGGTAAAGGTGGCCGACTTGATCGGGTCGGTCCGCGGGGGGCCGTGTTCGGGGGCGTCTTTCACGGTCATCTCCTCGTCAATAGGCATTGTCGATGCTGAAATTATAGAGCTGGCGTGCCGATCCGTAGCGCCGGAACTCTTCGGGCTTGGCGTCGCACTCTCCGCGCTCCAGCAGGTCGCGCAGCAGTTCGAGATGTTCGGGGCGCATCTCTTTCTCGACACAGTCCGCGCCCAGCGACTTGACCGACCCGCGCACGAACAGCCGCGCCTCGTAGATCGAATCGCCGAACGCCTCTCCGGCGTCGCCGCAGACCACGAGATTGCCCGATTGGCCCATGAAGGCGGACATGTGGCCGACATTGCCATGCACCATGATGTCGATCCCCTTCATCGATATGCCGCAGCGCGAACTGGCATTGCCCTTGATCACCAGCGTGCCGCCGCGCCCGGTCGCGCCTGCGTATTGCGAGGCGTCGCCGTCGATCACCACCGTGCCGCTCATCATGTTCTCGGCCACGCCCGGCCCGGCAGACCCCTGCACATGCACGCGCGCCTGCTTGTTCATGCCGGCGCAGTAATAGCCCGTGGATCCCTTGACATTCACCTCGATCGGCGCGTCGATCCCGACGGCGATGGCGTGGCCGCCGCGCGGGTTGACGACGTCCCAGCGGGTCTGGTTGGTCTCGGCGGTCTGGGCGTGCAGTGCGGCGTTCAGATCGCGCAGGCTGTTGGCCGCAAGGTCGTAGGTGTGCATCACGCGGCCCTCCGGTTCGGGGTCGGGCTGTGCTCGTGGCTCCAGAAATAGACCGTGGCGGGTTCGGGTTCCCACACGCGGGCGGTGTCGATGCCCGGCAGGTTCACCAGCGCGCGGTATTCCGAGCCGAAGGCGACATATTGATCAGTCTCGGCCATGACCGCGGGCTTGCAGGCGACAGGATCGCGCACCACGCCGAAGCCGTCCCGCGTGCCGACGACAAAGGTAAAAAAACCGTCCAGATCGTCCAGAGATTGTTTGAGCGCAGCACCCAGCGACGCGCCCTCGCGCATGCGCCAGCTGAGATAGGCGGCGCCGACCTCGGTATCGTTCTCGCTGTCGATGCGCATGCCGGCGGCGCGCAGCTTGCGGCGCAGGTTGTTGTGATTGGACAGCGACCCGTTATGCACAAGGCACTGATCGGCCCCGGTGGAATAGGGATGCGCGCCATGCGTCGTCACCGCGGACTCGGTCGCCATGCGGGTATGGCCGATGCCGTGGCTGCCGGACATGGCGGCAAGATCGAACCGCGCGACGACGTCACGGGGCAGCCCGACCTCCTTGTAGATCTCGATGCGCTCGCCGTCGCTCATCACCCGCAAACCGGGGCGCAGCCGTGCCAGCGCCGCACGCGCGGCCTCGGTCATGTCGGAGGGCAGGCGCAAGACTGCATGGGTGTCGAGCGGGCGCACGGTCACCTCGGCGTCAAGCGCGGTCGACAGATCCTCGGCAAGCGTGGCGAAATCAGCGTCCGGTCGATCCGATTGCACGGTCATCTTGGCCGTGCCGCCCTGTCCCGCCCCATAGATTGCAAGGCCCGCGCTGTCGGGGCCCCGATCGGTCATGGTCACCAGCATATCCGCCAACATCGTACCAAGCCGCGGCTCCAGCGCCTTGTTCTTCAGGAACAATCCGACGATCCCGCACATGCCTTGTCCTTTCCGTGTGAGTACGGTGGATTGATAGCAGCAAAGCGGCACGTTATCAACTAGCAGGAATTAATTATTCCCTCATTGAAATTTTTCTTTGTCTCAGCGCCTATATTTAAGGCAGTTGTCCGAGGGCTGCGGCGCGACTATGCTGTGTGCGTCAAAAGGAGGTCAAAATGCCGCAGGTCGTCAGGCAGGCTTTGGCAAGAGGGGGAACAGTGTCGCGCAGGGTGGCCGCGACCTTGATCGCCGGGCTGTGGCCCGGGCGAAACCTGCGAGACGTGGACAAGGCGCTGGCCGCCAAACCCCCAAGGCAACAGACAACGATCATCGGCGCGCTCCTGTTGTGTCTTGTTCTGGCGGGGTTTTTCGCGGCGCAATTCGGCTGGATCGGTATTCTGGTCTTCTGGATGGTGGTGATTCTGCTGGCGCGATAGGCCGGGCTCTGTGTCCGAATGCATGCAAAACCTGTATCCAAGTGCATACAAACCATTGTTTTTTCGTCTTTTTTTTGAGAAAGACTCATCCGGTTGCCAAGGACTGACGTAAATTGATTACACAGTCATGGAGGCTCACATGGAACTCATCGGTATTCTCGCTCTCGGCACTCTGGCATCGGTCATGGCGTTCGCATATCTCAGCATTCGCAGCGTGGAAAAGCTGAAAGACAGCGACGCTCCGAAATCATCCCTGTCAAAGGACGGAATAGAGCAGCGTCTGCGGGCCAACCGCGGCTGATCGGGCGATCCAATCTTGACAAGCAAACGCGACCGTCAAGCAGACGGTCGCGTTTTTATTGGATGACCGGAGATCACCTTCGCTCAGGCCACGGCAAGCTGTTTTTTCGGATCGTAG
Source organism: Roseovarius sp. (assembly GCA_041685205.1). GTDB lineage: Bacteria > Pseudomonadota > Alphaproteobacteria > Rhodobacterales > Rhodobacteraceae > Roseovarius. Next base: position 18,688 of record JAWLGF010000024.1, read on the forward strand.
AACGGCTTCTGCACCACGGTGGCGATCATCGGGCCGGACTGCGTGAAAACCTCGAATTCGGTGCCAAGCTGCGCATGCTCGGCCGGGACCATCGCGAGCGCGATATTCTGATCCAGCCGTGGGGAATAGACCGCCGAGGTGACCTTGCCCACGAAATCCCCGCCGTGATTGATTTGCCAGAAGCGCGTGTTCGGACCGCGCAAGGGGGCGCCGGCGATCCGCAGGCCGACCTGCTTGCGTGCAACGCCCCTCTCGCGAATGCGCTGCAGGGCGAACTTGCCGATGAAATCCGCCTCCATATCCAGGTTTACGAGGCGGTCCAGACCCAGCTCATACGGGTTGGTGTCGATGTCGGCATCCGCGTGATAGGACAGCATCCCGCCCTCGATCCGGCGGATCGTGGAGGTATGGCCGGGTTTGAGCCCGAACGGCAGACCCGCCGTCATGATCCGCTCCCACAGCGCATCGCCCCACGCAGCGTCTCGCAGGTAGATCTCGTAACCCAGTTCGCTCGACCAGCCGGTGCGTGACACGATCAGCGGAATTCCGTCCAGCTCCATCTCGCGCAGCCAGTAATAGCGCAGGTCCATGATCTGATCGCCAAAGATCGCGCGCATGATCTCGCCGGATTTCGGCCCTTGCAACTGCAAAGGCGAGACGTCCGGTTCGCGTATCGTGACATCGAGGCCCGAATGCACCGCCACCCCCTGCGCCCAGAGCAGGATGTCGCTGTCGGCCAGTGACAGCCAGAAATGATCCTCGGCGAGCCGCAGACAGATCGGGTCGTTGAGGATGCCGCCCTGCGCATTTGTGATGAGCACGTATTTGCACTGGCCCACGGCCATCTTCGACAGATCGCGCGGCGTCAGCATCTGGGTGAATTGCGCGGCATCCGGCCCTGTGATCTCGACCTGACGCTCGACGCCCACATCGCAGAGGATGGCATCATTGACGAGGTTCCAGAAATTCTGTTCCGGATCGCCGAAATCGCGCGGGATGTACATGTGGTTGTACACCGAAAACCCCTGTGCGCCCCATCTGACCGTCGCATCGAAATAGGGCGACTTGCGTATCTGCGTGCCGAACCCGAAATCGCTTGATTGTGACATCGCAGTCTCCCCCTTTTGCTGGTCGGCGGCCCCTTCGGCCGCGATCCTGACGTGTCATCCTGAAATGTAGCGGATCTTTCTGCGCGTTGCGGTCCAAATCCGACTTGCGCACAGTCTGAATGGACCAATTTCAACCCATGATCAGGCCAAGCCGTCATGTGCGCGACGTTACCCGGTCAGTCGCGGGGATGACCGGCGAGTTTCGAAAGGTCCGGATTCGCCATCTTGACGGTGCGTGTGGTGAAATAGGTCACGTACCGGTCGATCCCGAGATCGCTGTCCAGCAGGTTCGCCATCAGCGTTTCGAACGTGGCGATGTTGCGCACATAGATCGTCATCACGTAATCCATGCCGCCCCCGGTCGCGACACAATCGGTGATCTCGTCGACATGCACGATATAGGATTCGAACCTGTCGAAATCGGCCCGTCGGTGATGCGTCAGCGAGATCGTCACGATCACGCGGGTGAAATCCACGATCCGGTCCAGCGCGATTTCGGCGTGGTAGCCGCGGATGAACCCGGCGGCCTTCAACCGGTCCAGACGCGCCCAGCACGGCGTCGGCGACAGGTTCACGATCTCGGCCAGACGCGTCTTGCTCAGTTGGCCGTGTTTCTGCACGGCACTGAGGATGCGGATATCCGTCGCATCCAGCCCGGTCTTCTTCATCCGATCGCCTGCGGCACTGACATGGTCCCCCCAACACCGGTGCGACACACCGATTGTCCTCGGGGTGTAATGTAGGGCGATTGCGCCCGGTCAAGACCGTTCGGCACGACCTCTTGTCAGCCGATCGCGTCACCGGGCCGCCAGAATTGCCCGACGGTCAGTTCAGCGCGCGGTCTCGGCCTCCTGCGCGGCCTCGGCATTCTCGACCGCCCACTCGCCAGCGGCCTCGACCGCCACGGCCGAGGTGGTCGGAAGAACCCCGAGATAGCTGTCGCTCTCGCCCGCCGGTGCAGTCGCCCGCTGCGTCATGCGGTAAAGCGCGTAAAGCGCGATCGCGGCGAAGGTCGCCCCGAGCACCAGCCAGAACGCGAACGGCCCGACCCACTCCATCGCGCCGCCGGTGGCGAGTGGCCCGAGGATGGCGCCAAGGCCGAAGGTAAAGACCAGCCCGCCAGATGCAGACGGCATGTCCTCGGCATCGAGCGCGTCGTTGGTGTAGGCCAGAAACAGCGCGTAAAGCGGCGTCGTCACCCCACCGGCAAAGAACGCGGCGGCCAGAAGCGGCCAGAACCCGTCCGACGGGATGAAGGCCGGCAAACCGTCCCGCGTGATCCAGCCCAGCCCGCACGAGACGGCCCCCAGTAGCGCCGCCCCGAAGATCAGCTTGCGCCGGTCCATCCGGTCCGACAGCCAGCCGATGGGATATTGCATCAAGAGCGCCCCGGCAAACAGCATCGCCACAAAAAGCGAGATCTGCCCCGACGTCAGGTCGATCTGGCTGCCGAAGACCGACCCCATGCCCGATTGCGTCGCGTAGACCCCGCCCAGCAGGAAGATGCCCACTGTCCCCAAGGGCGAGCCCTTGAACAGCCGCACCAGCGACATCGGCCGCGCGACATCCGTCGCCGGCACCGGCGTGGCCGACAGAAGGATTGGCGCGAACGAGATCGATACGAGGATCGACGCCCCGATAAACAGCGCCGACGTGGCCGCATCCCCGAGGTTTAGCAAACCTTGCGCCCCGATGATTCCCAGCGTCTGCGCGATCATGTAGGCCGACAGCACCTTGCCGCGCGTCTCGTTCGTTGAGGCGGCGTTGAGCCAGCTTTCAGCGGCCACGTAGATGCCCGACATGCAGAACCCGATGAGGATCCGCAGGATCGTCCAGGCCCAGGGTTCCGTCAGCAGCGGAAAGGCAATCAGACCCGCCGACATGAAACTGCCCAGCGCGGCAAACACCCGCAGATGCCCGACGCGGCGGATCATGATCGGCGTGATGCGGGCTCCCGACAGAAACCCCAGGAAATACCCCGAGGTGACGACGGACAATTCGGTCGCCGAGAAATTCTCGATCCCGCCGCGCAGGCCGATCAGGGTGAAATGCATGCCGTTGCCCAGCATGATGAGGACGATCCCCAGAAGCAGGGCCCAGACTCCGGTCAACGTTTTGATCAAGACGAACCCTTTCGCGATTTCGGATCGTTCCAGCCTGCGCCTGAACCAAAGCGGGATCACGCTCGGGAGATATCGTCAGACATGCGCTAACCGTCAACGCGTCTTTGAAACGCAGTGTCGAAAAACAGGGGCGCGCCGCGCCGTTTGCCGCATTTCAGGGCGAAGCGTGCACGCCCCGCGGCCGTTGACCCCGATGTGCTAGACCCGGCGGGCACTTGGCCTAGTTGTTGTCACACCTGCAATTCGGAAGGAGATCATCATGGGACTGATCAGCACGGCTGTCGCCACCAAGGCGACGCTCACTGGAGTCTTGATCGGGCTGACGCTCGGCACGGGACTTGCGCTCGCGGCACACGGCGCCATGACGATGGAGGACAGGAAATGATCCTCAGACTGGCCGTCAACGCGGCGATCCATACCGCCGGGGGTGTCGCCCTCGGGCTGACCGCGGCGCTTGCAGCCTGTACCGTGGCGCAGGTCGCCCAGCGCGGGATTCAATGCGAGCGCAAGCGCAGGACCGGGCTCGACGATGTGCCGCCTGCCTCGACCTCCGATCCGAAGCCCACCGATCCTGCGTCAGTATAGTCACGATGGGGTGCGAACGCCGCGCCGGTGCACCCTGAAGCGGGACGCAAGACCGCGTGGCGCAAACGCTCACGCAGGCTTTGTGATCGTCGTGCCCATGGCACGTGACATCCTTCTCAAATCAAGATGAACCCGAATGAGCCGTGATCCCCATCCATGGGCCGCCGATCTGGCGGCGCTTCACGCGCAGGTCTGGATGCGGCTGGTGCGTGGGGTGCATGATCGCCACGCCCCGGCGCGGCATCCGACGCTGGCTACGATCGGCCCGGATGGCAGGCCGCAGGCGCGCACGGTTGTCTTGCGGGCAGCCGACAGGGCGTCGGCCTGTCTCGACGTCCACACCGATATCCACTCCGCCAAGGTGTCCGAGCTGCGCACCGATCCGCGCGCCATGCTGCACGTGTGGGATCCGGGGCCGCATCTGCAGATCCGGATCGAGGCCGAGGTCGCGATCCTGTCGGGTGCCGAGGTTGCAGATACATGGGATCGCGTGCCCGAGCCCTCGCGCCTGGCCTATGGCAGCACACCGGCGCCCGGCACCCCGATCGAAGACGCGCTCGGATACGAAAAATCGCCCGAACGCGCCGCCTTCGCGGTGCTGCGACTGTCCGTGCAAGCCATCGACGCGCTGCACCTTGGCGCCGACCATCGCCGCGCGCGGTTCGACCGCGGCGACGACTGGGCCGGCCAATGGCTCGCCCCCTGATCCGGCAGGGCTCTGACTGGTCAGACCGCGACTTGCTGCGGGTCACGCAGGCCTTGACGCTCTTGTTTTTCCCCGAGGGTCTCGTCAGACTGTCGCGAAACTTCAGACGCCGGGAA
>JAWLGF010000024.1:23426-30709 GCA_041685205.1 Roseovarius sp.
TGGTCAGACCGCGACTTGCTGCGGGTCACGCAGGCCTTGACGCTCTTGTTTTTCCCCGAGGGTCTCGTCAGACTGTCGCGAAACTTCAGACGCCGGGAACGGTCGAGGGGAAATGTCCGACACAGGATCAGTTTCGGCGGATGTGCAATCAACCGAGCATGACGACAGGCGCGACCTGACGTTGTCCGGCGTGCTGACCGTCCAGACGCTGGCGCGACTTCACCCCAGGCTTGACGACCTGACTGCGAAGCGGACGCATATTGACCTTTCAGGCGTCGAGCGGCTCGACACCGCAGGGGCCTGGGCCATAGCCAAAATGCAACAGCGTATGTCGGACGCGGGATATTCCACCGAGATCCGCGGGGCCGATCCGTCCCATGCCGACCTGTTGAAGACGGTCAGCGCCGCCCTGCCCGATATCCCCGACCGAAAGACAGCCCCCCAGACATGGACCGACCGGCTGGAGCACGTGGGACGCGGCGTTGCCGCCGGCGGCGTGTTCGCGATGGAGCTTTGCGGATACCTGGGGCTGTTTCTTGCCCGGCTGGGACGGTCCGCCATTCATCCGCGCGATTTTCGCCTGACGGCGCTGGTGCATCACTGTCAGGAGGTGGGGCTGCGCGCCGTGCCCATCGTGGCGCTGATGGCCTTCCTGATCGGTGTCGTGCTGGCCTTTCAGGGGTCCGCGCAGCTGCGCCAGTTCGGCGCCGAGGTCTTCGTCGTCGACCTGATCGCCATTTCCATCCTGCGCGAGTTGGGGATCCTTCTGACCGCGATCATCGTCGCGGGACGGACGGCCTCGGCCTTTACCGCCGCCATCGGGTCAATGAAGATGCGCGAGGAGATCGACGCGATGCGCACCTTGGGCATCGATCCGGCGATGGCGCTTTTCGTGCCGCGTATCCTCGCGCTATTGTTGATGCTGCCCATCCTCGGGCTGATCGCCAATATCACCGGGCTTCTGGGCGGCGCGATCATGTCATGGATCGAGCTCGGGATTTCGCCGGCGATGTTCCGCACGCGGCTGATCGAGGGCACGGATATCAGCCACGTCATGGTGGGGATGGTCAAGGCGCCGGTCTTTGCGCTGATCATTGGTGTCGTGGGCTGTCACGCGGGCATGAAGGTCGGCAGCAATGCCGAATCCCTGGGCCGGATGACATCCGCCGCGGTGGTCACGGCGATCTTCGCGGTGATCGTCGCGGATGCGCTCTTTTCAGTCTTCTTCGCGCAGATGGGGGTGTGATGGAGCGCGAGGCGATCATCTCGGTGCGGGGCCTGCGCAACCAGTTCGGCGACAATGTCGTGCACGACGATCTCGATCTCGATGTCTGGCGGGGCGAGGTTCTGGGGGTCGTCGGCGGCTCGGGCACCGGCAAATCGGTGCTGTTGCGCAGCATCGTGGGGCTGCTCAGGCCAAGCGCGGGCCAGATCCGGATGTTCGGCATCGACGCGCTGGCCGCCGACGAGGAAACGCGCATCGCCATCGACAGCCGCAACGGCGTGATGTTCCAGGATGGCGCGCTGTTTTCCTCGCTGACGGTGCGCGAGAATGTCGAGGTGCCGCTGCGGATGATCCCGGACCTGACGCCCGATCTGCGCCACGCGCTGGCCGATCTCAAGATCTCGATGGCAGGTCTGCCTTGGATCGCCGGCGACAACTACCCGTCCGAGCTGTCGGGCGGCATGCGCAAGCGCGCGGGGCTGGCGCGGGCGCTGGCGCTCGATCCGGAAATCGTCTTTCTGGACGAGCCGACTGCGGGCCTTGACCCGATCGGCGCATCGGATTTCGACACGCTGATCCGGGGGCTGTCGCAGCAACTCGGGCTTACTGTGTTCCTGGTCACGCACGACCTCGACACGCTGCATGCGACCTGTGACAGGATCGCCGTACTGGCCGAGAAACGCGTGCTCGTGACCGGCACGATGTCCGAGATGCTGGACGTGGACCATCCATGGGTGCATGAGTATTTTCACGGCCCCCGTGCCCGGGCCGCGACGGATGCCAAGGACAGGACCGGCTGAATATATGGAAACACGTGCAAATTATGTCCTGATCGGTGCCTTCGCCCTCGCGGGGTTTCTCGGCATCCTGGCGTTCCTGTTATGGTTCGCGCAGTTCGAGCTCGACCGCCAGTTCGATTACTACGACGTCCGGTTCTCCTCGGTATCGGGCCTGTCGCGCGCGTCCGAGGTGCGTTTTTCGGGGCTGCCCGTGGGACAGGTCGTCGACGTACGCTTGTCCTCCGAGCGGGACGGTTCGGTGACGGTCCGGCTCGAGATCGAGGGCGACACTCCGGTGCGCACCGACAGCATCGCCACCATCGAATCCATGGGCGTGACCGGCGTGTCCTATGTCGGCATCAGTTCGGGCGACGCGGACTCGCCGTTATTGACGGAGGAGGAAGAGGACAGCATCCCGCAAATCGAGTCCGGGCGATCTACCCTGCAAAGCCTGACCGAAGACGCCCCGAGGATCATCGAAGAGGCCGTCGGCGTCATGGAGAATGTCCGACAGTTGCTCAACGAGGACAACCAGCAGAAGGTGCAGAACATCCTCGACAATCTGGAGCGATCCTCCGACGAGGTCTCGGACGCCCTGTCGGAGTTTTCCGGGGTCAGCCGGACCATCGCGGGCGCAACCGACGACATCGCCGCCTTCACCGAACAGCTCAACCCCGTGGTCAACGCCGTCGAAGGCACGCTTGGCAACCTCGACACGACGCTGGACGCGCTCACATCGCTGTCGGGCCGGATCGAGACGTCGCTCGACGTGGCCGACGATGCCCTCAGAAGCGGCCGCGGCGCGTTGGATGCGGCCGAGGTGTTCATGACCGGCGAATTGCAGGCGATCTCGCAGGACCTGACGGCGACGACGCTGTTCCTGCGCGAACAGACCGAGGACCTCGTGACCGATGCGCGCGGCATGATCGGCGAATTCTCGGCCGCCGGAAGCGCCGCCACGCGGCGGCTGAACGAGGCCGAGGGCACGCTGCAGGCCACCGAGGCGGCCATCGACCGGCTTGTCGGCACGCTCGACAGTGTCGACGCCGCCTCTGTCTCGTTTGACGAGCTGATCACCGGGGACGGCGCGACGCTGGTGGCCGAGACGCGCGAGATGATCGAGAACGCCGACCGCGCGGTCACCACCGTCAACAGCGTGGCCGAGACAGACCTCCCGGCGATCGTCTCGGACATCCGCGAAGCGACCGAAACGGTAAATCGCGTCACCGCCGATGTCGGCGCGAACCTGTCGGATGCCACGGGACGGATCGACGGGCTGGCCGATGACGCGTCGACGACCATGGCACAGGTCACCGACACCTTCGCCAATGCCAACCAGACGCTGGCGGCGATCGATCAGGCGCTGGTCACCGGCGAACGCAGCCTTTCCGCCGCCGAACGGGCGTTTTCCAGCGCCGACCGCGTCATGAACGAGGATCTCGGCACAATCACCGGCGATCTGCGCCGCATGATGGAACGGCTCGACGGCACGATCGCTCAGGTCTCCGAGGACATTCCGGGCGTGACCGCCGATCTGCGCAGTGCCGCCGAAAGCGCAAACCGCACCTTCGAAGAGCTGAGCGAGGTGGTCCGGCAATCGGGGGCCTCGGTGCGCGAATTCACCGGGGCGGGCCTGCCGCAATATACGCAGCTGGCGCGCGAAACCCGCAATCTCATCGAAAGTCTCGAACGCATCGCCCGGCAGATCGAGCGCAATCCAGCGCGGTTCTTCCTCAACCGCCAGACACCGGAGTTCCGAAGATGATCCCGATACGCCGCATTCTGCCCCTGCTGGCCGTTTTCGCCTTGAGCGGGTGCGCCGCGATCACCTCGATCGGCGACGCCACCACACCGCTCGAGGCCTACGACCTGCGCGCGCCCACAGACATGCCCGCGGTCGAAGGCCGCCTGCAGCGCGATCTGGTGATCGAGACGCCGACCACGGGCGGCGCGCTCGACACCGACCGGATCATGATCCGGCCCGGCCCGCTCCAGGCGGCGTATCTGCCGGGGGTGCGCTGGACGGACGATACGCCCGTCATGCTGACGACCTTGATGGTGCGCAGCCTCAACGACACGGGCGCGCTACGCTATGTCGGGCGCCGGCCCATCGGCGGCACGGCGGATTACACGCTGATTTCGGAACTGACCGATTTTCAGGCCGAACAGGAGGCCGAGGGCGATACGGTCACGGTCCGGGTCCGCCTGACCGCGCGGCTGGTGCGCGACGAGGATGCGGCCATCCTCGGCAGCCGCACCGTGCAAAGCACGGCCACCGTCGCGTCACCCGAGGTTCGGGATGTCGTCGCGGGGCTGAACGCGGCCACGGCAACGATGCTGCGGGATCTGACGAGCTGGACGTTGCGCCAGATGGGGCTGGACGTTTCGGGCTGAGACGTCGCGGGCTTGCATCCCGGCCCCGGCCCGACAATCGCCTACCCGACATGCATCATCTGCACCTCGCCAGTGCAGATCGCCGTAAGACCCGCCTTTGTTCTGCGCATGCAAATCACTTTGCTGCAAGTGCATCATGGGTGTTACATCCATGATGTACCCAAATCGATACACGGACATCCGAGGGGACCCATGAACAAGCAGATGACAAACGACGACATCCACACGGCCCATGCGGATTTCATGGACCGCGTGACGCGCATGGCCATCGGCAAGGCGACCGGAGGGATGGCGCCGTCGACGCTCTGGGGCGCGATGGCGGATTGGGCGATGCATCTGGGCACGGCACCCGGTAAACAGGCGGCGCTCGCGGAAAAGGCGCTGCGCGCACCCGGCGTCGTCGCGGCGCGCGCCCTTGGAACCGACGTCGATCTGCCGGTCGCGAATGACCGCCGCTTCGCGTCAGAGCTTTGGGACACGCCGCCGTTTTCGCTGTTGCGCGACAGCTTTCTTCTGACAGAGGACTGGTGGCAGACGGCCACGACCGAGGTGCGCGGCATGTCACCGGCCAACGAGGCTGCACTCAGCTTCGCGGTGCGCCAGGCGCTCGACACTGTATCGCCGACCAATTTCCCGCATCTCAATCCCGAGGTTCTGACCCGGGCACAAGAAACGAGTGGTGCGAGCGTCATGCAGGGCTTGATGAATACCGCCGCCGATGTCTCGGCACGGGTCACGCCCGATCCCGCGCCGCAAGAGACGCCTTCAGAACTTACGGTTGGCGAGGGCTTGGCGGTCACACCCGGCAAGGTCGTCGCGCGCAGCCATCTCGCCGAACTGATCCAGTACAGCCCCACGACCGACACCGTGCATCCCGAACCAATCCTGATAATCCCTGCCTGGATCATGAAGTACTACATCCTCGATCTGTCGGCGCATAACTCGATGGTGTGCTGGCTGGTGGATCAGGGATACACGGTGTTCATGATCTCGTGGCGCAATCCCGGCCCGGAGGATCGGGATCTGGGCATGCAGGATTATCTCGATCAGGGGCCGCGCATGGCACTCGACGCCGTCGAGGCGATCACCGGATCGCGGCGCATTCACACGGCGGGCTATTGTCTGGGTGGCACTTTGCTGGCCATCCAGGCTGCGGCGATGAAGCGTGACGGCGATGACCGGCTGGCCTCCATGACGCTGCTGGCGGCGCAGGTCGATTTCTCGGAACCGGGCGAACTGGCGCTTTTCGTGTCCGAGGCGCAGGTCGCGCTGCTCGAGGATCTGATGGCGCATCAGGGCTATCTCGACGGCAACCAGATGGCCGGGGCGTTCACCATGCTGCGCTCCAACGACCTTGTCTGGTCGCGGCTGATCCACGAAAAGATGATGGGCGAGCGCGCCGAACCCAACGACATGATGGCCTGGAACGCCGACACGACGCGCATGCCCTACCGGATGCATTCGGAATACCTGCGCGGTCTGTTTCTGGAAAACCGCCTGTCGCACGGCAAGTACCGGATCGACGGCAAGACCGTGTCGCTCAGCAATCTCGATGTGGACATCTGCGCCGTGGGCACCGAAAGGGATCACGTCGCGCCGTGGAAATCGGTCTACAAGATCCATCACCTGACGGATGCCGACATCACATTCGTGCTGACCAATGGCGGGCACAATGCCGGGATCATCTCCGAGCCGGGCCACAAGCGCCGCCATTACCGCATCGCGACCACCGCGCATGCCGACCGCTACCTCGATCATGAGGCGTGGTTTGAGGCGACGGACATGCAGGACGGGTCGTGGTGGGAAGGCTGGGCCGACTGGCTGCGGAACCGCTCGGGCACCCGCATCGCGCCGCCGCCGTCGGGCCGGCCGGAGGCGGGTTACGCGGTGCTGTGCGACGCACCCGGCACCTATGTCTTTCAGATGTGAGGATGGCGCCATGATACTGGAAAACCGGATCGGGCTCGTGGTCGGCGTCGCCAACGCCGAATCCATCGCGACGGGCTGCGCGCGGGCGTTCGCGCGCGACGGCGCCACGCTGGCCCTGACCTACATGAACGACCACGCGCTGCCGCATGTGCGCCCGGTCGCCGAAGCCGTGGGCGCGGCCGAGCTCATGCCGCTCGATCTGGCGGTGCCGGCGCAGATCGACGCGGTGTTCGACACCATCGCGCAACGCTGGGGGCGGCTCGATTTCCTGCTGCATTCCGTGGCCTACTGCCCCAAAGAGGATCTGCACGGGCGGGTCGTCGATTGCTCCGCCAAAGGATTCGCGCAGGCCATGGACATCTCGTGTCACTCCTTCCTGCGTCTGGCCCGCCGCGCCGAACCGTTGATGCGCGACGGCGGCAGCCTGCTCACGGTCAGCTATTACGGGGCCGAAAAGGTCGTCGATCACTACAACATCATGGGTCCGGTCAAAGCGGCGCTGGAATCGATCACCCGCAATGTCGCGGTGGAACTCGGGCCGCAGGGCATTCGCGCCAATATCCTGTCGCCCGGTCCGATCGCCACGCGCGCGGCCTCGGGGATCGAGGATTTCGAGAGCTTGCTGCAGGATGCGCGCGAGCATGCGCCCGAGCGCCGTCTCGTGACCACCGACGAGGTCGGCGATGTCGCGGCGTTTCTCGCCTCTGACAGATCCTCGGGCGTGACCGGGACCACAACCCAGATCGACGGAGGTCGCCATGTCCGAATGTAACGACACCACACCCGAAAGGATCGAGAACCGCACGCTGGACGAGCTTGCCATCGGCGACAGCGCCGAGATGGTGCGCGTTCTGGCCCAGGAGGATATCGAGCTTTTCGCGGTGATGTCGGGGGATGTGAACCCCGCGCATCTCGATGCCGCCTATGCCGACCAGACGCAGTTTCACCATGTCGTG
>JAWLGF010000088.1:0-7767 GCA_041685205.1 Roseovarius sp.
CATCGACACAAGGTTTTTGCCGATATCGTGGATGTCGCCCTTCACGGTGCCGATCACCATCTTGCCGACGCGCGGCGCGCCGGTCTCGGCCAGAAGCGGCTTGAGGATGAACATACCGCCCTTCATTGCGTTTGCGGCCAGCAAAACCTCGGGGACAAACAGGATGCCGTCGCGGAAATCCTTGCCGACGATGGTCATGCCGCCGACCAGCGCCTCGGTCAGGATGCGGTAGGGTTGCCAGCCGCGCTCCAGCAGGATGTTGACGGCTTCCTCGATCTCGTCGCGCAGACCGTCATAGAGGTCGTCGAACATCTGCTGGACAAGCTCTTCGTCATCGAGCTCCGAAAGGATGAGGTCGTCTTGCTGGTCCGACATCGTGGGGATCCTTGCCTGATATGCGCATGCGCATGGTGGACTGCTCCTCCACCTGTGGCCCATTCGGTGTGGTCCGACTTTCCGATTTGCGACGCAGGCCAATCCGGCACCGACCCGCGGATGCGGATTCGCGCGGGTGTGGCCGATTTGTCAGCATGGATGTCAGCGGGGTCGCGGCCCGGCCGGCGCGCTGCCGGATGGATTGGCCAAGGCAGGTGCCAACGCGAATGACCTGAAGGGGACGGTCGACGCGGCAGCGCCGTCGCATGTCCGCGGGCAGGCGATCCGACGGTGTTTCAGGGCACTTTATCCCTGTTAAACCGAAAAAGCCCCAATTGATGCGCCAGCTCGAACAAATCGCCTGTCCGGGGGGCGGACATGCGTTGGCGCTGCGGCCTTCGGCCGCGTACCGCGCCGGGGCTGTCGCCCGGATGTCCCCTTGAGGCCAAACGCGCCCGTCAATACGCATACGGCCATCATCCGCTCCTTCCGCAGACCGGTCGATTGCGAATGAATGCGGGTGCCCCTTACCGCGTCAGCGCGTCCAGCACGCGCGCCCAGGATCGGATGCCCTTTTGGAAGCTGTCCACGTCGTATTTCTCGTTTGGCGAATGTATGGCGTCATCGTCCTGTGCAAACCCGATCAGCATCGCGTCCAGCCCGAGGATCTGCTTGAAATACCCCGCGATGGGGATCGATCCGCCCATGCCGGCGAACACCGCCTCGCGGTTCCATTCTTCGGAGAGGGCCTGTCTTGCGGCCTCGAATTCGTGGCGGTCTGTGTTCATCACGGCGGCGGGCGAGCCGTCGAGATCCTGGTTCCACGTGACCCGCGCGTCGGGTGACAGGCGGTCCTCGACATGGCGGCGGATCCGCGTGCGCAGGGCGTCGGGATCCATGTCACCCACCAGACGGCAGGTCAGCTTGCAATGCGCCTCGGCCGGGATCACGGTCTTGGTGCCCGCGCCCTGATAGCCGCCCCAGAGGCCGTTGATCTCCAGCGTCGGGCGGGCCCATTGCTGGACCAGCGCGGAATAGCCGGCCTCGCCGTGCGGCTCGGTCATGCCGACCGACGACAGATAGGCATCCTCGTCAAAGCCGGAATTCCGCCACTGGCGCAGGATCTCGTCGGGGACCTCGTGGACGCCCTCGTAGAACCCGTCGACCGTGACCCGGCCGGTTTCGTCGTGGAACGACGCGATGATGCGGGCGATCTCGCGCAGCGGGTTCAGCGCGGGACCACCGTAAGAGCCGGAATGCAGGTCGACGGTGGGGCCGTGGATCGTGAACTCGTCCTTGAGCATGCCGCGCAGTTGCGACGCGATCGACGGCACGCCCCTCGCCACCATCGCGGTGTCGCAGATCAGCGCGAGATCCGCGCCGAGTTCTTCGGCGTTGTCGCGCATGAACGGGATCAGCGAGGGCGAGCCCGACTCCTCTTCGCCCTCGAAGAAGAAGGTGATGCGGCACGGCATTTCGCCGTTGATGTCGCGCCAGGCACGGCAGGCCTCGACGAAGGTCATGAGCTGCCCCTTGTCGTCTGAGGCGCCACGCCCGCGGATCACGCGACCCTTGTCGGTGTCCTCGATCCGGGGCGCGAAGGGGTCGCTGTGCCACAGGTTCAGCGGGTCCACGGGCTGGACGTCGTAATGACCGTAGAACAGCAGGTGCGGCGTGTCGGGCCGCTCGGGTCCGTCGATATGGCCGACCACCATTGGATGGCCTGGCGTCGAGCGTTTTTCGGCCGCGACCCCGATGCTGGCGAGATCGGACACCAGCCAATCCGCCGCATCCTCGCAGTGTTGCTTGTAGGCCGGATCGGTCGAGATGGAGGGGATGCGCAACAGCCCCGTCAGACGGTCAAGGGCGCTTGGCAGTTGATCGTCGATGCGGTCGAGAACAGCGGAGAGGGACATGTCTTGCCTTTGCTTTCGGGTCCGGGTGAGCGGCGTGATGGTATCAGCCCGCCCGGCACTGTCCAGCGGCTTGGCCGACGGTCTTGACCTGCATCAAGGAGGCGAAGGGCGGCAATTTGTAACCTGTTGTCTGGACAGGGCGTGCCATATATGAACATTGACAAGGGCATAGGATGTGAAACTAGCCGGAAAGACCCTCGGGAAGGGCGCAAACCGCCTGAGGCGACGAAAGAAGGATCGACCTGTGGATTACGCGGCCAAACTGGATCAAGCGATCGACCGTCTGCACGAGGAAGGACGCTATCGCACCTTCATCGACATCGAGCGGCGTCAGGGACATTTCCCGCACGCCATCTGGCGCAAGCCGGACGGCGGCGAGACGCCGATTACCGTCTGGTGCGGTAACGACTATCTGGGGATGGGTCAGCACCCCGCCGTCCTTGATGCGATGCACGAGGCGATCGAGGCCGCCGGCGCAGGCTCGGGCGGCACGCGCAACATCAGCGGCACGACCGTCTATCACAAGCGGCTGGAGGCCGAGCTTGCGGACCTGCACGGCAAGGAAGCCGCACTATTGTTCACCTCGGCCTATATCGCCAATGACGCCACGCTCAGCACGCTGCCCAAGCTGTTCCCCGGGCTGATCATATATTCGGACGCGCTGAACCATTCCAGCATGATCGAGGGCGTGCGCCGCAACGGCGGGGCCAAGCGGATCTTCCGGCACAACGACGTCGCGCATCTGCGCGAACTGATGGCTGCCGATGACCCGGATGCGCCCAAGCTAATCGCCTTTGAATCGGTCTATTCGATGGATGGCGATTTCGGACCCGTAGAGGCGATCTGCGATCTGGCCGATGAATTCGGGGCGCTGACCTATATCGACGAGGTGCACGCCGTCGGCATGTACGGGCCCCGCGGCGCCGGCGTGGCCGAGCGTGACCGCCTGATGCACCGGCTTGACATCATAAACGGCACGCTGGCGAAGGCCTATGGCGTGATGGGTGGCTATATCGCGGCGTCCGCGCGGATGTGCGATGCGATCCGGTCCTATGCGCCGGGTTTCATCTTCACCACGTCGCTGCCACCCGCGGTGGCGGCGGGGGCCGCGGCGAGCGTCGCACATCTCAAGCGCGACAATGATCTGCGCGTGCGGCACCAGACCCAGGCGAAGATTCTCAAGACCCGGCTCAAGGGCATGGGCCTGCCGATCATCGACCATGGCAGCCATATCGTGCCCGTGATCGTCGGCGACCCGGTGCATACGAAGGTGATCAGCGACATGCTGCTGGACGGCTACGGCATCTACGTACAGCCAATCAACTATCCGACCGTGCCGCGTGGCACGGAGCGCTTGCGTTTCACCCCTTCTCCGGTGCATGGACCTGACGAGATGGACGGACTTGTTCGGGCGATGGACGCGCTGTGGTCACATTGTGCGCTCAACCGGGCGGAACTGGCCGGTTAACCTTTCTCTACGTGCATTGGTATTTGCGTTGTGTTAATCTTCGACAAATAAAAGGTCGGAGTGATCTGCTGTTCGCAGGCAAAATCGACTGATACGCAAGAGGCACAGAGCGCATGATTGGGCGGCGATTTCCCCACGGTACCGGGGATGAAGATCCTGATATCCGTGGATTTGACGCGTTCGACCTGCGGCTCGGAGACCTCATGCGCGGAGAGCGGGCAACGCTCGGAAAATCGCTTCTGGATGTCGAACGGGAACTCAGGATCAAGGCGAATTACGTCGCCGCGATCGAGAATGCCGACCCGTCGGTCTTTGACACGCCCGGCTTTATTCCCGGCTATGTGAGGTCCTACGCGCGCTATCTTGGCATGGATCCCGACAAGGCGTTCCAGACCTTCTGTGTCGAATCGGGCTTCTCCATCGCGCACGGGATGTCCGCCAAGGCATCCTCGATCCGCAAGCCCGACGAGTCGCCCAGACTAAAGACGCGGCGCAAGGCGCAGGTCGAGGATCCGCTGATTTCGCCCAATACCCCCTTCCTGCCTGCCAAAGAGGGGTTCATGGCGCGCGTCGAGCCGGGCGCGATCGGATCGATCCTCGTGCTGGTCGCGCTGATCTCTGCCATCGGCTATGGCGGGTGGAGTGTGCTGCGGCAGGTCCAGCAGGTCCAACTGTCCCCGGTCGAGGACACGCCCACGGTCCTTGCCGATCTTGACCCGCTGAGAGGCGCAATGGCGCGCGACGGCGAAGGTGGGCAGGACGCGGATGACGCGGTCGAGCTTGCCGAGCGGCCGCGCGATGACCGTCTCAGCCGGCTTTACCGGCCACAGGCGCTGGACGTGCCGGTCATGACCGCCCGCGATGCACCGATATCCACGCTCGATCCGCGTCAGGTCGGTACGCTGCCACAACGCGATGCCGGGCCGGAGATCGACAATAGCATCGAAATGGCCCTGCGCGAGGCGCAGGACATGGACTTGCCCGAAGGCGGGTCAGATGCGGATCGGCGGACCAAAGAGGACAAAGACGAGGCACCCGAAACACCGCAGGTCGTCGAGAACGAACCCGACACGCTTCAGGTTGTCGCGGTGCGCCCAGCCTGGGTGCGCGTGCGCGATGCCGATGAAACGGTGATCTTCGAAGGCGTGCTGAATCCCGGTGACACGTTCGACGTCCCCGCCACCGAAGCGCCGCCAACCATCCGGATCGGGTCCTCGGGTGCGGTCTATTTCGCCGTCGACGGCAAGCATTACGGGCCTGCGGGCGAGAACGGCGCAGTCACATCGAATCTCGCGCTGGCCGCCGGGCCGCTGACCGAGCGCTACGAGGTCGCCGATATCGAGGGAGATCAGGATCTCCGACAATATGTGGCCCAGTTGCAGGCGCCGCAGGACTGACGGGATCCGCATGATTGCCCCCGTGGGCCGCGCGTATTACCTTGTCCTGGGAAAGTCATCTCAGACCGGATTGGACAAACGCGATGTCGCTCAATCATATTCGCCCGTGGCGCAACATCGATCGCCGCAAGAGCCGCCGGATCATGGTGGGCAACGTGCCCGTGGGCGGGGATGCCCCGATTTCCGTGCAGACCATGACCAACACGCTGACCACCGATGTCGCGGGCACGGTCGCGCAAGTGCAGGCCGCCGCCGAGGCCGGCGCGGATATCGTGCGCGTCTCGGTCCCCGACGAGCCGTCGGCGCGGGCATTGAAAGAGATCGTCGCCGAAAGCCCGGTGCCGATCGTCGCCGACATCCATTTCCACTACAAGCGCGGAATCGAGGCGGCCGAGGCGGGGGCCGCCTGCCTGCGGATCAATCCCGGCAATATCGGCGACGAAAGACGGGTGCGCGAGGTGATCGCGGCGGCACGCGATCATGGCTGTTCCATGCGGATCGGCGTCAATGCCGGATCTCTAGAACGGCATCTTCTTGAGAAATACGGCGAGCCCTGCCCCGACGCGATGGTCGAAAGCGGGCTGGAGCATATCCGCATTCTTCAGGACAACGACTTTCACGAGTTCAAGATCAGCGTGAAGGCGTCGGATGTGTTCATGGCTGCTGCCGCCTATCAGCAACTGGCCGATGCCACCGACGCCCCGCTGCATCTTGGCATCACCGAGGCCGGCGGGCTGACCTCGGGCACGATCAAGAGCGCCATTGGTCTCGGCAACCTGCTGTGGGCGGGGATTGGTGACACCATTCGGGTCAGCCTGTCCGCCGACCCGGTCGAGGAGGTCAAGGTCGGCTTCGAGATCCTGAAATCGCTTGGCCTGCGGCACCGGGGTGTCAACATTATTTCCTGCCCGTCCTGCGCGCGGCAGGGTTTCGACGTGATCAAGACCGTCGAGATCCTCGAGGAACGGCTGGAGCACATCAAGACCCCGATGAGCCTGTCGATCATCGGCTGCGTGGTCAATGGCCCAGGCGAGGCGCTGATGACCGATGTCGGGTTTACCGGCGGCGGCGCGGGCAACGGCATGGTCTATCTCGCCGGCGCGCAAAGCCATCGGATGGATAACGCCCAGATGATCGACCACATCGTCGAGCAGGTCGAGAAACGCGCCGCCGAAATCGAGGCCGGCGAGGTGACGCAAGCCACCGAGGCTGCGGAATAGCGGTTCGGCCTCAAGTGGAAGATTAAGAAAAGGTAACCAAATCAAACGCTTGGCGCGCGGTGAGATTTGACTCACCGCACGCTCCAGCGTATAGGTTGTGGCATGCTGACCGAGATGGGCACGCGGCCCCGGGGGTTCCCCGGCGGCCGTTTTTTTCATGTCGGCACGGCGGGGGCTCCCTTGCAAGAAGAGACAATCGCATGAGGCATGAGCACGTATGGTACTGATTACCCCGGATGAAAGGCCTACCGGCCTGACCACCTCCATCAACGCGCTGGAACGTCAGCTGGCGGATATGCGCGGCGAACTGGAGGATCTGTATCTTCGGATCAAGGCCGGGGATCTGGACGAGCTGAAGAACGCAACCAAGGCCACCGGGGAAATCCGGCAATGGCTGAAGATCGCAATAGAAGCGGAGGCGCAACTTGACAAACGCAGACAACAAGAGCGTGGCATTGTCCACGGATACGCCATCGATTTCGACCACGCCCGATCTGAGATCGGGTGCCGCATGGATCGTCTCAGAAGGGCAAGATGTTCAGGACGCCTTCCTCGATGCCCTAAGTGACGGCGAGTTGCTGGCGCTGCCCTACATCTTCGAGTTCTGGGCGCTGGATCATCAGCTTCCGCCCGAAGGCGACTGGCGCACATGGATCGTGATGGGCGGGCGCGGCGCGGGCAAGACGCGCGCCGGGGCCGAATGGGTGCGCGCCCAGGTCGAGGGCGCGCGACCGCTGGACGAGGGTCGCTGCACGCGGCTGGCGCTGGTGGGCGAGACCATCGATCAGGTGCGCGACGTGATGATCTTCGGCGAAAGCGGGATCATGGCGTGCAGCCCGCCCGACCGCTGCCCCGAATGGCAGGCCACCCGCAAGCGCCTTGTCTGGCCCAACGGGGCCACCGCGCAGGTGTTTTCGGCGCATGACCCCGAGGGTCTGCGCGGGCCGCAATTCGACGGTGCGTGGGTGGATGAGCTGGCCAAGTGGAAAAAGGCGCGCGAGACCTGGGACATGCTGCAATTCGGGCTGCGCCTTGGCGACGACCCGCGGGTCTGCGTGACCACGACGCCGCGCAATGTCGGCGTTTTGAAGGACGTGCTTGCGTCCGGCAGCACGGTGGTCACCAGTGCCCCGACC
Organism: Roseovarius sp.; assembly: GCA_041685205.1. Classification (GTDB taxonomy): domain Bacteria; phylum Pseudomonadota; class Alphaproteobacteria; order Rhodobacterales; family Rhodobacteraceae; genus Roseovarius. The sequence continues at coordinate 7,513 of JAWLGF010000088.1, forward strand.
GAGGCCAACGCGGCCTTCCTCGCCGAGAGTTTCCTCGAAGAGGTGCGGGCGCGCTATGCGGGCACGCGGCTGGGCCGGCAGGAGCTGGACGGTGTGCTGGTCGATGCCGCCGAGGACGCGCTCTGGACGCCCGCGATGCTGGAGGCGTGCCGGCGCGAGGTTCCCCCCGATCTCGACCGCGTCGTCGTGGCGGTCGATCCGCCGGTCACCGGCCATGCCGGATCGGATGCCTGCGGCATCGTGGTGGTGGGCGCG
>JAWLGF010000025.1:0-25039 GCA_041685205.1 Roseovarius sp.
TCGAGATGCGCCTGTTGCGTGGCGTGGAAATGCGCGGTGTCGTCGGCGTATTCGATGCAGGGATTCAGATCCGAGCCGCCCCCGAACCACCATGCGCCCGGTGTCCAGAACATCCGCGTGTTCATGTGAACCGCCGGGCAATGCGGGTTCTGCATATGCGCCACAAGGCTGATCCCCGACGCCCAGAAGCGCGGATCGTCTTCCATCCCCGGCACGCCGCGCGCCGCCATGGCCTTTTGTGCGGCCTCGCCAAGTTGTCCGTAGACCTCCGAGACATTGACGCCGACCTTCTCGAAGACGCGGCCGCCCCGCATCACGCTCATCAGCCCGCCGCCCGCGTCCGATCCGTCCTCGCTGGTGCGGGTGGTTTCGCTGATCTCGAATCGGCCCGCAGCCGACTCCGAAAACCGTCCGGTGACGTGACTGTCCTCCAGCGCCTCGAAGGCGGTCACGATCTCGTCACGCAAGTGCCGGAACCATGCGGCGGCACGGGTCTTTTTCTGGGTGAAGTCGTCCGTCATTTCATCGTCCTTGCCGGGGGTCACGACGTGTCATAGTTCAGACCCTTAATGCGCCGGCGCGGCGACAGGATCAAGCAGGCTGCGCCCGCCATCCATCGTCAGGATCTGACCGGTCATGAAGCTCGAGCCTTCGCAGGCGAGATATTGCACCGCCTCGGCCAGCTCCATTGCCGACGCGATCCGTCCCAGGGGCGTGTGACATTCGATATCCTCGCGGTAATCGCCGTGATCGCGCAACGTGTCCTTGAGAGATGCGCTCATGACAGAACCGAAGGCCACGGCATTGACGCGGATGCGGTGCGGCGCGAGGGCCACCGCGAGGCTGCGCGTCATCTGGTCGAGCGCCGCGGACGAGATGGAATAGGCCATCAAATCGGGATGCGTGCGCCGCGCGGCGATCGAGGACAGGTTGACGATGGTGCCGGCCGGGCCTTCGGTTCTGCCCTTGCTCTGCTTGATCATGCGCTTGGCGACCATCTGGCTCATCCGCAGCGAGGTCATCAGGTTCTGCTGCAGCAGCAGTTCGACGGCATCGTCATCGGGGTTGAGCGGGTCCGACGGCACAACCTGCCGACAGGCATTGACGAGGATATCGATCTGATCGAAGGCGTCGATCGTGCCTGACAGCAGATTGGCCTGAGCCAGCCGCTCGCGCAGGTCGCCCGCGAAATAGCGCACGTTGTCAGCCTCGGCCGTCTTGCCCAGCTCGGCCTTGAGTTGCGCCTCGTCCCTGTCGGCGAACATGACGTTGGCGCCCTTGTCGGCAAAGTGCCGCCCGATGGCGAGGCCGATCCCGTTGGCGCCGCCGGTGACGATGGCCGTCTTGCCCGCGATGGTGAATGACATGGCATGAGCCTTTCAGGACTGTCCAGGAATGGGATATGCGGGGTTTAAGCGGGCCTGACGCGCCGGGTGCCGTGCCCGCAGGATCTTGAACCGGGCGTCGCCGGCGATCTCGTCGAGATGCTTGAACTTTTCCGTCAGGGTCGCTTCGTAAAGCAGATGGCGGTTGGCCACCATCCAGAGCGTGCCCGACGGCTTGAGCGCGCGCGCGGCCGTGGCGATGAAGGCACGCCCAAGGTCGGGATCGGCCACGCGACCGGTATGAAAGGGCGGGTTCATCACCACGCTGTCGGCCCGTGTGTCCGGCCACCACGTCGTGGCATCGGCCCAATGGAACGCGGCGCGCGGATCGGCTACATTGCGGCGCGCGGCCTCCAGCGCGCTGTGATCGGCCTCGATCAGGTCCAGCCGCGTGACCTTTTCACGCTTCAGAACACGCGCGCCGAGATAGCCCCAGCCGGCCCCCAGATCGACCACGTGCGACCCGATGTCAGCCGGCAAGCATTCTGCCAGCCACCTCGATCCCGGGTCGATCCCGTCGGCGGAGAACGCGCCTGCCGTGGTGACAAAACCGCCGTCGGTCTGCTTGTCTGACGACGCGGCCCAGTCCGAGAAATCGACATCCCGGGCGAGCGTGAAGATCTTGCCATGCGCCTTCGACAGTGGCGTGTCGGCGGCATCGCGGCGGCGGCAATCCTTGAGAATGGATTCCACACCGTCGGTCTTGTCTCCGTCGACGATCACCGGACCATCGGTCACCCGAGCCGCGAGCGCAACCCATGCGCGCGCCAGAGGTTTGGCGCGCGGCAGAAAGACAAACGATGCCGCGTACCGCCCTTCGGGTGCCACGGAACACGCATATTGGCGCGCGGTGTAATGATCGAAATCTGGTTTCCTGGGTGTCACGACATGCACACGCGCCGCCGGCAGGGCCGCCAGGTCGAGGCCGGGGCGTGGACCGAACAGCGCCACTCTTCCCATCTCGGGAAGCGTGACGAATCCCGTCTCCATGGCGAGCGCCAGGCGTGACGAGGCGCTCACGCTATTCCTTTTCCATCGTACATTGCAGCGGGTGCTGATGACGGCGGGCGAAATCCATCACCTGTCCGACCTTGGTCTCGGCGATCTCGTGGCTGAAAACGCCGACGACAGCGACACCTTTCTTGTGGACCGTCAGCATGATTTCGAAGGCCTGCGCGTGGTTCATGCCGAAAAACCGCTCGAGCACGGCCACCACGAATTCCATCGGGGTATAATCGTCGTTGAGCAATAGCACCTTGTACAGCGGCGGTCGCTCTGTCTTGGGGCGCGTCTTGACCGCGACAGAGCTCTTGCCGTCATCATCTGCATCATCGTCCGATCCGGACATGAGTGGAAACTGCAACGTCACCATCTATCGTATCACCCTCGTTGCGCGTCTTGCTGCCCCGTGCGCATAGCATATAACCGATGTCGCCTCTTAGAAAAGGGGGTGGCGCGGGAATCGCGGGATCAAGAGGCGGCCCTGTCGACCGTGTCCCCGTCGGTCGCGGCCTGTCCGGCAATGAGGTGCGTGATCCGGGTCGCGGCCCGTTTGACCGCGAGACCGAACTCCGGCAGCCGCGCATCGGTGAACCGCGAGGACGGGCCCGAAATGGAAATGCCCGCACACGGCTCGCCGCGATCGTTGAAGATGGCGGCCCCGATGCAGGACATGCCGTCGTGACGCTCGTTGCGGTCGAACGACCAGCCGCGCGCCGCCGTTCGCACCAGATCATCAAATAGCGCGTCCCGCGTCACATGCGTCTGGTCGGTAAAGCCGCGCAGCCCCGCCCCGCTCAGAAGCGTCTTGCGACGCTCCTCCGACAGCACCGCAAGAATCGCCTTGCCGATCCCCGAGGCGTGCATCGGCGTGCGCGAGCCGGGCGGGAAGAAGGCGCGGATCGGGTTGCCGGTCTCGACCTGACCGATGAACACCACCTCGGCGCCGTCCGGCACGGCAAGGTTGGCGGTCTCGCCGGTTTCCTCCATCAACCGCCGCATCACCGGACGGCCCACATCCGACAGATCCGTGCGCTTGAGATAGGCCACCCCGGTGCGATACGCCTCGATCCCGATCGTCCAGTCCTGACGCGTCTCGTCGAACCGCAGGAAGTCGCGCTTTTGCAGCGTGGTCAGGATCCGGTGCGTCGTCGCCGTCGGAATGTCGAGCGACTGCGCCAGTTCGGACAGGCTGACCCCGTCCTGTCGCGCCGCAGCCACAAGCACGGTCAGCGCGCGGTCCAGCGATTGCATGGTGCCGGCGCTACTATCAGAAAACTGCGATTTGGGCCGGCCGCGTTGGCGTCTGGTCTGTGTCACGGCGTCACGTCCTTTCAGCAGCACGGCATCTTGAAGAAACCTTGGTCGCGATTATGAAATGCGCGAAATCGGAAAATTCAAAACCTTGCAAAACCATATACATGTAAGCCACATATCCAAAATGAAAAATCATTTCAAGAAAATTGCAAAAATCTCGGGCATGGTGTAATGTGTCATCAGAACAAACAAGGATGATGTCATGTCAGATCAGAATCCGGTCTTCATTCCCGGACCGACGAACATTCCCGACCGGCTGCGGCGCGCGATGCAGGTGCAGACGCAGGATCACCGATCGCCCGCCTTCGCACACATGCTCGCTCCGGTGCTGGACGGCTGCAAGACCGTTTTCGGATCCAAAGACGCGAAGATCGTCACGTTTCCGGCCTCTGGCACAGGCGGATGGGAGGCGGCGATCAGCAACACGCTGTCGCCCGGTGACAAGGTGCTTGTCGCGCGCAACGGCATGTTCAGCCACCGCTGGATCGACATGTGTCAGCGCCACGATCTGGACGTCGAGGTCATCGACTGCGCCTGGGGGGCGGGTGCACCCGCCGACAGGTTCGCGGACGCGCTTGGCGCCGACAAGGCGCACGCAATCAAGGCCGTGCTTGTTACCCATAACGAAACCGCGACGGGGGTTCGCTCGGACGTGGCTGCGATCCGCGCGGCGATGAACGGGGCCAATCATCCGGCGCTTTTGATGGTGGATTGTGTCAGTTCGCTGGGCTCCATGCCGTTCGAGATGGACGCGTGGGGCGTGGACATCGCCGTTTCGGGATCGCAGAAGGGCTTCATGCTGACAACCGGCATGGCGATCCTCGCGGTCAGCCCCAAGGCGATCGCCGCGATGGACACCGCGAAACTGCCGCGAACCTTCTTCGATTTTAAGGACATGCTGGGCGCCAATGCCAATGGCGGATATCCTTACACGCCGCCGCTTCAACTGATCCACGGACTGGCCGAAAGCCTGAAGATGCTTTTCGAAGAAGGTCTCGACAACGTCTACGCCCGCCATGCACGGCGGGCCGAGGGCGTGCGGCAGGCCGTCCGGGGCTGGGGCTTGAGCCTGGTCGCGCACTCGCCCGATCTTTACTCTGACACCGTCAGCGCCATTCATGTGCCCGAAGGGTTCGACAGCAACGCGCTGGTCGATCGTGCGTTTTCGACTTACGGCATGAGCTTCGGTGTGGGCCTCGGCGAATTGAACGGGCGCGCCTTCCGCATCGGGCATCTGGGCAGCCTGACCGACTCGATGATGCTGTCGGGTCTGGCAACCATCGAGATGGCGATGGCCGATCTAAACTACCCGGTCAAGTTGGGCAGTGGTGTGACCGCGGCGCAGGAGCATTATCGCGCCACAGCCACGCCCGCCCTCACCAAAGCGGCCTAAAAGGAAAGATCATGCTGGACACTCAAGGCCCGGGCGACCTGACGATCGACGACATGCGCACAGCGCATGAGCGGATCAAGCCCTATATCCACCGCACGCCCATTCTGACCTCGTCCTATCTGAACGAGCTGTCAGGCGCCGAACTCTTCTTCAAGTGCGAGAATTTCCAGAAGGCCGGCGCGTTCAAGGTGCGCGGTGCAACCAATGCCGTCTTCGGTCTCAGCGACGAGCAGGCAAAGCGCGGCGTCGCCACCCATTCGAGCGGTAATCACGCGTTGTCGCTCAGCTACGCGGCGGGACGGCGCGGCATCCCTTGCCACGTGGTCATGCCGCGTACCGCCCCGCAAGCCAAGAAGGACGCGGTGCGCGGCTATGGCGGGATCATCACCGAATGCGAGCCGTCGACCAGCAGCCGCGAGGAGGTGTTCGCACGGGTGCATGCCGAAACAGGCGCGGATTTCGTACATCCCTACAACGATCTGCGCGTGATTGCCGGTCAGGCCACATGTTCGGCCGAGTTGATGGAGCAGACCGAGAACCTCGATGCGGTGATCGCGCCGATCGGCGGGGGCGGCATGGTGTCCGGCACGTGCCTGACGCTGTCGAATATCGCCCCTCAGGTGGAGATCTACGCGGCCGAGCCCGAACAGGCCGACGACGCCTATCGCAGCTTCAAGGCCGGGCACATCATCGCCGATGACGCGCCGGTGACCGTCGCCGACGGCCTAAAGGTGCCGCTGAAGGAAAACACCTGGCATTTCGTTTCGCATAACGTCACGGATATACTAACTGCAAGCGAGCAGGAAATCGTCGACGCGATGCGGCTGACCTGGGCGCGCATGAAGATCGTGATCGAGGCAAGCTGCGCCGTACCGCTGGCCACGATCCTCAAGAACCCGAAGACCTTTGCCGGCAAGCGTGTCGGCGTCATCATCACCGGTGGCAATGTCGATCTCGACACCCTGCCCTGGATCAAGTGAGGAGACAGACTGATGAACAAGCCCGTGACATTCGATCAATACGAGGTCGGCTTTGACATCCCCGCCATGCCCGGCATGGACGAGGCGGATATCCAGACCCCGTGCCTCGTGCTCGACCTCGACGCGCTCGAGCGCAACATCGTGAAGATGGGCGAATGGGCCAAGGCACATGGCATGCGCCACCGCGTGCATGGCAAGATGCACAAATCCGTCGACGTGGCGCTGCTGCAGGAACGCCTCGGCGGGGCCTGCGGCGTCTGCTGCCAGAAGGTGAGCGAGGCCGAGGTCTTTGCCCGTGGCGGCATCAAGGACGTGCTGGTCAGCAACCAGGTGCGCGACCCCGCCAAGATCGACAGGCTTGCACGGATGCCAAAGCTGGGCGCGCGTACGATCTGCTGTGTCGATGAGGTGGCCAATGTCGCCGATCTTTCGGCAGCCGCGCAGAAGCACGGCACCCAGATCGAGTGTCTGGTCGAGATCGACTGCGGTGCGGGTCGTTGCGGTGTGACCACCACGCCGGCAGTGGTCGACATTGCCAAGGCGATCGACGCCGCACCGGGGCTGAAATTCGCCGGGCTCCAAGCCTATCAGGGCGCGATGCAGCACATGGACAAATATGAGGATCGCAAGGCCAAGATCGATCTGGCGGTGGCGCAGGTGCGCGACGCGGTCGAGGGGCTGAAAGCGGAAGGCATCGAGTGCGACATCGTCGGCGGCGGTGGCACCGGCAGCTATTACTTCGAGGGCAATTCGGGTGTCTATAACGAGCTGCAATGCGGATCGTACGCGTTCATGGATGCCGATTACGGGCGCATCCTCGACAAAGACGGCAAGCGCATCGATCAGGGCGAGTGGGAGAACGCGCTGTTCATCCTGACCAGCGTCATGAGCCATGCCAAGCCCGAAAAGGCCATCGTCGATGCCGGGCTCAAGGCGCAATCGGTCGATAGCGGCCTGCCGGTGATATTCGGGCGCACGGATGTGGAATACGTCAAGTGCTCGGACGAGCATGGCGTCGTGGCCGATCCCGATGGCGTGCTGAAGGTCAATGAAAAGCTACGGCTGGTGCCGGGCCATTGCGACCCGACCTGCAATGTCCACGACTGGTATGTCGGCGTGAGGGGCGGCAAGGTCGAAACGGTGTGGCCCGTGTCCGCGCGCGGCCGCGCCTATTGAAGGGCGCAAGGATGGACACCCAGGTTAAACAGCAGGGTATCGTCATCGTTGGCGAGAAGATTTGCGAACAGGTCATCAGCCGGGCCGACGCATTTTCTGCCGTCAGTGCCGTCTTCGGCGCGATGGCCAAGGGCGATGCCTATAACTTCCCAGTTGTGCGCGAGGCGATCGGCCATGCCGATGCGCTCTACGGGTTCAAGGGAGGCTTCGATCGTGCTGGCCTCGTTCTCGGCCTCAAGGCCGGCGGGTTCTGGCCCGGCAATGCCGAGAAGGGGCTGACCAATCACCAGTCCACGGTGTGCCTTTTCGATCCCGATACCGGTCAGCTTTCGGCGCTCGTGGGCGGAAATTACCTGACGGCACTGCGTACGGCCGCGTCTTCGGCCATCTCGATCGCGCATCTCGCGCGTCCCGATGCAAAGGTGCTGGGAATGATCGGCGCGGGTCATCAGGCCGGCTTCCAGCTTCGCGCCGCCGCCGAGCAGCGCGATTTCGAAAAGGTGGTGGCGTGGAACCCGCATCCTGACATGCTGCCGCGTCTCGAAGCGGTCGCCACCGAATGCGGCCTGGCCTTCGAGGCGGTCAGCCAAGAGGATCTGGGTGCTCAGGCGGATGTGATCATCACGATTACCAGCGCGCATCAGCCCTTGCTGATGGCGGACTGGGTCAAGCCGGGCACGCATATCGCCTGCATGGGCACCGACACCAAGGGCAAGCAAGAGGTGGATCCGGCGCTGTTTGCCAGATCCACGGTCTTCACCGACGAGATCGCGCAATCGATCAGCATCGGCGAGGCGCAGCATGCCGTGGGCGATGGCTTGATCGCAGAGGGCGACATCACACCCATCGGTGCCGTGATCAACGGCGCGCATCACGGGCGCGCGTCGACCGACGAGATTACCCTGTTCGACGGCACCGGTGTGGGGCTTCAGGATCTGGCGGTTGCGTCGGTTGCGGCCCGGCTAGCGCGGGACCGCGGCCTTGCGGAGCCGCTCACGCTATGATCGGCGGATGACGCTGGCATAAGCGAAATGCGAGCGCGGCCGCACGCGGCCGCGTTCACCCAACCGACTTATGGAACATGACCGTCACTTAATCGTTGGGTTCACGTGACATTGGGCCGTGCCATCCTGTTCGTGCGGACGACGAGGATCTTCTTCCAGCCGAATGGAGACACCCAATGCATAATGCACATTTCTTGCCACCCCTATCACCCTTGCCGCCAGCCTGACGATTGCGATGCCTGCGACAGCGTCGGAGTGCACGGTCGAGCACGAAAGCGTCTGGGACATGAGCGCCGAGGACATCAACGCCTTCTATGACTGCATGGAGGCCGAAATGGCCGAGGCCTATGCCAAGAACGATCTCGTGGCTGCGACATCCTACAGCGACTGGACCGTGACCTAGACACGGCCGGCCGTTCAGGGGGCGCATAGCGAGAGACTGCTGCAGACCTTTGACAATGACACGGCCGCCGAAGAATACCTGAAATTCGCATCCGAAGGCGTCGACTTGCCAGTCGGGTCCGTGCTGGCCCAGGAAAGCTTCGGGATCAGTTCGGGCGCGGGCAGCATCGGGCCGCTGTTCGTGATGACCAAACTTGAGCCTGGGGCCGCCCCCGACACGGACGACTGGCGCTACGACGCCGTCACCGGAACGGGAGACACGATGGGGATCAGCCAGGCCTTCTGTCACGATTGTCATGTCACCTGGGAGGCACAGGACAATCTTGCCTATCCGATCGAGGAGGTGCGCGTCGGCGACTGATGCCGGACCCGCGCACCCGTGCCCGGCTCCCGAAACAACGGGGCGGGTTTCCCTTTGCATATTTTCTTGCTTTGCGCCATTTACGCCGGCATGACCACGCGCACCCGTGCCCTTCTTGTCCATCTTCTCACCGCCACGGGCGCCGTCTTTGCGATGCTCGCCATGCTGGCGGCCATCGACCGCGAATGGGAACTGATGTTTCTGTGGCTGGTCGTCGCCTTCGCGGTGGACGGGATCGACGGACCGCTGGCGCGCAAATACGATGTAACGACCCACGCGCCGCGCTTCGATGGCGAGCTTCTCGATCTGATCATCGACTATCTGACATATGTTTTCATCCCGGCCTTCGCGCTGTTTTCCTCGGGTCTGCTGCCCGGCTGGACGGGATGGGTCGCGATCATCGTGATCACCTATGCAAGCGCGATGTATTTCGCCGATACCAGCATGAAGACGAAAGACAAGTCGTTCCATGGCTTTCCCGGGTGCTGGAACATGATGGTGATCGTGATGTTCGCAGTGAAACCGGATTTCTGGTTCATCCTCGCGCTTGTCGCGGTGCTGTCGGTGGCGATGTTCCTGCCGCTCAAGTTCATTCACCCCGTGCGCACCAGGCGATGGCGCTGGCTGTCGCTGCCGGTGGTCTTTGCGTGGACCTTTTTCGCCGGCTTGGCCGCATGGGTCCAGTTCGATCTGCAAAGCTGGGCGCTTTGGGGACTTGTGGTGACCAGCATTTACCTGCTGTTCGCCGGCCTGATCCAGCAGATCATCCCGGAAAGGACGACGCCCGCGTGATGTGCCGTCGTCGTTCGGCCCGGATCAGTCGGCGCGGATCGCCTCGAATTCCAGCATGATTTCCACGGTATCGCCCACCATCGTCGGCAGCGCGTAAGTCATGTCGAAATCGCTGCGCTTGATCTCGGTGGTGGCCGAGATGCCGAGCGTGTCCTTGCCGTGTCCAAAGGGATACTCGCCGCGCTTGTTGAGCGCCAGGTCGAGCGTGACGGACTGCGTCACACCGCGGATGGTCAGATCACCGGTCACCGTGCCCCGCGTGTCGGACTCGGGCGTGCCACCATCCGCGGTGAAGGTGATCCTGGCATGCTCTTCTGCGTCAAGGAAATCCTCGCCGCGGACGTGACCATCGCGTTCCTCGTGATCGGTATCCACGCTGTCCGCACCGATCTCGACACGGACCTCGCCAAGCTCGTTAGTTTCGGGATCATAGACGAAGTCGCCCTCGATCTCCGAAAAACGCCCCAACACCTTCGCGAAATCGAGATGCATTACCGTGAATGCCACGACGGTGTGTTCGGGGTCGATTTCCCAGGTGGCTGGCTCTGCCTGTGCCGGCTGTGTGACGCCGAGCGTCGTTACGGCACATAACGCCGTTACAGCGGAAAAGCGTTGGATGGTCATCTATGTCCTCCCGGTTGGATCCAAGACGTCTCAGGCAGTGGTTGCGCGTCTTTCGACGGTTTCCGGTTGGTCGACATGACGATCCTCCGGAATGTCGAACAGACCACACTCGATCGACCAATGGCTCAGCGCCGGCAATGTTGATATCACCGCGATGGGTATGGCCCCCAGCATTGCCACGATGACCGGTGCGCCGAACATCAGGGCCCACGGCGCTATCGTCCCCAGAAGCACACAAAGCGCAAGCCCGGTCAATGTCTGCGGCCAGAGAACGCGGGCGGCTTCGTCCCAGTGCAGGCGGTCGCGATTGCGCTGTTGCGCGGTCCAGCCGATACGCTGGCCAAAGCACAACCCGATGGCAAAGCGGGTCAGCGCAAGCGCCACGATCGGCGCGATCAGCATCGACAGCACGATTTCGGCCGACCCGCCAAGGACCACCCGTAGCCGCCCGCCATAGGTCGCGCTGCGCGCGCGCGAGGTCAGGATTTGCGCAAGGCCCAACAGCTTGGGAAAGAGGCTGAGTGTGATGAGGAGCACAAAAAGCGCCACCCCTGCCACCAATGAATACGGCCCGGGCGCGTCCGCGACACCGCCGGTTGCAACGCTCGGCTGGCCGATGCCCGTCGCGATGCCCGCGCCGGTCAGGATGAAGATGATCCAAGCCGGGGCACTGACATACATCAGGATCGCGAGGACCAGCTGGATGCGACTGACAGGCTTCAAGTCCGGCAAACCCAAAAGGCGGACATATTGCAGGTTGCCGTTCATCCAGCGCAACTCTCGGCGAATGAAATCCACGAGGCTGGGCGGGTTTTCCTCGTGGCTGTCGCTTTCCTCGGCCAGCACCCGCACGTCGTACCCAGCGCGCCGCATCAGCACCGCCTCGACCTGATCGTGGCTGAGGATGGGCCCGGACAGCGGACCGCGCCCGGGCAGCACGGGCAGCATGCAATGCGCGCGAAACGGCTCTGTCCGGATGAGGATGTTGTGCCCCCAGTTGGGTCCGCAATCGGCCTGCCACCACGCCGCCCCGAGTGTGTAGGACCGCATTCCGTGGCGCATGCCGAACTGGAAGGCGCGCGTGAAGAAGCTGCGCGATGGCAAGCCCGTCACGAGGCTTTGCAGCATGCCGATCTCGGGGCTGGCCTGCATGACCCGGACAAGGCGAAACACGGTTTCCGCGCCCATCTCGCTATCGGCATCGAGTGGAAGGAAAAAGTCGCACTCACCTTCGGCCGAATGCAGGAAATCCGCGATATTGCCCGCCTTGAACCCCGTATTCTCGCTGCGGCGGCGATAATGGATCGCTGCCTGCGGATGCTCGGCGCGCCAAGCTGCAACGCGGGCCTCTTCCTTGAGGGCGATGCTGGCATTGTCCGTGTCGCTGAGAATGTGGAACGAAAAACGTGCCGCCCACGGGCTGTAGGCCACCTCGCGTTCCAGTCGGCGCAGACGCGCGATGGAGGCGTCGGGATCCTCGTTGCGCAGCGGCATGACCACCGCCACGCGCGCCGTGATCCGCTCGTCCCCATCTATCCGGTCGAGTGCCGGTGTCACCTTTGCCGGCGCTTGCGCCCCGCAACGGCGATCCAGCAGGAACCCGACAATGCTGTTCCAAACTCCGATCGACAGCCATGGCAGCGTCAGCAGGAACGCCCCAAGCATGATCCATTCGGCCCACGTGATGCCCGTCTGCGCAAAGAGCGCCAGCATCGCTGCGAAAAGCACGCAGATCGTGGCGAGATTGAGCACAAGGATCAGTGCCCGACGCGCCTTGACCGGCATGTCCAGCCAGTGGCGCGGCGCGTCGGGGTCGCCGATTCCGTCCGTGCGATCTTGCGTTGCCTGAAGTGGTGCCAAGTTCATGTTCCTTCCACGACGATCTTCGGGGCGTCCACGGATGTCCGTCGCCACCTTGCAAGCCTGTCACATATGGTCATTGAACCGTTAAGCCAACATGAGCTTGAAAATGTGCGAAGTTCCGCCGGTCCGTATCCCCAACTTGACCGGGTTCGATAGCGTGATACGTCGCTCTCGGTTGCACGAAAGGGAAACGCACATGTTCGCAGTCGAAGTCAGAGACCACATCATGATTGCCCACTCGCTTCCGTCGCCTGTCTTTGGACCGGCGCAGGGGCTCCACGGGGCGACCTTTGTCGTGGATGCGGCGTTTTATACCGAGGACCTGGATGCAAATGGACTCGTGGTCGACATCGGCCTTGCGACGGATGCCTTGAGCCGCGCGCTCGAACCCTTGCGGTATGGCAATCTCGATGACAAACCGGAATTCAAGGGCAAGTTCACCACCACGGAATTCCTTTGCCAGCATATCTGGCAAAAGCTCGCCGAAATCGCCCGAACCGAGGGGTTTGGCGATGCGGGACTGCTGCGCCGCATCCGGGTGGTGCTGCACGAAAGCCATGTGGCGCGTGGCTGGTACGAGGCGGATCTCTGATATGGGGTTCGACGCCGAATGGCTGAGGTTGCGAGAGCCGGCCGACCTGCGCGCGCGCGACGCCGGAGTGCTCGGCATGGCGACGCAGGTCATCGGGCCTCGGGCGACGGTGCTGGACCTAGGGTGCGGCACCGGCGCGACAACGCGCGCGTTCGCGGCAGAGGGGATCAGGGATATCGACTGGCGCCTGCTGGACAATGACGCCCGTCTTCTGGCCGAAGCATCGGCACAGCATCCAGGGGCGACAACACACGAGATCGACCTGGCCGACATCGACGCGCTGCCATTGGATGACGTGGATCTCGTGACGGCGTCGGCGCTGCTTGATCTCGTCTCTCGGGACTGGCTCGTCCGGTTCGCCGAACGCGTCGCACGGGCGGGCGTCGGCGTCTATGCCGTGCTCAGCTACGACGGGCAGATGCGGTGGGCCCCGGAAGATCCCGACGACCCCGACGTGACCCGCGCGTTCAACGCGCACCAATGCAGCGAAAAGGGCTTTGGCCCCGCTCTGGGACCGGACGCCGGAACGACCGCGGCGGATGTGTTTCGTGCGCACGGGTTCGAGGTCGTGATCGGCCATAGCCCCTGGCATCTGGGGCCACAGGATACGGCGCTGCATGACGCCCTGCTGGGCGGGATCGCCGAAGCCGCTTTCGAGTCCGGGTGCGCCGCGGCGCCGCAATGGCTCGAACGTCGGCGCGCAGATCTGGCGCGGCTGGAAGCCGAGATCGGGCATGTCGATCTGCTGGCCATGCCCGCCGACGCGAAACCCGGTGGATGACATTTTTCTGTTAATGTCTATGTTTTTGCGAGATGAAACGGTGCCCGATCCCTTTTTCAGGCCGGCACCAAGCCGATAACAGGACGGAGCCGGGAATGCAGAGAGTGGAACTGACACAAAGGGTCTGGGACCGGATTCGCGACGCACGCCAAGGCCGGACCTGCCTGTGCTGCGGAACCTGGACGCAAGGCGAACGGGCGGCCATAAACCTCTATGGGTCGATGATCGCGGTACCGGAAACACAACATCTGGTCGCCCAGATCGGTCAGTCTCTCGATGGTCGCGTGGCCACTGAATCCGGTGACGCGGCGGATGTGTCCGGCCCGGACGGCCTGGCGCATTTGCACCGGATGCGTGCCCTGGTCGATGCCGTGATCGTGGGTGTGAAAACGGCGCTGCACGACGATCCGCGGCTGAACGTCCGGCTGGTGCCTGGAACCTCCCCGGCCCGTGTGGTCATCGATCCGTCGGGACGTCTGCCGAACACTGCGCGGCTTTTCGCCGAGGACGGCGCGCGCCGCATCGTCATTCAGGCGGTGGACACGCAACGCCCGCCCGGCGTCGAGGTGATCCGCCTGCCCCGCGGGACATGGATCGAACCGAACGCCATCGTCGCCGGGCTGCGCAAGCTCGGGCTGCATCACCTGATGGTCGAAGGCGGCGGCATCACCATCGCGCGATTCATGGAGGCGGATCTGCTCAACCGGCTTCATGTTGCCATCTCGCCGCTTCTGATCGGCGCCGGACCGCAAGGCCTGACCACTCGCCCGGTCGCGCGTCTGGCCGACGCGCGACGGCCTGAAACCAGCGTGTACGGGCTTGGCTCTGATGTCGTTTTCGATTGCAGCCTCGAAAGCGCGGCGGTCGCGAATGTCTGGCCGCACATGGCCGCGACGACCGCGCTTCACGGATCATGACCGCGGGCGGCGAGGCGCGGGCGCTCTGGGTGATGGGGCCCGAGCAGGTCGCGCTTTGTGCGACGCCGGTTGTACCAAGCCATGATGACTGCGTGATCGAGACCTTGTTTTCGGGGATCAGCCGCGGCACCGAAAGGCTTGTGTTCGAAAACCGCGTCCCGCCGACGGAATATCAGTCCATGCGCGCGCCGTTTCAGGATGGCGCATTCCCCTACCCGGTCAAATACGGATACAGCGCCGTGGGTCGTATCGCGTCCGGATCCGACAAGGGAAAGCTCGTGTTCGCGCTCTACCCGCACCAGGATCGTTTCGCGTGCCCGTTTGACGCGGCCGTTCCGGTGCCCGATGATGTGCCAGCCGATCGGGCGGTGCTCGCCGCGAACATGGAAACCGCGCTTAACATCATATGGGATGCGCGGGTCCAGCCCGGCGACCGGGTGTCGGTCGTGGGCGCAGGCGTCGTCGGCGGGCTGGTCGGCTATCTGGCGGCGCGCATTCCGGCGACCGATGTGTGCCTTGTGGATGTCGATCCCTCAAGGGCCAGGCTCGCGAAGATGCTCGGGTGTGATTTCTCGCCCCCGGACACCGCCCGCGGCGAGGCCGATGTCGTGATCCACGCCTCGGCCAGCGATGCGGGTCTCACGACCGCTCTGTCGCTCGCCGGGCGCGAGGCAGCCGTGGTCGAGGCCAGTTGGTTCGGCACGGGGGAAACGCGCGTGCCGCTCGGTGGTGCGTTTCACCAAAGACGCCTGCGGCTTGTCGGCTCTCAGGTGGGCGGGATCCCGGCCGATCACGCTGCGCGCTGGACCTATCGAAGGCGGCTGGAGGTCGCGTTGCGCCTGTTGGCCGATCCCTGCCTCGACGCGATGATCTCTGGCGAAACCCGTTTCACCGATCTGGCCCGCGACTACGCGTCCATTCTGCGCGCTCAAGACACGTTGTGCCACAGGATACGCTATGAAGGCTGATCACGGACCGCCAAAGCGCGGTTTCGCCTTTGCCGTGCCCGGGGACATCGACACGGTCACCGGCGGATATCTCTACGATCGACGATTGGGGGACGCCGTGTCACGGATCGGGCATGACGTCCGCTTCCTGCGCCTCGGCGACAGCTTTCCGCACCCGACCGGCGCAGACATGGCGGGCGCGCTTGCGCAGCTTCAGGCGGTGCCCCCGGATACCCCGGCGCTGGTGGACGGGCTGGCCTTTGGCGCGCTTGACACCGAGGGTCTGAAGCAGTTGCGCGCACCGCTTGTGGCGCTGGTGCATCATCCGCTCGCGCTGGAGCCGGGCCTTGGCCCGGACGTCGCGCGCCGGATGGCGGCGCAAGAGGCAGCCAACCTTGCCCTTGCGCGGCATATCGTGGTCACCAGCCCACATATCGGCGGGCTGCTGCAGGATCACTACGGTGTGCAGGCGCACCGGATCAGCATCGCCCGGCCCGGTGTCACACCGGCCGTCTCTTCATCCGTCGCAAGGGCCATTCCGCCGCTGATTCTGTCCGTCGGTCTGCAGGCGCGGCGCAAGGGGCATGACGTCCTGCTGCACGCGCTGTCGCGGATCACCGATCTCGACTGGCAGGCGGAGATCGTCGGGCGCGCGCATGAGCCTGACACGGCCCGCGCGCTGCGCGAACTGTGCGTGGCGCTCGGGCTGACCGACAGGGTCACCATCGCTGGCGAGGTGGAGCAACCCGTGCTCGACGCGCTCTACCGGCGCGCCAGTGTGTTTGCCCTTGCCACACGCTACGAAGGCTACGGCATCGTCTTTGCCGAGGCCATGGGCCACGGACTGCCCATCGTCAGCACTCGGGTCGGCGCCGTACCCGGAACGGTACCGCCCGAAGCCGGGCATCTGGTGCCCGTCGATGACCCCGAGGCGCTGGCCGGTGCGATCCGGCGGCTGTTGACCGATGACGCGCTGAGGCAAGAGCGCTCGGACGGGGCCTTGCGCGTCGCGGCCGACCTGCCCGACTGGGACGCAACGGCGCGGGTTGTGGCCGACGCGTTGTTTGGGCCTGGCGCCGCCGGGACCGAGTTGTGACGAAACCGTGCTAGGATCGGCAACATCGTAGAAAGGGAGACGACATGACCAGCGAGAACGACATCCGATCCGACGCCAAGGACAAGCCGGTGCTCATCCTCGGGGCAACCTCGGGAATCGGCGCGTATGCGGTGGACGAGGCGCTGAGCCGCGGATTACAGGTGCGCGGCTTTGCGCGCGGAGCCGACACCATGACACCGCGCGATGGGCTGCAGCCTTATGCGGGCGACGCGCTCGACCCAGGGGATCTGACATGTGCCCTTCAGGGCGTCCGTGCGGTGATCTACGCGCTCGGGGTCAAGGAACGTCCCTCGATGCTCTGGCAGGAAGAGACATTGTTTTCCCTCAGCACCGCGGCTCTGATCGACGCGATGGACGCCACGGATGTTACGCGGCTGGTCGCGGTGACCGGGTTCGGCGCGGGGCGCAGCCGCGACGCGATGAGCGCTCTGGAAAAACTGGGGCATAACGCGGTGCTCGGGCGCGTCTATGACGACAAGTCACGGCAGGAATCGCTGATCATGGAAAGCGGTCTCGACTGGACCATCGTGCGCCCGGTCATCCTGACCAATGGCGCGCGCACCGGCACGGCGCGGGTGTTGCGCAGTCCGGACGAGTGGCGCAATGGTCTGATCTCGCGCAGCGACGTCGCCGCCTATCTGGTGGACGCGGTGATCGACGGCCTGGATGTGCGCGGGGATGTTGTTCTGGCCAGATAAAGGCGCGGCCGCGTCATCTGCCCAGAAACCGTAACAGAATGACCGCCGCAACGGCCAGAAGGAGGATCGCGCCGGCCTCGATCAAGATACTGTTGGGGTCCATGTCCTTGCCCTGCAGCACTATCAACCGGGCAAGCGCGGTGATCGCGATGAAGATCGGAAAGACGAAAGGCTGGCCGCGCCCGGTGTAGAACACGGCCACCATGGCGATGACCTCGGTGTAGAGAAACATCAACAGGACGTCGCCAAGCTGCACGCTTCCGGCTTCGATGACGATCAGGATCTCTTCATAGGCCGCCACGAGGGTCATCAGCACGACAAGAAAAAGCATGCCGCGTTCAAGGTATTGCAGGCCGCGCGCGACCACCTGCTCCTCATGATCGAGGGGCGCGTCATTTTGCTTCGTCGGATCGGACGACGCGGCGTCGTCCTTTTGCGGATTTTGCATCGTCATCCTCGCCTTCGCTTCGACCTGTCACGCTTGCTTATCCGGTCACACAGACAACATGTCCGGGACCATTCGACGCGCCACATGGACTTTGTCACCCGGAATCATAATTTCCGGTTATGAAAAAGCCACGTTTTGTTCTTTTGCCAAGCTTCCCGAAACGCCAGAGACGCCTTCTGCTGCTGTCGCTGGCGCTTTCGTTCGTGGCCGGTCCCATGGCTGTCCAGATCATTGTCCTGGTACTGACGCGGCTGGTCTGAGACGAGGGCACTGTGCGTGCTTACACCGCGCTTACGACCACGATCATCGCCAATATGTAGATCAGGATGCCGCCGCCGATCAGGAAGTAGTGGAACTTGCCGATCACGGTGGCCTTGGCGAGACCACGCGCCTGCTCGAAAAGATCGGGCCACGTGTAGCTGACGAAATCGCCTTGCGTGAACAGGGCCTGAATCCGATTCTCGGAGTCGACGACAGGCAACCGCCGGAAACGGTCATTGGACATGATCCGCAGCCAGTCGAGGACATAATCGGTTTCCTTGGCCAGCCGGATCTCGCGCGTCATGATGTCCGACAGCTTGATCTCGTCGGGATCGCCCTTGCGACCGACGACCTTGAACATGATGTCGCGTTCCGTGACGATCCCCTCGACGTGATCATCCTTGTCGACGATGATGATGCAGCCGTAATTGCGCTCCTTCATCGCCGCGACGGCATCGGTCACGGTCATGTCCGCCGGGCCTGTCAGGGGGTGAAACTTGTTCGTGTATTCGGGGCGGTCCATGAGGCGCGCGCCCTTTCTCGTTTGATCTGTGCTCACTGACGTAAACCTCTCTCTTGCAGTCGTGGTGCGCGCATCGGCCTCGGCGTGATGCGTCAACATGTCCCCATGGTAAGACGTCCGACTGCCCGATCAAGCGCTGCATCGCGTCACGGCATCTCACCGCCGCCGGGATGGCGCATTTGCCCGCGAAACGCGCCGACCGTGCGATCGGCATCGGTCGCTTCAATTGGATTTGAGGCTCAGGATGCACAGCCATCGTTTCCCCCCGCCCCCGGACTGCGCCACACTGCGCGAAAACCAAGGTGAAAGGCACATCTCATGCATGTAGGGTTTATCGGGCTGGGCAATGTCGGGGCGAAGCTGGCGGGCAGTGCGTTGCGCAACGGGTTCGAGTTGAGCGTGTTCGACCTCGACCCGGCGCGTGTCGAAAGCTTCGTTGCACAAGGCGCCGGTTCGGCGGACGACCCCGCGGACCTGATGCGCAAATGCGACACGGTGATCACCTGCCTGCCCTCTCCGGCGGCCTCGGCAGCGGTGGTCGAGGCGATGCTGCCCGAGGTCGACGCAACCAAGATCTGGCTGGAGATGTCGACCACCGACGCGTCCGAGGTCAAGCGGCTTGCAGCACTTGTCACGGCGCAAGGCGGCGCGGCGGTGGAATGCCCGGTCTCGGGTGGCTGTCACCGGGCGGATACCGCCAATATCTCGATCTTCGCGGGCTGCGACCGACCGACGTTCGAGCGCATCCTGCCACTGCTGACGACGCTCGGACGGCGGGTGCTGCATACCGGCGAGATCGGGACGGCCTCGGTGCTGAAGGTGATGACCAATTATCTGGCCACCGCGAACCTGCTGACCTGCTGCGAGGCGCTGGTCACGATGAAAGCCGCCGGCATGGACATGAACACCACCTACGAGGCGATGAAGATCAGTTCCGGCACGTCCTTCGTGCATGAAACCGAAAGCCAGGTCATTCTCAACGGCTCGCGCGACATCTCGTTCACCATGGATCTGGTGAAAAAGGATATCGGCCTGTTCCAGAGCGTCGCGGACGCGGCCGGCGTCCCGCTGGAGGTCAGCCCGCTGCTGATGGAGATCCTCGAGGACGGGATCGCGCGCTACGGCGAGCGCGAGCTGTCGCCCAACATCATCCGCCGGCTGGAGGATGCGACCGGGCTGACGATCAGCGCGCCGGGCTTTCCCGCCGAGATGGTCGATGACGAACCCGAAGAGCCGGGCTACGAGGTCACGCCGACCGGTCTGTCGAAACCGCTGCTGGCGACATGATGCCGGGCGGCACGCACACACACGAGGCAAAGGAGGCAATGACGATGTCGGATTTAAACGTGGATCTTGGCGACAATGGCATGACGATCAATCTGCCGGGCGGCGCGCATTACTTCAACTATTACTGGCTGCGCGATGCCAGCCTCGACTGTTTCGATCCGCAGACCCGCGAGCGCGTGTTCGACTGCTCGTCGCTGCAAGCGACGCCGCGGGCCACCTCCGCATGGGTCGAGGATGATCAGCTGGTCATCGACTGGCAGGCAGAGGCCGCCCCGAGCCGCGTACCCATGTCGCTGCTGCGTGACGTGGCCGAGAACGGCCGCCAGGACGACCCGGCGGCGCTGCCGCGCACGTTGTGGTACGGCGATCACTTCAACAACATCCTGCGCGTGTCGCAGCAGGCCGTGCTGACATCGGATGATGCGCGCGCAGCCCTCACCCGCGCGCTGATCGAGGACGGGATCGCGTTTGTCACCGACATGGCCGAGGACGACGACAGCCTGCCGCGGCTGGTGAACGCGATCGGGCCGATCACACCTTCGGCCGAGGGTCTGTTCTTCAACGTACGGGTCGAAATCGATCCCACGAACCTGGCCTTCACCGCCGGCCCGCTGGAGATGCACACCGATCTTCCGGGCGAGGAAATGGCGCCAGGCGTGCAGTTCCTGCATTGCATCGACAACACCGTCGAAGGGGGCCGGTCGCTCTTTGTCGACGGGGCCGCGGTGGCCATGGCGCTGAAGGCCGAGGACCCCGAGGCGTTCGACCTGCTGGCAGGCCATGACATCCCATTCTTCTACCGGCACGACAACTGGGATTACCGCGAACATCAACGGGTGATCGAAACGGATGTCGACGGCAATGTGACCGGCGTCACGATTTCGCAGCACCTGCAGGATTT
Source organism: Roseovarius sp. (assembly GCA_041685205.1). Taxonomy (GTDB): domain Bacteria; phylum Pseudomonadota; class Alphaproteobacteria; order Rhodobacterales; family Rhodobacteraceae; genus Roseovarius. The sequence goes on from JAWLGF010000025.1 coordinate 20,769, forward strand.
CCTGGATCTGCCGCAGACGCTGCTCGATCGCTATTACCCGGCCCTCGTCAAGTTCATCCGGATGTTGCAGGAGGACCGGTTCATGATGCGCTGTCGCGCGCAGGCGGGCACCTGCGTGGTCTTCGACAATCACCGTATCGTGCACGGCCGCGAGGGCTATGTGGCCGACAGTGGCCAGCGGTACCTGCGGGGCTGCTACACCGACCGCGGCGCTCTGCGCAGCACTTACAGGGTCCTGGCCAAGCGCGGCCATTCCGGCGTCGTGGACGCGCGTCAGGAAGCCTTTGCCTGAGTGTGCGACCCAAGACTTCGCCCCCCAATCGAGACCATTGGCGGCGGGTCGGTGCGACGGCCGTCCGTCTCCGGAACGGCCCGCGCCGGTCCGGAGACGCGACACGTGACGACCATCGTCACTGGATCGTGAAGGTCACCATCTGGCTTTCGCCAGTCGAGCCGGGGATGCGCAGCACGTGCTGCCCCGGCTTGATCGCGACGAATGACAGTTCGAGCGTGCCGGCATCGTCGAACTCGAAACTGTCCACGGCCATGGGGCGGACCTCGATATCGTTGATCACGATCTCGTCCATCCAGATTGCGCGAAAGAAATCCGGTCCCGACAGCGCCAGCTCGGCGGACCCGTCGGCGGTGATCTCCATCTGGTAATAGGCCCCGGACTCCAGCGTCCGATCCTCGCCCAGTTCCTTGCCCGAGCCAAGCGTCAGCTCGATCGGCTCGCCCCGGTTGCACTTCGCCAGAAGCCCGGCAAAGCCCATGTCGTCGCAAAGCGGCGCGGCGGCAGCCGGCCCCCCCACGAGCATCGCGAGCGTGAAAGCAGCGGCAGGTGTCTTCATCTGATATCCTTTCGGTCTTCGGTTGATTGCGTCGTGGTTCAGTCGATGGTCGCCACGCCCCATGGGGCCTGTCCGACCTGGACGGATCGCATCGCCTCTTCCGCCTCCACGTCGATGATGGTGATGTCGTTGGAATTGCCGTTGGTCGAGATCAGGTATTTCTCGTCCGGCGTGAAGGCGAGTTGCCAGACACGCTGACCGGTGAGGATGTAATCAAGCACCTCCAGCGTCTCGCCGTCGATCACAGCCACGCGGTTCGCCGGCCCGAGCGCCACGAAAACGCGGCTGCCATCCTCGGTCACCCGCACGCCGACCGGCTGCAACCATTCGGGCCGCACGTTGGGGACCTCGAATGTGATCGTATCGACGACCGTAGGCGCGCCATCCTCGTCGATATCCATCACGGTGACGGTGCCGCCAATCTCGGCCGACACATAAAGCCGCGTGCCATCCGCGGTATATTGCGCGAAACGCGGACGCTGATCGACCAGCACATTGTGCTTGATCTCGTAATCCTCGGTCGAAATGAAATGCGCCATGTTCGTCGTCTCCGACGTGTTCACGACGAACTTGTTGTCGGGGCTGATCCCCATGCCCTCGGGCTCGACACCGACCGGCACCTCGGCGAGGATCTCGCGGGTTTCGGTGTCGGTCACGGTGACAAGGTTGTCATCCTCGTTGGCAATGAACAGCCGCTTGCCGTCCTTGCCGAGGATGAACAGCTCCGGGTCCGGTCCCGAAGGTAGGGTCGGCAGCTCTTCATAGGTCTCCGTGTCGAAGACCCGTACCAAATTGTCATCGGAGGCGCAGACATACAGCTTCTTGCCATCGGGGCTGACGGTGATGCCGCGCGGGCGGTTGCCACCGTCGAATTCGGTGATCACTTCCCATGTGTCGGTGTCGACCACGGTGATCGTATTGCCCCGCTCGTTCGAGATGAACGCCTTGCCCGCCAGCGCGGGCGAGAGGCCGAGCGCGACAAGCGCCGTCGAGAGTAGCAGCGTTTTCATACCTGTCTCCGTTTCAATTGAAGGCCGTGCATTGCGATTCGGGCTGGTCCAGCCCCATCGTGTCGAGCGGAGAGCGTTCATGCAGGAACCCCTCCTGCGGGCTGACACTCACTGTGATGCGCCCGTCGAACAGGATGATCGGCTGGCGCATCTGACCGTTCCAAGCCCGAAAGGTCACCGGCTGGCCCTTGAAGGCGGCCAGTTCGAACGCGTCGGACAACACGTAGTCCCGGATCGCGTCCGGCTCGGCCGTCTCGGCGCGCGTGACCGCTTCACCGACCACGCGCAGCGCCAGCCAGACATTGTAATCCTCCGGCATGACATACCGCCCGGCCGACTTGCCGAACCGCGTCTGGAACTGCGTCGCGCCCCAGGCCTCGTGCGCGCCATGCATGGTCACCGGGCGCAGACCGCCCGAACCCATCACCGGGCGCGGTGTCCAGAGGTGATAGGGCAGATACCCCGCGAAATAGTCGGTCGCATCGGCGGCCATCACCACGTCGTGATCCTCGGTATCCTGCATGAAGACGGGCAATTGCTGTTGCACCAGAACATGCCCTGAATCGGTGCGGCGACTGCCGCCGGTATCCTCGAAGCTACGCGCCTCGACGATCCGCGCGCCGAATTTCTCGGCGGCCCGGCGATAGGCCTCTCCAAGCGCTTGATCCGCGGGGTTGGAGCCTTCGACGAGCAGCCAGTCCTCCCACTGCTTCCAGACCGCGAATTGCGCAACGGCATCGGCCATCATCTGGTTCGACGGCGCCACATGCAGAAGATTCGCGCGGCATTCCGTATCCCGAATCTCGGTATCGGACGCCGCAGCGTTGAACACCAGCGCGCCCTCCTCGGCCGCGCGATCCGCAAGCCGCATGACATCCGCCGACTCGGCCTGAACCACGATCAGGCGGATACCCTCGGACAACACCTCCTCCAGCGCCGCATCGGCCTCGTCCGGGTCCACGGCGCGTGTCACCGTCTCGTAGGTGTGTCCGAGGAAACTCCCTGTGGAATTGTTGTCGTCATCGGCAAGCGCCGCCCCGGTAAAACCGATGTCATCGGGACGCAGATCAAAGCGCGAGACCGGCAACAGGCGCGGATAGTCCACGCGCAGGACAGCCGCCCGCACATCCACCGCGACCGCCGCACTGCCCCAGACACCGACAATGACCGACGCCACCAGCGCCGAAATCCATACCCGCATATGATCCTCCCGTTCGCGGCCCCTCCAGCCCGCACCTGCAACACTGACCGCATCGGTCCGGCGAAAAAACCGATACTTTTGGCTCTGTTGCCTTGACCACCCTGACAGCGCGACGTTGAAGATCCACCCTTTTTCGAGTGTTCCGCATGAAATTGGCCGCGCTGATCCTCTTCGCCCTGACAGCGACCGCGTCTGCCGGCGACAGGGCCGCGTTTTTCGGGATCACCTATCTCGACGACTCGCTGCAAGGCGAAACAGACGGCATCAACCCTGCCGAGACCGCGCGCCTCGACATGCTGCAAGACATGGTCGCTGACCGCTTCGCGGCCGAGGGCTATACCCTGGTCGACACCGCGCCCGTGCAGGAAGAACTCGACCGCACCCGGAACCCGGCCAAATGCAATGGCTGCGATACCCGCATGGCGACCAGGCTGGGGGCAGACCTGTCGTTGGTGGGCGAGGTGCAGAAGGTCTCGAACCTGATCATCGCGATGAATCTGCAATTGCGCGACGCGGACACCGGCGACATGGTGCGCGGCGGCGTGGTCGATATCCGCGCCAACACCGACGACGCCTGGCGGCGTGGCATGCGCTACCTGCTCGACAACCGCATTTTCCGAGAGGAGAGCAAATGAGACGCAGACTTTTCCTGATGGCCGTTGCGGCTGCGGCGCTGCCGTCCCTCACACTGGCAGGGGATCCCGCAAAGCTCACCGCGGCCCCCACGACCCGGCTTGCGGCCCCGCCGGCAGAGGTCTGGTCGGTGATCGGCGACTTTCAGGACATGTCGTGGCACCCGGCGGTTCATGACACGACCGGCCGCGGCGGCACCGACGCGGATGCGACGCGCCTGCTGGTTCTGGGCGACGCCAACGGCCCCACCATCGCCGAGCAACTCGACACGCACGATCCCGAAGACATGCGCTACGCCTACCGCATCACCGAGGTGTCACCGGACGTGCTGCCGGTGACGGACTACGCCTCGCAGCTTTCGGTCACGCCGCGCGATGGCGGTGGATCGACCGTCGAATGGCGCGGCACATTCCTGCGGGCGGATCCCGAGGAGAACGGGCGCGACGATGCCGCGGCCATCGCCGCGGTCGAGGGCGTGTACAAGGCCGGCCTCGACGCGCTCGAAGATCGTTTCGGCACGCCCGGATCCTGACACGCCGATACCCTGTCTTTCTGCTTGGCAGAAATACCCCGGGG
>JAWLGF010000025.1:25139-29484 GCA_041685205.1 Roseovarius sp.
GTACAAGGCCGGCCTCGACGCGCTCGAAGATCGTTTCGGCACGCCCGGATCCTGACACGCCGATACCCTGTCTTTCTGCTTGGCAGAAATACCCCGGGGGTCCGGGGGCGGCGCCCCCGGGGCCTGCGTGGCCTGAACGCAAACCCGCCCCACGCGCCCCGCCGGGGCGCACCGCTATTGAAAACACGTCACGGTTCCGGCGTTACCGCCTCCGTCGGAAATCCGCGCGCGCGCCACGCATCGGTGCCGCCCGGCATCCAGTGGACGTCGGAATACCCGTTCTCCATCGCCCGCTTCGCCGCGTTCCACGACATCCAGCAGTCGGCGCGGCACAACATCACCAGCGGATGATCCGTTTTGCCGTTCGTGGCCGCCTCCAGACCACGCCTGAAATACGACGCCGTCTCTTCGTCGAGCGCCCCGTAGCCGACATTTGGCAGCCAAAATGCGCCGGGGATGGATTGGCGCGGCGGATCGCGCCAGAGCGTATCTTCAGGCAGATTGTCCGGCTTGGGCGCGTGGGGCAGAACATCCACGAACGCCGCCTCGCCGGCCTGCCAAAGCGCGTGCGCGGCCTTCGCCCCGATCACCTGCGCGCCGTGCAGGGTGTCGGGCACCGGCGCGCGGTACTCCGACATGCGGTAACCGTCGGGCTCCGGCACGGCCTGCGCCATCGAACCGCCTGGGCACGCGAAAAGGCAGGCCACGACAAGCGCCGCCCTGATCACCCCTCGGGGTCCTTCACGCTGGTGCCCATGTCATTGACCAGCGGCACCCCCGCTTCGTGCAGAAGCAAGTCGATCTCGTCCTGGTGACGCCGGATCAGCGAGTTGAGCTCGCGTTGCCAGACCTTCTCGCCCTGACGCACGCCCATGGTGATCCGGTAATAGAGGCGCGGCGCCTCGTCCTCGGCCACGAGCGGGATCACCTTGAGATCAGGATGGTCCTGCTTGACCAGCGGCCCGCCGACCGGCCCCCAGAGGATCGCCGCGTCGATCTCGCCGGCGTCCAGATCCGCCAGCATGTCGGTCGCCGGACTTTCCTGGCGTCGATCCACGAAAAGCTGATAGGATCGCGCATCGCCGATCAGGCCGTGGCGCGACAGGTGCGTCGCGGGTGGTGTGCCCGCCACGATCCCGATGCGCCGACCCTCAAGCGCGGCATCCGACAGGGACGTGACCTCTGCAAGCGGTCCGTCCTCGGGGACGATCAGCGTGTAGACCGAGGTCATGTAGTGGTTGGTGTTGAGGACCAGCTCATGCCCCTGCGCATAGCTCATGACCACATCGCAGCGCTTGACGTTCAGGGTGTTGCGCACAAACCCTGTCGCCATCGGGAACCACGCATAGGCCACGGGGACATCCAGCTTGTCGGCGATCAGCTCGGCGAGGGCGTTCTCGTAACCGGACTCGTCCTCGTGGGACATCGGCAGGTTGGCCGGATCGGCACAGACCCGCAACCGGTCGTCCGACTTGAGGTCCGAGGTCTGCGCCATCACGCCGGACGCCTGCCATGCCAGAAGCGATAGCGACACGGCCGACACGCGCATGAGGGATCCGAAATACATGATACGATGCCTCTCAGCTTGAGTTGCGCGTCGCGGGCCCATTTTGCGGGCCCGCAAAACCGAGCGTGGCCGCCATCCGTAAAGGATCACCAGCCCCGCTCGACCCGCAGTCAGGCGAGCCCGCGCTCTTCGAGTTCGGCGCGCAGGTCCTTCAGAAGGCCACGCGCCGGCAGATGCTCGGTCATTTCCTCGGTGATCTCCATGTAGCGGTCGACGATGCCCGCCGGGTCCTCGGGTTCCCCGACGACGATGATCCCGCCCATCCGGTTGCCCCAATGCGGCGTGCATTTGTAGCAGACGACCCCCTCGACCTCGAACGTCACGGACACGTTGTCGCCAATCTTCGTCTTCACCTTCTCCTGGTCGTCGGGGACCATCCCGTCCAGCGTCTCGACATTGTGGCTCGGCATGTTCGACCATTCGACGGTATCGCCGACATCAATGAACACGATCGCCGGGTCGAATTTCAGGCCCTGCGCCTGCACTTCGACTGCCTTGCCCCCGGTCTCGTCACTCTCGCTAGATGCGATGGCAAAAGACGGCGTCAGCATCGCCGCACCCGCCATCAGGATTTCGCGTCGTTTCATTCGTAAACCTCTTTCTGGTCGTGGTCCGGCCCGCGCGCTGCGCAACGACCGTGTTGTCGAGTTTCAAGCATTCGGATACCGGCACGATCGGTGCCGGCATCCCTTTTCAGACGGAACGTGTCAGTCGGGCAGCGCGAACACCGTCAACTGCCCGCCAAGAGCGGTGTAATCGCTCAGCGAAGCGTAGCCGCCGACCGCACCCAGCCCGTCCGTGCTCTCCGTCAGACCGGCCGCAAGACCGATCCCGGCCCAGCCCCCGATGCCCGACAGGATGCCGACATACTGCTTGCCGTCCAACTCGTAGGTCATCACGTTGCCGATGATCCCAGACGGGGTCTTGAAGCGGTACAGCTCTTCCCCGGTCTCGGCATGCACCGCCTTGAGATGCCCTTCAAGCGTGCCGTAGAACACCACGTCGCCTGCGGTGGCCAGCGGACCGGACCAGACCGAGAACTGCTCGGGGATCGACCACTTGATCTCGCCCTTGAGGTTGTCCCACGCGATGAAGTTACCCATGCCGCCATGGCTGTCCTCTGCGGGGTACATCGACAGTGTCGCGCCGACATAAGGCTGCCCGGCGGTATAGGCCACCCGGAATGGCTCGTAATCCATGCAGACATGGTTGGTCGGCACGTAGAACGTGTTCGTCTTGGGCGAATAGGACGCCGGCTGCTGGTCCTTGGTGCCCAGGGCCGCCGGGCAGATACCCGTCGTGTTCACGTCCTCGCCCTGCGCTTCGGGCGAGAATTCCTCCACCACCTCCGGCCGCCCATAGGTCTCGGACTCGGGGTCCATGTCGACGCCGGTCGTCCAGTTGACCACCGGGTCGAACTTCTCGGCCACCAGCAATTCGCCGCTCACCCGATCCATCGTGTAGGCCAGACCGTTACGGTCGAAATGGGTCAGCAGCTTGCGCATCTCGCCGTCGACTTCCTGATCGGTCAGGATCATCTCGTTGACGCCATCGTAGTCCCATTCGTCATGGGGCGTCATCTGATAGACCCATTTCGCCTCGCCGGTGTCGATATCCCGCGCGAAGATGGTCATCGACCAGCGATTGTCGCCCGGACGCTGCGCCGGGTTCCAGGTCGAGGGGTTGCCGGTGCCGTAATAGAAGAGGTTCTCTTCGGTATCGGCCGCGTACCAGCCCCAAGTGGTGCCGCCGCCGATCTTCCATTGGTCGCCTTCCCAGGAATTGAGCGAGCTGTCTTCCCCGATCGGTTCGCCAAGATGCGTGGTCTTCTCGGGGTCGACCATCAACTGGTCGTCCGGGCCGGTCGAATAGGCCCGCCACAGACGTTCGCCGCTCTCCATGTCATAGGCCGTCACGTGACCCTGCACGCCGAACTCGCCGCCCGAGATGCCCACGATGATCTTGTCCTTGATGGGCAGCACCGTCGCGGTATTGGTCTCGCCCTTGGACGGATCGCCGTTGACCTCATCCCACAGCACCTCGCCGCTTTCGGAGTCGAGCGCGACCACGGTCGTGTCGGCCTGATGCAGGAAGATCTTGCCATCGGCGTAGGCCACGCCGCGATAGACGGTGTCGCAACACATCACGCCGATCACGTCCTCGTCCTGCCGCGGCTCGTATTTCCACTTGATCCGGCCCTCGTCGGCCAGATCCAGCGCGTAGACGATGTTCGGAAACGGGGTGTGGACATACATCGTGTCCCCGACCACCAGCGGCGAGCCCTCGTGACCGCGCAGAACGCCGGTCGAGAAGGTCCAGTCCACCTGAAGATCGCCCACATTGTCGGCATTGATCTGATCAAGCTCGGAATAGCGCTGGTTTTCGTAATCGCCGGTCTGGATCGCCCATTGGGTCGGGTCGTCCATCAGTTGAATGAGATCGTCGTTCGCGTGGGCCATCGAAGCCGCGCAAAGTGCGATCCCAGAGGTCAAAAGCGGTAGCTTTTTCATCTTGTTTCCTCCCTGGATGCGGCAGGATTGCCGCGGGTCTCACGGTCTGTCCGTCGTCAGTCAGCCGCCGTTTCTGCCCCTCGCGCCCCGTCTCTCCTTCGGTGCAAAGGACAAAGTGTCATGTCCGTACCATCTCGTCGAAAGACACGGGCATCGTCAGTACTCGATCACGGCGCGGATGCTTTCGCCCTTGTGCATGAGATCGAAGCCGTCGTTGATCTGGTCGAGGGTCAGCTTGTGGGTGATCATCGGGTCGATCTCGATCTTG
>JAWLGF010000089.1:0-7455 GCA_041685205.1 Roseovarius sp.
ACGTCGCGCGCCCAGGCAAGCGCCAGCAGGTAATCCTCGACCGCGAGCATCGAGGGGGTGTTGATCGTCTCGCCAACGAAGATCCCCTCGTTCAGCTTGCCGCCCTTGGTCAGGCGAAATACCTTCGGCAGCGGCCAGGGCGGGGTGTAGGATTCCAACCGCTCCACCGCGCGCGGGCTGAGGATGAGCATGCCATGCGCGGCCTCGCCGCCAAGCGCCTTCTGCCAGCTGAAGGTGGTCACGTCGAGCTTGTCCCAGGGCAGCGTCTGCGCGAAGGCGGCCGAGGTCGCGTCGCAGATCGTCAGACCCTGACGGTCGGGCTTGATCCAGTCGCCATTGGGCACACGGACGCCAGATGTGGTGCCGTTCCAGGTAAACACCACGTCATTGTCGGTGTCCACGCTGTCGAGATCGACGATATCGCCATACTCGGCGGTCTTGACCAATGCGTCGAGTTTCAATTGCTTGACGGCGTCGGTAACCCAGCCGGCACCGAAGCTTTCCCAGGCCAGCATCTCGACCTTGCGGGCGCCCAGCATGGTCCACATCGCCATTTCAAGTGCGCCGGTGTTGGAAGCCGGCACGATGCCGATGCGGTAATCATCGGGAATGCGAAGGATCTCGCGCGTGCCGTCGATCGCGGCCTTCAACTTGGCCTTGCCCACGGCCGCACGGTGCGAGCGGCCCAGAGGCGCGTCCGACAACTTGTTAAGTTCGAATGTTGGGGGCTTGGCACAAGGGCCGGAGGAAAAACGCGGATTAGCCGGCCGCGTTGCCGGTTTATCGATCGTCATGTCTGCTATCCTTCCAGATAAGCGCCCTTCGTTGGGGAAGGGTGTCCCACCTTACCGCATACTCGTTCACCAGCCCTTTCGCAAGCGCAGAAAGGGCGCTAAACCGACATTCTGGAAACCGATGCGACATGTCGCATCCAGGATCGGAAGGCTGCGCCATGTTCACGACCACGCTGATCGCGCGCCCCGGCGCGCTGGATCCGACCCTTGTGGCGGCATTGCAGCACGCCTGGGGCGGCGGGGATGCGGTCTGGCTCGCCCCCAACGAGGCTGCGGAATTCGATATGCCGCAGGTGCCGGGGAATCGTGGCGAGGTCTGGCAGGACCTGCAACAGCAGAGCGTCGACCTCGTGGTGCAGCCGAGCGGGGGGCGGCGCAAACGGATGCTGCTTGCCGATATGGACAGCACGATGATCCGGCAGGAGTGCATCGACGAGTTGGCCGAGGTGGCGGGCGTCGGCGCGCATGTGCGCAAGATCACCGCCCGCGCGATGAATGGCGAACTGGATTTCGAGGGCGCATTGCTGGAACGCGTGGCGCTGCTGAAGCACTTGCCCGAACGCGTGATCGGCGAGGTGCTGAAGACGCGCATCACCTTCATGCCGGGCGGCGCGGCCTTGGTGGCGACGATGCGCGCACATGGCGCCTATGCGGCGCTGGTGTCGGGCGGGTTCACGGCCTTCACCGGGCCCGTCGCGGCCCATTTGGGGTTTGACGAGCACCGCGCCAACACGCTGCTGACGGACGCCGACACGCTATCTGGCGAGGTGGCGCGTCCGATCCTTGGTCGCGCAGCCAAGGTAGAGGCGCTGGAAGAGATCACGCACCGGCTCGGGATATCTGAGGCCGAGGTCATCGCCGTCGGTGACGGAGCAAACGATCTGGGCATGCTGACACGCGCCGGCACAGGTGTCGCGCTGCACGCCAAGCCAAGCGTCGCCGCCGCGTGCGATATCCGTATCCATCACGGCGATCTGACCGCACTGCTTTACGTGCAGGGCTACGCCCGCGGGGATTTCGCGCCCGGTGTCTGACGGTCTGACATGCGACGGCGGGGCTCCGCGCGCAACGCCCCGTTCCGCTGCAACGCCGTGACGATCAGTCCTCTTCACCGTTGGGCAAGGTGCCGTCTTCCTGTGCGTCCGAAAGTTCTTCCTCGTCCAACGCGCCGTCGGAATTGGCATCAGCCTGCATGAAGGCATCAACCGACACATCCGGTGCTGATGCCTGGAATTCGGCCATCGTGACAAACCCATCACCGTTCTCGTCGAGTGATGCGAAATCGAGCCCCTCCTGAGCCGTCACGGGCATCGCAAGGGTCAGGGCAAAGCCGGTTGCAAGCATTGTCTTTTTCATCGAATTCATCCTCGTGTTCATGTTTCGGTCACGGCCTCCGCGCAACCTCGGGATCAACGTGTGTCACGTCGCGGGACTTGTCAGTGGTAACGGGCAAGTTCGCCTTGTATCCGCGGAACTCAGCCGGAATCGACCGCCTGCATGAGCGGGTCGGTGCCGAAGCGGTGCGGGCTGCGGACCTCCGCCGAGGCCGTGCCCGCGCCCCTTAGCCGAAGGTTGCGGCGGGCCGGATTGCCCCTGTCTCGAGGCCGCGCCAGTTCCGTATCGGGGCGTTGTGGACCCGCAGAGCAGCCGGATGGTCGGGATCAAGCACGCCGAGCCGCACCAGGATCGCGGCGATCGCGCAATTCGCGCCCCGCGTGGCGCCATCGGCCACCTTGAGCGCGACACCGAGACCGCGCCGCGGCAGGATCGCGACGAAGAACCCCTCGGCCCCGGTCTTGAGCGCCACCGGCTCGGAACAGGCACTCATAAGCTCGGTGCAGGTGCGACCCTCGCCGGCCACGAGATCGGGATGCTCGACCATCGCCTGCCAGAGCCGCACAGCGGCCCGTTCAGAGGCAGCGCCCGTTTCGGAGGCTGTGGCGAACCACGCCATGGCGCGGGCCATGCCCCGCAGGCTGCTGGCAAAATTCGGCGCGGAGCAACCGTCGATGGCGTGAAAGGGCGAGGTCTCGTCCGTCGCGTCCTCGAACGCAGCCCGCACGGCGATCTGCACCGGGTGGTCCGTATCGACATATTCGGGCGGCCCGCCAAGGTGCCGGTTCAGCGTCAGAAACCCGGCATGCTTGCCAGAGCACTGGTTGTGGCGCTGGCACGGCGGGATGCCGGCACGGATCAGAGCAACATCCGCCGCGCGGGCCAGCGGATCATGCGCGCCGCAGCGGAGATCGGAATCCTCCAGATCGAGCGCCGCCACCCAGTCGCGCACCCGGTCGACATGGGCCGGCGTCCCCTCGTGCGAGGCGCAGGCCAGCGCGAGATGCTCGGGCGTCAGCGCATATGCGTCCGCCGCGCCGCTGGTGATCAAGGGCAGGGCCTGGATCATCTTGGCCGAGGACCGTGCCAGAACCGTCTCGGACGGGTTGCCCCAGGACGCCTTGATGTCGCCGGAAGCGTCGCAGATCACGGCATGGCCCTGATGCACGCTTTCAGGCCTCGGGCCACGCCAGATTTCTGTAAGGGGGGCGGCTTCGGTCATGCTATTCTCCCGGCTGGGTCATGGCGACAGTTGCGCGCAACCTCGCCAATCGCATCTTCCATTTGACAGCTGTTTCAGACTATCATCGCGCCATCGACGCACGACTGGTCGCCGTTCAAAAGAATTCCGTAAAGGAATGCAAGCGACCCGACGGTATTGAGGCTAAGGACGGCTTGGAGGCTGGACATATGACATCACGATTTGCGGCCGGTATCGCACTGGCCCTTGCTGGCGCGACCGGGATCGCCGCACAGGAAACGAGCACCAACCAGGTCGCTTCGGACACCGCATGGAGCGTTTTCGAGGACAGCGATCCGCGGGAATGCTGGGCCGTGTCGGCGCCGACCGAAACGGTGAACACCCGTGACGGGCGGGTCGTGTCGGTGCGGCGGGGCGACATCCTTCTGATGACGTTCTTTCGTCCGGATGCGGATGTGCAGGGGCAGATCACCTTTACCGGAGGCTATCCCTTCGACGACGGATCGACGGTGAACCTCGAAATCGGCGACAACGAGTTCGAGCTTTTCACAGACGGCGAATGGGCGTGGCCCGCGAGCACGAATGACGATGCCGAAATCCTCGCCGCGATGAAGCGCGGCTCGGAAGCGCAGCTGACCGCGCAATCCGCGCGCGGCACCCAGACCCAGGACACGTTTTCGCTGTTGGGATATACCGCCGCCGTGGAGGAAGCCGAAACCCGGTGCGAATGAACCGCGGCGTATGAGACAGGCGGCAGGGCGCACGCTCTGCTGCCTTCACCCGATCTCAGCGCAGCACCTTGTCCTCCGGCCAGGTCAGGTCCGTATCGAGACGGATGGTACGCACCTCGCCGCCTGGCAGGTCGAACGTCCAGGCGAGGATGCCGCGCGCGCCGTCGACATCCTTTTCCCCGGGTGACGGATCAGCCTGCCAGTCGATGCTCAACGCGTCCTGCTCGGAGACCGGCACGCGGTCGATGACCCGCAGCGGCCAGTCGTCTTCGGTCAGGTTCTCGACCTCGATCACGACGCGTTCCGTCAGGCGGCTTGATCTGCGGATGACCCCCTGATCGCCCTCGCCCCGATCCTGCACGCGGCGGCTGATTCGCAGACCCTCGATCGGGCCGAACCCCATCTCGGCCTCGGCCCCGGCCGCGATCAGATCGACGTCCCGCTGCCCGACATAGTCCCCGTCGAGAAAGAACCGCGCCTCGGTGGTCGGCAGCAGCACCTCGCGCGTGTCGTTGGTAAACCGCGCGATGACGAATGCGGTCTCATCGACCAGGGGAACGGCCTTGGCGACGATCTCGGCCGGCACGGCCTGCGCGCCGAGCATAAGCCGCACCCGGTCAGCCCCGGTCGCCACATCGACAGGCGACGGGTAATCGTAGCTGACCGAAAGCCCGTCAAAGCGCGGGCGTGCCGTCTCGGCACTGTCGGCCTCCGCGGTCATGCGCGCCGCCGGCGCCTCGCCTGACTCCTCGACGATCATCGGCCGCACCTCCGGCGGATCATCGATCCGTGGGAACCACGGCCAGATCCGGCCCGGCTCGGAGCTTGCGGAGGGGCGCGACGTCGACAGGCTCAGCCTAACATCGCGCCAGTTCTCGCCGGTGGATTGATGCACGAACGCCCCACGCTCGATCCGCAGCGTGCCAGCGTCGCGCGCGAGGCGCAGATCGTAGAGCGGCTGCCAGCCTGCATCCGGGATCGTGTAGGTCACACTCAGACGACCTTTGATCTCGGTCTCGGCCGACACGGCGACGCCGAGCATGGCGCGCGAGGGATCCTCCGGCACCAGCGCCGCGAGCGCCTGTCGTGCCGCGTCGAGGGCCTCTTTTTGATCCTCAAGCGCGCGCTCTGCCGCGTCGGCGCGGCGCGTGGCCTCGGCCGCGTCCTGCCGCGCAGCGAGCGACTCGGTGCCGATCATCTCGGCAAGCGCGCGCATCTCCTCGACATCCGGGGCCGCACCTCCCTCGCCCGCCCCGATCCGGTCGAGGAACGCGATCCGCGCGCGCGCCGCGTCGGCCTGCAGGCGGATATCCTCGACATCGGCGCGGGCGTCGCGCAGCGACTCTTCCAGCCGCGCCACCTCGGCGCGGGCGGCCCGCAGTTCGGGGCGCTCGGCCATCTCGCGGGGCGGCACGTAATCGGACCGTGTCGCGACCTCGCCCATGCGCGCGCCTTCGACCAAAACCCGGGCCGAGGCCAGCGGCGTGTCACGCGGCAGATCAGCCAGAATGAGGTCATGCGCGCCAGCCGGCGCGGTGAAGGTTCCCTCTCGGGTGACCGTGGCCCCGTCGGGGTAGACCGTGACGGCAGTCACCCGACTTGACAGCGCGATCTCGTCGGCAAAAGCGGGCGCGGCCCAGACGAGCATCGGCAGAAGAAGAGACCGCATGATCAAGCGCCTTTGCAAAGCGACGCGATGGCAGACGCGCCCGGCCTGCCAGCATCGTAGGTCAAGCCCCGCCGCCCCGCAAGATGCCCGATCGCGCGCCGCGGCAACCATTCGGAAACCCGCACGCCGCACCCTTGCCAGTGGATGAACCGGCATCTTGCCCGGTTGCGCGATGGAGGTGACGATCATGAAGGGCCTTGGCATGTTGTACCTGTTTCTTGGCGTATCGGCGATCTGCGTAGGGCTTGCGATCTTCGGCCACGTCGCGGGTTGGCCGATCCGGGGGCTGGCCGTGTTGTGGCTGCTGGCGCTGCCGGCGATCTCAGCGCTCGCCGGCATGCTCGCGGGGCTGCTGCGACGCCGCAGATGAGCCTTCAAAGCTGCGTGGTATCCGTCGGCAGGTCGACGCCTTTCAGGTTTTCGGGCGGCTCCTCCGGCCGACTGGGGGAGGCGTAGCGCCGCACCGCACTGACATGCAGCCGCTCGTTCAAGGCGCCGGTGCCGATCTCGCGGTCCCGCGGCCATCCCGTCAGTGGCGTGCGATATAGTAGCGTCAGCGAGTCGCGCAGCTCTCCGAACCAGTTCGGATCGATACGGCGCTCCAGATAGGCCTGGTTGAAGACCAGTCCCGCGTCCCGTGCATGCGCGATCATCCAGTCGAGGGCGCGGTCCGACAGGCCGGCATCGACGTAGCCACCCCCAATATTGTTGTGCACCCCCGGGAACCAGGCCTGCACGACGGTCTCGGTCTCGTCGGCCTTCTCGCCGCGCCACAGCGTCGGCTCGAACGGGGCGCGGCGTTCATGGATGGCGACGGCATGAAACGCGTGGCGCACATTGCCGCCAAGGCGCACGTCATGGAAACTGTGGCGCTTGCGCAGGAAATATCCGAGCGGGCCGCGCGTCGGCAGGCCGAGCGCGCCAACGGTGTCCCAGACGCCGATGAACTGCACGAGGCCGGGCTTGCAGGCATGGGTCGTCCGGAATTCGGCGGACCGGTCGCGGCGCACCGCCGCGTCCGGATGGCGATAGATCTCCGCCGCTTCGACGGCAAGCCGGTCGGCATCCTCGTTGTCATCGGGAATGCCGCACAGGCCCAGCATACCCGCAAGGCTGCGCACGGTGAAGGCACCGCGGCTGAACCCCGCAAGGTACAGCCGGTCCCCGGGCCGGTGGGTCCGGGTGATCCACGCATAGGCGTCGCGCATGTTCTTGAAGAGACCGCGCCCCGCGATCCCGCCGCGATACTTGTTCCACCATTGCGCGGTGCCGACGCCGGTATCGTAATACTTCACTTGCGCGGGATCGGCGTTGTCCTCGTCGACGGCGCGGATGAACTTCACGACATTGGTGGGCACATTCCGGCCGCGATCACGCTGGTCGGGTCTGCTCCACGTGCCGTCGGCGGCCACCACCAGATTGCGCATGTTCGATCCTCCTGCCGGATGGCATCATGCCACGGCCCGGCCGGATCAAGAAAAGTTTTCTTTTGACAGTCGCCGGATTTGTGCCATGGTCCCAGTGAGTTCAACAAACGAAAGGAGGTGGTCCAGTGTCTATAGAGGTGTTGGAGCTAAGTGTCGGGACAGTTCGGGAGGGCCGCGTCTAGGGCAGCCCCGCGGCGCGAGCCGCCCGGATTGGTGCGCCTGACCGGCACGCCTCCGTGACTTCTGAGGGGCCGTTCCCGACCGGGGACGGCCCTTTCGATTGTGTACAGCGCGTACA
>JAWLGF010000026.1:0-29328 GCA_041685205.1 Roseovarius sp.
TTGCCATGGAAGACGGCCTGCGCTTTGCCATCCGCGAAGGTGGCCGCACCGTCGGCGCCGGCGTCGTCAGCAAGATCCTCGTGTAAGAAACGCTCAGGCCCCGGGCATGTCCCGGGGCAGGGTTCGATGAGGGAGGCCGGGTCATCCGGCCGTCCTCCTATCAACTCCAATGCCGTGAAAGGCCCATCAGATGCAAAGCCAGAACATTCGCATTCGGCTGAAGGCGTTTGACTACCGCGTGCTGGATTCCAGCACGCAGGAAATCGTCAACACCGCCAGACGCACCGGCGCGCAGGTGCGCGGTCCGATCCCGCTGCCCAACAAGATCGAAAAGTACACAGTGCTGCGCAGCCCGCATGTCAACAAGAAATCCCGCGATCAGTTCGAGATCCGCACGCACAAGCGTCTTCTCGACATCGTCGACCCCACGCCGCAGACGGTGGACGCGCTGATGAAGCTCGACCTCGCCGCCGGCGTGGATGTCCAGATCTCGGTTTGAGGAGGGCCACGACATGTTGCGCTCTGGTGTGATCGCGAAAAAGGTCGGGATGACCCGGCTGTTCATGGAAGACGGGCGGCAGGTGCCGGTGACCGTGCTTCAACTCGACAAGCTTCAGGTGGTGGCACAGCGCACCGCCGACAAGGACGGCTATTCGGCCGTTCAACTGGGGGCAGGCACCGCCAAGGCCAAGCGGACGACAAAGGCCCTGCGCGGCCATTTCGCCGTGGCCAAGGTCGAGCCCAAGCGCAAGGTCGCGGAATTCCGCGTGGCGCCCGAGAACCTCATCAAGGTGGGCGAGGAGATTACTGCCGACCATTATTTCGAGGGGCAGTATGTCGACGTCTGCGGCACCTCGATCGGCAAGGGCTTTGCCGGCGCGATGAAACGGCACAATTTCCGGGGTCTTGAAATGACCCACGGCGTGTCGATCAGTCACCGCAGCCACGGCTCGACCGGTCAGTGCCAGGATCCCGGCAAGGTCTTCAAGGGCAAGAAGATGGCCGGTCACATGGGCGCGGCGCGTGTGACGACGCAGAACTTGCAGGTCGTGCGCACCGACTCCGATCGCGGCCTGATCATGATCAAGGGTGCCGTTCCCGGATCGAAAGGCGGATGGGTGACCATCAAGGATGCGGTGAAGAAACCGTTTCCCGAGAACGCCATCCTGCCCGCGGCTCTGAAATCCGCCGCCGAGGAGGCCGCTCGCGCCGCGGCGGAAGCGGCCGCACAGGCCGCTGCCGAGGAAGAGGCCGAAGCCAAGCGCCTTGCCGAGGAGCAGGCCGCCGCCGAGGAAGCCGCGCTGAAAGAGGCCGAGGCCGATATCGACGCCGAGAAGAAGGACGAGGAGTGACATGAAACTCGACGTGATCAAGCTGGACGGCGGCACCGCCGGTGCGGTCGATCTGGGCGAAGACATCTTCGGGCTGGAGCCGCGCGCGGATATCCTGCACCGTGTCGTCCGCTGGCAGCGCAACAAGGCGCAGGCGGGCACGCACAAGGTCAAGACCCGGTCCGAGGTCAGCTATTCGACCAAGAAGATCTATCGCCAGAAAGGCACGGGCGGCGCCCGCCACGGTGCGCGATCGGCGCCGATCTTCCGCAAGGGCGGGATCTACAAGGGGCCGACGCCGCGAAGCCACGCCCATGAGCTCCCCAAGAAGGTGCGCCAGCTCGGACTCAAGCACGCGCTGTCGGCCAAGGCCAAGGCCGGAGAGCTGGTGGTGATCGAGGACACGGCGAGCGACGGAAAGACCAAGACGCTGGCCCGCCAGGTCCGCGATCTGGGCTGGAAGCGTGTGCTGATCATCGACGGCGGTGAAGTGAATGCCGATTTCGCCAAGGCGGCGCGCAACATCGAGGGTCTCGATGTGCTGCCTTCGGTCGGCGCGAATGTCTATGACATCCTCAAGCGCGATACGCTCGTGCTGACAAAGGCGGGTGTCGAAGCACTGGAGGCCCGACTCAAATGAGCAAATCCGAAATCACCGCGAAGCCCGAGCATTACGACGCCATCCGCAAGCCGGTCATCACCGAGAAGACCACCATGGCATCGGAGCATGGTGGCGTCGTCTTCGAGGTCGCCATCGATGCCAACAAGCCGCAGATCAAGGAGGCCGTCGAGGCGCTCTTCGGGGTCAAGGTCATGGCGGTGAATACCACCATTACCAAGGGCAAGCGGAAACGGTTCCGTGGACAGCCCGGACGCCGGAGCGACGTCAAGAAGGCCTATGTCACACTGGCCGAGGGCAACACGATCGACGTGACCACCGGTCTCTGATCCGACCCTGTCCAAAGTGCCCATAAAAAGCCCCTGCCGAAAGGCAGGGGCTTTTTTCTTTGCTGCGGGGCCGATGTGAACGCATGTGGTCAATGGGTTCCAGGCGACTTTCAAAGGAAACGGACGCAAAAATCTTTCACGAGCGCAGCAGGAACGGGCAATTCTGTTTTAATCTGCCCAAAAAGACGCCGCTCGCCTCCATCTTCATCAAGTCCATGCGGCTTTCGTTTGTCTGCTTGCCGATCAGGATATTCGGTAAACTCACCAGCCGGATTGGTGATGGCGCGGATGCACACGCACCCCAGACGCAATGTGCGTTTCGCGTCTGACGGACGGTCTGGATAAAATAATGGCGGAATGCCTTTCGCTGCTTCGGCGGCAAACCTGACATGGAGATATGAGAGAGATGAAACCCAGATTGATTGCGACCGGAGTTCTCGCGTCCAGTATTCTTGCCGCGCCGGCCTTCGCGCAGGACTGCCCCGTCAAGGTCGGCGTGCTGCACTCGCTTTCCGGCACGATGGCCATCTCGGAAACCACGCTCAAGGACACCGTCGAGATGCTGGTCGAGCAGCAGAATGAGGATGGCGGTGTCTTGGGCTGTGATATCGAGGCGGTGGTTGTCGATCCCGCCTCTGACTGGCCGCTTTTCGCCGAAAAGGCGCGCGAGCTTCTGTCGGTGGAAGAGGTTGACGTGATTTTCGGGGCGTGGACCAGTGTCAGCCGCAAATCGGTTCTGCCCGTGCTGGAGGAACTCAACGGTCTGATGTTCTATCCCGTTCAGTACGAGGGCGAGGAATCCTCGAAGAACGTGTTTTACACCGGGGCCGCGCCCAACCAGCAGGCCATCCCGGCAGCGGATTATTTCCTCGAAGAACTGGGTATAGAAAGTTTTGCGCTTCTCGGGACGGATTATGTCTATCCCCGAACCACGAACAACATTCTCGACTCTTACCTGAAGTCCAAGGGCATCGCGGATGAGGACATCTTCGTCAACTACACGCCTTTCGGCCATTCCGACTGGTCCACAATCGTGTCTGATGTGAAGGCGCTCGGGGCGTCGGGCAAGCGTGTTGGCGTGATCTCGACCATCAACGGCGATGCCAATGTGGGGTTCTACAAGGAACTGGCAGCACAGGGTGTGGATGCGGCGGATATTCCCGTGGTCGCCTTCTCGGTCGGCGAGGAAGAGCTTTCGGGGTTGGATACAGGACCGCTCGTCGGGCATCTGGCGGCGTGGAACTACTTCATGTCCGCCGACACGGACCGGAACGAGGACTTCATCGAGGCGTGGCACGACTACATCGGTGACACGGATCGCGTCACCAACGACCCGATGGAGGCCCATTACATCGGCTTCAACATGTGGGTGAATGCCGTCGAAGAGGCTGGCACGACCGATGTCGACGCGGTGCGAGAGGCGATGTGGGGCCAGGAGGTGCCCAACCTCACGGGCGGCACGGCTGTGATGAACGAAAATCATCACCTCTCCAAGCCCGTGCTGATCGGCGAGATCCGCGATGACGGCCAGTTCGACATCATCAGCCAGACCGAGGAGGTGCCCGGCGATGCCTGGACGGACCACCTGCCAGACAGCGCGATGCTCAAGAGCGACTGGAAGGAGCTCGAGTGCGGGATGTACAACACCGAGACCGAGAGCTGCGTGCAGATCCAATCCAATTACTGAGGATGATGCCGGCCATGCGGGGATCTCCGTCGCTGCATGGCCGCCTGTCCGCAACAGGACCCGGATCCGACATGTCCGTATTTACGTTTCTCGTCCGCTTCGCGGCGCTCGTGGCGCTGGTCGTGTGTGCTCTGGGGCTGAGCCCTGCCACGGCGACGGCGCAAGACAACCTGCAACCGCTCCTGCAAGAGCATCGGGACGACTTGGCCAACCCGTCGCGGAGCACGATCGGGGACGTGATCGAGGCGCTTCTCGAAAGCGAGCATCCGCAAATCCCGGATTTCCTGCGTCGATGGGGCGAGCGCGAGGTGGTGCTGCGCCCGGATGACGGGCGCTTCTACTATGCCGAATCCGCCAGTGGCGACCTGCGCCTGATCGACGTGGAAAGCGGGGACGAGGTGGATGTGGTCAGCAGCCGCGATGTCGACCAGATCCGCCCCAATGCCGGTGTTCGCCGCGAGTTGGCCGTCGCCCTTGCCCCGGTGGAGTTGAATGCGCCCGAGCGCGACCGTCGTCAGGCCGCGCTTGACGCAATGGCGCGCAATGCGGATGCAAGCCTGATCACGCCCCTGGCCGAGAGCATCGAGTCAGAGCCCGACCCTGTGCTCAAGACCCGCAAGGAACGGATCCTCGCGCTGCTGGAGGCGCAATTCGGAGATACGAAGTCGGAACGCCTCGCCGCCATCGAGGCGCTTGGCGGCGATATCAGCACGGAAGCGCGTCGGGTCCTGAACCAGCTGGTCACCACGCGGGATCGCGTGGCTGAGCGCCTGCCCGATGACCGCAACATCGCGCACGAGCTTGTGGTCGGGTCGGAGATCTCCGAGGCCGAGGCGCATGAAAGGCTGGTGTCCGCAGGCATCGCCGAGACCCGCCAGACCGAGGGCGACCTGCGTGACATCCTCGCACAGCATGTCGAAGATGACGAAGTCGGCGGTGTGCCCGTTCGCGACCTCGATACGCTGGAGGCCCGCTCCGAAGCCTACGAGGCGTTGCAGGCCGATGGGACCGTGCCGCCGCGCGCGGCCCCCGACGAGGTCGAGCGCGCCGTGGCCGCGCATGTCTTCTTCGCCGAGTACGTGCAGCCCGATCCGGAGATCACCACGGCCGCCGAGGCAGCCCTTGCTGCCACGACCCGCGTGCTTGGTCTCTACCAGACAGCCGACCTGGTGCTCGACGGGCTATCGCTTGCCTCGATCTTCTTTCTGGCCGCGATCGGGCTGGCGATCACCTTCGGCGTGATGGGCGTGATCAACATGGCGCATGGCGAGTTCATCATGATGGGCGCCTATACCGGGTATGTGGTGCAGCTTTTCATCCCCGATTACACCGCCAGCCTGATCATCGCGCTGCCCATGGCCTTCGCCGTGACCTTTGCCGCAGGCGTGGTAATGGAGCGTCTGGTGATCCGCCATCTCTATACCCGTCCGCTGGAAACCCTTCTGGCCACCTTCGGCATCTCCATCATGCTACAGCAACTTGCCAAGAACATCTTCGGCACGCAGGCCCGCCCGCTGACCGCGCCCGACTGGCTGGGGGGCACCCTCACGCTCAACGATATCGTCGGCATCTCGACGATCCGGGTTGGCATCTTCGTGCTGGCGCTGATCTTTCTGGCGCTGCTGATCTACGTTCTCAAACGCACCCGGCTCGGGCTCGAGGTGCGCGCGGTCACGCAGAACCCCGGCATGGCCGCCTCCATGGGGATCGACCCCGACCGCATCAACATGCTGACCTTCGGTCTCGGCTCCGGCATCGCCGGGATCGCGGGCGTGGCCATTGGCCTCTACGCGCAGGTCACCTCCGAGATGGGGGCCAATTACATCGTGCAAAGCTTCATGACCGTGGTCGTGGGCGGCGTGGGCAATGTCTGGGGCACGCTGGCGGGCGCGTCGCTGATCGGCCTTCTGCAAAAGGGGATCGAGTGGTTCAATCCCGGCAACACGCTGGCGGCCCAGACCTTCATGGTTCTGTTCGTCATCCTTTTCATCCAGTTCCGGCCCAAGGGTATCGTCGCCCTCAAGGGTCGCGCTGCGGGAGACTGAGCCATGCGGCACCGGATCCTGTATTCTTCTTGGCATAAATACCCCGGGGGAGCGCGAGGGGGTGAAACCCCCTCGCACCCGGCGACGCGCAGCGCGCGGCGCAACGCGTTCGAGCCCGGCCCAGAAGGATCTCGACAATGAACCGGACCTTTCTCGCGGATAACCCGTCGGTGTTCTGGGTGCTTGGCCTCTTGGTGCTCTTTGCCATCGGGGTGACGGTACTGGCCGAAGGCTTCGGCCTCTCGACGTCCATGGTGAAGCTCCTCGGAATGACCCTGTGCCTGTGCCTGATCGCAGTGGCGATGGACGTGGTCTGGGGCTATTGCGGCATCCTCAGCCTCGGGCATTTCGCGTTTTTCGCGCTCGGTGGCTATGCGATCGGCATGTGGCTGATGTATGCCCGCACCGACGCCATCGTCAGAGGGTCGATGTCCGGCGCGACGATCCCGCCCACCGAAGGCGAGATCAAGGACGCCATCGCGTCGCAGATCTTCGGTGTGGTCGGCAGCAACGAGTTGCCATTGATCTGGAGCTTCGCGCATAGTCTGACGCTGCAACTCATGCTCGTCGTTCTGGTGCCGGGGCTTCTGGCGCTTGTCTTTGGCTGGCTCGCGTTCCGCAGTCGGGTGACCGGCGTCTATCTGTCGATCCTGACGCAGGCGCTGACCCTGGCGCTGTCGCTCTACCTTTTCCAGAACGACACAGGGCTGCGCGGCAATAACGGCCTGTCGGGGCTTCAGAACATCCCCGGCTTTCTGCATGTGCCGCAATCCACCACTGCGCTCTGGCTGTTCTGGGCCTCGGTCCTCGCCCTCGGGCTGGGATACGTGTTCTTCGCGTGGCTTGTCTCGGACAGGTTCGGCTCGGTCATCCGCGCGATCCGCGACAACGAGGCGCGGGTGCGGTTTCTCGGCTACCATGTGGAAAGCTACAAGCTGATGGTCTTCACCCTGACCGCGGTGGTCTCGGGCCTCGCCGGCGCGCTTTATTATCCGCAGGCGGGCATCATCAACCCCGCCGAGCTTGCGCCGATCGCGTCGATCTACCTCGCCGTCTGGGTGGCCATCGGCGGGCGCGGGCGGCTTTACGGCGCGATCATCGGAGCGGCCCTGGTCAGCCTCGCGTCGAGCTGGTTCACCGGCGGCGGCGCGCCCGATATCGAGCTCGGGGTCTACCGGATCAGGTGGACAGATTGGTGGCTGGTTCTGCTCGGAGGCGGCTTCGTCGCGGTGACGCTGTTCTTTCCGCGCGGCATCGGCGGGCTCTTCGATTACCTGGTGCGAAAGCGATGAGCACGCTGCTCGAAGTGTCCGGCGTCTCCGTCAGCTTTGACGGGTTCCGCGCGATCAACAACCTGTCGATCGCCATTGCCGAGCCCGAATTGCGCGCGGTGATCGGCCCCAACGGGGCCGGAAAGACCACCTTCATGGACATTGTCACCGGCAAGACGCGGCCCGACGAGGGGCGGGTGATCTGGGGCGAGCAGTCGATGTCGCTGGTCGGCATGAGCGAAAGCGCCATCGCCCGCGCCGGCATCGGGCGCAAGTTCCAGAAACCCACCGTGTTCGAGCATCAGACGGTGCAGGAGAACCTCCGCCTCGCGCTCAGAAGTGCGCGCGCGCCATTGTCCGTGCTGTTCGACCGGCGCGCGGGTCAGACCCTTGCGCGAATCGAGGAATTGGCCACGGAGATCGGCCTCGCCGACGATATGCCGCGTCTGGCGGGCGAGCTGAGCCATGGACAGAAGCAATGGCTGGAAATCGGGATGCTGCTGGCGCAGGATCCGCGTCTGCTGCTGGTGGACGAGCCGGCGGCGGGCATGACCCCGGCGGAACGCGAGCACACCACCGACCTTCTCAAGCGCGCGGCGAAAACCCGCGCCGTCGTGGTGATCGAGCACGACATGGAGTTCGTGCGCCGGCTGGGCTGCCGCGTGACAGTGCTGCACGAGGGGGCGGTCCTGGCCGAGGGCAGCATCGATCATGTCACGCAGAACAAGGAGGTGATCGATGTCTATCTGGGGCGGTGAGGGATGCTGAGTGTCGAGGACCTCTCACTGCATTACGGCGAATCGCAGATCCTGCACGAGGTCAGCCTGACAGCGCGTCCAGGGGCGGTCACGGCCGTGATGGGCACGAACGGTGTCGGAAAGACCAGCCTGCTGAAGGCCGTCGCGGGCCGGCATCCCTATTCGGGTGGGCGCATCATGCTGGACGGGCAGGAATTGCGGCACCTCAGCGCCGCACAGGCGGCGCAATCGGGAATCGCTTATGTGCCGCAAGGGCGCGAGGTGTTTCCACTGCTCACGGTGACCGAGAACCTTCAGACCGGCTTTGCGTGCCTTGAAAAACGCGATCATGTCATTCCGGACCGGGTCTATGACCTGTTTCCGGTGCTCGCCCAGATGAAGGACCGGCGGGGCGGGGACCTTTCGGGCGGGCAGCAACAGCAACTGGCGATCGCCCGCGCGCTGATCGCACGACCGCGCGTGCTGCTGCTCGACGAGCCGACCGAGGGGATCCAGCCCAACATCATCAGCCAGATCGGCGAGGTGATCGGGCTTTTGCGTGACGAAGGCGAGATCGCCATCGTGCTTGTCGAGCAGTTCTTCGATTTCGCCTATGACCTGGCCGATCACCTTCTGGTGCTCAATCGTGGCGAAGTGCGCCTGTCGGAACCGGCCGCAATGGTCGAGCGTGACAGGTTGCTGCGCGAAGTGTCGATTTGATGGGCGGATCGCCTGTAAATCAGGCATATCCCCCCGTGTCTTGGCAGTCGCGCCGTTTCCAGACGCGCCGTCTCTGGCCGCTGGTCGAGACGGCGATAGCCTACCGTCAGAGTCGAACCGAGTCCCGCCATGATCGCTTGCCCCGCCCCGATCCAGACACATGAGCGCAGTCAGGGGGCGGCGCATGTCACGCTGCTGCCGGGCGCGGGTGGCGGGCGGCTTGACCGATTGCACCAGCAGGGATCGGCCAAGGCGTTCCTGCATCCCGGCAAGGCGGGACCCGAGATCGTCCTGCTCAATACCTCGGGCGGGCTCACCGGGGGGGATCGGCTGTCCTACCGTATCGATCTTGCACCCGGATGCCGCGCCACTGGCACGACGCAGACCGCCGAGCGCGCCTATCGCAGCGCCGGGACGGCCGCGCGGGTCAGGGTGCATCACCGGCTGGCGCCGGGCGCGCATCTCGACTGGCTGCCGCAGGAAACGATCCTCTTCGACGGCAGCCATCTGGCCCGCGAGACCAGCATCGATCTCGGCGACGACGCCTCGTGCCTGATGCTGGAATCGGTGGTGCTGGGCCGGGCGGCCATGGGCGAAACGGTCACCCGCACCACCTTGCGCGATACCCGCCGCATCACCCGTGACGGTCGGCCGGTATTGACGGAGCCGCTGCATCTGACCACCGACGCGCTCACCGCTGGCCCCGCCGTGCTGGACGGCGCGCGGGCCTTCGCGACGCTGGTACTGGTGGCGCAGGGTGCCGAGGACGCCGCGCCCCGCGCGCGGCAAGAGTTGAATGACCCGGGCGTCACCGGGGCCGCCTCGGGCTTTGACGGCAAGCTGGTGATCCGGCTGATGGCCGGCGATGGCTGGCCCCTGCGTCGGCAGATCGCGCGGCTGGTACAGGCCCTGCGCCCCGGTCCGCTGCCCCGTGTCTGGCAAGTCTAGGAGAGATGCGATGTACCTGAATCCCCGCGAAAAGGACAAGCTGCTGATCTCGGTCGCTGCGATGGTGGCGCGTGGTCGGCTGGCGCGCGGTGTCAAGCTCAACCACCCCGAGGCGGTGGCGCTGATCACCGATTTCGTGGTCGAGGGCGCCCGCGACGGGCGCAGCGTCGCCGATCTGATGGAGGCCGGCGCGCATGTCATCACCGCCGATCAATGCATGGAGGGTATCCCGCAGATGATCCATTCCGTGCAGGTCGAGGCGACCTTTCCCGACGGCACCAAGCTCGTGACCGTCCATGATCCCATCCGCTGAAAGGACCACACCCATGCGATATATCCTGCCCGTCCTGTTGTTGCCCGCCCCGGCCCTTGCGCATGCCGGCCCGCATCTGCACCCGCATGGCATCGACGCAATGTGGCTTGTGGTGGTCGGTGTCCTGGCCCTTGCGGGCGGATATTTCATCGGCCGGGGCCGCAAATGATCCCCGGAGAGCTTTTCCCGGCCGAGGGCGAGATCACCCTCAACGCGGGTGCCGAGGTGACCGTAATGGAGGTCGCCAATACCGGCGACCGCCCCGTGCAGGTGGGCAGTCACTATCATTTCGCCGAAGCCAATAGCGGGTTGTCCTTCGACCGCGCTGCCGCCCGCGGCCAACGCCTCGACATCCCTGCCGGCACCGCCGTGCGCTTCGAGCCGGGCCAGACCCGCGAGGTGCGGCTCATCCCGTACGGAGGCGCACGGCGGGTGTTCGGGTTCAACGGCCAAGTGATGGGGGATTTGTGATCATGGCCACGACACTCTCCCGCGCCGCCTATGCCGGCATGTACGGCCCCACCACTGGCGACCGCGTGCGGCTGGCCGATACCGACCTGATCATCGAGGTGGAGCGTGACTGCACCACCTATGGTGAAGAGGTGAAGTTCGGCGGCGGCAAGGTGATCCGCGACGGGATGGGGCAAAGCCAGGTCACGCGCGCCGAAGGGGCAGTCGATACCGTCATCACCAATGCGCTGATCGTCGATCACACGGGCATCTACAAGGCCGATGTGGGCCTGCGCGACGGGCTGATCGCCGGGATCGGCAAGGCCGGCAATCCAGACACCCAGGGCGGTGTCGATATCATCATCGGCCCCGGCACCGAGGCGATCGCGGCCGAGGGCCGCATCCTGACGCCCGGCGGCTTCGATGCGCATATCCATTTCATCTGCCCGCAACAGGTGGACGACGCGCTGCATTCGGGCATCACCACGATGCTGGGCGGCGGCACCGGCCCCGCGCATGGCACGCTCGCCACCACCTGCACGCCGGGCGCGTTTCATATCGGGCGGATGCTGCAGGCCGCCGACGGGCTGCCGATGAACCTCGGGTTCGCGGGCAAGGGCAATGCGAGCCTGCCCGGCGCGCTGATCGAGCAGGTCCATGCCGGAGCCTGCGCGCTCAAGCTGCACGAGGATTGGGGCACCACGCCGGCTGCCATCGACAATTGCCTGAGCGTGGCCGACGACATGGACGTGCAGGTGATGATCCATACCGACACGCTGAATGAAAGCGGCTTCGTGGAGAACACGCTGGCCGCCTTCAAGGGCCGCACGATCCACGCCTACCACACCGAGGGCGCGGGCGGCGGCCATGCGCCCGACATCATGAAGGTCGTCGGCTCGCAGAACGTTCTGCCCTCCTCGACCAACCCGACGATGCCCTACACCGTCAACACGATCGAGGAACATCTCGACATGCTGATGGTCTGTCACCATCTCGACAAGGCGATCCCCGAGGATGTCGCCTTTGCCGAAAGCCGCATCCGGCGCGAGACCATCGCGGCCGAGGACATCCTGCACGACATGGGCGCGTTTTCCGTCATGGCCTCGGACAGCCAGGCCATGGGACGCGTCGGCGAGGTCATCATCCGCACATGGCAGACAGCCTCGAAAATGCGACAGCAACGCGGGCGACTGCCCGAGGAAACGGGCGACAACGACAACATGCGCGTCAAGCGCTACATCGCGAAATACACCATCAACCCCGCCATCGCCCACGGCATCAGCGCGCATATCGGCAGTATCGAGGCCGGCAAACGCGCCGATCTCTGCCTTTGGAACCCGGCGTTCTTTGGCGCCAAGCCAGAGATGGTGCTCATGGGCGGCTCCATCGTGCTGGCGCAGATGGGCGATCCCAACGGGTCCATCCCCGCGCAACCGGTGCATTCGCGGCCCATGTTCGGGGCCTTCGGGCGGGCGCTGGAGCACTCCTCGGTGCTGTTCGTGAGCTCTGCTGCGCATGCCAACAGGATCGGCGCGACGCTCGGGCTGGCGAAGGAGACGTTGGCGGTGGAAAACACGCGCGGCATCGGCAAGCGCGACATGATCCACAACGCGGCGACCCCGCAGGTCGATGTGGACCCCGAGACTTACGAGGTGCGCGCGGATGGCGAGCTGCTGACCTGCGCGCCGGCGGCTGAGTTGCCGATGGCTCAACGCTATTTCCTGTTCTGAAGGACTGACCATGACCGACCTGCCAATCTCTCGCAGCCTGCTCTCAGCCGTGCCGCATGAGGTAGCCGATCATGTGCTGCTCGACTATGACGCGCGGCTGATGCGGCGCAAGCGGCTGGTCGGGCAGGGGGGGCTGGCCTTTCTGGTGGATCTGGCGGAGGTGACGAATCTCGACGATCACTGGGGGTTCGCGCTGGACGACGGCCGCGCCGTGGCAGTCGAGGCCGCACCCGAGGATCTGATCGAGGTGCGCGGTGATCTGCCGCGTCTGGCATGGCATATTGGCAATCGCCACACGCCTTGCCAGATGGGCGCGGATCATCTGGCGATCCGGCGCGATCACGTGATCGAGGCGATGCTGGAGCATCTGGGCGCGGAGCTGACACCCGTGACCGGGCCGTTCCGCCCCGAGGGCGGCGCCTATGGCAAGGGCCGGACCATGGGGCACGATCACGGTGGGCATGACCATGCGGGCCACGATCACGGCCACGCGTCTCAAAGCCACGCCTGATGTTGACATCCGCGCATCTCACGCTTGTGCAATGGCTGTCGCCCACCTTCCCGACCGGGGCCTTCGCCTATTCGCACGGGCTGGAGACCGGGATTGCGACCGGCACGGTGCATGACGCCGAAAGCCTGTCCGCGTGGCTGGGCAATATCCTGCGGTTCGGGGCAGGCTGGCAGGACGCGGTGCTGCTGTCGCATGCGCTGGAGGGTGATTGCGACGTGCTGGACGATCTGGCGCGGGCGCTCGCGCCCTGCGCCGAACGTCTTCAGGAAAGCCTCGATCAGGGCACCGCACTGGCGCGCACCGTGTCCGGGATCAGCGGGTCGGCGCGGCCGCCCCGGATGCTGCCGGTCGCCCTGGGTGAGGCCGCGGCCCGTCTCGACCTGCCGAAAAAGGACGTGATCGCGCTGTACCTGCAGGGCTTTGCCGGCAACCTCGTGACCGTCGCGATCCGCCACGTGCCGCTTGGCCAGACCGAGGGGCAGGCAGTGCTGACCGGGCTGCTGCCGATGATCGAGGATATGGCGGCGCGGGCGTCCTGCACCTCGCTCGACGATATCGGCACCTGCGCGCTCGCCGGTGATCTCGCGGCGCTGCAACATGAGACACAAGAGGTGAGGATTTTCCGTACATGAGCACGCATCGCATGAACGGCCCGCTGCGGGTGGGTATCGGCGGACCGGTGGGTGCCGGCAAGACCACGCTGACCGAGGGGCTGGCGCGGGCATTGGCGGCGCGCTGTTCGATGGCGGTGATCACCAACGACATCTACACGCGCGAGGATGCAGACCACCTGATGCGCGCACAGGTGCTGCCCGGCGACCGTATTCGCGGGGTCGAGACGGGGGGCTGTCCGCATACCGCGATCCGCGAGGATGCCTCGATCAATCTGGCCGCCGTCACCGATCTCAACACCGCGTTCCCGGATCTCGACCTCGTGCTGATCGAATCGGGCGGCGACAACCTTGCCGCGACGTTCAGCCCGGAACTGGCGGATCTGACGATCTACGTGATCGACACCGCCGCCGGGCAGGACATTCCCCGCAAGCGCGGGCCGGGGCTGACGAAATCCGATCTTCTGGTGGTCAACAAGACCGATCTCGCGCCGCATGTCGGCGTCGATCTGGTGCAGCTCGAGGCCGACACGGCGGATGCGCGCGGGCCCCGTCCTTATGTGCTGGCGCAGTTGCGCAGCGGGGCGGGGCTCGACCAGATCATAAGCTTCATCGAAGAGGCCGGCGGCCTGCGCCTGACGGCAGACAGCACCACGGCCTGAGGCAGGGTCACAGCCAGTCGGCGCGCCCGGTGCCCACGGCCGCGGCCACATTCGCGAACCCGTCGCGGCTGAGCAGCGTATCGAGACCGAGCGCGATCTCGCCCGCGAGCGAGATCCCGTCATAGACCAGCGCCGAATAAAGCTGCACCGCCGTGGCCCCGGCGCGGATCTTGGCATAGGCCTCCTCGGCCGAGGCGACGCCGCCGACGCCGATCAGCGGCATGGTGCCATCCGTGAGCAGCGACAGTCGCGCCAGCACCCGCGTCGATTTCTCGAACAGCGGCCGGCCGGACAGCCCGCCCGACTGCACCTGCGCGGGACTGATCAGGCCATCCCTGTCAAGCGTGGTATTGGTGGCGATGATGCCGCCGATCCGGGCCTCGCGGGCGACATCGGCGATCTCCGACAGCTCCGCATCACTCAGATCCGGGGCGATTTTCAGGAAGACCGGGATCGGGACGGACAGCCAGTCGCGGGCCTCCATCACGCCGCGCAAAAGCGCCGCGAGCGCCTCGGCCCCCTGCAGGTCGCGCAGGTTCTCGGTGTTGGGGCTGGAGACATTGACCGTCGCGAAATCGATATGCGGGCCGCAATGCGCCAGAACGCGGGCGAAATCCTCGGCCCGGTCGGCGCTGTCCTTGTTGGCCCCCAGATTGAGGCCGATCACCGCATCGCGCGGACGCTTGGCCAGCCGCCCCGCCGCCACATCCATACCCTCATTGTTGAAGCCGAAGCGGTTGATCACGCCGCGATCTTCGGGCAGCCGAAAAAGGCGCGGGCGCGGGTTGCCGGGCTGCGCACGGGGCGTGATCGCGCCCACTTCGAGAAAGCCGAACCCGGCGCGGGCGAGCGGCCTCAGCGCCTCGGCATTCTTGTCGAACCCGGCGGCCAGCCCCACGGGGTTCGGCAGCGTGATCCCGGCAAGATCGGTGCGCAGGCGCGGGCTCGTCAGCGGCCCCGGCGCGGGGGCCAATCCGAGACGCAGCGCGCGCAAGGCAAGCATATGCGCGGTCTCGGGATCGAGCCGGCGCAACAGGCCAAGCCCCGCGCGCTCCACCAGCGTCATGCGAGGCCGTCGGGAAGCTGGTGCACGTCGCCGTCGAGCGTCAGGGCCTTGGCCCAGACCACGTCCGACAGCCGCAACGCGCGATAAAGATGCGGGAAAAGCACCCCGCCGCGCGACGGCTCCCACCGCAGCGCATCGCCCAGAGTGTCGGTCTCGACCGCCAGCAGCATCAGCCCGTCCGCGCCCGCGAAATGCTTTGCCAGCGTCTCGGAGGTCTGGTCGGCGGTCGACAGGTGCACGAACCCGTCGGCCAGATCGACCGGCGCGCCCGCTGTCGTGCCATGCTCCTGCAGATCGGCCCATTCCTGGCTGCGGAAAATCTTGTATATCAGCATGACAGGGTGATGCAGTGCGGCTGCGCTGCCGTCAAGGGATGCTTGAGACGGGCGTGCGGATCGGCTAGCAAGGCAGATCAGCAGATGCGAGGGCAGGCATGGCGTTCACGATTGCAATCGACGGGCCGGCAGCGGCGGGCAAGGGCACCATAGGCCGTGCATTGGCCGCTCATTTCGGCTTCGCGCATCTCGATACCGGGCTGCTTTACCGGGCGACGGGCCGCCGGATGCTGTCGGGGCTGGAGGCCGTGGCAGCGGCGCAAAGCCTTCGACCCGAGGATCTGCAGGCGGGCGATCTGCGCACACCGGATGTCAGCCAGGCAGCGAGCCATGTGGCCGCCATCCCCGAGGTGCGGCAGGCGCTACTGGATTTCCAGCGGGCGTTCGCGCGGCGGGCCGGCGGTGCGGTGCTTGACGGGCGCGATATCGGCACGGTGATCTGCCCCGACGCGGATGTGAAGCTGTTCGTTACCGCGTCAGACGCGGAACGCGCCCGGCGACGGCACAAGGAGATGGTCGATAGCGGCCATGATGTGACGCCCGAGGATGTCCTGGAGGATCTGCGCCAGCGGGACGCACGCGACACCGCCCGCGCCGAGGCCCCGTTGCGGCCGGCAAAGGATGCGCACCGGCTCGACACCTCCGAGATGACGATCGAGCAGGCGATCGCGGCGGCGGTCGCGCTCGTCGAGGCGACCCGGCGCTGAGCCGCACTTGGCAAGGTTCCGCGCATGCGGTTGCGCTTTACGCGCGGCGACCACAAATTGTGACTCGAGGCGGGGGCAGGCCCCCATCTCTGAACACAATTCTGACGGAGGCTTCATGCTGACCAACACGACACTCAAAGCCACCACGACCGCAATCGCGCTTGCACTTGCAACCGCGCCCATGGTGACACTGACCGCCCAAAGCGCGGCCGCGCAGAGTTCCGACGAGTATTCCTCCGAGGAGCTTGACATATTTACGGATGCGCTGCTGGAAGTGGCCGAAGTGCGCGAGAAGTACACGGCGGAGCTTGAGGGCGCCGAAGATGGTGACGAAGAGGCGGCCATCGTTGAAGAGGCAAACGAAGAGATCGTCGAGGTGATCGAG
The DNA here is from genome assembly GCA_041685205.1 of Roseovarius sp. Classification (GTDB taxonomy): domain Bacteria; phylum Pseudomonadota; class Alphaproteobacteria; order Rhodobacterales; family Rhodobacteraceae; genus Roseovarius. The sequence continues at coordinate 16,458 of JAWLGF010000026.1, forward strand.
GCCAAGGATGGCATCACCCTTGATCGCTACACCGAGATCGCGCAGGCCGCGAACGAGGACCAAGAACTGAACGAGCGTATCATCGAGCGTGTTCAGGCTGCAGAAGAAGACACAGAATAATACCAGCGGCCGGGATCGCAGCGGCGGTCCCGGCGTCCGGCTCGCAGTGCCGGGTCGCTTTGTGAAAGACGAGCTTCAAGACGACAAGACCCCGGCGTTCTCAGTCATCCTGTCTTTCGTGTGCTGGACCAGAAGTCACGTGTCTTAAGTCCCATCAGACTGTTGCGCGGGACAAGCAGAAACGCGCCGTCGGGCCATAAGTGGTCGTCATGACGGGCAAATCGGCCCAAGACGAGGCGTCGGCCAAGTGTCTGCGAAGATGCAGTTGGCGCCGCGCACGCATTGACCTTCTCGGGCAAGATTTTCTCACTTCTGCATTTTGATCGTGTCGATCATGGCCCTGCCGATCAGGGCGACGGCTGCGTTGAGCTGATCGAATTCCGCGTCGTTCTCGTGAAGGTAGATCACTGCGATATAGGGCGGCATGTCAGGTGGCTCGATCAGGGCGATGATACTGCGCGCGCCGTAACCGCCACCGCCGGTCTTGTCGGCGATACCCCAGTCATCGGGCAGCACCGCGCGGATGAGCGCATCCGCCACCTTGTCGCGACGCATCCAGTCGATCAACTGTGCGCGGGACGTCTCGGCGAGCAAATCCCCGAAGGCCAGCCGCTCAAAAGTGCCGGCCATGGCCTTGGGGGTGGTCGTGTCGCGCGCGTCGTCTGGCCGTGCCTCGTTCAGGTCCGTCTCCCATCGGTCGAGCCGCGTGACCGGATCACCCGCCTGTCGCAGGAAAGACGTCAGCCCGGACGGCCCGCCAACCGTGGCCAGCAGAAGATTGGCGGCAGGGTTGTCGCTCAGGGTGATCGTTGCCTCGCACAGGTCGTGCACCGTCATCGTGTCGCCCGCCGCCGCTTCGGTCACCGGGGCATAGGGCACGAGATCGGCCTCGGTAACGGTTATGTCGCGTGCAAGATCCTCTTCGCCGCGATCGACCCGCGCCAGAACCGCGGCACAAAGCGGTGTCTTGAACGTGCTGGACATCGGAAACCGCTCATCGGCGCGGTGCGTGAAGATCGGGGCGCTGTCTCGCTGTGCCAGCACGACACCCACGCGTCCGCCGACGGTGGTTTCGACCTGCGCGACCGCGGCGCGCAGAATCTCCGAGGCCGGTCCGGGACTGCCGGCGATAATCAGCACGGCCACCAACAGAACGGTTGATTTGAATGACAGACTCATCGGGTACGAAACTTTCCTGTCTCGGGCGGCGTGGACGCCGACGCGGATTTCGCGCCAGGCCGTGCTCGGGCAGGTTGACGCGCGCGGCTCAGCATGCTCATTCAGTTCGGACTTGATCGCTTGCCGCGTTTAGCCTATGTGAGCAGCCGTCAGCAATGCGGAAACCGCCACGACGCATCGAGATCGAGCAGGGTCGGCACTCCCGGCCCTCTTTGCTTTGTGACCCGCTCGACCAATGAAACCCCCAAGACCGGCGGACACAACCGCGCGGCCGGAAAAGTGAACGTGTAAAGGAAACCAGAGACCACATGGCTCAAAACGCATCCATGGAGGACTTCGAAGCCCTCCTTGAAGAAAGCTTCGAAATGGACACGCCCGAAGAGGGCACTGTCGTCAAGGGCAAGGTGATCGCCGTAGAGGCGGGCCAGGCCATCATCGATGTCGGCTACAAGATGGAAGGCCGCGTCGATCTCAAGGAATTCGCAAATCCCGGCGAGCAGCCCGATATCTCGGTCGGTGACGAGGTCGAGGTGTTCCTGCGCTCGGCCGAAAACGCCAAGGGCGAAGCCGTCATCAGCCGTGAAATGGCCCGCCGCGAAGAGGCCTGGGACCGGCTCGAAAAGGCCTATGCCGACGAGGAACGGGTCGAAGGTGCGATCTTCGGGCGCGTCAAGGGCGGCTTCACCGTCGATCTCGGCGGGGCCGTGGCCTTTCTGCCCGGCAGCCAGGTCGATGTGCGCCCGGTGCGCGATGCCGGCCCGCTGATGGGGCTGAAACAGCCGTTCCAGATCCTCAAGATGGATCGCCGCCGCGGCAACATAGTCGTGTCGCGCCGTGCCATTCTCGAAGAAAGCCGCGCCGAGCAGCGCGCCGAGGTCATCGCGAACCTCACCGAGGGCCAGAACGTCGATGGTGTGGTCAAGAACATCACCGAATACGGCGCTTTCGTGGATCTGGGCGGTGTCGACGGCCTGCTGCACGTCACCGACATGGCGTGGCGCCGGGTCAACCACCCGTCCGAGATCCTGTCGATCGGCGAGACCGTGAAGGTGCAGGTCATCAAGATCAACAAGGACACGCATCGCATCAGCCTCGGCATGAAGCAGTTGCAGGAAGATCCCTGGGATCTGGTCGGCGCCAAGTATCCGTTGGCCTCGGTGCATACCGGCCGTGTCACCAACATCACCGATTACGGCGCCTTCGTCGAGCTGGAGCCGGGTGTCGAAGGGCTCGTGCACGTCTCGGAAATGTCCTGGACCAAGAAGAACGTGCATCCCGGCAAGATCGTGTCGACCAGCCAGGAAGTCGAAGTCATGGTGCTCGATATCGACCCGGCCAAGCGCCGCGTGAGCCTTGGTCTCAAGCAGACCATGCGCAACCCTTGGGAGGTATTCGCCGAAACCTATCCGCCGGGTACCGAAGTCGAAGGCGAGGTCAAGAATATCACCGAATTCGGCCTGTTCGTGGGCATGGAAGGCGACATCGACGGCATGGTCCATCTCAGCGACCTGAGCTGGGACGAGCGTGGCGAGGATGCCATCCAGAACTACAAGAAGGGCGATATCGTTCAGGCTGTCGTGTCAGAGGTGGATGTCGAGAAAGAGCGGATCTCGCTGTCGATCAAGGCGCTTGGCGGTGACAAGTTCGCCGAGGCCGTGGGCGGCGTTAAACGCGGCTCGATCATCACGGTCGAGGTGACGTCCATCGAAGAGGGCGGCATCGAGGTGGAATACGAGGGCATGAAATCCTTCATCCGCCGCTCGGATCTCAGTCGCGATCGCTCCGAGCAGCGCCCCGAACGGTTCTCGGTCGGTAACAAGATCGACGCGCGGGTGACCAACGTCGATGCCAAGACGCGGCGGCTTGGCCTGTCGATCAAGGCCCGCGAAATCGCCGAAGAGAAGGAAGCGGTGGAGCAGTACGGCTCGTCTGATTCCGGTGCGTCGCTGGGGGACATCCTGGGCGCCGCGCTGAAAGGCGACGACAAGTAAGACGCTGTCGCTGCGATTTGAAACGAAACGGCCCCGCCTTGAATGGCGGGGTCTTTTTTGTGGTCGGGTGTTTGACTTTGAGCGGACGTTTGACGACGCAGCGCGTCGCGCATCGCACCGGGGCTGTCGCCTCGATGGCCCCTTCAGGCCAAAACGTGCCGCGCGGGCCGCACTTCAGCTTTCTTGCCGGACCGCGCCCACAACCTTGTCCATCACACGCGCCAGAACGGCCTGATCGAGCGCCTCTGCCATGACGCGGATCAGAGGTTCCGTGCCGGATTCTCGGATCAGGAGGCGGCCATCGGCCCCGAGCTCTCTTTCGGCATCGGCCATGGCGGATTGCACCGCATCGGTGGTCAAGGGGGCCTTGCCCTTGGCATACCGGATGTTGATCAGTTTCTGGGGCACCGGCTCGAACACCTGCGACAGGGTGCTGGCCTTCTGACCCGTCTCGACCATGGCGGACAGAAATTGCAGCGCCCCGATCAGCCCGTCGCCGGTTGTCGCGTAATCGGTCATCACGATATGGCCCGATTGCTCGCCGCCAAGGTTGTAGCCGTCCGCGCGCATCGCCTCGACCACGTGCCGGTCACCCACCGGCGTGCGTTTGAGCCCGATGTCCTGTGTCTCGAGGTATCGCTCAAGCCCGAGATTGGACATCACCGTCGCAACCAGCGTGTCACCGGTCAGCCGCTCCTCGCGCGCCCACCGGGTGGCGATCAGGGCCATGAACTGATCGCCGTCGGCGACGCGACCCTGCTCGTCGATCAGCACCACGCGATCCGCGTCCCCGTCCAGGCAGATCCCGAGATCCGCCCGCGTGTCGAGCACCTTGCGCGCGGCGGCCTCGGGGCGGGTCGAGCCGCAATCGAGGTTGATGTTGAAGCCGTTGGGTTCCACCCCGATGGGAATGACCTCGGCGCCCAGTTCCCACAGGACCTCGGGCGCGGCGCGGTAGGCGGCGCCGTTGGCGCAATCAAGGACGATGCGCAGCCCGTCGAGGCGCTGGCGTTTGGGAAACGTCGTCTTGGCATATTCCACATAACGCCCGCGCGCGTCGTCGATGCGCCGGGCCCGCCCGATGAAATCCGGCTGTGAAAGGGTCACGCCGTCGGCCATGATCTTTTCTATGGCCGCCTCGGCCTCGTCGCTCAGCTTGTATCCGTCGGGGCCGAAGAGCTTGATCCCGTTATCGGAGGCCGGGTTGTGACTGGCCGAGATCATCACCCCGACATCGGCGCGCAGGGACCGCGTCAGGTAGCCGATCGCGGGGGTCGGGACCGGCCCCAGAAGAAACACGTTCATGCCGGTCGAGGTGAAACCGGCGGTCATTGCGTATTCCAGCATGTAGCCCGACCGGCGGGTGTCCTTGCCGATGACCACGCGGTGTTCCTGCTTGTCGCGCCGGAAATACCGTCCAGCGGCGGCCCCGAGACGCAGCGCCATGTCCGCGGTCATCGGCCACGTATTGGCCTGTCCGCGCACGCCGTCCGTGCCGAAAAGCTTTCTGCTCATGCCGTGCGTCTCCTCGATACCGTGCCGTGCGTTGCCTCTTGCGTCACAATGGCGTCAGTTGAAGCGGTTGTCGCGCGGGAACCCCCGCGGCGCCATCCGGCCCGCGCCGGCGCGCTTGCCCGTCCATTCCGCCAGGTCGGTGACCATGCGCGTGCGCCCCGCCGGATCATGCCAGCTCAGCCCGTCGGTGCCGCGGAAGGTGATCGCGTCCGACAGCCCGCCATCCTTGTACTTCTGCATCCGCACGCCCTTGCCACGGGCAAGCTCTGGTAACTCGTCGACCGAAAAGACCAGAAGCTTTCGGTTCTCGCCGACGCAGGCGACGCGATCGCCGGTGACGGGCCGGCACACCTGCGCCCGGGCGGGCGCGCGCAGGTTCAGCACCTGCTTGCCGCCGCGGGTCTGGGCCACGACCTCGTCCTCGGACACGACAAATCCGTCGCCTGCTGATGAGGCAACCAGCAGCTTGCGCCCGGGCTTGTGGATCAGAAGCTCGACGATCTCGGCCTCGTTAGGCAGATCGACCATCAGGCGCAGCGGCTCGCCCATGCCGCGCCCGCCGGGCAGGTTGGCCGCCGACAGGGTGTAGATCCGCCCGTTGCTGCCAAAGACCAGCAGCCGGTCGGTCGTTTCGGCATGGAACAGGAAGCGCGGGCCGTCGCCATCCTTGAATTTGAGCGCGCGGGTCAGATCAATATGCCCGGTCAGCGCGCGGATCCACCCCATCTGGCTGCACACCACGGTGATCGGTTCGCGGTCGATCATCGCCTCGATCGGCATGTCCTCGGCGCGGCGGGCCTTGGCGAAGGTGGTGCGGCGCGCGCCGATGGGGTGGCTCTTGCCGAAGGTGGTCCTGACCTCCTTGAGCTGATCCGACACCGCATCCCATTGCAGCGAGACGTCGTCGAGCAGGTCTTCGAGCCCGGCGCGTTCGGCCATCAGCGTGTCGCGCTCGGCACGCAGCTCCATCTCTTCGAGCCGGCGCAAGCTGCGCAGGCGCATGTTGAGGATGGCTTCGGTCTGCACCTCGGACAGCCCGCCCGTGTCGGATGGGGGCGGGGATACGTACTCGGCCTCGGACATCGCGCGGGCGAAGTCTCGGCCCCAGTCCTCGCGTATCAGCGCCGCTTTGGGGTCGTCGTCATAGCGGATGATCTCGATCACCCGGTCGAGATTGAGGAAGGCGACGATCAGCCCTTCGAGCACCTCCAGCCGGTGGTCGATCTTCTCCATCCGGTGGCGCGACCGGCGCAGCAGCACGTCGCGGCGGAAATCAAGGAAGGCGCGCAGCACCTCCTTCAGCGAGCAGACACGAGGCGTGACACCGTCGATCAGCACGTTCATGTTGAGCGAGAACCGCAGTTCCAGATCGGAATTGCGATACATCAGCCCCATCAACGCCTCGGCGTCGACATTTTTCGAGCGCGGTTCGAGAATCAGGCGCACATCATCGGTGCTTTCGTCCCGGACATCGGCGAGTAGCGGCACCTTGCGGGTCTGGATGAGTTCCGCGATGCGCTCGATCAGCTTGGATTTCTGCACCTGATAGGGGATCTCGGTGACGACGATCTGCCACTGGCCGCGGCCCAGCTCCTCGATCTCCCAACGGCAGCGCAGGCGGAACGCGCCGCGTCCGGTGCGATAGGCCTGCGCGATGCTTTCGGGTGGCTCCACGATGACGCCGCCTGTGGGAAAGTCCGGGCCGGGGATGTATTTCATCAGCGTGTCGTCGCGCGCATCGGGTGATTTGATGAGATGCAGGCAGGCATCGATCAGCTCTGCGATGTTGTGCGGCGGGATGTTGGTGGCCATGCCGACGGCGATGCCGGATGATCCATTGGCCAGAAGGTTCGGGAAGGCCGCGGGCAGCACCACCGGCTCGCGCAGGGTGCCGTCGTAATTGTCACGGTAATCGACCGCATCCTCGGCCAGCCCGTCCAGAAGCGCCTCGGCAAAGACGGTCATCCGCGCCTCGGTGTAGCGCGGCGCGGCGGGGTTGTCGCCGTCGATATTTCCGAAATTGCCCTGGCCGTCGACAAGCGGATAGCGCACTGCGAAATCCTGTGCCAGCCGCGCCATCGCGTCGTAGATCGCGGCATCGCCATGCGGGTGGTAATTGCCCATCACATCGCCCGAGATCTTGGCGGATTTCCTGTATCCTCCGGTACTTGACAGCCGAAGCTCGCGCATCGCGTAAAGAATGCGGCGATGTACGGGTTTCAGCCCGTCGCGCGCATCGGGCAGGGCGCGGTGCATGATGGTCGACAGCGCATAGGTCAGGTAACGCTCGCCGATCGCACGGCGCAGCGGCTCTGACGTCGCTTCGGGCATCATGTTGGGGTCGTCGACTGTATCGCTCATGGATGTGGGATACTGGTCTGACGCGGGCGCGTAAAGCTGTGATCGTGCCCCCGGGCCGGGCGTTATCGCGCTTGCATCGCGTGTGGGGGCGGGTCAGAAGGCGTGCATGACCGAACGGATTATCCTCATCACCGGCTGTTCGTCGGGCATCGGGCTTGAAGCGGCACGCACCTTGCAGACGCGAGGCTGGCGCGTCTTTGCCAGTTGCCGCAAGGCCGAGGATTGCGACCGCCTGCGCGCCGAAGGGTTCGAGGCCCCGCGCATCGATTACGAGGAAGAGGCGAGCATCAAAGCGGGGCTGGCCGAGGTGCTGGAGGCGACCGGCGGCCGGCTCGATGTGCTGTTCAACAATGGCGCCTACGCGATCCCCGGGCCGGTCGAGGATGTGCCCGCCGAGGCCATGCGCGCGATCTTCCAGGCCAACCTGATCGGCTGGCATGATCTGACGCGGCGGGTGATTCCGGTGATGCGCGCGCAAGGCGCGGGGCGGATCGTGCAATGCTCCTCGGTTCTTGGGCTGGTGGCAATGAAATGGCGCGGGGCCTATGTGGCGACGAAATTCGCGCTTGAGGGGTTGAGCGATGCGATGCGGCTGGAGCTTTCGGGCACCGGGATCGAGGTCTCGATCATCGATCCGGGCCCGATCGACACTGCCTTTCGCCACAACGCGATAAAGCAATTCGAGACATGGATCGACTGGGAAAATTCGGCCCGCGCGCAGGAATACCGCGACAGCCTGCTCGACACCCTGTACAAAGGCAGCAGCCGTGGCCCGCAATGGCCAGCAAGCGCCGTGACGAAGGCCCTGATCCATGCCGTCGAGGCGCGGCGTCCCAAGGCGCGCTATCACGTGACATCTCCCACCCGCGCCATGGCGTTTCTACGCCGGATCCTGTCGACACGCGCGCTCGACCGGGTTCTGAAACGGGCTTAGCTGCCTTGCAGCGCGTCACATTTGCTCTTTCGCATATCGTGCCATCGCGCCTAGGTATGCGGGACGGCATCGCAACGGAAAGGATCGCTCATGCTGCAAGACCCGTTATTCATCATCGCGGCGGTGGCATGCGTTGTCGTTGCGATCATCCTTATTCGCGGCATCTCGACCTTCGGCAAGGAGGGCGTGGACAATGCCAAACGTGCCAACAAGTACATGCGGTGGCGGCTGATCGCGCAATTCGTTGCCGTCATCCTGATCCTGATTTTCGTTTATGTCCGCAGACAGGGAGGCTGAACCGATGGTGGTTCTCAACAAGATCTACACGCGAACCGGCGACGCGGGCGAGACCGCGCTTGGCAACGGCACACGTGTGGCTAAGCATTCCGCCAGGGTGACGGCGTATGGCACCGTGGACGAGCTCAACGCGACGCTGGGGCTGGCGCGCCTGCAGGCCACGGGCGAGACCGACGAGGCGCTGATGCGCATCCAGAACGATCTTTTCGATCTGGGCGCGGACCTTTGCCGTCCGGACATGGAGCGCGACGATGAGGCCGAGTATACCCCGCTGCGCATGGTGCCGTCACAGGTCGACCGGCTGGAAGCCGAGATCGACGCGATGAACCAGCATCTGGAGCCGTTGCGCAGCTTCATCCTGCCCGGCGGCAGCCCGCTGGCCGCCAGCCTGCACCTGTGCCGTACGGTGGCGCGGCGGGCCGAACGTCTGACGGTCGAGCTGTCGGCGCTGGAACATGTCAACGAGTCCGCCGTGCGTTATCTCAATCGCCTGAGCGATTGGTGTTTCGTGGCGTCCCGGATGGCCAACGACAATGGCCGCGCCGACGTGTTGTGGGTTCCGGGCGCGAACCGCTGAAAGCGGCGGGGCGTCCGGTGGACGGCCCGACGACCGGAAGCGCGGAGCGCAGGGCCGAAGGCCGGGCGCGAACCGCTGAAACTGAAAGCGGTGACCGCCACGTCGAAAACGCGACGTCGAGAGGCCCAGACGTGACGATTTTACCCTGTTTCCGGCGTGCCCGACCCGATATCAAGGCGGCAGACTGACCGTTTGAAGGGCCTTGCGGGCTCTTCACCACTTTAAGGGAGACCATGCAATGAAGGTGCTTGTGCCTGTCAAACGCGTGATCGACTACAACGTGAAAGTCCGCGTCAAGGCGGACGGCAGCGGTGTCGATCTGGCCAATGTCAAGATGTCGATGAACCCGTTCGACGAGATCGCCGTCGAAGAGGCGATCCGCCTGAAAGAGGCCGGCAAGGCCGACGAGGTGGTCGCGGTCTCGATCGGGGTCAAGCAGGCGCAGGAAACGCTGCGCACAGCGCTCGCCATGGGCGCGGATCGCGCGATCCTCGTGGTGGCCGCCGAGACGACGCAGACCGATATCGAGCCTCTTTCCGTGGCCAAGATCCTGGCCAAGGTGGTCGAGGAGGAGATGCCTGGCCTCGTGCTGTGTGGCAAGCAGGCGATCGACAACGACATGAACGCGACCGGGCAGATGCTGTCTGCCCTCCTGGGCTGGTCGCAGGCCACCTTCGCCTCAAAGCTTGACATCGACGGCGACCATGCCGTGGTCACGCGCGAAGTGGATGGCGGTCTGCAGACGATCAAGGTGAAAACCCCGGCCATCGTCACTGTCGATCTGCGCCTCAACGAGCCCCGCTATGCCTCGCTGCCAAACATCATGAAGGCAAAGAAAAAGCCGCTGGATGAAAAGACCGCCGCGGATTACGGCGTGGACGTGACCCCGCGCCTCGAGGTGACCGGCACGGCCGAGCCGCAGGCGCGCAAGGCCGGTGAAATGGTGGGCTCGGTCGACGAGCTGGTGTCGAAACTGAAAGAAGCGGGGGCCGTGTGATGGCTGTTCTTCTACTTGCCGAAGTAACCGATGGCGATCTCAACATGGATGCCACCGCCAAGGCGGTATCGGCCTGCGCCAAGCTGGGCGATGTGACCGTGCTCTGTGCCGGGGCCAGTGCGGCTGCGGCGGGCGAGGCGGCGGCGAAGATCGCCGGCGTGTCGAAGGTCCTCGTGGCCGAGGATGCCATGCTGGGTCACCGGCTCGCAGAGCCGACGGCGGCGCTGATCGTGTCGCTGGCTGGCGATTACGACCACATCGTCGCACCGGCCACGACGGATGCCAAGAACATCCTGCCGCGCGTCGCGGCGTTGCTGGACGTGATGGTGATCTCGGACGCCTCGGGCGTGATCGATGCCAACACGTTCGAACGCCCGATCTATGCGGGCAATGCCGTTCAGACGGTGAAATCGCACGATGCCAAGAAGGTCGTCACCTTCCGCACCTCGACATTCGACGCGGCCGGCACCCAAGGTCCTGCCCCGGTCGAGACGGTCGCGGTGACCGACAATCCTGGATTGTCGGAATGGGTCGAGGACAAGGTCGCGGCCAGCGACCGGCCCGAGCTCACCTCGGCCGGTGTGGTGGTTTCTGGCGGCCGCGGTGTCGGCAGCCAGGACGATTTCGCGCTGATCGAGAAATTGGCGGACAAGCTGGGCGCTGCCGTGGGCGCGTCGCGCGCTGCTGTTGATTCGGGCTACGCTCCGAATGACTGGCAGGTCGGGCAGACCGGCAAGGTGGTGGCGCCCGAGCTTTACATCGCCGTCGGGATCTCCGGCGCGATCCAGCATCTGGCGGGCATGAAGGACAGCAAGATCATCGTCGCGATCAACAAGGACGAAGAGGCGCCGATCTTTCAGGTCGCCGATTACGGCCTCGTCGGCGACCTGTTCGAGGTGCTGCCGGAACTGACCGAAAAGCTCTGACCCGCGACAGGATCGCGACAGGCCCCGACCCGCGCCAGATACCGGCGCGGGTCGGCCCTTTTTCGGAGATGTCTCCTGCGGGCCCGCGGGCCTTGCGGCGCGCCCCTGCAGGGGCCTATGTTGACGCAGCATAATGACGAGGATCGCAGGCATGGAGATCAGGACAATCGGCGTCGTCGGCGCGGGGCAGATGGGCAATGGGATCGCCCATGTGATGGCGCTGGCCGGCTACGAGGTGGCGCTCACCGATATCAGCGCCGAGGCCCTGGAAAAGGCGCTGGAGGCCATCCGCCGGAACATGGACCGCCAGGTCAGCCGCGAAAAGATCAGCCAGGGCGACATGGATGCGGCGCTCGGGCGGATCGAAACGACACAGACCCTGACAGATCTCGGGCCGAGCGACCTGATCATCGAGGCCGCGACCGAACGTGAGACGGTCAAGCAGCAGATTTTCGACGCGTTGTTGCCCCATCTGGAACCGCACACGATCCTGACCTCGAACACCTCGTCGATCTCGATCACGCGGCTGGCCAGCCGCACCGATCGGCCCGAGAAATTCATGGGGTTCCACTTCATGAACCCTGTCCCGGTGATGAGCCTCGTGGAGCTGATCCGTGGCATCGCCACTGACCGGGAAACCTACGAGACCTGCCGCGGCGTGGTCGATCGCCTCGACAAGACGGCGGCCAGCGCCGAGGATTTCCCCGGCTTTATCGTCAATCGCATCCTGATGCCGATGATCAACGAGGCGGTCTATACCCTCTATGAAGGGGTGGGCAACGTGCAGTCCATCGACCAGTCGATGAAGCTGGGGGCTAATCACCCGATGGGGCCGCTTGCGCTGGCGGATTTCATCGGTCTGGACACCTGTCTTGCGATCATGAACGTGCTCCATGACGGACTGGCCGATACCAAGTACCGGCCCTGTCCACTGCTGACCAAATATGTCGAGGCCGGCTGGCTTGGGCGCAAGGTCGGGCGCGGCTTTTACGATTATCGCGGTGAGACACCTGTGCCGACACGGTAACAGGCGTGGGTTGTCAGGGATCGGCCCACGGGCAGACATTGCACGGACAGCGCCACTGCGGTATCGCGCCGCAAGGTTTTCAGCGAAGGTTATCCCCGATGCTGCGTTTTCTTGCCCTGCTGGGCCTTCTGGCGATCACCGCCTGCACCAATCCCGAGGATCTGGATCAAGAGCCCCCCTATCTCGGGAATTTCCAGCCCGGGCACATGGTCGTGGTCGCACCCGCACTGACAAAGGGCCCCGCCTCGCGCACCGCGACCGATGAGGAATGGATCGAGGGCATGACCGAGGCCATGACCGACCGTTTCACGCGGTACGAGGGCGGCAAGCTGTATCATCTCGGGGTCAGTCTCGAAGGCTACGTGCTGGCGGTGCCGGGTGTACCGCTCGTGTTTTCCCCGAAATCGGCGCTGATCCTCAAGGTCACGGCCTGGGATGACGCGGCGGGTGAAAAGCTCAACGAGACACCGCATATGGTGACCGTGGTCGAGTCGGTGTCGCCGGCGACCATGCTCGGCTCGGGGCTGACCCAGAGCAAGGAGGTGCAGTTGCAAAATCTCAGCCTCAACGCGGCCAAGCAGATCGAGACCTGGCTGAGACGGCAGAACGAGGCACTTGGCTGGTTCGAGGATGATGGCAGGTCCGCGACCGGTGACCGCAAGACCGGGACGGACAGCCCGCGCCCGGCCGTGCGGCCGGCGTCGCTGGATGCGCCGTCCGAGGGGACGGACCCGGTCACGCAATGACCCGCACGCTTTGGCTTGATTTTCCCAAGAGACCCCAATAAACCGCGCGCGACGCAACGAACGGGCCGTGCCGGCCCCCCAACTGACAAGGTCCACTGAAAGATGGCGAAGCAGAAGTTTGATCGTTCGAAACCGCATGTGAACATCGGGACGGTTGGTCACGTTGACCATGGCAAGACGACGCTGACGGCGGCGATCACG
>JAWLGF010000090.1:0-7444 GCA_041685205.1 Roseovarius sp.
CTGGCCTGCTGTGCGGTCGAGATGATGCACACTTCTATGCCGCGCTATGATGCCGAACGCTTTGGCATCGCCCCGCGCGCCAGCCCGAGGCAGTCGGATCTGATGATCGTCGCCGGCACGCTGACCAACAAGATGGCGCCGGCGTTGCGCAAGGTCTACGACCAGATGCCCGAGCCGCGCTACGTGATCTCGATGGGGTCCTGCGCAAACGGCGGCGGATACTACCACTACAGCTATTCGGTTGTGCGCGGCTGCGACCGCGTGATCCCGGTGGATATCTACGTGCCCGGGTGTCCGCCTACGGCCGAGGCATTGCTCTACGGGATCCTGCAATTGCAGCGCAAGATCCGCAGGACAGGGACGATTGTGAGATGAGCAAGGCACTCAAGGACTTGGGCACCCACATCGAAAGCAAGCGCAGCGATTGCGTGCGCGGCTGGGAAGTCGCGCACGGCGAACTGTCGCTGGACGTGGCGCTGCCGAACATCGTCGGTCTGACGGAATTTCTCAAGACCGATCGCACCTGCGCGTTCTCGACACTGATCGATATCACGGCGGTCGATCATCCCGAGCGGCCAAAACGCTTCGACGTGGTCTATCACCTTCTGAGCATGTACCAAAATCACCGCATTCGCCTGCGGGTCGCCGCGCGCGAAGAGGATATGATCCCATCGATTACCGACGTCTATCCGGCCGCCAACTGGTTCGAGCGCGAGGTGTTCGACATGTTCGGGCTGCTGTTTTCCGGCCATCCGGATCTGCGCCGCATCCTGACGGATTACGGCTTTCGCGGACACCCGCTGCGCAAGGATTTCCCGACCACGGGCTATACCGAGGTACGCTATGACGAGACCCGCAAGCGTGTCGTCTACGAGCCGGTGAAACTGGTGCAGGAATACCGGCAGTTCGATTTCATGAGCCCTTGGGAAGGTGCGGATTACATCCTGCCCGGCGACGAGAAAGAGGAGGCGAAATGATGGGCGGTCCCGGTATGGACGGCGGCATGGGCGGTGGCGGTGTCATCCTGATGCTGGTATTCGCAGCCCTCACGATTATCCCGCTCTGGCGTATTTTGCCGCAATTTCGCATCCCCGGCTGGGTGTCGCTGGTGGCGATCATACCGTTCGGCGTGATCGTGTTGCTCTGGGTCATGGCATTCCGCGACAAGCTTGACGGAGGACGGTCGTAATGGACGGATCCAAGTTTGAAGACACCTTGACGGGTGAGCAGAAAATCCGCAATTTCAATATCAATTTCGGGCCGCAACATCCTGCTGCGCATGGTGTTTTGCGACTGGTGCTGGAGCTTGACGGCGAGATCGTGAAGCGCTGCGATCCGCATATCGGCCTGCTGCATCGCGGCACCGAGAAGCTGATGGAAAGCCGCACCTACCTGCAGAACCTGCCCTACCTGGACCGTTTGGATTACGTCGCGCCGATGAACCAGGAACATGCGTGGTGTCTGGCTATTGAACGGCTGACGGGCGTCGAGGTGCCGCGCCGCGCCAGCCTCATCCGTGTGCTCTATTCCGAGATCGGGCGTATTCTCAGCCATCTTCTCAACGTGACCACGCAGGCGATGGACGTGGGCGCGCTGACCCCGCCGCTCTGGGGATTCGAAGAGCGCGAGAAGCTGATGATCTTCTACGAGAGAGCCTGCGGCGCAAGGCTGCACGCGGCCTATTTCCGCCCCGGCGGGGTGCATCAGGATCTGCCGCCCGAGCTGCTGGATGACATCGAGGAGTGGAGCCGGGACTTTCCCAGGGTGCTTGACGATATCGACGGGCTGCTGACCGAAAGCCGAGTCTTCAAGCAGCGCAACGCGGATATCGGCGTGGTCACCCAGCAAGAGGCGCTCGACTGGGGATTTTCGGGCGTCATGGTCCGTGGATCCGGCATGGCCTGGGATCTGCGGCGTGCACAGCCCTATGAGTGCTATGACGAGTTCGACTTCCTCGTGCCCGTTGGCAAGAACGGCGACTGCTACGACCGCTATCTGTTGCGCATGGAAGAGATGCGGCAATCGGTGCGCATCATCCAGCAGGCCATCGAGAAACTGCGCGCGCCCGAGGGGCAGGGCGACATCCTTGCCCGCGGCAAGATCACGCCGCCCGACCGCGGCGAGATGAAGACCTCGATGGAGGCGCTCATCCATCATTTCAAACTCTACACCGAAGGGTTCCACGTGCCCGCCGGCGAGGTCTATGCAGCGGTCGAGGCCCCCAAGGGCGAATTCGGCGTCTACATGGTGGCAGACGGCACCAACCGGCCCTATCGCGTCAAGCTGCGCGCGCCGGGATACCTGCACCTGCAGGCGATGGATCATGTCGCGAGCGGGCATCAGTTGGCCGACGTGGCCGCGATCATCGGCACGATGGATGTCGTCTTTGGGGAGATCGACCGGTGAATTTACGTCGTGGCCAGGGCAGCTCTGCCCTGTGGCTGGCCCTTGGGTTTAGCGCGTTCAGCTTGTTCGCTGCATGTGCGATCCGGCCCGAGAGTGTCAGCGAAGAGGATATCGCGGGCTACGACTCGGCCGTGGAAACCCTCGGCTGTACCGTGGTGACGGAAGCCGATTACATGGCGGTGGGCCTTCAGACGGGACTGTCCCGCGAGCAATTGATGGATATCACCGCATACAAGCTTTCGTCGGAGGATGCCGTAAGGCTGCCCGACGGGGGCATCGAACTGACCACAGGAGCCTGTGCCTAGATGCTACGCCGTCTCTACCACGAGCAACCCGACAGCTTCGAATTCACCCCGGCGAACCAAAAATGGGCCGAGGGGGAAATCAGCAAGTATCCCGAAGGACGACAGGCCAGCGCGGTGATCGCGCTGTTGTGGCGCGCGCAGGAACAGGAGGGTTGGCTGACCCGCCCGGCGATCGAGCACGTGGCATCCATGCTCGGCATGGATTACATTCGCGCGCTCGAGGTGGCGACGTTCTATTTCATGTTCCAGTTGCACCCCGTGGGCAAGGTCGCGCATTTCCAGATCTGCGGCACCACGCCCTGCATGCTGTGCGGCTCCGAAGAGCTTATTAAGGTCTGTCAGGACAAGATCGCGCCCGAGCCGTTCGCGCTTTCGCAAGATGGCAAATTCAGCTGGGAAGAGGTCGAATGCCTCGGGGCCTGCTCCAATGCGCCGATGGCCCAGATCGGCAAGGATTATTACGAGGATCTGACACCCGAGGGCTTTGCCGCGCTGATCGACGATCTGGCGGCCGGCAAGGTTCCGACGCCCGGTTCGCAATCGGGTCGGTTCGCGTCCGAGCCGGCGTCGGGGCTGACCTCGCTGAAAGCGTTCGAAAAGGACCGCATGGCGCGCAACTATAGCGTGCAGGCGGCGCTTGATACAGGCGACACGATCAAGCGGATCGACGGCACCGAGCTGCCGCTGCAGACACCCTGGCGGGACAAGGGCGCGGTGCACGCCCCCGCCCCGCCGGATGTGACCCAGAATGAAGAGCCGGTCCCGGTCACCACGGATGCCGCGCTTGCCGATGTGGCAGAGCTTCTGCGCGCGGAAGACAGGTCGGTCGGGCGCCCCGAGGTCGACGTGAAGGATCACGCGGTCGCGGTCCACTCCGAAGGGGATGCAGATACGCCAGGCACGAAGCCTGAAACCCTCGACGCGCCGAGGGGCGGTCAGGCCGACGATCTCAAGCAACTCAAGGGCGTCGGGCCAAAGCTGGAAGGGGTGCTCAACGCGGCCGGCATTTATCACCTGGATCAGGTTGCGAAATGGACCCCGGACGAGGTCGCTTGGGTGGACGAGTCTCTGGAAGGTATCGGCAGCAGGGCCAGCCGCAACGACTGGGTCGCGCAGGCAAGACAGCTTCTGAAAGGCAAATAGACACGAGGTGTCCGTCCGTGCCAGAATATCGGGGGTGGGACATGCTGCTTGATCAAACAGAGGGGGATTTGTGATGTCGGATACATCGAAGCGTAGGACCTGTCAGCAAGTATGCTGGGGATTGGCGGGCCTGACCGGGGTGATGATTGCGCTTGGGTCTGCGCGATCGATGGCGGTGGTGCCAAGCGTCGTTCTGGGCGTCGCCGTCGCGGTTGTTCTGGGTATCCTCATCAGATCGCTGGTCTGCACCGATTACCCGTCGGACGATCGTGGGATCGAGGGGCGCGATATCGTTCGCGCGCTGCGCAATCTGACCGGCATCACCGGTTACAAGGCCCCGCCAGAGCAGGCCGGCGCCATGGATGTGGTGATGGGAAACAAGCCCAGGGCGGCGTCTGACGCGTCCGCATCAAATGCTGACGCGCACGCAAGCACGGCATCAGCCGTCAAGGGCGACACGGTACTGAGCGGCGAACAGGAGCTGGCGGGGCGCAAGGGCGAATGGCGCTACGATGGAAAGACCTCTGAAAGCAAAGATGCAGCCGCCCCGGGTGTGGATGCCAGCATCGGTAAGAAACCCGCGGTTCTGAGCGCTCCGAAGGGTGGACAGGCCGACGATCTGAAACAGATCAAGGGTGTGGGACCGAAGCTGGAACAGGCATGCCGCGATCTCGGCATCTACCATTTCGACCAGATCGCGACGTGGAGTCCCGAGGAGGTCGCATGGGTCGACGAGAACCTTGTTGGTTTCAAGGGTCGTGTCAGCCGCGACGATTGGGTCGATCAGGCCAGGACCCTCGCCGCGGGCGGTGAGACCGAGTTTTCCAAGCGGGTCGCTAAGGACGATGCGCACTGATAAAGACGCAAGATGACGGACAAGGACATGCAGATCGCCCGCAAGGGTCGCATCACGGCGCTGCTGATTGCCGGCACAGGCATTTTTTGGGTGCTGGCCACCATCATCGGCGGTCAGATCGGGCTGGGCCATCGCGAACGGGCGCTCTTCGATCTGATCGCGTTGGCCGGTTTCGTCTGGGCCTTTGTCCTCATCTATCAAATCTGGCGCGCGCGCCGAGACAATCAGAGGTAACGAGATGCTGAAAGACGAAGATCGTATCTTCACGAACCTTTACGGGATGCATGATCGCAGCCTCAAGGGAGCGATGGCGCGCGGCCATTGGGACGGCACCGCGAAGATGCTGCAAAACGGCCGCACGTGGATCGTCGACCAGATGAAGGCAAGCGGTCTGCGCGGGCGCGGCGGCGCGGGCTTTCCGACTGGCCTGAAATGGTCGTTCATGCCCAAGGAAAGCGATGGACGGCCCGCCTATCTCGTGGTCAACGCCGACGAATCCGAGCCCGGCACCTGCAAGGACCGCGAGATCATGCGCCATGATCCGCACACCCTGATCGAGGGCTGTCTCGTCGCCAGTTTCGCGATGAACGCCCATGTCTGCTTTGTCTATATCCGCGGCGAATACATCCGCGAGAAAGAAGCGTTGCAGGCGGCCATCAACGAGGCCTACGAGGCCGGTCTGGTCGGGCGCAATGCCTGCGGGTCGGGTTGGGATTTCGACATCTACCTGACGCATGGCGCGGGCGCCTATATCTGCGGCGAGGAAACCGCCCTTCTGGAAAGCCTCGAAGGCAAGAAGGGCATGCCGCGGATGAAGCCACCCTTCCCGGCGATGGCCGGGGTCTATGGGTGTCCCACCACCGTCAACAACGTCGAATCCATCGCCGTTGCCCCCACGATCCTGCGGCGCGGGCCGGAATGGTTTTCAAGCTTCGGTCGCGCCAACAATGCCGGCACCAAGATCTTTGCGGTATCGGGCCATGTGAACACGCCTTGCGTGGTCGAAGAGGCGATGTCGATCTCGTTCGAGGAGTTGATTGACAAGCATTGCGGCGGCGTCCGTGGCGGAATGAAAAACCTCAAGGCGGTGATCCCGGGCGGGGCCTCGGTGCCATGCGTGCGTGGCGAGAACATGCGCGACGCCATCATGGATTTCGACTATCTGCAAAAGGATCTGCGCTCGGGCCTCGGGACGGCGGCCGTGATCGTCATGGATCAGTCCACGGACGTCATCAAGGCGATCTGGCGGTTGTCGAAATTCTACAAGCATGAAAGCTGCGGCCAGTGTACGCCCTGCCGCGAGGGCACGGGCTGGATGATGCGGGTGATGGACCGTCTGGTGCGCGGCGAGGCCGAGGTCGAGGAGATCGACATGCTATTTGATGTGACCAAGCAGGTCGAGGGGCACACGATCTGCGCGCTCGGCGATGCTGCCGCGTGGCCCGTCCAGGGCCTCATCCGCAATTTCCGCGACGAGATAGAGGACCGCATCCGGCACAAGCGCACGGGCCGCGTCAGTGCGGTTGCGGCGGAGTGAAGGCGTTGGACCATCTGACAGGCATGTCTCGCCTCAGGGGGGTCGCGGTCGCGGCGCTGATGATCCTTGTCGCGGGATGTTCGGCCCGCGAAGAGCGGATGCTTTTCGACGGCAATTATTACCCAGCCGACAGCGGCGCGGTATCTCAGGATCGGCTCGATTTCACCGCGTCGGTGACACGTGCATCGCAAGGGATGGACGGTGCGCAGCGCGCGACCGTTCATGAAGCGACGCGGTACTGCGTGAATACCTTCGGCACGTCGCGGATCGACTGGGCGAACGTTCCGGCGGGGTCTGACGGACCCGCCTTCGCCCGGAACGGCGATCGCGTTTCCGCAAGCGGGCGCTGCGTGATATGGTGACATCGTGACCGGTATAGGGCATTGTTTCGCACCGCTATTGCATAACCGTGACGCGGTTCCCCATCTTCATGTGGCTCGGTCGGCGGACGGCCGCGGCAGCATGCAGCGATGGAGAGGGAACATGATCATGCGGATGATACTGGCACTTGTGACAGGGCTTGCTGCCACGACCTCTATGGTCGAGGCGCGGGCGGACTCTCTGGCCGACGAGCGGGATATCAATACGGGCCTGTTCATCATCGCGGTGGCCGATAAGATCCGCAACAAGTGCGACGAGATTTCGCCACGGTATTTCAAGGCACTCGGGTATCTGCGGTCGCTTCAGACCGAGGCCCGCAACCGGGGCTATTCCGACGACGAGATCGACCGCTACATCAATGACGATGCAGAGCGCGACAAGATGGAAGCGCGCCGCAACGCCTATATCCGCGATAGTGGCGCAAACCCAAGCGACGCGGCCAGCCTGTGCCTGCTCGGGCGGCAGGAAATCGCCCGCGACAGCCAGATCGGCCAACTTCTGAGAGCAAGGTAAGTAGACATGTCTGACCTACGCAAGATCATCATCGACGGACGCGAAGTCGAGGTCGAGGGCACGATGACCCTGATCCAGGCGTGCGAGCAGGTCGGGGTCGAGATCCCGCGTTTCTGCTATCACGAACGGCTGTCGATCGCCGGCAATTGCCGGATGTGCCTTGTCGAGGTGCAGCCCGGCCCGCCGAAACCGGCGGCAAGCTGCGCCATGCAGGTCAAGGACATGCGCCCCTTCCCCGATGGCAGCCTGCCGCAGGTCAAGACCAACAGCCCGATGGTCAAGAAGGCCCGCGAGGGCGTGATG
>JAWLGF010000091.1:0-7432 GCA_041685205.1 Roseovarius sp.
GCGTGAATTCTACGGATGCACCCCGTTAAAAAGGGGGAGATTACCGTTCCGGCGTGGTCGTCTTGCCATGGTCTTCTCCTCGCTCGCAGCATCATGCCGCTGTTGCGCGGAAAATCCACTTATCCCAGCTGTTCAGTTTTCCAGAGCCACCTCTGATCTCAACGCGTTGGAATGGTGCGGGCGGAGGGACTTGAACCCCCACGCCTTGCGGCGCTTGGACCTAAACCAAGTGCGTCTACCAATTCCGCCACGCCCGCAACTCTTGCGCCAATTACTCGCAAGGGGTGCGCCGTGCAAGGCGGTTGTGGCTGCCGATGTCCCGGCTGGCGCGTCTCTCGTCACGTGCCTGATCGCCGAAAGGCGATACGACAGGCCGCCCTGATGGCTCGGGCTTCCTTGGCGTCAAGCGGCTTTTTAGCGCGGCTCATGTCGTGTGTACGGGCTTTGCGTGTCGTTTTCTGTCCTTGATGCATCGCTGAGCGGTTGCTTTCATGCAATGCAGGTTGTTACGGTCGGTGCACTATACGGGTCGGAACGCCTTGTCCGCCTTTGACAAGGCGCAGGCCCGGTCGAGAAAGATGAAAAACGCCAACGTGTCTACGTGGTCAAGGCCCTCGCCCCCGGTAAGGGCGTGACCACGCGGCAAGGCGGGTTGGCATTCTGACAGGGGAGGGCCTGCATGGCCGAAGAAACAACGATCCAGGGTATTCCAGCGCCCGAAGGGGCTGCGGATATCATCGAAACCGATTACCGGATCGGTCAGGACAATATCCAGCGCAAGATCGGCCCGTTCGGTCTTGATATACACAACCCCGTTTTCATGATTTCCGGCCTTGCGGTTGTGCTGTTCGTGTTCTACGCGCTTGCGTTGCCCGATCAGGCTGCGTCCGCTTTCGAAGCGATGAAGGATTTCGTGATCGAGACCTTCGACTGGTTCTTTCTGGGCGCCGCCAATCTTCTGGTCCTTTTCTGTCTTTTGCTTATCGTGACGCCTTACGGATCCGTCCGGTTGGGTGGCACGGATGCAACGCCCGATTACGGTTACGTGGGCTGGTTCGCGATGCTGTTCGCCGCGGGCATGGGCATTGGCCTTCTGTTTTTCGGGGTGGCCGAACCGCTGACACATTTTGACACCGCCCTGGGCGGAACGTCGTCCGAGGACGGAGCCCGTACCGACTGGGCACCCCTCGGGGCGGCCGACGGGGACGAGGCCGCCGCGCAGAGCCTCGGCATGGCAGCGACCATCCTGCATTGGGGCCTGCACCCCTGGGCGGTCTATTCTGTCGTGGCGCTGGCGCTTGCACTCTTTTCCTACAACAAGGGTCTGCCGTTGACGCTGCGCTCGGCGTTCTACCCGATCCTTGGCGATCGTGTCTGGGGCTGGTGGGGTCATATCATCGACACGCTCGCGGTGTTCGCCACACTCTTTGGTCTGGCCACGTCGCTTGGTTTCGGCGCGGAACAGGCGGCGGCCGGTCTGACCTATCTCTATGGATCCGGCGACGCGGCCGAGGGCACAAGGACGTTCCTTGGGATTACCTATGGTAATGATGATGGAACCGACGCCGAAAATGACCCGCTTCTGCTGGTTCTGCTGATTTCCGGTATCACCGCGATCGCGCTGGTGTCGGTCATTCGAGGTCTCGATGGCGGCGTGAAGCGGCTGTCGGAGATCAACATGGGGCTGGCCGCGATCCTGATGATCTTCGTGTTCGTCGTGGCAGGTCCGGTGTTCCTGATCACCTTCTTCTTCGACAGCATCTATGCCTATGCGGTGAACATTCTTCCGCTCAGCAACCCGGTGGGCCGCGAGGACACGAATTACACCCAGGGCTGGACGGCCTTCTACTGGGCGTGGTGGATTTCCTGGTCGCCCTTCGTGGGCATGTTCATCGCCCGCGTCAGCCGGGGCCGCACGGTGCGCGAATTCATCATCTGTGTGCTGTTGATCCCGACGACCGTCTGTGTCCTGTGGATGAGCGTCTTTGGCGGCGCGGCCTTGAACCAGTTTGTGGCCGATGGCTATGAAGGGGCCAAGGATGCCGCAGACGAGCTCAAGCTGTTCTACATGCTGTCGGAGTTTCCGCTGGCAACGCTGTCG
This sequence comes from Roseovarius sp., assembly GCA_041685205.1. Lineage (GTDB taxonomy): Bacteria > Pseudomonadota > Alphaproteobacteria > Rhodobacterales > Rhodobacteraceae > Roseovarius. The sequence goes on from JAWLGF010000091.1 coordinate 2,102, forward strand.
TCGACCATCGGCATCATACTGGTGATCGTGTTCTTCGTCACATCGTCGGATTCGGGCAGCCTCGTGATCGACACGATCACGGCAGGCGGCAAGGTTGACGCCCCGGTGGCGCAGCGGGTGTTCTGGTGCATCTTCGAAGGCGCTGTCGCGATCGCGCTGCTGATCGGTGGGGGCCTTGCCTCGTTGCAGGCGGCAGTCCTGACAACCGGTCTGCCCTTCACGCTGGTGCTGTTGATCATGTGCTACGCGATCTGGAAGGGACTGAGCACCGAAAGGCGCTGAGCGCGCCGGACATCTCGACGCTGCCATAAGCCCTCCGGCGTCTTGCACCCCGGGGGGCTTTGGTATTCTGTGCCGAAAAAACGAATGGGGAGCACCGACCGTGTCACTTGATACCGATTTCGTGCGCGCGCAGTTTCCGGCCCTGGCAGAGCCCTCGCTGGCCGGGCAGGCCTTCTTCGAGAATGCCGGCGGATCCTTCACATGCGCGCCGGTCATCGCCCGGCTGGAAAGGTTCTACCGCCAGCGCAAGGTTCAGCCCTACGGCGCGTACGAGGCCAGCCGTCTGGCCGGCGCCGAGATGGACGAGGCGCGCACCCGCCTCGCGGCGATGATGGGTGTGGCCACCGACGAGCTGAGTTTCGGCCCCTCGACGACGCAGAACGTCTATGTTCTGGCGCAGGCGTTTCGGCAATGGATGCAACCGGGCGACGCGATCATCGTCACCGATCAGGATCACGAGGCCAATTCCGGACCGTGGCGCCGGCTGGCCGATGAGGGGATCGAGATCCGCGAATGGAAGATCGACCCCGAAACCGGGTGCCTGGATCTGGCCGGTCTGGAACGTCTGCTGGACGCGCGCGTGCGGCTTGTCTGCTTTCCGCATTGTTCGAACGTTGTCGGCGCGATCAACCCGGTGGTCGAGATCACCGCGCTTGCGCATGCCGCCGGGGCGTTCGTCTGTGTCGACGGTGTCAGCTACGCCCCGCACGGGCTGCCTGAGGTGGGGCGAATGGGCCCCGATATCTACCTTTTCTCGGCCTACAAGACATATGGACCGCATCAGGGTCTGATGGTGATCCGACGCGAACTCGGCGAACTGCTGCCCAATCAGGCGCATTATTTCAATGGTGGCAGTCTTTACAAGCGGTTCACTCCTGCGGGGCCGGATCACGCGCAGGTCGCGGCATGCGCGGGCATCGCCGATTATTTCGACGCCCTTGCAGAACGTCACGGGATCGCAGGCGATCCCGCCGACCGCTGTGCGGACGTGCATGACCTCATGCGCGCGCATGAAACGACACTTTTGCAACCGCTTCTCGGTTTCCTTGGCACTCGCAATTCGGCCCGCCTGATCGGCCCGGCGGATGCCACCAGACGAGCGCCCACGGTCGCGGTCGCGCTGGACCGTCCTGCCGCGGCGGTCGCCGCGGATCTGGCCGAGCATGGCATCATGGCAGGCGGCGGCGACTTTTATGCCGTCCGGCCCCTGTCCGCGATGGGGGTCGATATTGACAAAGGCGTCCTGCGACTCAGCTTCGTGCATTACACGTCGCAAAAAGAGGTGGATGCGCTCATGACAGCGCTCGAGGATGTACTCTGATCCAACATCTGCCGCGACGGGCCAAGAGGCAGGAAAGCGGGGCAGGGAATGACAGGCAAGGCTCCAAGCATCGTGTGGTTGCGCCGCGACCTGCGGCTCGGCGACAATCCGGCGCTGCTGGCCGCCTGCGCGGCAGGCGGGCCGGTGATCCCGGTCTTCATCCATGACGACGGCGCGGCGCGTCTTGGGGCGGCGCCGGCGTGGCGGCTTGGCCTCTCTCTGGCGGATCTGTCCGAGACACTGGCCGGCAAGGGCCGCCGTCTGATCCTGCGCAGGGGCGATGCGCTCGACACGTTGCTGGATCTCGTCGCGGAAACGGGCGCGAAAAGCGTGCACTGGTCGCGGCTTTATGACCCTGAGGCGATCGAACGGGACACTGCGGTCAAGGCGGCCCTCAAGGAACGCGGCATCACCGCCGAAAGCCACAACGCGCATCTTCTGTTCGAACCCTGGACGGTCGAGACGCAGCAGGGTGGGTTCTACAAGGTCTACACGCCCCTCTGGCGCGCGGTGAAGGACCGCGACGTTCCCGAACCCGAGGCCGCGCCGGCGCGTATCCCCGCGCCGGATCGCTGGCCTGCAAGCGACAGACTGGCCGATTGGGCGCTCGGCGCTGCCATGGATCGCGGGGCGGACGTGTGTCTGCCCTATCAATGCGTCGGCGAGGCGGCGGCGCAGGGCCGACTTGGGGCGTTCGTCTTGGGCGCGATCGCCGAGTACGACACCGGCCGCGACCTACCCGCCACGAACGGCACCTCGAACTTGTCGGAGAACCTGAGCCTTGGCGAGATCTCGGTACGCCAGTGCTGGCATGCAGGGCTGCGTGCGTTGCATGACGGGTCGGATGCGGCCGAGACGTGGCTGAAAGAGCTTGTCTGGCGCGAGTTTGCCTATCACCTGACCTATCACACGCCCCGCATCCTCACAGCCAACTGGCGCGAGGAATGGGACGCCTTCCCTTGGAACGAGGACGCCGCGCGCCCGGAGGTCATCGCGTGGAAACAGGGGCGTACCGGCGTGCCCTTCGTGGATGCGGCCATGCGCGAAATGTATGTGACCGGGCGGATGCACAATCGCGGCCGAATGATCGTCGCCTCGTACCTTACCAAGCATCTGATGACCCACTGGAAGATCGGGCATGACTGGTTCGCTGACTGTCTGACCGACTGGGACCCGGCCTCGAACGCGCTCGGCTGGCAATGGGCGGCGGGCTGCGGTCCGGATGCAACGCCCTATTTCCGGATCTTCAATCCCGAGACACAGATCAGGAGATTCGACCCCGACAAACGCTATATCCAACGCTGGATCGCGGAAGGATCTGCGGCGCCGAGCGTGACCGCCTTGTCCTATTTCGACGCGGTCCCGCGCGACTGGGGGCTATCGCCCGAGGACGGCTACCCCGATCCGGTGGTCGGCCTGCAAGAGGGGCGCAAACGTGCGCTTGCGGCCTATGAAAACCGGAACTTCTGATGTGGGATGAAACCAATGACCATGGCCTTTCGTAAACGCTGGACCTACAGAGCATGGAAAATCGAGGGAATGACCGAATGATCCTGACCGAAACACGCGGCCAGACAGAGCTTCCGCGCTACTTCGCGCGGTGTTTTGGCGTTGCCCGCCAGATCAGCGCCGGGCGGCTCGACATCATCCTGCCCGATGGTCGCACTTTTCGCGCCGAAGGGCCGCGCCCCGGACCCGTGGCCGTGCTTCGGATCCATGACGCGGAGGTCTTTGCACGGCTCGTCCGCGAGGGCTATCTGGGGTTTTGCGAAGGTTATCTGGAAGGCGACTGGTCCACCCCCGATCTGCAGGCCTTCATGGACCTGCTGAACGAGGATGACGGCATCTACAATGGCTATCCTGGCCAGAAGATCGCGCAACTTTACGAGCGCATCCGCTTCTGGTTCAAGCGCAATTCACGCGCGCAGGCGCGGCGCAACATCAGCTATCACTACGATCTGGGCAACGATTTTTACCGGCTCTGGCTGGATGATACGATGACCTATTCCAGCGCGCTCTTTGCCGAAGGAGGCAATAGTCTGGAACAGGCGCAGATCGCGAAATATGGCAGCATGGTCGATCAGATGGGCGTGAAACCCGGCGATCACGTGCTCGAGATCGGTTGCGGCTGGGGCGGTTTCGCCGAATACGCCGCCGGGTCCCGTGGCCTGCATGTCACCGGCCTGACGATCAGCGAGGAACAACTCAACTACGCCCGCGATCGCATCGCGCGGGCCGGGCTGGCGGACCGGGTGACGCTGAAACTGCAGGATTACCGCGACGAGCGTGGCACATATGACGGCGTCGCCAGCATCGAGATGTTCGAGGCCGTGGGTCAGAAATACTGGCCGGTCTTCTTCAACTCGCTGCGCGACCGGCTTTGTCCCGGCGCGCAGGCGACGCTGCAGATCATCACGGTCGAGGACAGCCGCTGGGACAGCTACCGCAATGACGTGGATTTCATCCAGAAATACATCTTCCCCGGTGGCATGTTGCCCAGCCCGAGCGTTTTGCGCGACGAGATCCAGCGCGCGGGGCTGACGGTCGCGCAATCGATCGAGTTCGGCGAGAGCTACAGCGAAACCCTGCGCCGCTGGCACGATGCGTTCAACCGCAGATGGGACGAGATCGCCGAGATGGGCTTTGACGAGCGGTTTCGACGGATGTGGAATTTCTATCTCACGTCCTGTGCGGGCGCGTTCAAGGGTGGCAGTTGCGATGTGACGCAAATCACCATCGCAAGGCCCGCCTGAATGACTGCCATCGGCCCGCTTTTCATCTATGGGCCGATGGCGGTCCAACGTTTCCTGCGGGCCGCGCTCGGGCCGGACGGCGCCGACAGCGCGTCCGAGGCGGTGCTGCCTGATCACGAGCTTCGCGCACAGCCGGGCTCGTTCCCGCTGCCCGGCATCGTAAATGCGGCCGGTGGCGTAGAGGGCCGGATCCTTTCGGACCCGGACCACGTCGCGCGCCTGATCTATGTCGGTGAAGCCTTGAGCCTCGGACCGCTGCGGAAGGTCCGGGTGTACTGCGCCGGGCAGACCATCCCGGCGCGCGCCTTCGCAGGCGGTCCGGGCCGCACCGAATGGTCGGATGCTCTGTGGTCCTCGGTCTTTCAGGAAACGCTGGAGCATGCGGTCGATGAAATCCTGGCCGACATGGCGTCACGCCCCGCCGCAGACCTGGTGCCGACCAATGCGATGATCCTGTCGCGCGCCGCTGCCCGGGTCGCGGCGCGTGACAGCGCGCCCACGGAGTTGCGCAGCCGGACCCGCGCGGATGCTGTAGAAGACTGCGGCCTGGAGACCCTTCATGCGGGTTTTTTCCGCACGCGGGCGAACATCCTGCGCCACCCCAGGTTCGATGGTGCAATGAGCCCCGTGCTGCGCCGCGAGGTGTTCGTCGCGACGGATGCCGCGCTGGTGCTGCCCTATGATCCGGTACACGACCGGCTTCTTCTGGTCGAACAGTTCCGGATGGGCCCCTACGGCCGTGGCGATCCGCATCCCTGGATGCTGGAGCCCGTCGCGGGCCGGATCGATGTCGGCGAGACGCCCGAGATGGCCGCTCGTCGGGAGTGCGTCGAAGAGGCGGGACTGGAATTGCGTGCGCTGGAAAAGATCTCGGAACATTACTGCACGCCCGGCTATTCGACGGAGGTGTTCCACCTCTTTCTGGGGATCTGCGACCTGCCGGATCTGGCGCAGGGGTCGGGCGGACTTGCGACC
>JAWLGF010000092.1:0-7302 GCA_041685205.1 Roseovarius sp.
CCATGTTGCGAGGGTTTTATTTGATTTCAAAAAGGTAATGTGGTGGGTGATGAGAGACTCGAACTCCCGACATCTTCGGTGTAAACGAAGCGCTCTACCAACTGAGCTAATCACCCGACATGGGCCTCTTAGCCAAGCCGACCGGCCCGCGCAAGAGGTCCTGCCGTCGATCCGGGCGCAGGCGCGCTCAGCGGGCCGATGCGACTGCACGCCTCGTCATGACACCCACCAGATGCGCCCTGTAGGCGCCCGATCCGTGCATGTCGTCGATCATGCCCTCACCGCCGAGCGCCAGCCCCTCGATCGCGGCCGGCTCGAAATTCGACGACAGTGCCGCCTCTGCCTCTGACCAGCGAAATACGCCCTCCTCGGACGCGCCAGTGACGGCAACACGAACGCCATCCGCGTATTTCGCGACAAAGACGCCAACCAGCGCGAAGCGTGACGCGGGCTGCTCGAACTTCTGGTAATGCGCCTTTTGCGGGACCGGGAACCGCATCTCGGTGATGATCTCGTCGTCCTCGAGCGCGGTGGCAAACATGCCCTCGAAGAAATCATCCGCCGCGATCTCGCGGCTTGAGGTGATGATCGTCGCTCGGGATGCCAGCGCCGCCGCCGGATAGCACGCCGACGGATCGTTATTGGCAAGGCTGCCGCCGATGGTGCCGCGATTGCGCACCGCCGGATCGCCGATGTTGCCGGCAAGCGCCGCAAGCGCGGGATAGGCCTTTGCCCCCGCGGCCACATCCGCATGCGTCGTGCCCGCACCGATGCAAAGCGCGCCGTCATCGGCGGTGCAGATGCCCTGCATCTCCTTGATGCCCGACAGGCAGATCAGCCGTTCCGGCGCGGCCAGCCGTTGTTTCAGCGACGGGATCAGCGTTTGTCCCCCGCCCAGAAGGGTGCCTTCTGTGCTGTCGCTCAGAAGCTTGACCGCATCTGCCAGACGCGTCGGGCGTTCGATATCGAATGCATACATGGTCGCTCTCCTGTTATGCCTGCATCGCCTGCCAGACGCGCGATGGCGACAGCGGCATGTCGATATGGGCGACGTTTTTCCCGCCCGAATGCAGCGCGTCAATCACGGCGTTCACAACCGCCGGCGGTGTGCCGATCGCCCCGGCCTCGCCACAGCCCTTCACGCCAAGCGGGTTGTGCGTGCACGGTGTCTGGCAAGAGTGGTCGACCGAAAAGAACGGCACATCATCGGCGCGGGGCATGGCGTAATCCATGTAGGAGCCGCTTTGCAGCTGGCCGTCCTCGTCATACACACACGCCTCTAGCAGCGCCTGTCCTATGCCTTGAGCGATCCCGCCATGCACCTGCCCGTCGACGATCATCGGATTGACCACATTGCCGAAATCATCCGCAGCGGCAAAGCGTTCGATCGTCACGCGGCCTGTGTCGGGATCCAACTCGACCTCGCAGGCATAAGCCCCTGACGGGTATGTGAAATTGGACGGATCGTAGAACGCGGTTTCCTCCAGCCCCGGCTCGATATCCTCGAGTGGGTAGTTGTGCGGCACATAGGCCGCCAGCGTGACATCGCCCCAGGCCACGGATTTGTCGGTGCCCGCGACGCTGAACTGGCCGTCCTTCAATTCGATATCGGCCTCGGCGGCCTCCATCAGATGCGCCGCGATCTTGCGGGCCTTGTTGATGATCTTCTCGGTCGCGCGCACGATGGCCGACCCGCCGACCGCCAGCGAGCGCGAGCCATATGTGCCCATGCCCATGGGCGAATTGGCTGTGTCGCCATGCACGATCTCGATCTGGTCGGCATCGATTCCGATCATCTCGGCCACCACCTGGGCGAACGAGGTCTCGTGCCCCTGCCCGTGGCTGTGGCTGCCGGTCATCACCGTCAAACCGCCGGTGGCGTTGACCCGCACAGTAGCGCTTTCGTACAGCCCCGCGCGCGCCCCAAGCTGGCCCACGAGGTTCGAGGGCGCGATGCCGCATGCCTCGATATAGCAGTTGACGCCGAGACCGCGCAGCAGGCCACGCGCCTCGCTCTCCTTGCGCCGCGCATCAAAGCCCTTGAGATCGGCGATCTCCTCGAGCTTGTCCACCGTGGCATGATAATCGCCGGTATCGTATTCCACGGCGACCGGCGTGGCATAGGGAAACTCGGTGATGAAATTCTGCCGCCGCAAGCCGAGCGGGTCGACACCCAGTTCGCGCGCCGCCTTGTCGATGACGCGCTCCAGCTGGTAGGTGGCCTCTGGGCGCCCTGCCCCGCGATAGGCATCGACCGGCACCGTGTTGGTAAAGACCGCCTTGACGTTCACGTAGATCAACGGCGTCTTGTAGTTGCCGGCCATCAGCGTCCCATGCAGCCAGGTCGGGATCGAGGGTGCGAAGGTCGACAGATACGCGCCCATGTTGGCATGCGTGTCGGTGCGCAGCGCGACAAAATTGTTGTCGGCATCGAGCGCCAGTTCGATCTTCGTGACATGGTCGCGCCCATGCGCGTCGGACATGAACGCCTCGGACCGCGACGACGTCCATTTCACCGGCCGGTTCAGCGCCTTCGCGGCGAAGGTGCAGAACGCCTCTTCGGCATAGTGAAAGATCTTCGAGCCGAACCCGCCGCCAACATCCGGCGCGACCACGCGCAGCTTGTGCTCGGGGATGCCCAGCACGAAGGCGCCCATCAAGAGCCGGATCACATGCGGGTTCTGGCTTGTCGTGTAAAGCGTGTGATCCCCCGTCGACCGATTGAAATCCGCCACCGCAACGCGTGGCTCCATCGGGTTGGCGATCAGGCGGTTGTTCACCAGTTCCAGCGTGGTGACATGCGCAGCGCTGTCAAAGGCCGCATCCACCGCCGCCTTGTTCTCTTCGACAAAGCCCCACTCATAGCACAGGTTGCTTTTCAGATCGTCATGCACCTTGGGCGCACCGTCTTCCAGCGCCGCCTTCATGTCGACGACGGCGGGCAGTTCCTCGATATCGAGCTCGATCGCTTCGGCAGCGTCGCGGGCCTGTTCGCGGGTCTCGGCCACGACGGCGGCGATCGGATCGCCGACATGCCGCACCTTGCCCTGCGCAAGGACAGGATGCCCGGGTTCCTGCATGACGTCGCCGAAGCGATCGGTCACCTGCCAGCCGCACGGTATGCTGCCGACCCCCTCGAAATCCTTTCCGGTAAACACGCGCAGCACGCCCGGCATCGCCTCGGCGGCGCTGGTATCGACGGTGGTCAGCCGCCCATGCGCCACATCCGAGCGCAGGAAATGCACATAGGCCTGACCGCGCAGATTGATGTCATCGGTGTAATTGCCGGTGCCTGTCAGAAACCGCGCGTCCTCGCGCCGTTTGCTGCTGGCGCCGATTCCCCCATCCTTTGGCATGTCTTGATCCTCCCTCCTGTTGCGGGGTCAGCCCCCTTGCCGCCCGCTGCGCTTCATCTTGCCCGAAATACTCCGAGGGGGGCGCCGCGGGCGCGGGGGCAGCGCCCCCTGCCATACCGTCATTCCGCCGCGATTCGGCTCACATCCTGGCCGGAGGCGGCCAGCACCGCCTTGACGATATTGTGGTAGCCGGTACAGCGACAGATATTGCCCTCCAGATAAGCGCGCACCTCGGCCTCCGAGGGAGCGGGGGTCTCGGCCAGAAGCGCCGCTGCCGACATCACCATGCCCGGCGTGCAAAAGCCACATTGCAGCCCGTGATGTTCCTTGAACGCCGCCTGGATGGGATGCAGCGTGCCATCATCTTCGGCCATGCCCTCGATGGTGGTTACTCCGGCGCCCTCGGCCTCTGCGGCGAACATCGTGCAGGCCTTGACGGCCTTGCCGTCGACATGCACCACGCAGGCCCCGCACTGGCTGGTGTCACAGCCAACATGCGTGCCGGTCAGCCCCATGTTTTCCCTCAGAAAATCGACAAGAAGCGTGCGGCCTTCGATCCGGCCCGACGCTGGCTTGCCATTCACGGTCATCGTGACCTCTGGCATTCGCTCCTCCCGGTACATTTTCCAGTCATCGCCCGTGGCATGCCCCCGCGACGATCCATCCTCCGATGACACCTAAGCACGCCTTCATCGACTTGAGAACCCGGTTTCTTCCAGGCTAGCGATATGTCGCACGGCGCGGTTGCGGACGGCTCGGGATCTCCTTGAGCAGACCGCCAACCCCCATCCGTGCGATCTCATCCGTCCCGCAGGGCAACCCGCAGGCCACACGCGCCAGCACCCAGTCCGCGCCATGCAGGACCGGGCTGCGCGCCGATCCGGGCAGACCGATCACCGGCTTGCCGCCGATATGGCCCAAAAAGAGCAGATTGCCGGGATCGACCGGCATGCCGAACCGCGTCAGATGACCGCCAGCCTCGCGCAGCGCCTGAGGGGCGGTATCCTGCGCATCGGACGTGGCTGACCCGGTCAGGATGAGCACGATGTCGCCCCGCGCCAACCTGATCGCCTTTGCAAGCGCAGCCGTCTCATGCGCGCAGAGCACCGTCTCGGCCATTTCCATCCCGAGCCCCGTAACCCGCGCCGCGATCGCCCCGGCCCCCTTGTCGCCCGGCCCCCCCTGCGTTTCGGTGATGACGAGGCTGGCACGTTGATATCGCGCCATTGCAAGCCGCAGCGCGCCGCGTGCGGCCGTCGCGGCCTCGCGAAGCGCGACCTCGGGCACACCGTAGGCGATGATCTTGACCGTCGCCATCATGCCGCCCGCGCGGATCTGGTGATGGTCTGGCACGGTCGCCACGGTGATCATCGGATCAACCGCGTTCGCGGCGTGGATGGCATCCGCATCCACGCAAACGACACCTGGCCGCTCTGCCGTCAGGTTCACCCGCCCTGTGAAGGCCGGGCTGCGCGCCACGCCGCGGGCGCCGTCCTGCACGGCGTCCGCCAACCTGCGCGCCGCGTCATCCTCGTGAAGGTCGCTCGCCTCGAGCCGCGCCACGGTGACATGGGTATACCCCGCGTTCCGCAAGGCCGCGACGTCCTCCGGACCCAAAACCTTGCCCTTGCGCAGACGCCCGGTGGTGACATGCTCGGAATGCGCGAGGATCGCGCCTTCGGCGTCCCTGATCGGCACGGCGCCGAATTTCATGCCCCGCGCCGCAGAACGCGGGTCATCTCGGCCAGAATGCTCACCGCGATCTCCGCCGGTCCCGCAGCCCCGATATCCAGACCGATGGGCCCGTGCACGCGGGCGATCGCGTCTTTGGTGATCCCCGCCTTCTCGAGCCGCGCCACACGCGCGGCATGCGTGCGGGTGGATCCGAGCGCGCCGATGTAGAACGCATCCCCTCGCAGCGCCTCGATCAGCGCCGGGTCGTCGAGCTTGGGGTCATGGGTCAGCAGCACGAGCGCCGTGCGCGCGTCACACCCGAGCGTACGCAGCCCATCGTCGGGCCAGTCCTGCAAGACCGTCTCGCCGGGAAAACGCACCTCCGAGGCAAAACTTTCGCGCGGATCCACCAGCACCGGATCGTAGCCTGCGATCCGCGCCATCGGCACGAGGGCTTGCGCGATATGCACGGCCCCCACGACGATCAGGCGCAGCGGCGGGTTGTGCACGGCCACGAACGTCTCGCCATCGTCCTCGAACCCCGACCGGTCCATGCGAAAGCGCGCCTCGTGGCCCGAGCGCTCCAATCGCCGGTCCGCGTGGAGGCCTGTCACATAGGCCACCGGCACCCGTCCATCGCGGGCCAGAACCAGATCGGCCAGCAGGTCCTCGGGGATCACCGATCCCACCGGCTCCACCAGAACGCGGATGGTGCCGCCACAGGCCAGCCCCACGGCAAAGGCATCATCGTCGCTCACGCCGTATTCCAGCATGACGGGTTTGCCGGCGTCGATCGCGTCCAGCGCCTCGGCGACCACGGCCCCCTCGACGCAGCCCCCCGAGACAGAGCCCGCGATCTCGCCCGCGCCGCTGATCGCAAGCTGGCTGGCCACCCGGCGCGGCGCGCTGCCCCATGTCTCCACCACCGTGGCTAGGGCCGCCCGCTTGCCTGCGCGGTGCCAGGCAAGGGCCGTCTCGGGGGTGTCGTCGAACCTGTCCATTCTGGTCTCCCTCCAGGGCTGTCAGCCCTGCATCGCCGCCATCAGCCTCGCCTTTTCCCCGCTGTCGTCGCGGCGCGAGATCGCCTCGGCCAATTCGTCCAGCGTGGCGATCGAATGGCCTGCACGGAACGCGTCCACATGCGGCAGCATTGCGCGGATGCCTCGCGCCTTGGCCGCGAACCCCTCCCATCGCAGCAGCGGGTTGAGCCATAAAAGCCGCCGCGACGAGAGGTGCAACCGCTCCATTTCATGCGCCAGCTCCGCGGGCGCGTCGCGGTCCAGCCCGTCTGTGATCAGCAGAACGACCGCCCCCTGCCCCATCACCCGCCGTGACCAGTCGCGGTTGAAATCGTGCAGACAGGCCCCGATCCGCGTACCGCCTTCCCAATCCTGCGCCTGTTTGCCGGCCGCGTCCAGCGCCGCATCGACATCGCGCGTCGCCAGATGCCGGGTGATGTTGGTCAGCCGCGTGCCGAAGGTGAAGGCATGCACGCTGGCCCATCCCGCGCCTTTCTGGTTGGCGACGGCATGCAGGAAATGCAGCACCATGCGGCTGTACTGGCTCATTGATCCGGAAATGTCGCACAGAACCACAAGGTTCGGCCATCGTTCGCGAGGGGCCTTGCGATACAGCTGCCGCATCTCGCCGCCATGCCGAAGCGCCCCGCGCATCGACCGCCGCAGGTCGATCTGCGCGCCCTGCGGGCTGGCGATGCCGCGGCGCGAGGCGAAGGGTTTCACCGGCAGGCGCAGTCGCGCCAGCATGCGTTTTGCTTGCGCCATCTCGGCGGTGCTCATCTGTTCGAAATCCAGCTGGCGCAGACGTTCTTCCTGCGACATCGTCGCCGAAGCGTCGATCTCGATCTGCATCTCGTCGCTGTCGCTGGACGCTGCATCGGGCGCGTCTCTTGCCACGCCGTCGAGCAGCGCCTCGGCGGCGCGCTTCTCGGCGGCCTGCGCACCGCGCTTTTCCTGAACGCCGCGCAGCGCGGGCAGCATCATCGCCATCATGTGTTCCACGTACCGCGGATCGCGCCAGTAAAGCCGAAAGATCTGCGCGAAAACCGCAAGATGCTCGGGCCGCGTCACCAGCGAGGCGCGCAAGGCATAAAAAAAGTCCGTCCGGCTCGTGAACCCGGCCGCGGCAATGGCGCGGACCGCATCCAACACCTGTCCGGGTCCGACCGGAAGCCCGGCCGCCCGCAGGGCACGCGCGAAATGGGTGATGTTGTGGGTGAGCTTGGGATCATCCGGAAGCTCGAGCTTGGCAT
>JAWLGF010000027.1:0-28790 GCA_041685205.1 Roseovarius sp.
CGGCGAGCGATTCCCTGACGACATATTCGAGAAACCGGCGATTGCGCTGCGATGCGTCGAAGGCGGGTGATGTGCAAATCCTCTCCAACTGGGCAAGAACGGCCGTAGAGGAAACGTCACGCGTTTCTTTGTCCATGAGCGCCCCCACAGGCACCAGGCCTGGTTTCCGAAGCATCAACATCCCACCTGAACAGCATCGCAGGATGAGCGGTTGCGTTGTCACGATCACGTCAGGGGCGGCCCGTTACCGTAACATACTTATCCCCATGCCAGTCGTCGTCTAAGATGGATGGCAACAAACAGGTGGTGACAATGACATGCGGCGACGATCCACGCATTGATCTGACGCAAATCATTCGTCTGGCCGATCAGGACGCGGCATTAGTCCGGCACCTTCTGCATTGCGATGAAAGCTTTCGCGCCATTTGCGAGGATCACGCCCTTGCGCGGCACGCCCGGGACAGGCTGCTGGACCAGGTCAACGCGGCTGGCCCGCGCGTGACATTGGAAGAATATGACAGGCTGATTGCCGAACTCGAAGATGAAATAACAAGGGCTTTGAAGAATGCCGGATAGGCACGTGACAGGCGGCGCGCGGCGCCAGGCGCGGGCGTCCCGACGCATCGCCGCCGCAACGCACGCGTGTGCGATGGCCATGCGCCGGGTCCTGCTTGCGGCGGTTCTGCTGGTGCCGCTTTGGGGGTGCAGTGCTCCGGAACGTTTGTTCGCGGTCCCGGCGCCGCTGACCACCCGGGCCGGTGTTCTTGCTGATATTCCCAATACGCGCTTCTGGCTGGATGACATGTCTGGCGCGCTTCAGGCAGAGGCCGTTGCGTCCGTTCACCGCGAAGAGGCTTATCGCGCGAAAACCGGGCGCACGGGACCCCTGCCCGCAGCCAATTTCCTTGCGGTTTCAGGGGGCGGGGATAACGGCGCCTTCGGGGCCGGCCTGCTCGTCGGCTGGACCAAGGCCGGCACGCGCCAGGAATTCAAGTATGTCACCGGGGTCAGCACCGGCGCCCTGATCGCGCCGCTCGCCTTCATGGGGTCCGAATACGACAATGATCTGAGGCGCGCCTATACCGAGATTTCGCAAAAGGACGTCATGCGGAAGCGCTGGATCACCGCGGCGATCTTCAACGACGGAATGGCGGACAACACGCCGCTGTTCGAGCTCGTATCAACCTTCGTCACGCCGGACCTGCTGTCCCGGATCGGCGAGGAATATCACAAGGGACGTCTTCTGTTCATCGGCACGACCGATCTCGACTCTCAGCGCCCGGTCATCTGGAACATGACGGCAATTGCCGCCAGCGGTCAGCCCGAATCGCTCGATCTCTTTCGAAAGATCCTTGTGGCGTCTGCCGCGATCCCCGGGGTCTTCCCGCCGGTGATGATCGAGGTCGAGGCCGATGGCAAAACCTATAGCGAGATGCATGTCGACGGCGGCACCGTGGCCCAGGTGTTCCTCTATCCGGCGTCACTCCACGTCACGGAACTGTCGGCCCGCTACGGCGCCGCTCGCACGCGGAACGCCTACATCATCCGCAACGCGCAGATGAAACCCGACTGGCGCAATGTCGAGCGCCGCACGACGACCATCGCCGGGCGAGCCGTGGGATCCTTGCTGACAATGCAGGGGATCGGTGACCTTTACCGGCTGTACCTGACGACCCAGCGCGACGGCGTTGATTACAACCTTGCCATGATCGGCAATGATTTCGATGCCCCGCATCCCGATCAGTTCGACAGAGGCTACATGAACGCCCTTTTCAACTACGGCTACCAGAAGGCGGTCAACGGCTACAAATGGGAAAAGTATCCGCCGGGCTACACGCCGTAAGGCGGACCTCTTGGCGAATGAAATGCTTGTCCTGGAATTTCGGAACGATGTTTTGGGCGGAGGCGCATAGAGAAAGTGAATCTCGACATATGGACGTTGAGCAAGGGCCGTTTGTCGCCACAGGCGCAACGCGCGGCGGATCTGCTGTATCGACTTGCCGTCGACGACACGCGCCCGCCTGATCCTCGCGATCGTCTTTACAATCGACATCCCCTGCCTGCTCCCTCACGCTTTCGAGGACGCTTCTGACCAGAATTATCAGGGGGGTCACTTTGGGACGCCGATCACCCCAAGATGGGGGTCAACTTTGCATGCCGGTCCACACGTATGAGAAGGGTCGCAAGCGTTCGCGCGCAGGTCCCACCGCGACGGCGAGCATCAGCCGCCGCATGACAGCTAGACCCGCAACAGATCATTGGCGACCTCCCGACCGCCGGGATCAACGAAAAGCAGGCACGCCCGTTCAAGCTTCAGGCAAGGATCCCCAAGCTGCCGCTGGCCAATGCGATCGCGGAGTTCGACCCCGATGCGGCCGAGGTCAACGAGACCCTGATCCGTGGTCTCGCCGCCGGCGCCTTGCTGGACCAAAAGGGCAAACTTGCGCTGGTCGGCGGCATCGGGACATGCAAGTCCGCGCATGACCACAGGGCCCAGCCCAGCGGCATGTGATCGTCGCACCCGGAAGTCCTGAAACGTGCCGGCACCCGATCACACGCCCAGAAAGTCGGACAATCCTTGAACCGGAGGGAACATCCAGACATGCATGCGTGCTCACCGGGCTCAGTCGATGAGGTCATTTCTTGCGGGCTCGCGCCAGCTGTTCGGCCGCGGCGTCGCTGGCAAACGGGTTGACGTAAAGCTTGTCGTGCGTTTCGACACCCACGTCGAAGACACAATCCTCTTTCGGGCGCGCCACGCAAAGCAGAACGTAACCTGCTTCGGACTGGCGCTTGTTCAGTGCCGTGCCCCTTGGCTGACGGACCGAGCCCGAAACCAGTCGGGCGGCACATGTGATGCATCCGCCGTACCGGCAGGCGATCGGCAGGACATGGCCTGCTGCTTCGACCACGTCGATGATCGGCTCGTCCTCGCCGACCTCGAAGGATGCCCCGCGTCGATTTCGCAGCGTCACGGTGTGCTTGCGCATTTCACCTTCTTCCGAACAGGGCCCGGCCCCGACGGGCCGGGAGAGATGGGCGAGATCGGTCAGACCCAGATATCGGACGAACAGTCGCCGCCGGGATAGCGCGTTTCATGCGCCCGGGCCGGCCCGTGCGGTTCCTCGCTGAAATCGACAAGGAAGTTGTCGCGGATCTTCATCCCGCCGTTTTCATTGTCGCAATCCACGATCAGCATGATGCCGCCCTTGTCCTTCATCGACGGGTAGAACTGGTTGTCCCAGGTCGAAAAGAGCGACGTCGTGACGTAGAGCCGCTTGCCGTCGAGCGACAGCTGGATCATCTGCGGCGCGCCGTCGACGGTGCGGCCGTTCACCTCTGGCGCCTTGCCCAGAAGCCCGCCGATCCAGACCTGACCGGTCAGCTTTGGGTTCGCCGGGTCGGAGATGTCGTATTGCCGCAGATCCCCGTGCAGCCAGTTCGAGAAGTAGAGATACCTGTCATCCATCGACACCAGGATATCGGTGATCAGGCTCGGCATCGGCACCGGGAAGCCCTCGACATCCACGGGGGGCACGTCGATGATCTTGTTGATCTCGACCTTGCCGTTGTCCTTGTGGTAATGAAAGATGTTCGACGCCAGGGCCGCCCCGACAAACCCATGCGTGCTATCGGGATCGTGGTGGAACCGGGCCTCAAGCGGGATCATCCCTTCTTCACCGAGGTCGATGGACTGCTCCACCTTGCGGTTCTTGAAGTCCCAGAAATGGACATGCTGGCCGTATTTGCCCCGCGCCACGTCTTCGAGGTCAAAACCCGGCATGAAGGTGTTGGGCGAGGCCCATTCTGTCGAGATCATCATGTTGTGGCGCGGCTGATACCAGAAGTCGTAATTGTAACTCATCTCGCCGAGGTCTTTTTCCCAACGACCGATGATGTTGAAGTCCTTGTCGAGATGCAGGAACCCGCCTGGACCTTCGCCATCGGCATCGCCGAGCATCGAAACGATGATGTCGGCGCCGAGGCAATGCACGGTGTGCGGGGCAGACAGGTTGGTCCTGGCCTTGATGTCCTCGCCGTCGATGGTCTTGAACAGCGTCGGCTTGCGCGGATCGGTCGCGGTGTCAACGATGTAGAAATTGGTGGTCCGCACGCCCGGGATGATCAGGTATTTGCGCTCCATGCTGCCGTCGGTATTGCACGAGGAACAGGCGTTCCACCCCATGTGGTGAAGCTCGTCTCCGACGACCGGCATTTCCGTCCGGTGGATCACCTCGCCGTAGGTCGGGCTGTCCTCGTCCACGTCGATGGTGGCCAGGTAATCGGGTTTCTCGATGCCGGTCCCGGTATAGATGCAGATCGTGTAGACAACCTTTTCGCGGGGCGCCTTGATCGCGTCTTGCGGCGACGCATAGCCCGGGCCTGCGCAGCAGCCCTCATTGTTTCCCGTCATGTCATTCCTCCTCTAATGGTGACGTGGTGATCGGTTTCCCTCTTGTTGCACTGGCGTGAGCCGCGGCATGTCAAATTCCTCGATTTACGCCGTTCTGCACATCTGGATCGCGGCGCTGATCTTCGCAACGATCCGTTGCGGTCACTTGCCGATCGCTTGGCGGCAGGCTGCCTGTAAGCCGCTAAGGGACCCGACGGCGCCACCCCTGAACGATACATCGATATGACCGCGCATTATGCGCACCGAGACATTTGGCACACCCGTGTCGATGTCCTGATCGGACCCGGCATGACCCTGTTCCGAGATCCGTTCGGGTTCGGCCTCAAGGCGCGCCGTCGTGGATTTCGACTGCGTCCCGCAGGCGCTGCGTGTGCCGGTGAGGACCCCCTCCCTAGGGTCTTCCGCAGCATTTGCGTTTGACCGACATTCACTTGGTCAGATGCCGGCCGGTTACCATGGTCGGCTGAACAGGCGCATAGATCAAGACATTTGTGACCATCGCAGCGTGCATGACTGGGGTGGCAGTCGGACCTGTCCGGTGTTGAGACGCGCATGCTTGCCTTGCCGGTTGGCCTGTAGCGTGCTGTAAAAGGGCCGACCTTCGGACAGGTTCGGATGTGATCGGGATGTCACAGCGGGCAGCCGGACAACGGTAGCTTCGTTCACGCGCGCGAGGGGTTCAAGGCGTTTGCGTCGGCCGCAACGGTCCGTACGCCGCTGGTCTCGAGCGTGATCGCACTGGGTTGCTTCCGAATGCTTGTTGACAGTCTGAGGTCTTGCACGTCACTCCTTGCCAGGCGGACAAGGGGCGTCCTGTGACCGTCCAAAGATCTGCCGAAAGATCATGTGGTTATGTCATCGGCGCTGGCGTCGAAAACATCCCGATGCCGATACGAGGGCCGGCGAAAATGCGGTCTCGATGTCTTGATCGTCCGCGGCCTCAACGGCGGCGGCATCCCACGGATCTTTGGCACGGTTTGTGCGGTGATGTATTCCGCCGACAGCGCGCCGGGGCTTAGCCTCACCGATCCGTTTGCAGCGGTCTATTGCCACGGGGCTGCAAGTGTTTCGGATCGCCTCCTTATTCCGGCTGATGCCTTTGCGTTGATCAACGCGCGTTGCCGGGGGGCTGGATGATGATCGGCGCTGGCCGCGGACACCGTGATGCGTTTGGCGGAAGCCGACGGGATGACCCGGGGCGATATCGTCCGGCAGGATGACACGTTTCCGGGTGGGCATGTTCGTGGCGCATTTCTTCAAACGCCGAGATACCGATCCGCGACTTTGCGATCTTCACGCAGGGCATCGGCCGTCATCACCGGGCCGTTGCGACCGTTTTCGAGGAAGGCCACCCGATCCGCGAGCGACATGGCCGCGTCCAGCCGTTGATCCACGAGCAGGACGGCGACCCCCTGCGCGCGCATCGCATGGATTACGTCGCGGATCGCCGCGATCATCGATGGCTGCAACCCCTCGGTCGGCTCGTCGAGCAACAGCACACGCGGCCCAAGGCACAACGCGCGCGCGAGGGCGAGCATCTGCTGCTCGCCGCCCGAGAGGGTCTGTGCGCGTTGCGCCAGCCGGTCGCGCAGCCGCGGGAACAGCCCCAGCACCTCGTCGCGCGGCGGTGCGTCGGTTCCGGCCGCCATCAGCGCCACTTCTAGATTCTGCGCGACGCTGAGATCGGCGAAGAGCCTGCGCCCCTGCGGCACATAGCCCACGCCGGCGCGCGGAATGCGATGCGCGGGCAGATCGTTGAGAAGTGCGTCGTCCAGGTGCACCTTGCCCGACATGAGCGGCATCAGACCCATGATCGCGCGCATCAGCGTCGTCTTGCCCGCACCGTTGCGCCCCATCAGGCAGACGATCTCGCCCGCACCCACGTCGAGCGACACGTCGCGCAGCACCTGCGCGCGACCGTAGCCCGCGCCGACGCTATCCAGACGCAGCATCGCCTGACCCTCCCAGGTAGGCCGCCTGCACGGCCCGGTTGGCGTGGATCTCGGCCGGTGTTCCCTCGGCCAGCACGCGCCCGGCATCGAGCACGGTGATCCGCTGCGCAAGCGCCATGACGACGCGCATGTTGTGTTCGATCAACAGGATCGTCGTGGTCCGGGCCAGATCGCGGATCAGCGTCTCGAACCCGGCGATCTCGCCTTCCGACAGGCCCTGCGTCGGCTCGTCGAGGATCAGCAGGCGCGGGCGCTGCGCGATCCCCATCGCAACCTCCAGCAGCCGCTGATGCCCGTAGGACAGATCGCCGGCCTCATCCCCGGCCTGCGCGGTCAGCCCCACGCGGGCCAGCGCCTCGGCCACCGCGTCCTGCACCTTCGGCCCCTTGAGATGCCGGCGCGCGGCAAGACCCACGTTCTCGGCCACGCTCAACCGCGCGAAGACCGAGGTGATCTGGAACGTATAGGCCATGCCACGCGCGATACGCCGATGCGCGGGCAGGCGCGTGACGTCGCGTGAGTCGAAGATCACCTGACCGTCGGACGGTGTGATTCGCCCCGCGATCATGCCGACCAGCGTCGTCTTGCCTGCCCCGTTGGGGCCGATCAGCGCGCGGATCTCGCCTTCCGGCAGGTCGAGATCGACGCCCTGCACGGCATTCAGCCCCTCGAATCGCTTCGAAAGCCCGCGCGTGGACAGCAGCATCACGGCAGTCCCTTCCACAGACGGCGCCGCACCTCGCCCATGATGCCCTGCGGAGCAAACAGCGTCAGGCCGACCAGCGCGACCCCCGCGATCAGCATATGCGCGGTGGTGATGTCGGAACTCAGGTCGATCAGGTAGAACATGAAGAGCGTGCCGATGAAGGGCCCCAACACCGTGCCCGCGCCGCCCAGAAGAACATAGAGAAGTGGCAGGATCGAATTCTGCACCTCGGCAAAGCTCGATCCGACATAGCCGAACAGCACGCCATAGGCGGCGCCCGCTGCCGCTGCCATCGTCCCCGAGATCACCATCGCCGCGAATTTGTGTGCGAACGGGTCATAGCCGAGCATCCGCACGCGTTCCTCGTTCTCGCGTATGGCGATCAGGACCCGCCCGAACGGCGTGCGCACCAGCCACAGGCACATCATCAGGCAGGTCGCGAACAGCGCGAACGCCGCGAGATAGCGGATGTTCGCGTCGCTCAGGTCCAGCCCCAAAAGCAGCCGTCCCCCCTGGGGCAGCACGAATCCCTCGTCGCCGCCGGTCCATTCGGAAAAATACAGAAGTGCCAGCGCGCCGGCCTGCGCGAACATCAGTGTCACGATCATGAAGGCCACGCCGCTGGTGCGCAGGGCCAGAAAGGCGAGCGCCCCCGATACCACCGCCCCGGCCGCGATACCGCCCACAAGCGCCGGCCCGGCCCCCCATGCGAGATGCTGCACGGCAAGTCCGGTGCCATACATCCCCGCCGCGAAAAAGAGCGCATGCCCAAGGCTCAGAAGCCCCGTGTAGCCGAACAGGATATTGTAGCCCATGGCGAAGGATGCCAGCACCATCACCCGCGCGATGTTGCCCTGGTGATAGGCCGGCAGTACGAAATGCAGCCCGAGAAGCAGTGCCAGAAGCCCCATATGCAGCGCCACGACCCTCATGCCTTGTGTCGTCCGAATAGACCCAGTGGGCGAAAGACCAGAACCAGGGCCACCAGCAGCGTGGCAAGGATCTTGGCCAGCGTGGGCGAGAAGAAGACAGAGATGATCCCGTCGGTCAGCCCGATCAGAACCGCCGCCAGCACCGTGCCGGGCAGGCTGCCGAGGCCGCCGATGATCACCACGATGAACGACAGCAGCAACGGATCGGCCCCCATCAGGTAATGCGCCTGCTGGATGGGCACGATCAGCACGCCCGCCAGCGCCGCAAGCCCCGCACCCAGACCGAAGGTCAGCGCGTAGACCCGCGCGACCGGGATGCCGAAGGCCGTCGCCATTTCGCGATCCGCTTGCGTGGCGCGCATCACCAGACCGAACCGCGTGCGGGCCAACACCGCCCAGACCGCACAGAGGATCGCGACCGCCGCCACGATCACCGCCAGCTTGTACGAGGTCGTGCCAAGCCCCCAGGGCCAGATCATCTGCCAGCCGTCCGGCCCGTGCTCCGGCCAAGGGATCGGGATGCGGGTGTTGAACGGAGCCTCGACAGGGCGTGCGTCGGCGCCGTAGATCATCAGCGCCGATTGCTGGATGATGTAGAGCAGGCCGATGGTGGCGACGATGGTCCGCTCGGGGTCGTGGGTCAGCCGTTTGAGGATCGTCATATCGGCCGCCATTGCCAATGCTCCGACAAGCAGGGGCGCGCCGATCAGCGCCGCGGCAAAGCCCCACGCGGCATGCCCGCCCACCATCTGCGCGATCCACCACGCCAGCACTGCGCCCAGCATGAAAAACTCGCCATGCGCGATGTTGACCACGCGCATCACCCCGAAGACAAGGCTGAGGCCCACGGCCGTCAGCGCCAGCACCGCCGCCGTGACCGCGCCTTCCATCACGGCAAGCATCAGGTAGGGGCCGAGATCCATCAGGATGTCCGGGTCACAAGGATCATTGCAGCACGTATTCCACACCGTCGATGAGAAAGCGTTGATCGTCGGTAACTGTCACGATCCGGCCGTGTTCGCGCTCCAGCCTGCGTGCTGCCACCTCGTGGCGCGGCTCCCAGTCATACATCCCATCCTCGGGCACGGGCACCCAGGTCAACTGTCCGCCCTTTCGCCAGGGATCGAGAACGATCCCGTCCTCGAAGCGGTCCCCCTTTGCGCTGACAATCGCGGTGCTGTGTTCCAGCCGGAAGATGTTGTCCGCATTGGCGATGGCGCGGTGCATGTCGAGGGTCTCGAATGACTCGGCGTCGAGGCGTTTCTCCAGGTCTTCGGCCCAGTGCCAGCACAGGCCGCGCGGCTTCAGCCCCATGTTGACCTTGGTGTTGTGGATGAGCGGCGGATCGGTGATCTCGTATTGCCGAGCCAAGGTTTCTGTATGCGTGTAGGCCAGCTTTGCCGCACGCTTGGCCTCGTCGGCATCCACGTGCGGGCCGAGCGACCGGATGGCACTTGCAAGGCGCGTGATTTCGCCCGGCTCCTGCCCGGCGGGCGGCGCGGCGGCGCATCCCGAAAGCACGAAGGCCAGAAGCGTGCCAAGCACTGCAAGGCGCGGCATCTCAGAATGCCTGCTTTGTGTAATCGACCTCGTCGGGATAGACCGAGTCTTCGATATCGGTGGTGTGCACGCGGATCAGATCGCCACCCTGCACCTGGCTGATATACTGGTGCCCGAAGACCTGATGGGTCTTGCCGTTGAACCGCTTGGCGCCCTGCGGATGCGCAGGGCTTGCGGGAATATCCTCCATCGCCTCGACCGCCTCGATCAGGGCCGTGCGATCGCGCGCGTCGCGATAATCCGCAGCCTCCATCCCTGCCTTGATGATGTGCAGTGTCTCCCAGCAGCCGAACATGTGGCCGTAGGTCGACACATCCGACGAGTCGTTCACCGAGGCGCCGCGCGCATCGACGCCGACGGCCTCGCGATACGCGCTCTCGTGGGCGCTTTCGTCGGATTGCCGGTGGCGGCACATACCTTCCCAGAAATGGCTGCGATCTAGGAACTCCAGGCCCGGGCTGTCGATCGCGACCGCCTCGAGACTGTCGATGAAACCGAAAAGCTCGGGCCCTTGCCCGCCGAAGAACTCGCCCAGCTCCTTGACGAAAGTCAGCACCGCAGGCCCCACCATCACGTGATAAAGCACTTCGGTGTCGCGCGGAATCTGTGGAAAATACCGGGTGAACGAGGTTTCCGAGGGAGGTATCGCGATCCTCGCCAGGATCTCGCCGCCCTGTTCCTCGATCGCCGGGCCAAGCGCGTCGCGGTGATCGTAGCCGAAGCCGTAATCTGGGAAAATCATCGTCACCTTCTTGCCGAGCGTGTCGGTGATGAAGGGGGCCATGGCGATAACCTGGCTTTTTACGTCCGTGATCCCGGGCTGCAGCGTGTAGCGGTTGAGCGCGCCCGAGGACACATGTGTGCCTTCCGAGACGACGAAATAGGGCATTTTCAGCTCGCCCGCGCGAGGTGCCGATCCGGTCACGACATTGGAAAAGAGTGGCCCGAGCACTACATCACATTCATGCCGATTGGCGAATTTCTCGACCATCTCTGCGCCGCGCCGGGGGTCGGTGCCGTCATCCTCGGCGATGATCTCGACCGGACGCCCATTGATTCCGCCGTCCTCGTTGATGCGCGCCACGGCCGCGTCCGTCGTGCGCCCGTACCAGCGCCCGTAGGCGGCCCCGATCCCCGTGCGGTGCTGCTGAAATCCGATCCGGATGGGTGCGGCGCTCTGCGCATGGGTGTAGCGCGCCGCAAGCGGCATTGCGACTGCCGCAGCGCCGCCGGCCAGTGTCTTCAGCGCCGTGCGGCGAGTCGGGGTCTTGAACAGGGCCATGACAGCATCCTTCGATCGGTCGGGTACGAAGCCGCACCTGACTTGCAGGTAGGGCAACAGATGGCGACCTGTCCAGTCCCATGACATCTACGCGCCGCGTGGTGTGGCCAGAAGCCACAGCCCAAAAACGGTATAGGCCACCATGAAGATCGCCAGCGGCGCCTGCGAGATCGCGGCGTGCTTGGTGCCTTGACCCGCGCGCAGCGCGATCGCATGGGCCAGCAGGATCGCGATCACATGGCCCGCGACGACCACACCGGCCTGCGTCAGCCAGATCACGCGCACCGGACCGGGGCTGTTCAGAAACCCGGCGCTGACATGGACATGTCCTGCGGCAAGGGTATCCGCCAGCCATGCCATCACGTATTGCCCGTCAAGCAGAAAACTCGTGAGGTAATGCGCGATGTGATAGGCCAGCGCGATCGGCAGCATCGTGGGCGCATAGCGGCAGACAAGGACGCGCAGCGGCGTCCGTTCGCCTGCCAGCCTGTCGCCCATCCACAAAAACCCGACAAACACCGCGATCAGTGCCGCGTTGGCGGCCAAGAGGCCAAGGCTATTCGGCCAGATCACAGCGGACCTTCCGGGAAACTCCAGCGGGTTGAGGCCAAGCAGGTCAAGCCAGAGGAATGTTTCGTTCATGCCGTCGAAACTGCCGCTGCCAAGCAGCACCAGCATCAGGATCGCGAGGCCAAGGGGTGGCACGGGCCGCGCAAGGATCTGCCAACCCGGCAGGCCGATTGCGCGGCGCCCATGCGCGCGTGCACCGATGCCTATCCGCGCATAGCTGCGCATCATCAGCGTCAGACCCTCGGCCCGCAGCAGCCACGGCGCACCGAAGAGCACCACCGCGGCCATGTTGACCGCCCAGTAAAGCCCGACCGTCAGGGCCAGCCGCGCCGGGTCGGCCGGGGCGGGATCGGCCAGAAGGAACCCGGCAAAGGCCAGAAAGCTTGCCACACCCGGCCAGTGCCCCAGTCTGCGCGGATAGCGCAGCGGCGCGCGCTGCCCGGTGATCCGCCGGACCAGCGACGCGACACCCGTCCACGGGTTGAGATGACGCCACAGATCGCCGACAAGCCCCTGCAGGCTGACCAGCGCGATCCAGAACACCACCCAGACCGAAAGGGTCAGCGGGTTGGCCATCGGATCGCGCGGCCCGGCGAACCCGCGCCAGACAAGCCACGCAAGCAAACCCGTGACGACAAGGCTTGTCACATGCGTCGGCAGGGCAGGGGCGCGCCAAAGCCTGGCCGGGCGAAAGAGCCCGTGCGCGACACCGCCCGGCAAGACGGCCAGTAGCGCCACGGTCAAGGCCACGGTCAGCCCGCCAGCCGCGATGTAGACATCTGTCGGTAAAAGCAGCACGAACCCTTGGTCGCCGGCATGTGCCCATGCGGCATCCGCCGAAAGGATTGCGATCACCGCGCCGAGCGTGCCCCGTGCCACGTTCTCATACCCGCCTTGATACCGTTTCGGCCCAAGATGGCGCAGCGCCGCTCAGTCTGGAAGGTACAATTCGACGCGGCGCCCGGACGTCGGGTCAGACGTCCAACCTGTCGGGTATGTCGAGCGGCAGACGCATATGCGCCAGCGGTCCGAAATCGCGTGCTGTGTCGATATGCGGGAACAGCGACAGGAAATCGCGCACCCTGTCCTTTTCAAGACCGCGGTCGAAACCGGCGCCCGGATGAAAACTCTCGGTCTCAAGCCCGCTGGCCGTCATGATCGCATGCATTGGCAGGCACAGGTGATAAAGCGTTATAGGCTGATTCGGCGTCATCTCGAAGACTTGCAGCCCGTCCATCATTGCGCGCGCCGGCGTCAGAACAGGCTCGGCCCCGCAACTGGCACGCAGATGACGCGGGTGGCGCAGGAACCGTGCAGCCGGACCAACCACGAGATCCGACAGTGGTCGCATCACGCCAAAGGCGTCGGTCAGGATACGTGTCAGGCGATACGGGACACAATCCGGCCCGGCAACCGGCACTGTCATGGATCCGATCCAGAGGACGGGTTGAGGCCCATGCGCCGCCGTGATCACCCGGTCGCCGGGCAGGAGGTCCTCTATGGCAATCGGCCCGCCGGCGGTGGTGATCAGCGTGCCGCGAACGAAAGCGGAATGCGCTGCGTCCAGCAAGGGATTTGCGGACGCGGTCCGTTCGGCCTCCCGGATATCTTGGTTCTCATCCAGCCAACAGGCGCGGTAGACGCGCATCGCGGTCGATGGCCGCGATCCTGTTTCATTATGAGTTACACGACTGCCCGCGACCGATCGCTCAAACGCCATACTCTGCTACCTTCACACAAAAACGCCAAACCCGAATATACTCCAGACCCGACGTTAACGGCGGGTGAAGCATGTTGGACGATCTGCCGGTTCGTCAACCCGGCCTCCTCACCGTCACCAACGTTAATACAATCCTTGTAAAATGCAATTCTGTTCATGTTTTCGAAAAAGTTTGTCACAAGGTCTACCTCAATCACTCGCGGCGCTCATGTCTCACTCCGGGTATCAGATCAGCGTGGTCTTCGATTGCGGAAAGGCAATTCCACCATGACCCGCGGGATCAGAGCCCTACAGGCGGATTGCAGAGATCAAACGGCCGTAATCGGCTTCGCCAGCGTGGGTTGTGCGACGGTAGGAGTAGAACCGCGCCGGATCGGCATAGGTGCAATGGCCGGTCCATTGCGCCTGTCCAACGCCCGCGCGGTGCAGGCGGTGCAGACCGAACCCTGGCAGGTCGAAGTGGTAGCGACCGTCCCTACCATCGGCGAAAAACCGGGCATAATCGGTATCGATCGTGAGGAAATGTTCAATGAACTCCGGACCCACCTCATACGCGGACCGGCTGATCGACGGGCCGATCACGGCCGTGATGTGGCCACGGGCCGCGCCCAGTTGCTCCATCGCCGCCAGCGTCGCCTCGAGAACGCCATCGCGTGCGCCACGCCAACCGGCATGCGCGACCCCGATCACCTGCGCATCGTGATCGGCGAACAGCACCGGCTGGCAATCTGCGGTCAACACCCCGATCGCCAGGTTCGGGGTTGCCGTCACCATCGCGTCGGCGCGCGGCCTGTCCTTCAGGGGTGCGGTGACTTGGACCACCTCTGCGGAATGGATCTGGTGCATCGTCACCAAGTGTCCGGGGGCGACCTCCATCGCCCGTGCGACGCGGGCGCGGTTGATCATGACTATCTCGGATTGATCCGAGGATCCCGGCCCGCAGTTCAGCCCCGAAAATACTCCCGATGACGCCCCGCCGCGTCGTGTGAAGAACCCGTGACGCAACGGGGCAAGGCTGTCCGAGGTCAGGATTTCCAGTGTCATGGGTCCAGTCCGGGCGGTGGTGCGGTGCCAGAGGGATACAGCGCGAGGGCCTTGAAGAGGGTCCCCATTTCATCCGGATCGGTCAAGCGTCGATATGCGGCGAGGTGGCTTTCGCGCGCCGGGCCGTCGAGATTGCGCGCGAGCGCATGCGCGCGCGCCTCGATCCCGAGGCGCTGCAACAGCATGCCTTGCGGCACCAACTGCGCATGGGACGCCGGCGATGCCGCAATCGCCAGCGCCTCGAAATCCACATGCGCGGTCAGGTCGGCCTCGCCGGGCGCGCCCAGCGGATCCGTGGCGGCATGGTCCCGGACCGCCTGAAAGGTATCGCCAAGGGATCGCCAGTTGCCGTAATCGATGATCAGCGCGGCGCCGCCGCAGGATGCGATCCGTGCGCCGATCTCCTGCGCGATGGCCCGGCCCGGCGCGCAGGTCTCGACGATATCGCCATCGCTGGTGTCGGCAAGGCGATCGGCTAGGTCCGGCGGGACCATCGGCGCGCCAAGGCCAAGCGTAAGTGCGCCATCGCGCAGCGCGACCACGCGTTCGCGCCAACCCCCGCCGTCTCTCTGGAACTGCCGGATCGGCAGCGCGTCGAAAAACTCGTTGGCGACAAGATAGAGCGGCATGTCGGGCAGATCCCCGACCGCGTCATGCCAGTGGATCGCGTGGCCCGTCAGCGTTTGCGCCTGCACCTCCCGCAAGGCGGGCGAGGTTTCTACAAGGTGGACGCTCATCGCGTCGTGAAACCCCGGAACGCCCTTCGTGGCGCGCAGAATATCGGCCATCAGCGTGCCGCGTCCCGGCCCCAACTCTGCCAGCGCGAAAGGGGCAGGCTGCCCTTGATCCAGCCATGTCTGCGCCAGACACAGGCCGATCAACTCGCCGAACATCTGGCTGATCTCGGGCGCGGTGGTGAAATCGCCGTGCACGCCGAACGGATCGCGCGTCGCGTAATAGCCCAGGTCGGGATGCATCAGACAGGTCGCCATGTAGTCGGCCACGGTCATCGGCCCGGTGGCGGTGATTCGCGCCGCGATATGACGCCCGAGCGCCGTCACGTCCGCTG
Organism: Roseovarius sp.; assembly: GCA_041685205.1. Lineage (GTDB taxonomy): Bacteria > Pseudomonadota > Alphaproteobacteria > Rhodobacterales > Rhodobacteraceae > Roseovarius. Next base: position 15,250 of record JAWLGF010000027.1, read on the forward strand.
CACCTGCCGCGCCCGCCTTGCCCAAAGGATCATGCCGATGCCGAAGGCGATCATCGGCAGCGACAGGATCTGACCCATCGTCAGCCCCCATCCCTCGACGTGCCAGGCAAGACCCAGGGGATTGCCGGGGCCGATGAACTGCGCATCGGGCTGACGCACGAATTCGACGACGAAGCGCGCCAGACCATAGCCCGCGAAAAACATTCCGGTCAGCGTGCCCGGCATCCGCAACGCGCCACGCCGCCAACCCAGATAGAGCAACACCGCCCCGAGGATCAGCCCCTCGAGCGCCGCCTCGTAAAGCTGCGATGGATGGCGCGCGCATAGCCCGGTGACGTCAGGGCAATCCTGCGCCGCAGCCCCGGGAAAGATCACGCCCCAGGGCAGATCGGTGGGCCGGCCCCACAGCTCGGCATTGATGAAATTCGCGATCCGGCCCAGAAGCAGCCCGACAGGCGTGACCATGCACAGCGCATCGGCGACGCTCAGCCAGCGGATGCCGCGCCGCCAGGAGAACACGATCACCGCCAGCACAACACCCAGTAGCCCGCCGTGAAACGCCATGCCGCCCTGCCAGACCGCGAGGATCTCGCCCGGATTGGCAAGGTAATAGGTCGGCTGGTAAAACGACACGTAGCCGAGCCGACCTCCGAGAATCACGCCGACGATCACCCAGGTCAGCAGATCCTCGACGCCCTTCGGATCCATCGGGGCGCTTTCGCCGGGCCAGAGCGAGGGCCGGCGCATGCTGGCCACCACCAGCCGCCAGCCGATCACGATGCCGATAATATAGGCGAGCGCATACCAGCGCAGGGCGAACTCCACGCCGAAAAGCGAGATTGAAAAGAGCTCGGGGCTCATCTCGGGGAAGGGGATCATGGCCTGCATCGGAGATGTCTGTGCCTTTGGGCTGTGCGGAAAGTCAAGCTTGTGAATCCCGGCACTGACGCCATATGGTTTGACGAAATGCAACGAGAAAGGCGCCGCCATGCAGACCCGCAACAAGATGTTCGACGATATCGGTCAGTTGATGACAAATGCCATGGGTGTTGCCCAAGGCGCTCGCGAGGAAGCGGAAACCGCGTTTAAATCCGCGATCGACCGGTGGCTGGCCGATCGCGATTTCGTCACCCGCGAGGAATTCGACGCGGTCCGCGCGATGGCGCAGAAGGCACGCGAGGAGAACGACGCGCTCAAGGCGCGCATCGATGCACTGGAAAAGGGGCTGTCGCAGTAGCGTCACCCCTCCCCCCGGGCTCGACCGCGTAAGCGGTACCGGGTCAGTCTCACTGATCAGCGATTCGTAAGAATCCGCGCCGATACCACAGCATGAACCCGCATGACACACCTGTCATGCGGGTCTTTTCGTGACTGAGCGATCAGTTCACGTCGCGGTTCATTACCGTCAGGCCGCGCAGGATATCGAGTGCATGAGCGAGCTGATAATCTTCTTCACGCAGCCTTGCGGCCTCTTCGGCCAGTTCTTCATCGGCTTCCATCTGCCGCTGCTCGTCTTCGCTGAGACTGTCATTGTCCAGACGACCGCGAAGTTGGTCTTCGGAGCGCGACATTTGCGGCATTGCGTCCTCGGACCCGTCCGCCTCGGAGGATTCCTCGCCTCTGCGTGGTTGCGGCACCACGATGTCGGGATTGACCCCGAGCGCCTGGATCGAACGGCCCGACGGCGTGTAGTATCGCGCGGTGGTCAGCCGCATTGCGCCATCGCCGCGCAGCGGCATGACTGTCTGCACGGATCCCTTGCCAAAGCTCTTGGTGCCAATGACGATCGCGCGATTGTGATCCTGCAACGCGCCGGCCACGATCTCGGATGCGCTGGCCGAGCCGCCATTGATCAGCACCACGATGGGCTTGCCCTCGGCAAGGTCGCCTTCCTCGGCGTTGAACCGTTCGCCGTCCTGCGGCTCGCGGCCTCGCGTGCTCACGATTTCGCCCTGGTCGAGGAATGCGTCCGCGACCTTGACCGCCTGCGACAACAGGCCGCCCGGATTGTTGCGCAGGTCCAGCACGATGCCGCTGACCTTGTCCATGCCGCCGATTTCCTCGACCTGCTCTTCCAGACCGCTTTCGAGATCCGAAAACGTGTTGTCGTTGAAGGTCGTCACGCGCAGCACGACCGCGTCACGCTCCTGACGCGCCCTGACCGCCTGCAGTTCGATCGTGTCCCGGATGATCGATACATTGAACGGCTCGGAATCCTCATCGCGCACCACGGTGATCTCGATCTCGCTGCCGACCGGCCCGCGCATCAGGTCCACCGCCTCGTTGAGCGTCAGCCCCAGCACGCTCTCGCCATCGACATGGGTGATGAAATCGCCCGCTTCGATCCCGGCCTGGTCGGCAGGCGTGCCGTCCATCGGCGAGACGACCTTGACGAAGCCGTCCTCTTGCGTGACCTCGATCCCCAGACCGCCGAACTCGCCGCGGGTCTGAACCTGCATGTTCTCGGCATCGTCGGGCGACAGGTAGCTCGAATGCGGATCGAGCGACGACAGCATGCCGTTGATCGCCGCCTCGATCAGCTCGTCTGTCTCGACCTCTTCGACATATTGCGCGCGGATCCGTTCGAAGATGTCGCCGAAGAGATCAAGCTGTTCGTACACGTTGCTTGACCTGTCACTCTCCTGCGCCAGAAGGGGGGCCGCCACCTGTGTCGTCGCGATCGCCCCCGTCAGGATGCCGACTGCCGCGGCCATCAGGAATTTTCTCATATCTCGCTCTTCCTTGTAGGTTCTGAACCACGTCAAGGGTTCACCGTTGGATGCTTACCATTGCGAGGCACATAGCATGATCATTCCCCTTGGGCACCCGCGATGTCTCGGACGTGATCGGCAAGGATGTAACCCCGGCAATATCCTGCAAGGATGCGCGGGGCAAGGCAAGCGGCGGCTCATGACAAAAGGCTCTCGCCGGTCATTTCCGCGGGCTGGGGCAGGCCCATCAGCGCCAGCACCGTCGGCGCCAGATCGGCGAGCCTGCCGCCCGACCGCAGCCCCACGCCCTCCGGCCCGCCCACAAGGATGACCGGCACCGGGTTGAGCGTGTGCGCCGTATGCGCCCCGCCGGTCTCGGGATCGATCATCACCTCGCAATTGCCGTGATCGGCTGTGACGATCATTGCGCCGCCCGCCACCTCCAGTGCCGCCAGGGCCTGGCCCAGCCCGGCATCGACGGCCTCGCAGGCGGCGATGGCGGCATCCAGATCGCCGGTATGGCCCACCATGTCGGGATTGGCATAATTCACCACGATCATATCGTAGCCCTCGCGGATCGCGCCGATCAGGTGATCGGTGACCTCGGGCGCCGACATGTCGGGCTGCAGATCGTAGGTCGCCACATCGGGCGACGCAGCCATGTAGCGGACCTCGCCCTCTTCCGGAGATTCCTTGCCGCCGTTGAGAAAGAACGTCACATGCGGGTATTTCTCGGTTTCGGCGAGGTGAAACTGCCGCAGCCCGTGCCGGGCCACCCACCCGCCGAGCGTGTTCACGATCTCACGAGACTGAAAAACCGTGTCGAACCAGGCATCGAGCGCCTCGGAATATTCCACCATGCCAAGCCTTGCGGCCCAGTCGGGAACCACCACCCGCTCGAACGCGCCGAACTCGGGATCGGTCATCGCCTGCAGTATCTCCCGCGATCTGTCGGCACGGAAATTGAGGCAGAAAAGCCCGTCGCCGGGCGCCACGCCGGCGTAGTCGCCGATCACGGTCGCTGTAATGAATTCGTCGCTTTCGGACCGCGCGTAGGCATTGCTGACGGCCGATCGTGCGTCGCGCGCGCGTTCACCACGTCCGGCGATCATGGCCTCGTAGGCCTCTTGCACGCGCGACCAGCGATTGTCGCGGTCCATCGCGAAATAGCGCCCGGTCAGCGTGACGATGCGCACATCCTCGGGCAGCGCCTCGATGAGCCGGGTCAGATGGCTGCGGGCCGAGCGCGGGGCGACGTCCCGCCCATCGGTGATCGCGTGCAGCACGACCGGCACGCCGGCCGCGCGAATCACCTTCGCCGCGGCAACGATGTGGGCGATATGCCCGTGCACCCCGCCATCCGAGACCAGCCCCATCAGATGCGCGCGCCCGCCGCTGTCCTGCAATCTTGCGATGAACCGCCCGAGTGCGGCGTTCTCGGCAAAGCTGCCATCCTCGATCGCCAGGTCGATCTGCCCCAGATCCATCGCCACCACACGCCCGGCGCCGATGTTGGTGTGGCCCACCTCGGAATTGCCCATCTGACCGCGCGGCAGGCCCACATCCGGGCCGTGCGTGGTCAGCGTGGCGTGCGGGCATGTCTGCATGAGCCGATCAAAATTGGGGGTGCGTGCCAGATGCGGCGCATTCGCCTCGGCGCGCTCGCTCAGGCCCCAGCCATCGAGGATGCAAAGGACTACGGGTTTGGTCATGCGGTCTCCTGAATGCGATCTTGCGCGTGTCTAGCGTCTCGGGCGGCCGGGGTGAACCTGTCCCGGCAAGCCGCGGTCAGGGCGCGATGACATGGACCCCGTCGATCCGCCGCATGCGGTCAAGCTCCGCGTCATATATGTCCGTGATCTGGTCGATGATCCCGGGGCTCCAGCCGCGCACGTCCAGTTCGACCTCGATGCAGTCCTTGATCGCGTGCTGGTCCAGAAACCCGGCGAGGACGTCCTGCTTTTGCGCCGCCGTCAGTTCGGGATGCGCCGCAAGATGGTCCGTGAGCCTTTGAAACCCGGTCGGCGTCATGATCTCTGCCACGAATGCAAATTCGCCATCAAGCGTGACAGCGTCTTGGGTCCCTGCCATCTCGCGCAGGATCCGGCCCCAGATCAGCGGCGTATCCTCGTGACACCAGACCGTGACCGGCATGTGCGGAAAGGCGACGCGGATCCGCGCGACAAGATGCGACCAGCGCAGCTCGGCAGGATCCCCACCGCGCAGAAGCGCGTCCACGGTCGCAAACGGCGTGTCCCCGAGCAGGGCGGGCAGGAACATCGCAGGATTGCGCAGCCCGAGGAAAAGCGTGATCTCGTCTTCGTCGAAAATCCTTTGCAAAAGGTCGATCCGCGCCTCCGCTGCCGGATAAAGGCTCGATCCGGACAGCGCCATCTTCGGGGATCCGAAGAATCCCTGATTGGATAGAACGAGCCGATCCAACCCTGCCGTCTCGCCGATCGCATCGAGCACGAGCGCTCGCGAATCAGAGGCCAGCCCGCCATCCTGCGCGGTGTTGAAGATATCGCGCAAAAGCTTGCGATAGCTCGAGGGCGGCGGCACCCCGACCCGGGATCTGGCCAGCGGCACACGGTTCTTGCGCAGACAGGTGATCAGCCGGTCCTCGTCGGTTGCATGGGCCCCTGCGTGAAGTGCGATCTGCATCATCGTCCTGCGTTTTCGGGCACCTGTAATGCGTCCGCGCATGCTTGCACAGGGCAAACATCCCTCTGGTCCCTGCCGATGTGAGGCCTGATCAGCGACCTGTCACCGGAACACGGCAATTTGATGCCATACCCGAGTGCATTTGGACGCAAGCCGTTGTATCTCGGCGACATGAACATGATGCGACTTTTGACGGTCCCTGCGCTCTGCGTGGCGATGACCGTGCCCGCGGCGGCGCAACAGCTTTCGCTGGCGGAAATCTCGGACTATCTCAACGACCTGAAGACGGCCAAGGGCGAATTCACACAGGTCAACGATGACGGCTCCATGAGTACCGGAGAGATCCTGCTCAAACGGCCGGGGCGGGTGCGATTCGAATATGATCCGCCCGACGAGACGCTTGTGGTCGCGGATGGAGATACCGTCGGAATCATCGACCCGCGCTCGAACGAGCGTCAGGGCTATCCGCTGCACCGCACGCCGCTCAAGATCATCCTCGCGCGTAATGTGGACCTGACGCGCGAACGCATGGTCGTGGATCACGACAGCGAAGGATCCGCCACCACGATCCGCGCGCAGGATCCCGAGAATCCCGACTATGGCAGCATCGATCTGGTCTTCACCCGCGATCCGATAGAGCTGCGCCAATGGGTGATCAATGACGAGAACGGCAGCACGACGGTGATCCTTGGCGATCTGGAAAGCGGCATGAACATTCGCAGCGACGCGTTCGAGATCCCCGGCCGGGGCACGACGCGGCAAGACCGCTGAATCGCTGCCCGCGCCCTACTGCGGCTCGGGCACCAGCACCTCGCGCTTGCCCACGTGGTTGGCCGTGCTGACCACGCCCTCGTCCTCCATCTGCTCGACCAGCCGCGCGGCCTTGTTGTAGCCGATCGCCAGCTTGCGCTGCACGTACGAGGTCGAGCATTTGCGATCCTTGATCACGATCGCCACGGCCTGATCGTAAAGCGCGTCCTCGCCATCGGTATTGCCGCCTGTCGACAGGCCCAGAACGGCATCCACGTTGCCGGCGTCGCTTTCCTTGGGGCCCTCCTGCACGCCATGTTCGTAATCCGGTGGGCCGAATTGCTTGAGGTGGCGGACCACGTCCTCGACCTCGTCATCGCTGACGAAGGGGCCGTGACAGCGGGTGATCTTGCCGCCCCCGGCCATGTAGAGCATGTCGCCCATCCCCAAGAGCTGCTCGGCGCCCATCTCGCCCAGGATCGTGCGGCTGTCGATCTTGGAGGTGACCTGAAAGCTGATCCGCGTCGGGAAGTTGGCCTTGATCGTGCCGGTGATGACATCGACCGAGGGGCGCTGCGTCGCCATGATCAGGTGAATGCCGCTCGCCCGCGCCATCTGCGCCAGCCGCTGGATGCAAGCCTCGATCTCCTTGCCGGCCACCATCATCAGATCGGCCATCTCGTCGACGATGACCACTATATAGGGCATCTTCTCGGGCGCGAATTCCTCGGTCTCGAACACCGGCTCGCCGGTCTCGTCGTCGAAACCGGTCTGCACGGTGCGGCTGAACATCTCGTCTTTTTTCAACGCCTCCTCGACACGCCCATTGTAGCCGTCGATATTGCGCACGCCCATCTTTGACATCTTGCGGTAGCGGTCCTCCATTTCCGCGACGACCCATTTGAGCGCGACCACCGCCTTTTTCGGGTCCGTCACGACCGGCGACAGCAGATGCGGGATGCCGTCATAGACCGACAGTTCCAGCATCTTGGGGTCGATCATGATCAGCCGGCACTCATCTGGCGTCAGCTTGTAGAGAAGCGACAGGATCATGGTGTTGATCGCCACGGATTTCCCCGACCCCGTGGTGCCCGCGATCAGCAGGTGGGGCATCTTGGCCAGATTGGTGACGATCGGATCGCCGCCGATATCCTTGCCAAGCGCCAGCGGCAGCTTCTGGTTGCCGTCGCCGTAGGCGCGGCTCGACAGGATTTCGCGGAAACCCACGGTCTCGCGCTCGTCATTGGGCAATTCGATCCCGATGATCGACCGACCGGGCACCGTCGAGACCCGCGCCGACAGCGCCGCCATCGACCGCGCGATGTCGTCGGCGAGCCCGATCACGCGGGACGCTTTCAGGCCCGGCGCGGGTTCCAGTTCGTACATCGTCACGACAGGGCCGGGGCGCACGCTGACGATCTCGCCCTTGACGCCGTAATCGTCCAGCACGTTTTCCAGCATGCGTGCGTTCTGCTCCAGCGCCTCGTCGCTGAGATGCAGCCGCTTGATGTTGGACGGATCGGAGAGCAGGCCAAGGGGCGGCAATTCGTACTCGGGGCCATCGTTTTCGGCGAATTGCAGGTCGGGCTGGGCCTCGGCCATGGCGCGCGACGAGGGCTGCGGTGCCTTGCGCGGCGTGTTCTGCACCACCTTGCGCGGCTCGGCCACCGGCGGGCGCATCGCGTCGGTGTCGGGCAGCGGCGCGGGCGCCTCACCCTCTTCTTCGGATTGCGCCAGCGGCGGCTCGAAGCGGGGCCGATCCCCGGTGAGGGGCGGCTCGGGCGGCAGCGATCCGCGCGGGGACGTGGCGATGATCAACGGGTCGGGCCCGCGGCCGCGGCCGCGGGTCAGGGGCGCGATCTCTTCGGTGCGCAGGGCCGGGTTCTGCCGTGCCCGCGTGCGGATCACGTCCGAGATGCGCGCCTTGATGCGGTCCTGTTCTGGCGGGTCGGTTTCGCCCTGATAGTCGCCGGGCTCGATCAGTTCCGGATCGGGCAGGGGAGCCGGCTTGCGCATGAGGCCCGGCATGCGCGACAGCAAGCTGCCGCGCGCCTCGGTCTCTGACCCTGGGTCCTGCGCGGCGGCAGTCGCGCGCAAGGCCGGCTCGGCGCGGCGCACGCGGGGGGCCTCGGCCGTCGGCAAGTCGTTGTCAAAAATCACCGCATCCTGTGCCTGATGTTCGGCGCGGCGCGCCCGCATTGTCCGGGCCGCCTGCGCAGTGCCCCGCGCGCCACGGCCCAGCCCCCGCACCAGGCCCGCATAAGTCACGACGATACCCAGGACCAGGAAGCGCCCGAGGCGCTGCAATTCGGGGCCGTTGGATCCCAGCACGAACGCGCCGAACACCAGCACCGCGACACCCATGGCCGCCGACAGCAGTTTCAGACCCAGATCCGCGTCCAGCGGCAGCACGCCCAGAACCGTACCGAGCACCGTGTCCCCGAAGAGCCCGCCAAGGCCGAAGCTGTGGGTCGCGCTCCACTCTGGGCCCGGTGCAAGCGTCGCCGCATAGATCGACAGCAGCGCCAGCCAGATCGGCGCGAAGATCAGCCGGCCGGTGGCGCGCGCATCACCCAGATGCAGCAGGAAACGCAGACCCCATGCCGCCGGGACGACGGCAAGACCCCACGCGCCCCAGCCAAGGATCATGAACAGCGGCGCGGCGATCGCTGCCCCCATCCGGCCCATCCAGTTCTGCACAGGCGCATCCGTGGCCGACATCCAGCTTGGATCCTCGGGCGTGTAGGACATGACCATGGCCGCCGCCATCGCCCCGAGCGACATGAGCGCAAGCCCCAGCAGTTCCTTGCCACGTTTCTCGACCATTTCCGCGGTGGCCGGGTCCAGAAACGGATCACGCCCGCGTGTCTGATATGCCATGTCGTCCCTCGCTCTCGCTCATCTGTAAAGACAGTCGCGCAAGGCGGTCAGCCCGCGCGCCATCTCGTCCTTGGGGGCCACCATCGCCACGCGGATATAGCCGGCACCGGGATTGGCGCCCTGCACCTCCTGTCCCAGATAGGCCCCGGGCAGCACGCGCACACCGGTCTCCTGCCACAGTTTCAGCGCCGCCGCCTCGCCATCCGCGACGGGCAGCCACAGGAAAAACCCCGCCTCCGGGCTTCGGTAGCCGGGCAGGTTGCCAAGGATCTCGTCGGCAAGCGCGTATTTTTCGGCGTAAAGCCGGCGGTTCTCGACCGCATGATCCTCGTCCGCCCAGACCGCCGCCGCGGCGTGCTGCAACGGCATCGGCAGCGGGCTGCCGGCGTAATTACGAAGTTGTTTCAATGCCTTGATGCTTTGGGGGCCGGCGGCCACGAAGCCCGACCGCAGCCCCGGCAGGTTCGAGCGTTTCGACAGGCTGTGAAACGCCACGATCCGTTCGGGATCCGCGCCCATATCCTCGGCGACCTGAAGCACGCCCACGGGGGGCGCATCGCGGTAGATCTCAGAATAGCATTCATCCGCGAAGATCCGGAAATCGTGCCGCTCGGCCAGTTCGATCAGGTGGGTCCAGTAGGCGCGGCTGGCCACGGCGCCCTGCGGGTTCGACGGCGAGCACAGGTAGACCACGCCCGTGCGGTCCAGCACATCGCGAGGTACCGCGTCGAAGTCCGGCAGATGTCCGGTCTCTTCCGTGGCGTTGAGAAAGACAGGCTCGGCGCCGACGCTGAGCGCGGCCACCATGTAGACCTGGTAGAACGGGTTGGGCACCAGAACGGCAGGGGCCTGCCCGTTCTTGGTTTCGGGGCAGAGCGCCATCATGGCGTTGTAGAGCCCCTCGCGCGTGCCGTTGAGCGCCATCACCCGGGTCTCGGGGTCAAGCGTCACGCCGTAGCGCCGCGCGATCCAGTCGGTGATGGCCTCCAGCAGCGCGGGACTCCCCTCGTTGACGGGATACTTGCCAAAGCCATCCGCATGCCGCGCGATGATCTCGCCGATCCACGGCGGGAAGGCGTGTTTCGGCTCGCCGATGGTCATGTGCACGACATCGCCGCCGGGCGCGTGCGCATCCAGCAGGCCCCGCAGGCGCGGAAACGCATAGGCCGGCAGGTTTGAGAACCGCTCGGGAAACATGTGATACTGCCTCAAGGTTCGGGATCATCGACGCCCCGTTCAGACGAAGAGTACCCAAGCCCCCCTGCGGGGTCCAGTGAAACGAGGCTCTTGACAGCCTCGTTGTTGTATTTTTGACATTTTTTCGCGACACGCCGCATCTGGTCTGGATCGGATCGCGCGTGCACGGGGCGCGGGCCGCCGCGATTTCTCGACCGCGGGATGAAACTCTGCCTTTCCGCCGCGCGAACGCCACGCTATCTCCAGATCATGTTCCCCATCCGCGATCATAACCCGTCTGGCTGCACGCCTTACGTGACATACACGTTGATCGCGCTCAATATCGCGGTCTTTGTCGCGTACTGGCCGCTTTTCGGCAACGAGCGTGCCCTGATGGCGTTCTTTGCCGACTGGGCGATGGTTCCGTCGCAAGTCACGCAACAAGGCATCTACTCTGGCCTCGTGACGTCGCTTTTCCTGCATGGCGGGATCATGCACCTCGCGGGCAACATGCTGTTTCTCTGGATCTTCGGCGACAACATGGAAGACCGGATGGGTCATCTGCCCTATCTGACGTTTTACATTGCCTGCGGCACGATCGCCGGTTTCGCGCAGATCATCGAGGCGCCCTTTTCGGGGGTGCCCACGGTGGGCGCGTCCGGTGCGATTGCGGGTGTCATGGGGGGATACCTCTTGCTGTTTCCGCGTGCGCGGGTGGATGTGCTGCTGATCTTCATCGTGTTCTTCCGGGTGATTACCATCCCCGCGGCGCTCGTTCTGGCGCTGTGGTTCGTGTTTCAGGTCTTTGCCGGTCTTGGCAGCGATCCCGACGCCGGCGGCGTGGCCTACTGGGCGCATGCCGGGGGGTTCGTCGCCGGCGGTGTGCTGACCCTTCCGGTCTTCCTGCGGCTTGGCGGGCCGCGCTTCTGGGCACGGCACGGCGGCTCGCCGCCCTATCCCGAGGCGACCTATACCGGCCGCACCCGCATCCCACGAGTTCCCAGACCAAGGAGACGCCGATGATCCCCGCTGTCAAGTTGACCTGCCATTGCGGTGCCGTCGAGTTGCGTGTGACGCTTCCGGGCGGGCTGAAAACGGCGCGGCGCTGCGATTGCTCGTTCTGCCGGCGTCGTGCGGCCGCTGCCGTGTCGGCACCGCTCGCGAATGTCGAGATCGTCAAAGGGGCCGGGGACCTGACGCGCTACCAGTGGGGTACCGGGACGGCGCAGCATTTCTTCTGCCGGGTCTGCGGCATATACACCCACCACCGGCGGCGTTCGAACCCGGATGAATACGGGCTGAACCTCGGCGCGATCGAGGGCGTCAATCCGCGCGAGTTCGAGCCGATCGCGTGGGTCGATGGGGTCAACCACCCGTCGGACCGCTGATGCGCCCTACCTTCGGATATCGAAATGCGTAGCCCCGATTGACAGCGCCTCGCTCAGGGTGACGCCGCGCACCACCGCGGCGGGCGGCCCCTTGTGCAGTGCCGTGACCATCTCGTCGACGGCCTCCGGCGCCCCCTCTAGATGCGCGGTGACCGTGCCGTCGGCCTCGTTGCGGACCCAGCCCCCAAGCCCGCGCCCCTGTGCCTCGACCTGGGTCCAGGCACGGAAATTTACGCCCTGCACCCGGCCCGACACCGTCGCGGCGACCGCCTTTATCCGTGACATGGCGTGCTCCATCGCGTTGCGTTCCGATCAGCCGGGCCGGGGTCCGACGGCCGCTGCCGGGTGGCCCCGGTCCCAACGTGCCACCTTGACCACCTGTCGAAACCCGGCCATATCCCGCCATCATGACACCACTCTCGCACATTCGCAATTTCTCGATCGTGGCGCATATCGACCACGGAAAATCCACGCTGGCCGACCGCCTGATCCAGATGACGGACACGGTGGCCGAACGCGACATGAAAGAGCAATTGCTCGACGCGATGGATATCGAGCGCGAGCGCGGCATCACCATCAAGGCCAACACCGTCCGCATCGACTACACCGCGAAGAATGGCGAGCAATACGTGCTCAACCTGATCGACACGCCCGGCCATGTCGATTTCGCATACGAGGTGTCGCGCTCCATGCGCGCGGTCGAGGGGTCGTTGCTGGTCGTCGACAGCACCCAAGGTGTCGAGGCGCAGACACTCGCCAATGTCTATCAGGCCATCGACGCCAATCATGAACTGGTCCCGGTGCTCAACAAGATCGACCTTCCGGCCTCGGATCTCGACCGCACGGCCGAGCAGATCGAGGATGTGATCGGCATCGACGCCTCGGGCGCCATTCCCGTCTCGGCCAAGACCGGGCAGGGCATCGTCGAGACGCTGGAAGCGATCATCGAGCGTTTGCCGCCTCCCGTGGGCGACCGCGACGCGCCCCTGAAGGCCATGCTGGTGGACAGCAAGTACGACCTCTATCTCGGCGTGGTGGTGCTGGTGCGGATCATGGACGGCGTCATGAAGAAAGGCGACCGCATTCACATGATCCAGACCGACGCCACCTACAACGTGGAACGCATCGGCGTCTTCCGCCCCGCCATGACCGTGGTGGACGAGCTCGGACCCGGCGAGATCGGCTTCATCACCGCCTCGATCAAACAGGTGCGCGACACCCGCGTGGGCGACACGATCACCCATGAAAAACGCCCCTGCAAAACGGCGCTGCCCGGCTTCAAGCCCTCGGTTCCGGTGGTGTTCTGCGGGCTTTTCCCGGTCGACACCTCGCAATTCGAGGATCTGCGCGATTCGATCGAGAAGCTGGCGCTCAACGACGCCTCCTTCAGCTACGAGATGGAAAGCTCCGCCGCGCTCGGCTTCGGCTTTCGCTGCGGCTTTCTGGGGCTGTTGCACCTCGAAGTGATCCGCGACCGGGTCGAGCGGGAATACGATATCGAGCTGATCACCACGGCGCCGTCGGTGATCTACCACCTCTACATGAAGGATGGCGAGCGGATCGACCTGCACAACCCCGCCGACATGCCCGATCCCAGCCTCGTCGATCATGTCGAGGAGCCGCGCATCAAGGCCACGATCCTCGTGCCGGACGAATTCCTCGGCGATGTGCTGAAACTCTGTCAGGATCGCCGCGGGGCGCAGCTCGACCTCAGCTATGCCGGCGCGCGCGCGATGGTGGTCTACGACCTGCCATTGAACGAGGTGGTGTTCGACTTCTACGACCGGCTAAAATCGGTCACGCGGGGGTATGCGTCGTTTGATTATCAGCTCGAAGGCTACCGCCCCGACAACCTCGCCAAGATGTCGATCCTGGTGAATGACGAGCCTGTGGACGCGCTTGCGATGATGGTCCACCGCGACCGGGCCGAACAGCGCGGCCGCGCGATGGTCGAAAAGCTGAAGGACCTGAT
>JAWLGF010000093.1:0-6966 GCA_041685205.1 Roseovarius sp.
CCCAGAAACGCCTTGATCCGCGCCCAGTGGCCGGACTGATCGGTGATGTCGAGATCCTCGATGACCTCGGGCGCGACGCCCTCTCCGTGCATCTCGTCCATCAGCCCGGCGAGGCTGTCGGCCAGATGAAATATCGCGCTGCGGGGTGCCAGGTCGGGCTGGCCGTCGAGCAGCGTCGAGATAAGCTGCACCAGCTCCAGCCGCCGGCGCAGACGCGGCACCGGGTCGGGGATATGCGCCAGATCCCACATCTCGCCCAGATCGGTGACAAGGCTGATCCGCGGCAACAGGCAAGGCGGACCCTCGTCGAAGAGATCGCGAATGCGCCGCGCCATGCGGCGGGTGTTCACGATCAGGGTGACACGCGCCAGAACCTCGGGCGACTGGCCGGCGTGGCGCGTGCGCAGCCCCTCGACCAGCGCCCGCGGAAAATCGAGCCCCGGCGGCAGGCCGAAGACGCGCGGGCTGTCAGTGGGCTCAAACATCGCGCAGCATCGCCTCGGCCTCCGCAATCCCCGCAGGATGCCCGACATCGCACCACCGGCCGGGATAGGGCGTAGCCGCCAACCGCCGATCGCGCAGCATCCGGTCCCAGACAACATTCAGCGAGAACGAGTCGTCGGCGATCTCGTGCAGCAGGTCGGGCTTGATGATCTGCACGCCGGAATAGGCCAGACCCGGCCCGCGGCTGGTCCGCCCGTCCGGCGCGACCTGGAAATCGCCCGCGCCGGAATGGGCCACGGCCTGTGCCACCGGGATGCAGAGCAGAAGCGCGTCCATCTCCTCGGGCCGCCACCGCGCCGCCAGATGACACAGCGGATTCGGACCGCGCCAGACCGCATCGCTGTTCATCGTGAAAACCGGCCCTGCGCCGAGCAGCGGCAACGCCGCGCGCAGACCGCCGCCGGTCTCGAGGATCTCGGGCGTCTCGCGCGAAAAGCGAATATCGCGCCCCGCCAGATGCGCGGTGATCCGGTCTGGCAGGTAGTGCAGGTTGACCACAACGCGCGGCGGGCCGTACCCGTCCACCAGATCGAGCGCATGATCGATCAGCGCGCGTCCCCCCACCTCGATCAGCGGCTTGGGTCGGCTCGCCGTCAGCGCCCCCATGCGGGTACCGAACCCGGCCGCGAACAGCATCACCGGAAACGTCACGTCGCGCACCGCGCTTTCAGGCCCTGCAGAACGGACGGCTCCGGCGCGGGCAGGCTGTCCTGCACATGCGCCGCGATCATGCGCAGCGCCGGATGCGCGAGGTCACGCTGCAACAAGCCCCAGACCCGCGGGATCAGATCCACGTAATGCGCCTTGCCGTCCCGCAGGCAAAGTCGCGCGAAGACGCCGAGAATGCGCAGGTTCCGCTGCGCGCCAAGGCAATGATACGCGGTCTGGAAGGCGTCCGCATCCAGCCCCGTCGCGGCGACATACCGGTCGATCATCGCGCGCTCGATGGCGGGCGGCACATCGCGGCGCGCATCCTGCAGCACCGACACCAGATCATAGGCGCGGTGGCCGCACATGGCGTCCTGAAAATCCAGCAGCCCGACCTGCGCGACGCCGGTGCGGTCGGGCAGCCAGAGCAGATTTTCGGCGTGGTAATCGCGCTGGATCAGCACATCCGCGGGCTTCACGTGGCGCGCCAGAAGTGCCTGCATCTCGGCATGGAACGCCGCGCGGCCGGCCGCGTCGGCACCGGCGCCGCCATGCGCATACCAGTCGACGCTGAGCATCGCCATGTCGGCCATCAGCCCCGGTCCATACGTATCAAGCACAGCCGGGGCCGGGTGGCGGTGCAGCTCAACCAGCACGTCGGTCGCGGCCTCATAAAGCGTGGGTTCCGTCTCCGGCGCGGCCTCCAGCACCCGCGCGAAAAGGGCGTCGCCCAGATCCTCCAGCAGCAGAAAGCCCTGCGCGGTATCATCGGCAAGGATCCGCGGCGCGCTGAGGCCGAGGCCCGACAGATGCCGCGCGATCCGGGTGAAGCCGCCGACATCCTCGCCGCGCGCGGCCGGGGCGTCCATCAGCACGGCGCGCGCGCCGTCCGGGTGCTGCAGGCGCAGGTAGCGCCGATTGGACGCATCCCCGGCCAGAGGGCGCGTCGCGGCGCCTTGCCAGCCTGCCCTGTCGATGAAATCGGCGATGGCCCGCGCACGATCAGTCATCGGTCAAGCCCTCGATCCGTGCCGTCCAGCCGGGATCGGACCAGGACAGCGTCAAGACGCGCGTGTCATCCGCCCGGCCCGGCGCGAAATCCAGCCTGAGCGCCGTGGCCGGGGCCAGATCGCCCAGCCGGCCGGGCCATTCGACCAGGCAGATCGCCGTCTCGAACGCCTCGGCGAGGCCAAGCTCGATCACCTCGGCCGGGTCGCCGAGACGGTAGAGATCGGCATGCCAGATTTCGCAGGTCGGTCCCGCATAGCTCTGGACCAAAGTGTAGGTCGGCGAAGGAACATCTTCGGGGAGAGACAGGCGCGACTGGATCAGCGCGCGGGCGAAATGCGTCTTTCCGGCGCCCACGCCGCCGCCAAGCAGCAGCACGTCGCCCGGCCCGAGGACCCGAGCCATGGCCCGCGCAAAGGCGCAGGTTCTGTCTGGATGATCAAGAATGCAGGTGTGTTCGGGCATGGCCCGACACTACACCTGCCACGCCGGCCCGCAACCCGCATCAGCCGACGGGCTGCCCTTGCCGCGACGCGACATTATCCGTCGCCGGATGCAGCGACAGCATGGCGTGGCCCTGCCCCAGCGGCGCGAGCCGCAGGTCCAGGGGCGTCCCTGAGTCGGATGGTGCGACGCGTTCCGTGAGCGGGTCGCGACCCGCGGCTCCGGTGATCCTGCGGGCGATCGCGGACCAGAGCGTCGGGTCGGGGAAACGCGCCTCGCAGGCTTCGATCACGTCCGACAGCGACATATCGGCAAGCAAGGCATCGGCGGGCATTCCCAGAAGCGTCCGGAACATCCGATTGCAGAAGATCACGCGCCGGTCCTGTGACAGAACCGCGATTCCGGTGTCGAGATGGTCCAGCAGCGCGTCGCGCAGGGTCAGTTCACCGCGATGATGCCGCGTTTCGGAGATCGCCTGCGTGATGTCCTCGAACAAAAAGGCCACCGCGCCGTCCGGATGTGGTCGCCCTGTCACACGGTAGCTCTGGCCGTTCACGAGGCTCCACATCTCGCGGTAATGCCCGCCATGCGCGGCGCTGACCATCTCGTTGATCTGGCTGCGCCAACTTGCATAGTTCTTGGGTTCCGGCATGACCTGCCGGTCGCGGAGCATGTCGAAGAATGTCACGATTTCCGGTCGCGCGCTGAGGAATTCCACCGGAAGCCCCGTCAGGTCGATCAGGGCCGGGTTGAACATGGCAAGCGTCTTGGCCCGGTCGAACACGGCTAGCCCGGTGGGCAGGTCGGCAAATGTCTTGCCGAGGGTCTGGACGAATCCCGCCTGCGTCTTTTCTGCCGCGACGAGGGCCGAGACGTCATTGGCAAAGATCGCCACGCATTCCGGTTTGCGGTCGAGGGTCACGTCGAATGAAGTTTCTGTCGAGCCCGCGCCGCAGACCGGCAGGCTGACGCGGCGGGTCAGTGGTCCGCTCTCGACTGGCTCTGTCGCGATCGCGGCCGCCATGCGCGCCTTGTCGGCCTCTGGCAAGGCTTTGGCTGCCGTGTTTTCCCAAAGCGTGTGCCCCGCCTCGTTCTGGATCCAGGTCGGGTACGGCGCATCGCGCATGGCCTGAAGGGCCACATCGGCGATGTGATGTCTTCGCCGGATTTCGTTCAGGCATGCCGCTGGTGGGGGCGGGTCCTCGCAAAGCCGTAGGCGCACCGCGCCCCGCGACGCCCGCGCATCGAGATAGGCATAATCATCCGGCAGATGGCTGTGAAAGCGCAGCACCTCGCCGGGCGTCAACGCCCCGGGCGTTTCGGGCATATCGGGAAAGCGAAAACCGACCCAATCGCGCAAGCTGTCCCAGTCGGCGCGGGCCGGATCGCCCGCGCCAGCAAAAGGATCGCCGGCGTCGTGATCCACGATCGCGTCACCGCGAAACAGGAAATGGCAATCCACCGGGCGCATCGCGGCATCCGCGGCGGGTCTGCGGGCGTCCACGACACCCAGCACCCAGATCACCGCGAACGAAACCGGCAGCGCCGCGCCCGCCAGCAGGAGAAGTTCCGTAAACGTCACGTCCGGCACGCCGCCACCTCTTCGACCCGTTTGCAAAGCACGATGGCTGAAACTCGTTAACGCGCGCTTAACGCGTGCAGGCGGGCCTCAAAAGGGCTGGTTCTCGCCAAGGGCGGGGCCGCCCGGCACCTCGAGCGCCCGGCGCGGCCAGCTGACCTCGACCACGGCACCGGTTCCGGTCGCGTCTGCCCCGTTGGCAAAGGTCAGATCCGCTCCGGTCCGCTCCAGCAACGTCTTGGCGATGAAAAGGCCCAGCCCCATGCCTTCGTATTCCGGGCGTTTTGCCTGCGTCGCGGGCGCGCGGCGGCGGATGAACGGATCGCCAATCCGGCCCAGCATGTCGGGGGGATACCCATCCCCGTCATCCATGATCCGCACGGTGATGGCGCGGTCTGTCCAGCGGCTTTCGACCCGGACATTGTCCCGTGCGAAATCGACGGCGTTCTGGATGAGGTTGCGCAGACCGTGTATGATCTCGGGCCGGCGCGGCACGATCGGGTGCGGGCTTGCGGCGTCTATACCGGCCCCATGCGCGAAATGGATGCGCTTACCGCGATCGACATGCGGCTCGGCTGCCTCCGTGAGCAGCGCGTCGAGAGGGGCGCGGCGCAGATGCAGATCGTCCTTGCCGGCCCGTCCCATGGAGCGCAGGATATCCCGGCAGCGATCCGCCTGTTCACGGATCAGCATGGCGTCCTCGCGCAGATCGGGCCGGTCGCCAAGATCCTCGGCCAGTTCTGTGCTGGTCAGCTTGATCGTCGCGAGGGGCGAGCCCAGCTCATGCGCCGCCGCGGCGACGACCCCGCCCAGATCGGTCAGCTTCTGCTCGCGGGCAAGAGCCATCTGCGTGGCCTGCAACGCATCGGACATCGCGCTCATTTCCTGCACGATCCAGCGCGCGTAGACGCCAAGGAACATCACCGCGATGACAATCGCCGCCCAGCTTCCGAAACGGAACATGTCCGGCATCTTCAGCACGTCGCCGGCCTCGGTGCGCAGCGGCAGGTAGAACTGCATCATCAAGGTCACGATGATGATGGCCATCACGCCGAGAAACGCGGTCGACCGCCCCGACAGGGCCGAGGCCGAGACCGTCACGGGCCCCACGATCAGGATCGAGAACGGGTTGTTCAAGCCGCCCGTCAGGTACAGCAAAAGCCCCAGTTGGAGCATGTCGAACAGGACGAAAAAGAACGTGTCCCGTTCCGACAATCGCTTGTTCTCTGCAAAGACGAAGGTGGCCACCAGGTTGGAGACCACCGACACGCCTACGACCAGAAAGCACAACCCCATCTCGAGATCGAGACCGTAGACCCGGTCGGCCACCATCAGCGCCGACGCCTGACCGATGATCGCCCACCAGCGCAGCAGCACAAGGGTGCGCAGGCGGATCCATTTGCCGCGCACGCGGATCCGGTAAAGACCGCGATCGCGGTCGGCCATGTCTGCGGGCATATCCATTGCGGGCCGGTCCAGAAATGCTAGATGATTTACGAAATGTATCGGATTTCAGGAAACGCAAGGACATGCCCATGAACCGTCTCGCCATCCTTCTCGGTGCCAGTCTCGTGATCGGCGGAGGCGGCGCGGCCTATGTCTTGCTGACCCCCGGCTCGGACGATCCTTTCGCGCAGTGCCGGGCGTCCAACGTGGCGGGGGGCGGCGCCGACATCGGCGGGCCCTTCGAGCTGGTCGACGAGACCGGCGAGACGGTGACCGACGAGGATGTGATCGACAGGCCAACGCTGATCTATTTCGGCTATACCTTCTGTCCGGATGTCTGCCCGCTGGACGCGGCCCGCAACGCCGCGGCGGTGGAACTTCTCGAAGAGCGCGGCGAGAGGGTGAAACCCGTCTTCATCTCGGTGGACCCGGAACGCGACACGCCGGAGGTTCTGGCAGAGTTCACCGATTACCTGCACCCGCGGATGCTGGGCCTGACCGGCAGCGAGGAACAGGTGCGCGAAGCCTCGCAAGCCTATCGCACTTATTACCAGGTTCAGGAGCCCGACGACAAGGACGACGAGTTCTATCTCGTGGATCACTCGACGATGACCTACCTCAGCCTGCCCGAGTACGGCTTTGTCGAGTTTTTCCGGCGGGATACCAACGCAGAGCAAATGGCCGAACGCGTTCAGTGCTTCATCGACGCCAGTTGACGCTTTGTTTTGACGGGCATGCCAGAGCGGACTACTTCCATCGCAAGGGATTGAAAGGGAGTGTCGGAAATGGTCGACAACATGCCTGACCTCGGTGCGGACCGAAGCCTTCTTCTACTCGACGACGACGAGCCGTTTCTCAGACGGCTTGCCAAGGCAATGGAACGGCGCGGTTTCGAGGTTCAAACCGCTGGAACGGTTGCCGAAGGGCGTGCCATCGCCTCGGCCCGTGCGCCCGCCTATGCCGTCTGTGATCTGCGGCTTGAGGATGGCAACGGTCTGGACGTGGTGGAAACGATCCGAGATCGTCGTCCGGATAGCCGGATCGTGGTTCTGACCGGCTACGGGGCCATCGCCACAGCCGTTGCGGCGGTCAAGATGGGTGCAACGGATTACCTGTCGAAACCGGCGGATGCCAATGACATCATCAATGCGCTTCTGACCAAAGGAGCGGAGCTGCCCGACCCGCCCGACAATCCGATGAGCGCCGATCGTGTCCGTTGGGAACATATCCAGCGCATTTACGAGATGTGTGACAGGAATGTCAGCGAAACCGCACGGCGTCTCAGCATGCACCGCCGTACCCTTCAGCGCATCCTCGCCAAACGGTCACCTCACTGA
>JAWLGF010000028.1:0-27669 GCA_041685205.1 Roseovarius sp.
CGGGAACGGGTCAGTCTTGTGGGGAATCGCGTTGGCGGCGACGAAATGCTCCTGGAATCTCGGCTCTATCGCGGTTTCGACCTTGGTGATCTCGCCCACGAGGTGCTCGATCTCGCGCCGGGCGGCGACATTGCACAACGCGATCCGCGCGCCCGTTCCGGCGGCATTGCCGGCCGATGTGACCTTTTCCAGTGGCACGTCAGGGATCATCCCCAGCACCATCGCGTGCAGCGGCGAGATATGCGCGCCGAAGGCCCCGGCCAGCACGATGCGATCCACGCGGTCCACGCCGCGCGCGTCCATCAGCAGGCGTGCGCCCGCGTAAAGTGCGGATTTGGCAAGCTGGATGGCTCGGATATCGCCCTGGGTCACGGTCACGCGCCGCCCGCCATGCTCGGTGCCGTCATGGATCAGATAGGCATGGGTGCGCCCCTCGGCCTGCATCCGGTCCGTGCCCGTGGCCTCGGCCGAACCCAATAACCCGCTGTCGTCCAGCAGCCCGGCGATGCGCAGTTCCGCCACCGCCTCTATGATGCCCGAGCCACAAATGCCGGTGATGCCGTCCGCGCCCACCTCCTGCGAAAAGCCCTGCTCGTCCGACCACTTGTCGCAGCCGATGACGCGAAAGCGCGGCTCCTTGGTGGTTGGGTCGATGCGAATGGCCTCGATGGCGCCGGGGGCCGCGCGCTGCCCGCTCGATATCTGGGCCCCCTCGAAGGCCGGCCCGGTGGGCGAGGAACAGGCCAGAACGCGGCTCCGGTCGCCCAGAAGGATCTCGGCATTGGTGCCGACATCGACGACCAAGACCAGATCTTCGGATTTGCCCGGCTCTTCGGACAGCGCGACGGCGGCGCAATCGGCCCCGACATGACCGGCAATGCAGGGCAGGATATAGACCTGCGCGCGCGGATTGATCGCGGCCAGATCCAGATCCCTTGCCCCGAGCGTCAGGCTGTTCGAGGTGGCCAGCGCGAAGGGCGCCTGCCCCAGTTCCACCGGGTCGATCCCCAGAAGCAGATGATGCATCACCGGGTTACACACGAACACCGTCTCGACGATCAGATGCGCCTCGATCCCGGCCTCCGCCGCGATTTCAGAGGCCAGCGCGTTGATCGCGTCGCGCACCGCCGCGGTCATCTCCTTGTCGCCGCCGGGATTCATCATCGCGTAGCTCACCCGGCTCATCAGGTCCTCGCCAAAGCGGATCTGCGGATTCATGATGCCCGAGGACGCCTTGACCTCGCCGGTGACCAGGTCGGTCAGGTGCGCGGCAAGGGTTGTGCTGCCCAGATCGATCGCAAGCCCGTAAAGCCCGCCCTCGTGCAGCCCAGGCCAGATCTCCAGCACCTGTGCGGGGTCGTCTGTACGAGCGCGGTGCAGCGCGACCGTCACCTGAAACTTGCCCTTGCGCAGCACGGGCTGCAGCTTGGCCAGCAGCGACAGGTCCGCGCGGATCGCCTGGATGCCCCATTCGCGCTTCAGCGCCCGCGCAAGCCGTTCAAGATCGCCGGTCGGCTCGTGCATGTCGGGCTGATCCACTTCGACGAAATAAAGCTTCGTGGCTGGATCCATCTCGATCACCCGCGCCGTGGCGGCCTTGCGCACCACCTGCTTGTGCACCTGGGATTCGGCCGGCACGTCGATCACGACATCGCCGAGGATCTGCGCCTGACAGCCCAGACGGCGCCCCGGTTTCAGCCCGCGCTTGGCGTCGTAGCGCGCCTCGACGCTGTTCCAGTCCGACAGCGCCCCATCACGCACGGTGACGCCATGCTTGGAGAATGTGCCGTGCCCCGGCGTGACCTGGCATTTCGAGCAGATTCCCCGCCCGCCACACACCGAATCCAGATCGACCCCCAACTGCCGCGCGGCTGTCAGAACGGGTGTGCCCGGGGCAAACCGGCCGCGCTTGCCCGAGGGGGTGAAAACGACAAGTGGATCTTGCGGCATGAGGCGTGTCCTGTTTTCAAAGGCGCGGTCTTCGGGCGAACCATAGGCCTTCCGGCGACAAGGGACTGCCTGCAAACGTCAGAAAATGCCCGTCACGCGGCATTGCTTTGTTTGCAGGACGCGACGAAGGGGGTCCGGGGTTTGATGCCGCCCTGCCCGAGCGACTGCTGAAACACGCATCACAACCGGGGCACCATGCCAACCGGCAGGACGGTTGCCGAAGGCCCGGATTGCCTTGGACGCGAAAACCTGAATATACTTGTGCCAAAGACGCGGTCTCGGTCCGGCGACGGGTGCGCCGGCACGGACTTGGAAGGTCGCCCCCACGCCCGCACATCAATGGAGTACGATCATGGACGGCAAACTTCGCGAAAATGACATCAGCCACGTGATCGAGGCGGATCGCGCCCATGTCTGGCATCACCTGATCCAGCACGCGGCATGGACGGGGGCAGAGGCGCACGGCGATCCGCGCATCATCGTCGAGGGGCGCGGCATGCGCGTCTGGGACCAGAAGGGGCGCGAGCATATCGATGCCGTCTCGGGCGGGGTCTGGACGGTCAACGTGGGCTACGGGCGCGAGCGCATCGCCAACGCGGTGCGCGATCAGCTGATCCAGCTGCCCTATTTCGCGGGCTCTGCCGGGTCCATTCCCGGCGCGATGTTCTCGGAAAAACTGATCTCGAAGATGCCGGGGATGAGCCGGGTCTATTATACCAATTCCGGGTCCGAGGCGAACGAGAAGGCGTTCAAGATGGTCCGCCAGATCGCGCACAAGCGCCATGGCGGGCGCAAGCACAAGATCCTCTACCGCGACCGCGACTATCACGGCACGACCATCGCCTGTCTCTCTGCCGGGGGCCAGGACGAGCGCAACGCCGAATACGGCCCCTTTACCCCGGGATTCGTGCGCGTGCCGCATTGCCTTGAATACCGCGCGCAATGGGATCTGACGGGCGAAGCCTATGGCAAGGCCGCCGCCGATGCCATCGAGGAGGTGATCCTCGCCGAAGGCCCCGATACCGTGGGCGCACTGTGCCTGGAGCCGGTGACCGCGGGCGGCGGCGTGATCGTTCCGCCCGAGGGCTACTGGCCCCGCGTGCAGGAGATCTGCCGAAAATACGACATCCTGCTGCATATCGACGAGGTCGTGTGCGGCGTCGGCCGGACCGGCACGTGGTTCGGCTACCAGCATTACGGGGTCGAGCCGGATTTCGTGACTATGGCCAAAGGCGTGGCATCGGGCTATGCCGCCATCGCCTGCTGCGTGACCAACGAAAAGGTGTTCGAGCTGTTCCGCGACGACGCCAGCGATCCGATGAACTATTTCCGCGACATCTCGACCTTTGGCGGCTGCACGGCGGGGCCGGCCGCGGCGCTGGAAAACATGGCGATCATCGAAGACGAGAACCTTCTGGACAACACATGCGCCATGGGTGACTACATGCTCGACCGGTTGCACGAGTTGCAGGACAGGCACGCGGTGATCGGACATGTGCGCGGCAAGGGTCTTTTCCTCGGCGCGGAACTGGTCAGCGACCGGGACACGAAAGAACCCGCGCCTGAGAAGATGGTGCAGGCCGTGGTCGCCGACTGCATGGGCGAGGGCGTCGTGATCGGCGCCACGAACCGCAGCGTTCCGGGCTTCAACAACACGCTGTGTTACTCGCCCGCGCTCATCGCGACCCGCGACGACATAGACCAGATCGTCTCGGCCACCGATGCCGCACTCACCCGCGTCTTCGGCTGAGCTTGCCTAGCGTAGCGCCATCCAGATCGCGACCGCCGCCAGCATCAGGGCCAGCCCCTTATTGAGACGCGCGGCGGTCCCCGGGCGGGCCCAGACCTTCGTGAGGGTCGCGCCGATGGCGGCCCACAGAGTGAAAGCGAGTGCGTTATTGAGCGTAAAAACGGTCGCCAAACCAACGGCGCCAAGCCCCGGCGCCTGTGCGAATTGCGTGACCATGAGCGCGATGATCATGTAGGCCTTCGGGTTGAAGACGAGGAGCACGACACCGCCGCCAAACCCCATCACCGGCGCGGCGCGCGATGAAGGCGCCATGGTTCCGGCTCGCCAGAGGCCGTGCGCAAGCCACAGGACGTAGAGCGCCCCCACAATCTGCACCGCGCGCGCGATGGCGGGGCTCTCCGCAAGAGCCGCGTCAAAGCCGAGCCCGATGGCCAGGGTCACCAGCCATGTCGCCGCATGATAGCCAAGCCCAGCTCGCCACGTACTGCGGACCCCATGTCGCGCGCCCATGGCGGCGAACACCATGTTGCCAGGCCCTGGACTGTAGGCGAGCGGAAAAAGAAAGATCAGCAGGGCAGCAAGGGTCTCGGTCATTACAGGCCTCGCGACAATATGCGTGAGACCTGACATGCTCCGGATCACGAGGCGACCCGGATCTTGTGCAAAACAAAGACGGGACCCGCGAACCGCGTTTAGCCCGGATGCGCCGCAGGACCATCCGGCACGGGCTCAGCGGCTCTCGTCCTCGTCCTCCTCGTCAGGGCTGTCAGGCAGGTTGAACAAGCTGTCGGCGTCGTATTCGGGCTTCGACGCCTCTGCATCGTCTTCCTCGTCCTTTTGCCCCAGCGTGAAGGTCGCAAGCCCCTCGATCGCGGTCGGGATGCGCGGCTCAGTATCGGCGTCGAGGCTCTGCTCGGTGCTCAGCAACTTGCGGCGCTCGTTGTCGGTCAGCGCCTCACCTTCGCGCGCCTTCTTGGCGGCGGCTTTCTGCACCGCCGTGTCAAGCTCGGACTGCTTGCAAAGGCCGAGGGCCACCGGATCGATCGGCTGCATGTTCGCGATGTTCCAGTGCGTACGTTCGCGAATCGAGGTGATCGTGGGTTTCGTGGTCCCGACCAACCTCGAAATCTGGCTGTCGGCCAGTTCCGGATGGAACTTCACCAGCCACAGGATCGCATTGGGCCGATCCTGCCGTTTCGACAGTGGCGTGTAGCGTGGGCCGCGCCGCTTTTCCTCACCTTGCGCCGCGGCGTAATGCTTGAGCCGCAGCTGATGCAGGGGATCGGCCTGCGCGCGATCGATCTCGTCTTGCGTCAGCTGGTTGTTGGCGATCGGGTCGAACCCCTTCACGCCAGCGGCCACGTCTCCGTCGGCGATGCCCTGCACCTCCAGCTCGTGAAGACCGCAGAAATCGGCAATCTGCTTGAAGCTTACGGTCGTGTTGTCCACCAGCCAGACGGCTGTGGCCTTGGCCATGATCGGCTTTGACATCTCTCAGGTCTCCTTCACCCAAATCTTCTCCGGCGCCTGAAGGGCGGTCCCGGCGGGGCCGGAACGGGTTTCCATTGTCGGGGAACTTGAGTGTCATATACTGACCCGGCCAAAAAATTGAAAGACCAAAGAATGCGCGCTGGCCTTTTGATCTTGCTTGTCCTGCTGCCGCTCCCGCTTGCGGCATCCGGAACGCACCGGGCGGGGGATTTCGATTATTACGTCCTCTCCCTCAGCTGGTCGCCCACATGGTGCGCGCTGACGGGCGAGGCCCGCGGGGCCGCGCAATGCGACGCCGGTCACGGCTGGATCCTGCACGGGCTCTGGCCGCAATACGGTCGCGGCTGGCCGGAATACTGCGACAGCCCGCACCCGCCGCCCGCGCATTCCACGTACCGCGCCATGGCCGACATCATGGGCAGCGCGGGCCTCGCCCGGCACCAATGGCGCAAGCACGGCACATGTTCCGGGCTGTCCGCGTCCGAGTACAACGCCCTCGCCCGCGACGCCTTCCAGCGCGTGACGCGCCCACAGAAGCTCCGCGCGCTCTCGGCGCCGACGCGCATGCCAGCGAGATCGGTCGAACGCGCCTTTCTCGACGCGAACCCGGGATGGACCGCGGACATGCTGACCATCACCTGCCGCGCGGGCCGCATCGCAGAGGCCCGCCTGTGCCTGACCCGCGATCTCGACCCTGTCGCCTGCGGGGCGGATGTGGTGCGGGATTGTGACCTGCAAGACGCCCTCTTGGACCCCGTGCGCTGAGGGTTTCTTCTTGGCAAAAATACCCAAGATCTCCGACGCCGCCACGGGCGCGGACATCCGACGCATGCCCACACCCGCCCATCCGGGATCAGTCGATCTTCAGGACGATCTTGCCGATATGCTCGCTCGACTCCATCCGGGCATGCGCCGCTGCGGCCTCGGCCATGGGATACTCTGAATCCATCACCGGCGCGATCCGGCCCGCCTCCAGAAGCGGCCAGACGTGCTGCTGAAGGTTTTCGGCGATCCGGCCCTTCACCAGGTCGCTTTGCGGGCGCAGGGTGCTGCCGGTGAGGGTCAGCCGCCGCAACATCACATGCGCGAAATTCAGCTCCACCTTCGGGCCTTGCAGGAAGGCGATCATCACCAGCCGCCCGTCATCGGCCAGGGCCTTGACGTTGCGCGGCAGGTAATCGCCGCCGACCATGTCGAGGATCAGATCCGCCCCACCCTCGCCGCGCAGGATCTCCACGAAATCCTCGTCGCGGTAATTGATCGCGCGCTCGGCCCCGAGCTGCGTGCAGATCTCGCATTTCTTCGCCGACCCGGCCGTTGCGAAGACCCGCGCCCCGAAGGCAGACGCAAGCTGGATGGCCGTCGTTCCAATTCCCGACGAGCCGCCATGCACCAGAAAGCGCTCGCCGCCCTTGAGGGCACCGCGCTCGAACACGTTGGACCAGACGGTGAAGAGCGTCTCCGGCAGGCACGCCGCCTCTTTCAGACCCAGCCCCGCGGGCACCGGCAGGCAATGCGCGGCGGGCGTGGCCACGTATTCGGCGTAGCCGCCGCCGGGCAGCAACGCGCAGACCCGGTCGCCGGTCTTCCAGCCGCTGACCCCCTCGCCAATCGCCACGATCTCGCCCGATCCTTCCAGCCCGGGCAGATCGCTGGCCGTGGGTGGCGGGGCATACATGCCCGCCCTTTGCAGCGCGTCAGGGCGATTGACGCCGGCATAGGCCAGCCGGATCACGACCTCGCCGGCGCGCGGCTCGGGTCGGGGTCGCGTCGTGGGTTTCAGAACCTCCGGCCCTCCGGCCTCGGTGATCTCGACCGCCTGCATCGTTTCGCTCATTGCCTCTCCTTTCGTGTCAGTGCGACCCGCGCCACCGCCCCGGCATGCCCGTCTGGTGCCGCCCGCGCGGTGCCTTCACGCGGCTCAACACCGTCAATGGACCCGCCATCACCCCGGAGACAAGGCGATTTTCCCGGGCGCGGCTTTTCAGTGTCTCGATTCGCATGACATCATCGATCCGCCGGTCGAGAAACTCCCATGTGCGCGCGTCGTGTTCGCTGTCATCGCCCAGCCAGTAAAGCACGGTGGACGCATAGACACCCGAAAGCGTGGCCCGCTTGGTGTACCAGTTCACATCGTCGGATTTGTCCCCAAGCGCGGTCCAGATGTGATCGCAGGTCCGCCAGATCGCCCTTGCCCCGTCGGCCGCATGCTGTGGCAGGGCAAACAGAGTCGTGCCGCGGCGCACAAGTTCGCGGTCCTCGATCACCTCCAGCCGCACGCGGACGGCAAAGGCCACCCGGTCGCGAAACCGCATCGCGCTGAGATCGGTCCCGCGCAACCGGGCCAGCATCGCGCGGTCGCCCTCGTCGTGATAGGCGAGCGCCAGATCCACCGCCCCGCGCGGACAGATCGCCGGGATCAGGCCGGGCTCGATATCCGCATCGGCGGCAGCCATGCGCAGGGTCGTCTCGCTCCAGCCGTCGAAGGGGACATGCAGCTTGGCGGCCTCCAGCAGGCGGGATGTCAGGGCTGTGTCGGACATTGTCATTCCTCTGGCCAGGGCGCTCTGGACAAGCCAGAGACGCGTTGCTATACAAACTGTTCCTGCAATCTATTGCAACTTCAACTTGGGAAGGTGGTGACACCACATGCAGGTTAGTGTTCGCGACAACAATGTCGATCAGGCGCTCCGTGCCCTGAAGAAGAAACTGCAGCGCGAAGGCGTGTTTCGTGAAATGAAGCTCAAGCAACATTTCGAGAAACCGTCCGAGAAGAAAGCGCGAGAGAAGGCCGAAGCGATTCGGCGTGCCCGAAAACTGGCGCGCAAGAAAGCTCAGCGCGAAGGACTTCTCTGAGACCGTTCGCCGCAGATTTCGCGACACGAATGACGACCCCCGGGCACAGGCTTCGGGGGTTTGTCATTTGAATGAGGGCTTGATCGCGACGTCGGTCGGTCAAACGGTCGAGGCATCAACACCCGCCAGTTGCGCCGCATCATCGCGCCGCGCGGCCGCCGCGGCAATCAGGGCGCGAAAGATCCCCCTTTGCCGATGCGCATAGAACAGGTGCTCGGGGTGCCATTGCACGCCGAGGGCAAACGGATCGGCGACCCGCTCGATCGCCTGGATCATCCCCCCGTCATCCCGCGCCGCAACGCGCAGCCCCGTGCCCAGCCGATCCACCGCCTGCGTGTGCAGCGCGTTGACCTTCATCGGGTCCGCGCCGGACACCGCCGCCAGCCGGGTTTCGGGTTCGGGATGCACGGTCTTGCGCGGCAGCACCGTGCGGATGTGATCGCTGGCCTGATAGGTGGCGTAAGCATCCTGATGCAACGTGCCGCCAAGCGCGATATTCAGCATCTGGCTGCCGCGGCAGATCCCCAGAACCGGCTTCGACTTGACGAAGGCGGCCAGCAGAACGCCGCGTTCCATCGCGTCACGATCCGGGTCGAGCCGCGCCGAGGTGACGACCTGCCCGCCGTAAAGATCCGGCGAGATGTCATCGCCCCCGCCAATAATGACCCCGTCGACGCCGTCGATGTCGGCGGTGCGTCCAGCCTGCCATCGCTGTGCGCGTCCCCCGGCGAGCCAGACACTGAACGCGATCAGCGGGAACATGCGCCAGCCCGACCGGCGCGAGACGGTGACCCCGATCACGGGGCGTGATGCTGTCATGTACGGTCCAGCCCCGCACTCTGCAGGATTCGCCCCGACCGCGCGGCCCAGCTTTGCCGCGAAAGGGTCACGAGGCCGTGGTCGTCGTCCCAGGCCTGCGCCAGCCGATCCAACAGCGCGCTGTCTTGCGCCACACGCTCGACCAGTCGCCATCGGTTCCATTCTGAGGCCAGCGACCAGTCCGCATCGTCGATCCGGGAATCAGGCAGCCGGAAGTGAAAGGTGGGGCGTGCCGAGGTCTTGTCGTCGATCGCCGACGCAATCCGGTCGGGGTCGAAATGCGCGAAGATCGGCAGCATGTCGAGGCCCCGGTTCCGGCTCGGCGTCAGTTCAAGATAGAGCGCGGTCACGTGCTCGCGCGTCGCCTCCGGTCCCGCCTTGATCAGCGCGCGCACGAAATCCGTCGGGTACGGATCGGTGAAGGGCAGGACCCGGCGCGCCTCGTCAATGGGATTATCGGCGCGCAGCCAGTCCTCGACCAGCGCATAGGCCAGCAACGGGCGCACGATATCGGCGTCGGAGTCGCTGGCGATCTCGATGTTGAGATGCACACCGAACCCGAAGAACCAGCCCGCGCCGCTTCCCAGGGCGCCGCCCGCGCACAGGGCCTCGCGCAGCGCATCGAGCCGTGCCAGCCCGTCAAGATCCAGCGGTTCGGTCACGATCTCGACCGGAACGACCTCGCGCCCCAGATCGAGTGCTGCATCCCGCAGCCGGCTCTGCTGCGCCTTGCGCAGGAAGATATCCAGATAGATGTCGAGCGTCCCGAGATCGCTGTCCTCGACACGCCAGATATGGCTGTCGACCTGCACCGCCCGGCCGTTGAGGAAATCGGCGCACAGCGTGGCCGCATGCGACTCGGCCAGGCCGCCAAACTCGATCTCGACCCCGACAAGACGCGGCACCCGATCCGCATTCAGAGGCTGCGGCAGGGGCGCGAACTCCGCCATTAGAGACCAGCCTCGGTGGCGATCTGCGCCCGGCTCTTGCGGGCGCGCTCGGTATCGGACTTGAGCTGTCCGCAGGCGGCCATGATATCCTCGCCGCGCGGGGTGCGGATCGGGCTGGCATAGCCGGCCTTGTAGATGATGTCGGCAAATCGCTCGATCCGGTCCCAATCGCTGCGCTGATGCGGCGCGCCGGGCCATTCGTTGAACGGGATGAGGTTGATCTTGGCCGGTATTCCCTTGATCAGCTCGACAAGGCGCCGCGCATCGGCCTCGCTGTCATTCACGTCCTTGAGCATGACATATTCGAACGTGATCCGCTCGGAATTGGACAGGCGCGGATATTCGCGCAGCGCATTGAGCAGCGTCTCGATGTTCCATTTGCGATTGATCGGCACCAGCCGGTCGCGCACCTCGTCCGTGGTGGCGTGAAAGCTGACGGCCAGCAGGCACCCGATCTCTTCGGCGGTGCGCATGATTTCCGGCACCACGCCTGACGTGGACAGCGTGATGCGCCGGCGCGACAGCGAGATCCCCTCGCCATCCATCGCGATGTTCATGGCGTCGCGCACGTTCTCGAAGTTATAAAGCGGCTCTCCCATACCCATCAGCACGATATTGCTGAGCAGGCGCGGCCGCTCGCCCGCCCCCTCGCCCGGGCGCGGCCATTCATTCAGATCGTCGCGCGCCAGCATGACCTGGCCGATGATCTCGCCGGCCGTGAGATTGCGCACCAATTTCTGCGTGCCGGTATGGCAGAAGGAACAGGTCAGCGAGCACCCCACCTGGCTGGAGATGCATAGCGTGCCTCGATCGGTTTCGGGGATATAGACCACCTCGACCTCGTGCCCGCCCGCGATCCGCACGAGGTATTTGCGGGTGCCGTCCGCGCTGACCTGTTTCGACACGATCTCGGGGATCTCGATCACGAATCTCTCGGCGAGGTCGGCGCGATAGGCCTTGGCGAGGTTGGTCATGGCGTGAAAATCGCGCACGCCCCACTGGTAGATCCACTGCCAGATCTGGTTGACGCGCATCTTCGCCTGCTTTTCCGGCGTGCCGTTTTCGACGAGCAGCTCGCGCATCCGGCCGCGCGTGACCCCGACAAGGTTGATCGGCCCGTCGGGCAGCTTGCGGGGGATGGTCAGCACGTCCTGGGTGATCGGGGCGGTCTGGGTCATGGCTCTTTCGCGCATCTGGTTGAATACCGAGTACATAAGGCGCTTTGCGCGATTCCGAAACCTCTAGCTGCGCAACGCAGTGCCTTGTCCCATTTTCGCAACCGGCGCGTGGCGCGGACAGGTGACGAGGTGATCGTTCACCATGCCCACGGCCTGCATGAACGCGTAGACGATGGTCGGCCCGCAGAACGTGAAGCCGCGTTTCTTCAGATCCTTCGAGATGCGCACCGACAGCTCGGTCTGCGCCGGCACCTCCGCCAGCGTCTGCCACCGGGTCTGGAGGGGTGATCCGCCGACATGATCCCAGAGATACCTGTCAAAGCCCTGCTCGGCCTCGATCCGTTGCCACGCGCGGGCATTGCCGATGGTCGCCTCGATCTTGCCGCGGTGGCGGATGATGCCCGGATCAGTCAGCAGCCGCGCGACCTCGGCCTCGCCCCAACTGGCGATCACGTCGGGGTCGAACCCCTGAAAGGCCGCGCGAAAATTCTCGCGCTTGCGCAGGATGGTGATCCAGGACAGCCCGGCCTGAAACCCATCGAGCACGAGCTTTTCCCACAGCGCGCGGCTGTCATACTCCGGTACGCCCCATTCGGTGTCGTGATAGGCCTCGTAAAGCGGGTCCGCGCCGACCCATCCGCATCGCTCCATGTCCGTGCCTCTTGCAGCCGAAGTCTCGAAACGGGTCTTAAGGGATGGCAAACGCGCTGAAAACACGTCGACACTGATATCTGGGGGCAGCGGCGCGGCGCGGATATCCCGCGTTGTGCGCGATCGCTGCGGCGCAGGGATCTATGCCGTTGCCGACAATCCGGGCATGCGGTAAGAACCGCATGAGTAGCGACGCGTGGCAGAGCCTTCGAAATCTGCATGCGCGAAACCTGTCGAATACAGCTTGTGGGAGGCACACATGACCAACGTAGTAATCGCATCCGCGGCACGCACCGCTGTCGGATCCTTCGGTGGCGCATTCGCCAACACGCCGGCCCATGATCTCGGCGCGGCCGTGCTGTCCGAGGTCGTGGCGCGCGCCGGCGTCGACAAGTCCGAGGTCAGCGAGACGATCCTCGGGCAGGTCCTCACCGCGGCGCAGGGCCAGAACCCGGCCCGTCAGGCGCATGTCAACGCCGGGCTGCCCATCGAATCCGCCGCCTGGGGCATCAACCAGGTCTGCGGCTCGGGCCTGCGCGCCGTCGCACTTGGCGCCCAGCACATCCAGCTTGGCGATGCGGCCATCATCTGCGCCGGCGGTCAGGAAAGCATGACGCTCAGCCCGCATGCCGCGCATCTGCGCGCGGGCCACAAGATGGGCGACATGAAATACATCGACACGATGATTCGCGACGGCCTCTGGGACGCGTTCAACGGCTATCACATGGGCCAGACCGCCGAGAATGTGGCAAACCAGTGGCAGATCACCCGCGAGGCGCAGGACGAGTTCGCCGTCGCCAGCCAGAACAAGGCCGAAGCGGCGCAAAATGCCGGCAAGTTCGACGACGAGGTAATGCCCTTCACCGTCAAGACCCGCAAGGGCGACATCGTGGTCGACAAGGATGAATACATCCGCCACGGCGCGACGATCGACGCGATGCAGAAAATGCGCCCCGCGTTTACCGCGGACGGCTCTGTCACCGCGGCGAACGCATCCGGCCTGAATGACGGCGCCGCCGCAACCCTGCTGATGAGCGCCGACGAGGCCGAACGCCGCGGGATCGAGCCGATGGCGCGTATCGCATCCTATGCCACGGCCGGTCTCGATCCGTCGATCATGGGAGTGGGCCCGATCAATGCCAGCCGCAAGGCGCTGGAAAAGGCCGGGTGGTCGGTCGGTGACCTCGATCTCGTCGAGGCGAACGAGGCCTTCGCCGCACAGGCCTGTGCCGTGAACAAGGACATGGGCTGGGATCCGTCGATCGTGAACGTCAATGGCGGCGCCATCGCCATCGGCCATCCGATCGGGGCGTCGGGCTGCCGCGTTCTCAACACGCTGCTGTTCGAGATGAAGCGCCGCGGCGCCAAGAAGGGCTTGGCCACCTTGTGTATCGGTGGTGGCATGGGCGTCGCGATGTGCGTCGAACGTGCTTGATCGGCTGATGATCCCGAACTGACATGACCAAAGGGTGCCCGGCGCGGCACCCTTTTTTCAAGCACGGCGCCTAAGCCGCTGCAAAAAGCCGCCACATGCACGCAACATTATTGCGTCCAGAGCCGCAAACCGATAACCACCGAACAGGAACGACAGCCAAATTGGAGGAGATATCATGGCAAGAACAGCACTCGTCACCGGAGGATCGCGCGGGATCGGCGCCGCCATTTCAAAGGCCCTGAAGGAAGATGGCTATACCGTCGCCGCGACCTATGCCGGCAATGACGACGCCGCCGCCAAGTTCACCGAAGAGACGGGGATCAAGACCTACAAGTGGAATGTCGCGGACTACGACGAGTCCAAGGCAGGCATCGAGAAGGTCGAAGCCGATCTCGGCCCGATCGACATTGTCGTGGCCAACGCCGGCATCACGCGCGACGCGCCCTTTCACAAGATGACACCACAGCAGTGGAAAGAAGTGATCGACACCAACCTGACAGGCGTGTTCAACACCATCCACCCGGTCTGGCCCGGCATGCGCGAGCGCGGCTTCGGCCGGGTCGTGGTGATCTCGTCGGTCAACGGCCAGAAGGGCCAGTTCGCTCAGACCAACTATGCCGCCACCAAGGCCGGCGATCTTGGCATAATTCGCAGCCTTGCGCAGGAAGGTGCGTCGAAGGGAATCACTGTGAACGCGGTCTGCCCCGGCTACATCGCCACTGAAATGGTGATGGCGGTGCCTGAAAAAGTGCGCGAGGCAATCATCGGCATGATCCCTGCCGGGCGTCTCGGCGAGCCCGAGGAAATCGCCCGCTGCGTCCGATTTCTCGTATCCGACGATGCGAGCTTCATCAACGGGTCGACGATCTCGGCCAATGGCGGCCAGTTCTTCGCCTGATCCGCACATCCTTCGGGCCGGTCCTTCGGGACCGGCCCCGGCTTGCAGGTGAGTGTGTCAGGCGTCCAGAGACAGCCGCTCGATTTCCTGCTTGATCTTCAGTTTCTGCTTCTTGAGTTCCGCGATCTCCAGCGTACTGCTGCTCGGGGCGCGTTGTGCCTGTTCCACCTGTTCAGAGAGCGCGTGATGTTTCCTTTTCAGTTCCTCTATATGTGAACTCAAGCTCATGAGCAGTCTCCTCGGTTAAGGGTGTGTGTCGAACCGACATAAAAACTGCACCACATTTTTACAATCCTGTCACGCTGCGCATGCGAGATGCGCGAAAATTTTCCAATAAGATTTATCAGGTTCAGTCGGGAAAAGGCAGCGCTGCCGCGTCCCTGAGCACGGAAGTCGTGGCCGATGTGTAATCATCGCCATCCGCCCCATGGACCGGACCCTCGTGCAGACACCAGCCGGCGTGAAGGCGGAACGCCGCCCGGCCCCCCTTGCGCCCGCGCATCAGAACAAGACGCGCCGCCCGGCCCGGGCGCGGCGTCAGCGGCAAAAGTTCCAGGGATCCAAGGTACGCGGCCATCGCAGTCATCAGGTCCGGCACCCGGTCCGCGCGCTGGATCATCGTCACAAGGCCCTTCGGGGCCGCAC
The DNA here is from genome assembly GCA_041685205.1 of Roseovarius sp. Taxonomy (GTDB): domain Bacteria; phylum Pseudomonadota; class Alphaproteobacteria; order Rhodobacterales; family Rhodobacteraceae; genus Roseovarius. The sequence continues at coordinate 14,624 of JAWLGF010000028.1, forward strand.
GACGGGCGGCCGAGGCGACCCATGCGGCCAGCGGCACGGTCTCGCCAAGCCCCCGCTCCCGCCCCGCGTCGCGGGCCGACATGCCGGCGTCGCGGTCGAAAAACGGCGGGTTCGCGATCACATGGTCGAACTGCGTCTGACGCAGGCCATCAGGCATGTCGGCGACATCGCCGGTGACGACCTCGAAGGCGATCCCGTTGTGCGCCGCGTTGTGCCGCGCAAGATCGGCATAGGCGGGCTGAAGTTCCAGCCCCGCAAGCGCCAGCCCCGGAACGCGCGCCCCGAGACACAAGGCCGCGACCCCGGACCCACATCCGAGATCCAGCACTGTTTGCCCTGATCGGGCCGGGATGCTGGCCGCAAGGAGGACCGGATCGATCCCGGCCCGGTATCCCTGTCTCGGTTGCGCGATCCGCAGGCGTCCGCCGAGAAAGTCATCACGACCGAGGTCCTCTTCTGCAAAACGCTCAATCCTCAAGCCAGAAGCCATTGTCGACAAGCGTCTCGCGGGCGTCGTCATAATCGGCATCGGCCACCATGAGACGCCGCGGGAATATCCCGATGGATCCTTCGAGGATGCTCATGTTTACGTCCATCTCAAAGCAGTCTATATCCTCGCCTTGAAGAAGCGCTTGGGCGAAGGCCATGGATGCGGGATCGTTCGTGCGAAGCAGCAGTTTCATGGGACTGACATAAGGGCAACGCACGCTAGTTGTCGAGTGCTGCTGAATGGGATCGACAGTTTTGGACGACGCCGCAACGAAACCGCATGACGCCCTGTCCGCACATCTTGCGGACAAGATGGAGGCGGTCAACACGCTGATCCGGGCGCGCATGGCATCGCGCCACGCGCCCCGCATTCCAGAGGTCACGGCGCATCTGGTAGAGGCTGGGGGAAAACGCCTGCGTCCCCTGCTGACGCTGGCAAGCGCAGATCTGTGCGGCTACCGCGGCCCGCATGACGTCAACCTCGCTGCGACGGTGGAATTCATCCATACCGCGACGCTGCTGCATGACGATGTGGTCGACAAGAGCACTCAGCGACGCGGCCGTCCCACCGCGAACCTGCTTTACGACAACAAGTCCAGCGTTCTGGTCGGCGATTACCTGTTCGCGCGCGCGTTCCAGTTGATGGTCGAACCCGGCTCCATCCGGATCCTCGACATCCTGTCAAATGCCTCGGCCACGATTGCCGAGGGCGAGGTCCTGCAACTGACCGCGGCGCGGAACCTGAGCACCGACGAGACCGTCTACCTGCAGGTGATACGCGGCAAGACGGCGGCGCTTTTCTCGGCGGCCACGGAGGTGGGCGGCGTGATCGCAGAGGCCCCCGAGGATCAGATCGAAGCGCTTTTCACCTATGGTGACGCGCTCGGCATCGCTTTTCAGATCGTCGACGACCTGCTGGATTACGAGGGCGACCCCGCTGTCACGGGCAAGAATATTGGTGACGATTTCCGCGAACGCAAGTTGACCCTTCCGGTCATCAAGGCCGTGGCCGCAGCAGACGCAGACGAACGGGCCTTTTGGGCCCGCACGATCGAGAAGGGAGATCAGCGTGACGGCGATCTCGACCATGCGCTCGGTCTGCTGCACGCGCATGGCGCCCTCGACCAGACCCGCGCGGATGCCAAGGCCTGGATCGATCTTGCGCACGCCGCGATGCAGAGATTGCCGGCGCATCCGGTGCGCGACATGCTCGACGATCTCGCCGATTACGTGCTGGCCCGGATCAACTGAGCCGACAGGGCGTGATCCACCAGTCCGGGTGGGCATGGCGAAGGATGTTCGCCGCTGCATGAGCGCACTGCGAATCGGGATAGAGACCGAAACAGGTCGCGCCGGAACCGGACATCCGTGCAAGGCGACATTCACGGGTGGCCGTTAGATCGCGCAATACGTCGGCGATCAACGGCACCAGCGCCATTGCCGATGACCCCAGATCGTTGCGTTGTGTCCCAAGCCAGTAGATCAGGTCTTTCGCCGTTTCGAACCGGGGCATTGATGCCGGCATCGGCGCATTGTCTCGCTGCAACATGCGGCGGAAGATCGCTTGCGTCGCGACACCGACGTTCGGGTTCACCAACACCGCATCCAGCACCGGCAGCCCTGACAGCGGCGTCACATCCTCTCCGATCCCTTGCATGCGGGCGGCGCGGGCCAGCAGGCAGACCGGGACGTCCGCACCGAGCGTGGTCGTGTCCTCTGGTAGATCCGCCCCCGTCATCCGCGACAACGCACGCAGGCACGCCGCCGCATCACTCGAGCCTCCGCCGATACCGGCGGCGGTTGGCAGATGCTTTTCCAGCGTGATCACGGCCTCCGCATTGATCAGCGCGGCGGCCCTCGTCACGAGGTTGTCCGTTCCGGCCGGTACCCGATCCGCCATAGGTCCCCGCACGTCCAACCGCAGTGGACCCGGTGCAACCGTCACGCGATCGCCTATATCGGCAAACATCACGAGGGAATCGAGCAGGTGGTAGCCATCGGCCCGCCGTCCGGTCACATGCAATGTCAGGTTGACCTTTGCGGGCGCAAACTCACTTGTCGGCGGACGAGGCATCCACGGCTTTCAGGGGATCTGAGCCCTCTTCTTCCAGCACCTCGTCAAGACCGGCCGACAGCTTTCGACGTATACGGTCGGCATCCACGTCCGGGGATGGATCACTTTCGTGCAGGGATAATGCGCGCCGCCAGTGAAAACGTGCCTCGACCCTGCGATCAACCGCCCACAGGACGTCGCCCAGATGGTCATTGATGACCGGGTCGGTCGGCATCAATTCGGCAGCACGTTCCATGTGGTCGATCGCCTCGTCATATCGGCCCAGACGGTACAGCGCCCAGCCGAGGCTATCGACGATATGGCCGCTGTCGGGTTCTTCCGCCACCGCGCGTTCGATCATGTCGAGCGCTTCGTCGAGATTGACGCGTTTTTCCACCATTGAGTACCCCAGATAGTTGAGGACCTGCGGATGGCCAGGGTTGAGGTCGAGTGCGCGCCGGAAATCCGCCTCTGCCTCCTCCCAGTTATCCTGCCGTTCATGGCTGATGGCGCGGGCGTAGTGGACGAACCATTGCGGGTTGTCGCGCTCGTCGAACAACTCGATCGCGCGGTCATAGGCCGCAACCGATTCGTCGTAATCTTCCTGCATGCGGTAAAGATCACCCGCCGCGACATGCACATCCGCAAGATCCGGGTAGGTCTGCGCAAGCTGATCGAGCACCTCGATCGCCGCGTCCGGCCGGTCATCACGCCTCAGCACCTCGGCCCGGCCAAGTTCGGCCACGTGAAAGGACGGATGGTCCCGCGGCACTTTCTTGTAGGCCTGGATGGCGAGGTCGTATTGCCCCAGGCTTTCCAGAATTTCGGCCACGGTGATGCTCGCGTCGAGGTGCTCTGGCCGAATGGCCTCGGCCACCCGTGTATACAGAAGCACGAACTCGTCATCGGCGTCCTGACGCAGGGCGCGGGCAAGCGAAAAGAACACCTCTGCCACGCCATCGCGCGGCGTCCGCACCAGATCGAAAGGGACTTGCTCTTCGGACTCGATTTGCGCACGCAATTGCGCAACCTGCGGATCGGGATTGCTTCCGAACGTGTCGTCGAGAAGCTCGACCGCGCGCTCGTGTTCGTCAAGCTGACTGAGGATCTGCGCCCAGGCCATCACGCCGCGTCGCGTTTGCTGGACGGGTCCGTCCGTGTCGCCGGAGAACACGCGGTCAGCCTCTTCGAAATCACCGACCGAGGCGAGCGCAAGCGCCTTGTGGTAGAGCGCGAAACTGCGCAAGCCGTCTTTCTGCGCAACGGCATCGAACTGTTCGAACGCCTTTGTCACATCACCCGCACCCAGATGCGCCCACGCGGCGAGCAGGTCGTCGGCCAGCTCCCCGGCCCCGCGCAGGTCCTGCACGCGGTCGATGAGCGCGTCCCAATCCTCGTTCCGGGCGTCTTCAACGATCAGCGTGATCTGCGCCACCTGACTGTCGAGCTCGTTATCAAGCATCGTTCTGGCAACAGGAACCGCCTTGTCGATCTCGCCGAGCGCAAGATAGGCCACCGTCGTATTCTCGAGCAGCGACGGATTGGACGGATCGAGCGTCAGCGCCTGTGCATAGTATTGCGCCGCGGCCGAAAAATCGCCCGCCGTGCGCGCCTGTCGGGCGGCCAGATAGGCTCCGGACGGCTCCTGTGCGACGGCAGGCAGCGGCATCGCCTGCACGAGCGCGGCCAGTGCCAGCGCGGACGCGGTTCTGATCTTCAAGGTGACCTGCCTTTTCTGAGCCATGATGGTCTCTTCCTTATGACGCCGGGCACCGCGACGCAACGCGGCCTGCGCGGATCATGACACGCCGCGCGGCGTCGTGCTACATATTTGGATAATTGGGGCCGTCACCACCCTGGGGGACGCACCACGTTATGTTCTGGCTGGGGTCCTTGATGTCACACGTCTTGCAATGCACGCAGTTCTGGAAGTTGATGACGAAGCGCGGCGCCTTGCCCTCTTCGCGCACCACCTCGTAAACCCCCGCCGGACAATAGCGCTGCGCGGGTTCGGCGTAATCGGGAATGTTCACCAGCAGTGGCACGTTCGGATCCTTCAGCCGCAGATGCGCCGGCTGGTGTTCCTCGTGATTGGTCATCGAGAAACTGACATTGGTCAGGCGATCAAAGCTCAGCTTGCCGTCAGGCTTGGGGTACTCGATCCTTTCATGCGCCGCCGCGCGACCCGTGGCCGCTGCATCAGACTTGCCGTGCCCGAGCGTGCCGAGAAGGCTGAACCCGGCGGTATTGGCCCACATGTCGGCCCCGCCGAGGCCGAGCGACGCCAGCAGCCCGTATTTCGACCACAACGGCTTGACATTGCGTACCTTTTTCAGGTCTGCGCCGATCGGACCCTCGCGCACGTTGGCCTCATATGCGCCCAATTGGTCGCTTTGGCGACCGGCGTCCAGTGCGGCATGCGCGGCCTCGGCGGCCGCCTTGCCCGACAGCATCGCGTTGTGATTGCCCTTGATGCGCGGCACGTTGACCATCCCGGCCGAACACCCCAGAAGCGCCACCCCCGGCGCCACGAGCTTGGGCATCGACTGCCAGCCGCCTTCCGAAATTGCGCGCGCGCCGTAGGCCACGCGCTTGCCGCCTTCCAGAAGCTCGGCCACCATCGGGTGATGCTTGAAGCGCTGGAATTCCATGTAGGGATAGAGATACGGGTTCTCGTAATTCAGATGCACCACGAAGCCGACATAGACCTGGTTGTTGTCGAGGTGGTAGATGAACGACCCGCCGCCCGCGTTCCCGTCGAGCGGCCAGCCCATCGTATGTGTCACCGACCCCGGGCTGTGCTTCGCGGGATCCACTTCCCAGATCTCTTTCATGCCGAGCCCGTATTTCTGCGGCTCTTTCCCAGCGGACAGGTTGTATTTCGAGATGACTTCCTTGGACAGTGACCCGTGCACGCCTTCCGACAGGAAGACGTACTTGCCCAGCAATTCCATCCCCGGCTCGTAATTAGGGCCGGGCGTGCCGTCGGGGTTGCGGCCGAACTCGCCGGCGACGACCCCGCGCACCTCGCCCGTTTCGCCATAGACGAGTTCGGAACAGGACATGCCCGGGAAGATCTCGACGCCAAGCGCTTCGGCCTGTTCGGCCATCCAGCGGCAGACGTTGCCCATCGAGACGATGTAATTGCCGTGATTGTTCATCAGCGGCGGCATCGGCCAGTTGGGGATACGGATCTTGCCGCCCGCTCCCAGAATGTAGAAATTGTCCTCGGTCACCGGGACATCGATCGGCGCGCCCCTGTCTTTCCAGTCCGGGATCAGCGCGTCGAGGCCGCAAGGATCAAGCACGGCCCCCGACAGGATATGCGCGCCAACCTCAGAACCCTTTTCAAGCACCACGACCTCGCGCTCGGGATCGAGCTGCTTGAGGCGGATCGCCGCCGACAGTCCGGCCGGCCCGGCCCCGACGATTACGACATCATATTCCATCGCTTCGCGCGTCACATCCAACATCGACATTCCCTTTCCCTGCGACGTCTTGCACACATAATCGCCGCGCGTGACTTGGCGAGGGTCTTTAGCCACGCCATGTCCTTGGCGTCAAATGAAACACGGCGTCAGCCCGCCCGGAAACAGCCGAGCCGTCCGATCGTCTCTTGCAATCGCGTCCCGTCTTCGTGCAAGCTTTCCAAAATGATGACACGAGACGGACGGGGCCTGCGGACACGCGGCCCCTCTTTGAATATGGACACATGCGATGGAAAAGATCCCGATGACCGCAGGCGGCCACGCGGCGCTGGAAAAAGAGCTCAAGCAGCTCAAGTCGGTGGAACGTCCGAACATCATCCGCGCCATTTCCGAGGCGCGCGAACACGGTGACCTCAGCGAGAACGCCGAGTACCACTCGGCCAAGGAAAAGCAGTCGTTCATCGAGGGCCGCATCAAGGAGATCGAGGGCATCCTCAGCCTGGCCGAGGTGATCGACCCCAAGAAGCTGTCCGGCCCGATCAAGTTCGGCGCGACCGTCACCTTGGTCGACGAGGATACCGATGAGGAAAAGACCTATCAGATCGTCGGGGAGCATGAAGCCAGTATCGAACGGGGTCTGCTGAACATGAAATCACCGATTGCGCGGGCCCTGATCGGCAAGGAAGAGGGCGACAGCGTCGAGGTGCACACACCCGGCGGGGATCGCGCCTACGAGATCCTCAAGGTCGTTTACATTTGACGCACGCCCGGCCAAGCGGGCCTGCGGCCGCCCGGCGATGAAGGCGCGGCGCGACCCCGGGGGCGGGTGGCATGGCATGACATCACTCGAACGCGCCGCATGTGTTCTTTGTGGGCTCTGGCTCGTTGGCATCGGGGTGCTGTTCCTGTGGCGCGGCCCGCCCGAGGGCACGGGCGGCATGCTCTATATCGGGCTGGCGCTGGTCTGTGGCATGATGCCGCCGGCGTTGGTCGGAACCGGGCTGATGGTCGCCCGCGCAATCCGTGTCACCCGCGACGAGGCCGACCGGATCGAAGAGGCCATCAACGCGCTCTACCATCTGGGCCGGCAGGACGCCCGCGCCTCGGCCCCGGACGAGACTGTGACGCTGAAACTCGACGAGATCATCGCCGCACAGCGCGAGGTTGCGGCCAGTTTGCGTGACTGGCGCGCCGAACGCGATCAGGTGGACGAGCAGACGCGCCCCGTGGCGGATCCGGCACCGGCCGCGCAGGACGATCAGGGCGCGCTGCCGCTCGACATTCCGCCCGAGCCGCCGCAGGGCGGGCTGAGCCGTGCCGATTTCATCCTTGCGCTGAACTTCCCGGAAACACCCGATGATGCTTTGGGTTTCGCCGCGCTGCGCCGGGCGATGCGGGACCGTTCGGCCGCACAGATCATTCGCGCCGCGCAGGACATCCTGACCCTGATGTCCCAGGACGGGATCTACATGGACGACCTGAACCCCGAGATCGCGCCCGCACATGTCTGGCGGCGCTTTGCCGGGGGCGAGCGCGGGCGCGGCATCGCGGATATTGGCGGCGTGCGCGATCCCTCCGCGCTCGACACGGCGGCGACGCGGATGAAACAGGACGCCATCTTTCGCGACGTCGCCCATCACTTTCTGCGGCTTTTCGACCGGATGTTCACCGATTTCGCGCAAACCACAAGCGACGCCGAAATCCTGGATCTCGCCGAAACGCGCACGGCGCGCGCCTTCATGCTTCTGGGCCGCATCGCCGGGACCTTCGACTGACATCTCGCAGATCTGCAAACCCGCTCTGTGCCGCTATTGAACGTCCGCGCGACAGGCCGGCCACGCGCGGTTTCGGCGTCTATTGCCCCCGATACGATTCCGGGTCATGATGCGTCTCCGAAGGGGTTGAGCTAATGCGCAAGTTTCTCGTGATACTGGATGACAGTCGCGAATGCCTGAACGCGATGCGGTTCGCCGCCATGCGCGCGGCCAGCACCGGAGGCGGTGTCGAGATCCTGGCGATCATCCCGCCGGAGGATTTCAATCACTGGATCGGCGTGGGCGACCTGATGCGCGAGGAGCAGCGCGAGCGCATCGAGGCGCATTTCGAGGTCTTCGCGAAATGGATGCGCGACAAGCAGGGCGTCGATCCCAAACTCGTCATCCGCGAGGGAGAGCCGGTCGCCGAGATCATGGCGCAGGTCAACGGGGACGATCAGATCGGGGTTCTGGTGCTTGGGGCGGGCTCGGACAAGAAGGGGCCCGGCCCGCTTGTCACGCAATTGACCAAGAATGCCGGAACCTTGCCCATGCCGATCACCATCGTTCCCGGCGATCTCAGCAAGGAACGGCTGGAAGCGATCACCTGATACACGCCGCCGGGACAGACGCTCAACGCGCGCAGCCCTCCAGTTTGGAATCGTTCCAAACTCTTGACTCGCGTTGCCGGCGGGCGCATATCTATATGTGATATTGAAAGGGCGATCCATGTTCATCCAGACCGAATCCACCCCGAACCCCGCAACGTTGAAATTCCTGCCCGGGCAGACCGTGCTCGAAACCGGTACGGCCGACTTTCCGACGGCAGAGGGCACCGAGGCCTCGCCGCTCGTGGCGCGCATCTTCAAGGTACCGGGCGTCGCCGGGGTGTTTCTCGGCAATGATTTCGTCACCGTGACCAAGGCCGAAGACACGGAATGGGATCACATCAAGCCCGCGATCCTCGGCGCGATCATGGAGCATTTCCAGTCCGGCCAGCCGGTGATGACCACCGAAGGCGGCGGCGCGTCCGGTCATGCCGATCACAGCGGCGAGGATGCCGAGGTTGTCGGCCAGATCAAGGATCTGCTGGATACCCGCGTGCGCCCCGCCGTGGCACAGGATGGCGGCGACATCACCTTTCACGGGTTCGAGCGCGGCGTCGTCTATCTGCACATGCAAGGCGCCTGCGCGGGATGCCCGTCCTCGACCATCACCTTGAAGATGGGGATCGAGAATCTGCTGCGCCATTACATCCCCGAAGTGACCGAGGTGCGCCCGATTGGGATGTGAGCCTCTGACCTTGGGGTTCGACACATCGGCCGCACATTGTGCGGCCGCTTTGCTGTCTGGCGACCGGATCCTTGCAGCCCACGCCGAGGACATGACCCGTGGACAGGCAGAGCGCCTGATGCCCCTGCTTGAAGAGATGCTCGACTCGCGGGGCGTGTCCTGGCGCGATCTGTCGCGGATCGGCGTCGGTATCGGCCCCGGCAACTTCACGGGCATCCGCATTTCGGTGTCGCTGGCGCGCGGTCTGGCGCTCGGCCTCGGTATCCCCGCCATCGGGGTGAGCACGCTGGAGGCGATGCGCGCGGACGGGGCCATTGGGACACCATGCGTGCCAGCCCCGCGCGAACAGGCCTATATCCAGACCGGCAGCGGCGCACCGCGTCTCTTGCCGCTGACCGAAATCCTAGATCCGGTGTACCCGTCCAAACCTGTCGATCTCGTCTGCACTATCGCGGGTCTTGCAGCCAAAGCCACCGGGGACAGCGTGCCCCCCGCGCCGCTTTACGTCCGGCCCGCCGATGCGGCCCCGTCGCGCGAGGCCCCGCCCCGCATCCTGGATGACGCCTGAGGTGATGGCGGCCACCCATGCCCGCGCTTTTGACGGGCATGGCCGGGCGTGGAGCCAGGCCGAGTTTCGTGACCTCATGCAAAGCGACCTCGTCTTTCTCTGCGGCGATGCCCGCGCCTTTGCCATGGGCCGCGCTGTCGCGGACGAGGCCGAGCTTCTGACGCTGGCCACCGATCCCGCATATCGGCGCGCCGGTCTGGCCCGCGCCTGCCTCCACGCGTTCGAGATACAGGCGGTGGCGCGCGAGGCGACCGCGGCCTTTCTCGAAGTGGCCGAGGACAACGCGCCCGCCCGCACACTTTATCAGGTGGCAGGCTATGCAGAGACAGGGCGGCGCACGGGCTATTACACCTCCCCGACCGGCGGTTCCATCGACGCCCTCCTGCTGCGCAAGACCTTGTGAGACGGCCTGTCAGCCGAGCGCGGCCTCGACCCGGTTCCATTGCTCCGGCTCTCCGGCAAGGCCGAGCCGCAGCCAGTGGCGCGAATAGGGAAACACCCGCGACCAGATGTGATGCCGCGCCAGATGCTCTTGCGACGCAGTCGCGTCGGACGTGGCATATGTTCGAAACAGCGGCGTTCCCCCGACCAGCGTCCAGCCCACGCGCATCGCCAGCGCATCAAGCCGGCCCACGTCCTGCGCGAGCCGCGCGCAGGTTCGCCGCTGCCACGCGTCATCCTCGAGCGCCTGTCGCGCCACCTCGATCGCCGGACCGGACACCGGCCATGGACCTGCCAGATCGGCCAACCGTGCGGCCAGGGTTGCCCCGCTCAGCACGAAGCCGAGCCGCAGACCGGCGAGCCCGAAAAACTTGCCGAAAGACCGCAGGACGATGAGATTGTCGGGGGCGCGGTGCATCACGGGGGCAAGCGAAAGGTCCGGTTCGGGATCGGCAAAACTTTCATCGACGACCAGCAGCCCCACCTGACCGGCAAGCGCCATCAGCCGCGCCGGGTCATGCCGCGCCCCGTCGGGATTGTTGGGATTGACCACGACCGCGCAATCCGCCCCGGGCAGCGCGTCCACACAGCCCACCCCCTCGACCGCCCAGCCGGAAACGCTCAGCGCGGCGGCGTGCTCGTTATAGGTCGGGGCCAGCACGCGTGCTCTGCCGGCACGGGCCAGATGCGGCACCGCCTGAATGGCGGCCTGCGCCCCCGCCACCGGGGTGACATGCGCGCGGGTCGCATAGCACGCCGCCGCCGCCGCGCGCAGCGCCGCCATGTCGCTTTGCGTGGGCAGCGCCGCGAAGGCCCGCGCGCTCAAGCCCGCCACGGGATAGGGTACCGGGTTGATTCCGGTCGACAGGTCGATCCACCGCGCCGCGTCCCCGCCATGCCGGCGCATCGCCGCATCAAGATTGCCGCCATGATCGCGTGGTTCAGCCTGCATGCGCCCTTAGAACAGGCAAAAGGCGCCAAGCGCAAGCGCCAGAAGCGCCATGGCGCGTGCGTAGAGAGACAGGGCACGGCGCAGATCCTGCGGTCCGGGATCCGGTGCACCGGAATTGACCCATGGCTCTTCGCTGATCCGCGGCCCGTAGGCGCGCGGCCCCGACAGGCGCAGACCGAGCGCACCGGCCATCGCCGCCTCTGGCCAGCCGGCATTGGGCGACCTGTGCCGCCGCGCGTCGCGCGCCATGACGCGGCAGGCCCTGGCGGCATGTCGCGGCGCGGCCAGCGCGAAAAGCACCCCGGTCAGCCGCGCCGGAATGATGTTGACCACATCGTCGAGTCGCGCCGCCACCTTGCCGAAGGCCTCGAACCGCTGGTTGCGGTATCCGATCATCGAATCGAGCGTGTTGATCGCCTTGTAGGCCACGATCCCGGGCAACCCCAAGACGAGGCCCCAGAAGACCGGCGCGACGATACCGTCACTGGTGTTCTCGGCGAGGCTCTCGATCCCTGCCCGGGCAATACCCGCACCGTCCAGCATCGCCGGATCGCGCCCGACGATCATCGCCACGGCCCCGCGCGCCGCCTCCAGATCGCCACGCGCCAGCGGCTGCGCCACAGCGTCGACATGATCATGCATCGAGCGCAGCGCGATCAGCGGCCACGCCAGCACCCCGCCGAGCAGCCAGCCGAAAGTACCGGTCGGCAGCAGCACCTGCACCACGATCGCCGGGAGAATCGCCAGCAACACGACGAGTCCCGTGGCCAGCGCACCTCTACGCAGGCGTGCGTGGTACGATCCGCGGTTCCATCTTGCCTCGAGAATCGAGATGGCTCGTCCCAGCCACGTTACGGGATGGCCGATGCGGGCATGCAGACGGTCCGGCCAGCCGAGCATCATGTCGATCGCCAATCCAGTCAGCATCATCGCCGCAAAGCTCATTCGTCGCCGCCGGTGCGAAACCGCAAAACGCCCGTCAAACCGGCCTCGCGCAGTGCCGCCTCGGCGCCGTCGGGCGCCTTGCCCGGCGCGAAGATCAGCGCCCGGGCCGCACCGGTATGCGCCCGCGCCACCCCGAGCGCACCCAGATCGCGCGCCAGATCGGCCATCGGATCGGCCGGCCCGCGCAACTCCGTGCAAAGGCGCGCGGATTCCGTAGCAATACCAGCAACCGCTGCGAGATCGTCGCGCGCGGCTGCCTTTGCCCAGACATCCGCAAGGTCAGTTATATCGGCAAACTTGGCGTCGCCGGGATCGGTGGGTTGCGGCGGGCCCCAAAACCCGCCAACGATCTCGGCTTGGGGCGGGGCCGGCAGCATCCGCAGGATCTCGCCTCGACGCGACGCCCAGAGCACGCGGTCGGGCGCATCGAACATCAAAGGATCGCTCGCGCCCTCAACCGCCAAACAGGCGCGCGCCAACACCTCGGGCGGGCCATCGAAGCCCTGGGCCCGCGCAGCGGCCACGAGACAGGCCGTCGACGCCCCTGCCCCCGCACCGAGCGGCATGTCGCAATCGAGGTCGGGCCACGCGACCTCGGCCAGATCGAGGGCCACCGCAAAGGCATCGCGCTGCGCTGCGTCCAGATGATCAAGGGCACGCAGCGCTGTGCCCGGCGCGCGGGCGCAAAGGATCGGACAGGCGAGGGTAATCAACACGACCGGCCCATCGGGCCCGAACCGTCCCTGGATCCACTCGCCGAAATGGCCCGACACGGTAACGGAATGGATGGACATCTTGCCGAGACCTTTGGTTGAATGGGCCAACGCCACGTCATGTCACGTGCCGCACGGCGTGTCGAGCCGGCCCCGGCTACGTTTCGATTGACACGCATTTTTTGGCATGTCGGTTTCTAAAGCAACCAACCGGTGAGGCCGCCACGCCGCCGCACGATATCCGCAAGACTTTCGGCGTTCCGTCCGGCTTTTCCGGCGCCGGTGTTTTGCAAAGCTCCGTCCACTCAAAAGAGAGGTGGCTCGGTTCGTCTGAACAGGTTCCGGGCGTTTTCTAAGTGGATGTCCGCCTCGGTTAGGCCGCCGCCGCTTCGGGCATCGGCTGGTTGAAT
>JAWLGF010000006.1:0-75602 GCA_041685205.1 Roseovarius sp.
TCGGTCGCGGACCGCGACGGCGAATATTACCTGCGTCAGGAGGGCAAGGGCCTGCTGATCGGGGCCTATGAGCGTGACATGCGCTTCTGGGCCGAGGATGGCACGCCGCTCGATTTCGCGCATGATCTCTTTCCCGACGATCTCGACCGGATCGAGGACAACATGATGCGCGCCATGACCCGTGTGCCGGTAGTGGCCGAGGCCGGCATCAAGCGGGTGATCAACGGCCCGATGATCTGGTCGCCCGATGCCAACGTGATGCTTGGCCCGGTGCCGGAGCTGCGCGGCTATTTCGCCTGTTGCGGCATCATTCCCGGCTTCAGCCAGTCGGCGGGAATCGGGCTCATGGTGGCCGAATGGCTGGTGAATGGCGAAATGCCGCATGACATGTTCGCCTGGGACATCGCGCGGTTCGGGGCGTGGGCCAATGACCGCGATTTCGTCACGGCGCGGGTGCGCGATCAATACGCGCATCGCTTTGCCATCCATTTCCCTGGCGAGGAGCGCGCGGCGGGACGGCCGTTGCGAACGCGTCCCGTCTGCGAGGCGCAGCGCGAGATGGGCGCGGTGTTCGGGCTGAATTACGGATGGGAGCATCCGCTCTGGTTTGCCGAGACCCAAGACGCGGTCGAGACTGCCGGTTACACCCGCCAAAACTGGTGGGGGCCGGTGGGCGAGGAATGCCGCATGTTGCGCAAGCGGGCAGGGATCATCGACATCTCGAACTTCGCCAAGTACCGCGTCGCGGGGCCGGGGGCCGAGGACTGGCTGAACGCGGTCTTCGCCAACCGGATGCCGCGCGAGGTGGGCCGGTCCTGCCTGACGCCGCTGATCGGGGTGCGCGGCGGGATCGCAGGGGATGCCACCGTCACGCGGCTGGCCGAGGACGAGTTCCGGGTCATTTCGTCGGGCATGGCCGAGCGCTATCACAAGCGCTTTTTCGATGCCGTGCCACTGCCGGAGGGGACGACGTTCGACAGCCTCACCGAGGCGGTGTGCGGGTTCAACGTCGCCGGGCCGCAGGCGCGGGCGCTGTTGCAGCCGCTGTCCGAGGCCTCGCTGGCCACCGCGGACTTTCCCTTCATGACAAGCCGGCAGATCACGATCGCGGGTGTCGAATGCCTCGCGCTGCGGGTCAGCTTCACCGGCGATCTCGGATGGGAGTTGCATTGCGCGACCGAGGACCAGGCCCGGCTTTACGCCGCGCTGATCGAGGCGGGGCGCGGCCTGCGCGCGGGCCCGGTGGGCAGCCGGGCGCTGACGAGCCTGCGCATCGAGAAGGGATATGGCTCCTGGGGGCGTGAATACGGTCCTGAAACCTGGCCGCAAGAGGCCGGACTCGACCATCTCTGCCGCCGGGACAAGGCGTTTCTCAACGGCGCCGCGCTGGACGCCGTGATCGGGCGCGCCCCGCGCGAGCGTCTGGTCCTGATGGCGCTGGACGATGAAGACGTGACCGCCTCGAACGCCGACGCCACGGGTGGTGAGCCGATCTTTCGTGCCGGAGAGGGCATCGGGCGCGTGACCTCGGGGGCCTATGGCCATTCGGTCGCAAAAAGCCTCGCGCTTGGCTATGTGAAGGCCGGCGTTCCGGCTGATGCCGAGGTCGAGGTCATGGTGCTTGGCCGGCCGCACCGGGCGTGGATCCTGCACGCGGCACCCTTCGATCCCGATGGGCTGCGGCTGCGGGCCTGACGTCACCGGGTTCGACCAGGGGCCGGAACTCCGGCCCGGAAGATAACGATGGCCGCGCGCGCGCAGCCTGACAGGGCGTAGGGGCCGGGATCAAGGTGACCGCGCCCCGGATGCCGCGTGCTTGGCATGTCGAGGTTCTGAGCGCGTCGGCCGTTCCGGATTTTCCCGTCTCATCGATCGCATCGGCGTGGTTGCAACCCGGCAACGGACACGCGGGGCCAGGGAACGCGCGGGGGGCCTCGCGTTCCGGCTGACCGCTGTCATGCCACTTGATATACTTAAAGTTGTATATTAATACATTATTAACCTTAGGTTGAAAATATCATCTTCACGCGGGGTCAGACGAAGCGCCGACCGCTCAAGTTGGACGCACTGCCTCGCTGTAAATGGCTGCAAAAACAAAAGTTTCTTTGCGTTCGGAGACTGGCAATCGAAAGGGTGGGCCTTGGACAGGATCGAGATCGAGGGAAGCACCTTCGCGCATTACGCCGCGCCGAAAGTGCCCAATATCGGGGACAAATTGTGTGCGCCCTATCTGTATTTCCGCTTTAACCTCGTGCCGTCGTCCAGCCTGTTGGGGCGGTGCCTCGTGGTCGGTGGCGGCGCAATCGCCGGGGCGAAGGACCTGTACCGCGATGCGGGGTACCGGGCGCGGATCGTCTGGGCCGCTGGCACGTCACGAGCCTTTGGCGCCCGGCCCGCGCAACCCGTGCCGGGCCTGCTGCGCCGGGGGCGACGTCGATTGGGGCAGGTCAAGAGGTCCGTGATCCGGCGGGTTGCGCGCGCGCTTGGGCACGGCGAGATCCTTGTCGCTTCGTCGCGTGATCCCGGATCGGATGTCTTCGTACCCTGCGTCAGCTGCTTGCACGAGGTGTGTGACACGCTGCGGGGCAGCGGTCTTGCCGTCATCATCAACGAAAATCCGGACGTGTCCGGCGAGACGGGCGCGCTGCTGGAGGCCCTGCGCGCCGAGTATCCGGAGGTCGTCTTTGCCACGAACGCGATGTCGGAGGATGAGTTGCTGAACATCTTCGCCCGCACCGACCGCATCATCACGAATTCCTACCACATGACCTATTGGAGCCTGCTGAGCGGCGGCAAGGTGCGGGTGATCGGATACTCGTCGAAGTTGGAGAGTGTTCTGGAGATTTTCGGGTTCTCGGCAGATCACCTTCAGCGGTACGACCGTGGCCATCAGGCCGGGCTTGAGAAGGCCCTGCGCGCCGCACTGGACACCGAAGACTGGCTGTCGCTGTCCGATCCGGACGCGGTGCGCACGCGGTTTCGCCGCCTCAACCTCGATTTCGCCGCGAGGGTCATGCAGGCGATCCCCGACCTGACCATAACGCCGGCCGACCACGTCTGCGGGGCCGGTGGCGGGCGCGAGGCTCTGGACACCCGATCGGCACTCACTGCTGGGGGCCGGCGCACGGTTGCGGGGCACGGAGAGATCGCGTCGGCCTGAGGCCGACAGGCCCTCTGCTCGTTCGAAACCCCGTCAAAGCCGAACGGGCGCTCCGCGGTTTGCGGCGTCGCACCGGTGATACGTCATGTTCGGGCCGCCGAGGGCGGTGCCGCACCGGGGGTACGGAAGTTCGGAGATATGGCATTCGCCGTATCCTGAAGCTTTGGCAGGATCTCGGCGACGATCCGCTCTTTTGTCCATGTATGCGCCGAGACCGAGCATTGCACCGCCGCGAGGGCGCGCCCGTCATGGCCGATGATCGGGCTGGCGACCCCGATTTCGGTGAGGATCATCTGTCCCGTCGCGATCGCGAACCCGTCGCGCGCGGCCTCTTCCACGCTTGCAGCGATTTCAGCGCGATCGAGCGTGGTTCCGGGTGTAAAGGGCGTTATCGGCCAGGTCTCGATCGCACTGCGCCTTTCGTCTTCGGGACATGTCGCGAGCATCGCGCGCCCGGCGGACGTGGACAGCGCAGGCAGCCGGCGACCGTTGATCGTGGCCGCGAAATAGGTGCGTTTGCAGGGCAGGCGGCTGACATAGATGATGTGATCGCCGGATAGTTCCGCAAGGTTGACTGTCTCGCCCAGGTCTTGGCTGAGTCCGATCAGCTTGGGCATCGCCTGCCCGATCAGAGGGTCCGACCAGTAATAGGTATAGGCCATCTGAAGCCATGCATGCGAAGGGCGAAAGCGGCGCGTGACCGGGTCCTTGTCGAGCATGCCCTCGAGATGCAGCGTGTTGGCCAGCCGCTGCGTGGCGCTCTTGTCGAGGCCGGTTCGGTGCGCCAGTTCGACGAGCGAAAGCTCACAATGCGCCTCGTCGAAGGCACGCAGCAGGCGTAGCCCCTTGGCAAGCGATCCGACAAAGAGCGTGTCCTGCTTCGTTTTCATGCACCCATTCCCAAATTTTTCGAAGCCCCGCTTGCGCGGGTTGACGCTGCGGCGAATCTTCGCACTAATGGATCACATGGCGATTGTACGCATCATAATGTAATACATCAAGAAGGGCCTCGTATCCCGCACCCCGCCATGCTCGTGCGCGATCAGGAACCAACACAGGAGGGAGAGACATGGAAATGTCCTCATTGAAACACGCATTCGCCGGTCTGGTCGTCGTGGCGTCTGCGGGCGGTGCCTTGGCGGACAAGGCCAATGATACGCTGCGCGTGGCCTTTACCAAGGAACTCGAGAACGTCGACAGCTATTTCAATTCCTCGCGCGAGGGCGTGGTGTTGCAGCGCGCGATCTGGGACGGGCTGATCTATCGCGATCCGGTCACCAACGAGTACGAGGGCAATCTGGCGACCTCTTGGGAGTGGATCGACGACACCACGATCGAATTCAAGCTGCGCGATGACGTGACCTTTCACAACGGCGACGCGTTCGATGCCGACGACGTGGTCTACACCGTCGATTTCGTGTCCAAGGAAGAGAATGGCGTCAAGACGCAGCGCAACGTGAACTGGATGGAATCGGCCGAGAAGATCGACGATTATACCGTCCGCATCCACCTCAAGGAAAAGTTCCCCGCGGCGATCGAATTCCTGTCCGGCCCCGTCTCGATGTATCCGGCCGATTACTATGACGAGGTTGGCTCCTCGGGCATGGGCCGCGAACCTGTTGGAACCGGCCCCTACAAGGCCGTGTCGGTGACACCCGGAGAGCATTTCGTTCTGGAAGAATACGAGGATTATCACGAAAGCCCCAAGGGCGAGCCGAGTGTGGCGAATGTCGACATCCGCACCATCCCGGACGTAAACACACAGATGGCGGAACTGTTCAGCGGTTCGCTCGATCTGATCTGGCAGGTGCCGTCGGACCAGGCCGAGCAGCTGGCGCAGCGCGACGAATTCACCGTCACCAACGAATCCACCATGCGCGTGGGCTACCTGTCGATGGATGCGGCCGGCCGGTCGGGCGACACGCCGTTCACCGATGCCCGGGTGCGTCGGGCAGTCAACCACGCGATCAACCGTGAAGAGCTGGTCGACGCCTTGCTCCGGGGCAGCTCAAGGCCGATCCATACCCCCTGTTTCCCCAGCCAGTTCGGCTGCGAGGAGGACGCGGCGACGCAATACGAGTTCGATCCCGACAAGGCCCGCGACCTTCTGGCCGAAGCGGGCTATCCCGACGGCTTCGAGACCGAATTCTACGCCTATCGCGACCGCGAATATGCCGAGGCGATCATGAGTTACCTCAATAACGTGGGCATCGAGACGGATTTCAAGTTCATGCAATATTCCGCGCTGCGCGAGATGAACATGACCGGAGACGTGCCGTTTTCCTTCCTGACCTGGGGCAGCTTCTCGGTCAACGATGCCTCGGCGATGGTCAGCCAGTTCTTCAAGCACGGATCGCTCGACGATGCGCGCGACGATCAGGTGCTGGCCGATCTGGAGGTGGCCGACAGCTCGACCGATCCCGATACTCGGGTGGAGCATTACGCCAAGGCCATAGAGCGGATCACAGATCAGGCGTATTGGGCACCGATGTTCTCGTACAACACCAACTACGTTTTCACCAACGAGGTCTCCTACACGCCGACGGCCGACGAGGTGCTGCGATTTACCACTGTCGAGTGGAACTGACCCGCGTCACCCGACCGGGGGGCCGTGCGCGGCCCTCCGTCCCCCGCGCCTTCAGCGACCTGCCAGAACACGAGGGGCAAATCCAGTGCTCTTATTCACTCTCAAGCGTCTGGGCCTTGCCGTTCTGGTGGCCCTGACGGTGTCCTTCATCAGCTTCAGCTTGCTGTTTCTCGCGGGCGACCCGGCCGTGGCGATGGCTGGCGAAAGCGCCAGCGGCGAGGATATCGAAGCGATCCGCCGGTTCTACGGCTTCGATCGGCCAATGCTGGTGCAATACGGCGATTGGCTCCTGTCGGCGGTGCAATTCGATTTCGGACTGAGTCTCTACTTCCAGATCCCCGTGTCCGAGCTGGTCACCGACCGGCTGGGCGTGACCATGATGCTGGGCGTCTGCGGCATCACCTTCGCCATCCTGACCGCCGTACCGCTTGGCGTCGCCGCAGCGATCCGCCCCAATTCGCTGATCGACCGGGTCGCCCTGTTTCTGTCGGTCGCCGGGCAGGCCATGCCGAGCTTCTGGTTCGGTTTGATCCTGATCGTGATCTTCGCGGTCCAGCTTGGCTGGCTGCCGCCATCGGGGGCCTCGTCGCCGGCGCATTTCGTGATGCCGACCATCGTGTTGGGCTACTATGCCATGCCCGCGATCATGCGCCTCACGCGTGCCGGCATGCTGGACGTGCTGAACTCGGACTACATCCGCACGGCCCGCGCCAAGGGCGCACCCGAGGGCCGGGTGCTGTTCCGGCATGCGCTGCGCAACGCGATCATCCCGGTCGTGTCGCTGGCGGCCGTGCAGATGGGGTTCATGCTGGGCGGATCGATCGTGGTCGAGTCGATCTTCGCGCTGCACGGGGCGGGCTACCTCGCCTGGGAAAGCATCGCGCGCAACGACCTGCCGACGGTGCAGGCGCTGATCCTCGTCTTCTCGATGTTCTACATCGTCTTCACCTTTCTGGCCGATGTGCTGAATGCGTGGCTCGACCCTCGCATGCGGAGCAGCTGAGATGACCCTGACCCAGACAAACGACCCGATCCTGAAAGAGATCACCGGCCCCACGCCGGGCCAGATGCTGCGCCGCCGCGTGTTCGGCCATCAAGGCCTGATGATCGGCGCGGTGGTGATCGTGATCCTGACGCTGGTGGCCATCTTCGCGCCGCTTCTGGCGCCGCATGATCCCTACGCCCAGAGCCTGATGGGCCGGATGGAGCCGCCGGTCTTCCTTGGCGGCGAATGGGAGCACCCCCTGGGCACAGACCATCTGGGGCGTGATTTCCTGTCGCGGCTTATTTACGGCGCGCGTGTGTCGCTGATGATCGGGGTGATCGCGGCCTTGATCTCGGGCGTGATCGGCACCGCCATGGGGGTCGCGGCGGGCTATTTCGGCGGGCGCGTCGACATGGTGGTGACGTTTCTGATCAACGTGCGGCTGGCCATGCCGGTCGTGCTGGTGGCGCTTGCGGTAGTGGCGATCCTCGGCGGGTCGCTGCAGGTGGTGATCGTGGTGCTGGGTCTTCTGTTGTGGGACCGGTTCGCGGTGGTGATGCGCGCCTCGACATTGCAAGTGCGCAACCGCGAATATGTCTCGGCGGCGCGCGCGATCGGGGCCTCGACCCCGCGGGTGATCCTGTCCGAGATCATGCCCAACATCGCCAACAACCTGATCGTGGTGGTCACGCTGGAAATGGCGCACGCGATCCTGCTGGAGGCGGCGCTGTCGTTTCTCGGGCTGGGCGTGCAGCCACCCACGCCAAGCTGGGGCCTGATGGTGTCCGAGGGCAAGAACATGATGCTTTTCGAGCCTTGGATGGTGGTCATTCCGGGTGTCGTGCTGTTCCTTCTGGTGCTGGCGATCAATCTGATGGGCGACGGGTTGCGCGACGTCACCGCCCCCGAAAACCGGAGCTGACCCAATGGAGAAACCTCTTCTGAGCGTCCAGAACCTGACGCTGAACATCCCCGTCGGCGGCGGCACATTGCGCGCCGTGCGCGGTATCGATTTCGACCTGAAGCGCGGCGAGACCCTGTGCATCGTGGGTGAATCGGGGTCGGGCAAATCCCTGACCTCGCTGGCGCTGATGGGTCTTCTGGGCAAGAACATCCAGCGCACCGCCGACCGAATGGAGTTCGACGGCACCGACCTGTTGCACGCGGGTGCAGGCACCATGCGCAGCTTGCGCGGCGCGCGCATGTCGATGATCTTCCAAGAGCCGATGACCTCGCTCAACCCCGCCTACACGATCGGGGATCAGCTGACCGAGGCGCTCTTGCTCCACAAATCCGTCGGGCGCGAGGCGGCCCGCGCGCGGGCCGTGGAACTGCTGGAAAAGGTCGGCATCACCGGCGCGGCGAACCGTCTGGGCCAGTATCCGCACCAGCTGTCGGGCGGCCTGCGCCAGCGGGTGATGATCGCGATGGCCCTGATGTGCGAGCCCGAACTGATTATCGCAGACGAGCCGACCACGGCGCTCGACGTCACGATCCAGGCGCAGATCCTGCGGCTGCTCTACGATCTGGGGCGCGAGATGAACATGGCGATGATCCTCATCACCCATGATCTGGGCGTCGTGGCGCGCGTCGCCGACAAGGTGGCGGTGATGTACGCTGGCGAACTGGTGGAAACCGGCCCCGCGCGGGACGTGTTCAACACGCCGTCGCATCCCTATACGCGCGGTCTGCTGCGCTGCATTCCGCAACCCGGCAAGACCGAACGCGGCAGCACCCTTGGCACCATTCCCGGCATCGTGCCCTCGCTGATCGGCGATGTCGAAGGTTGCGCCTTTCGCACGCGCTGTCCGTATGCCGAGGACGCCTGCCGTGCCGCGATTCCGCTGCGCGAGGACGGCACCCATGCCTTCCGCTGCATTCACCCCGACGGCAAACGCCACGCCGAAGAAGAGGCCCTCGCATGACCAGCCAACAGAGCCCCGCCATTCTCGAACTGCGCGGGGTCACCAAGACCTACAATGTCAAGCAGGGGCTTTTCGGCACCGCGCGCCCGCTGAAAGCGGTCAACGACGTGTCGCTGTCGCTGCCGCGTGGCGAGGTGCTGGGCCTCGTGGGCGAGTCGGGCTGCGGCAAGTCCACCCTGGCCAAGATCCTGCTGGGTCTGGAGGCGCCGACCTCGGGCCAGGTGCTGGTCGATGGCGAAGAGATCAAGGCGCAGGACCGCATGACGCTGGCGCGGCGCATCCAGCCGATCTTTCAGGATCCCTACTCTTCGCTCAACCCGCGCAAGAGCATCTTCGACATCGTCTCGCTGCCGCTGCGGGTGCATGGCATCGGCGATCACAGCCATTGGGACGCCGAGGTGCGCAAGATACTCGATATCGTGGGCTTGCCCGCGCGGGTGATGAACACCTTTCCCAACCAGATGTCGGGTGGCCAGCGCCAGCGCGTGGCGATCGCCCGCGCGCTGATCATGAAGCCCGAGATCGTGATCTGCGACGAGCCGACCTCGGCGCTGGACGTCTCGGTGCAAAGCCAGATCCTGAACCTTCTGGGCGATCTGCGGCGCGAGTTCGGGCTGACATACCTGTTCATCAGCCATGACCTTGCCGTGGTCGAGCATCTGGCGACACGGGTTGCGGTGATGTATCTCGGTCGCATCGTCGAAGAAGCGGACGTGGCCGGGCTGTTCGACGAGGCCGCACACCCCTACACGCAGGCACTGCTGAAATCGGTGCTGACGCCCGAGCCGGGGCTGGGGGTTCCGGATACGCAGCTTGGCATGGCGTACCCGAACCCCATCGACCCGCCCTCGGGCTGTCACTTCCACCCGCGCTGCCCGTTCGCCACGGATCTGTGCAAGACGCGCCCGCCGCGCCCGGTGGGCACGTCCGTCGGCCATGTCGAATGTCACCTGCACGATCCGGACGGGCCCATGTTTGACAGGCGAGCGGCCTGACATGTCGGTGAACCTGTCGCGCACCGCGACCACGACCAAGGCTGTCATCGAAACAGAGCACGGCGTTGTCGCAGCCCAGCACCGTCTTGCAGCAAAAGCTGGCGCGGATGTGCTGGCGGCGGGCGGTGACGCGGTGGATGCCGCGATCGCCACCTCCTTTGCCATCGGCGTGCTGGAGCCGTGGATGAGCGGCCCGGCGGGGGGCGGCACCCTGATGCTGTGGCGCGCGGGTGAGCGCCGCGCGCAGGCGCTCGATTACGGGATGCGCGCGCCCGCCGCCCTCGATCCGGCCGAGTATCCGCTGTCGGGCGAGGGCGTGGCCGGCGATCTCTTCCCTTGGGAAAAGGTCGTGAAGGATCGCAACGTGCAAGGCGCCACCGCCGTCGCCGTGCCGGGCCTTGTCGACGGGATGGGGCGGATGCATGCGCGCTATGGCCGGATGCCCTGGGCCGATCTGCTGGCCCCGGCGATCGCGCATGCCCGCGAGGGGCTGCTGGTCGACTGGTACGCGGCCCTCATAATCGCCTCGACCACGCGGCAACTGGCCAATGACGCGGACGCCGCAGCCCTCTTTCTGGAGGACGGGCAGTGGCCGACGATCTCGGGCTGGACGGCTTTGGCCGAGAAACGGTTGGATCAGGGGCGCATGGCCGACAGCCTCGACCAGATCGCCCGGCACGGCGCTCGCGCGCTTTATGATGGCGATCTCGGGGTCGCGATGGCCGCCGATATGCAGGAAAAGGGCGGGTGCCTGAGCCATGACGACCTGCGCGCCTATCAAGCCGCGTTTTCCGAGCCGCTGAGCGTGCCTTACCGCGACGCCCGTTTCCACGTGCCACCGGGCCTGACCGCTGGGCCGACCTTTGCCCATGCGCTGCGACTGATAGAGGCGCACGACATCGGCACGGCGCCAGACTCCTTCGCCGCCTATGCGGATGGTCTGAAATCCGCCTATGCCGCGCGTCTTGCCACCATGGGCGACAGTGGCGAGACCGAGGGGCATCAGGGCTGCACGACGCATTTCTCGGTCGTCGATCGCCACGGCAACATGGTGTCGCAGACGCAGACGCTTCTGTCGATCTTCGGGTCGCGCGTTGTCTCGCCCTCGACCGGGTTCCTGATGAACAACGGCATCATGTGGTTCGATCCCGTCGCGGGGCGGCCCAATTCTCTGGCTCCGGGCAAGCGCTGCCTGATGAATGTCTGCCCGATCCTTGGTGAAGCTGGCGATGCGCGCCTTGCCTTCGGCGCGTCGGGCGGGCGCAAGATCGTCTCGGCGATGGTGCAGATGGCGTCCTTCGTCGCCGATCAAGGTATGGATATCGGCGCGGCCTTCCATCACCCGCGTATCGATGTGTCCGGCGGCGACACCGTGGTCGCCGACGAGGCGCTGCCCAAGGACGTCCTGGCGCGGTTGCGCGAAAATCACATGGTTCACACGGCCAGACGCAGTCCCTTTCCCTATGCCTTCGCCTGCCCGGCGGGCGTGATGCGGCAGGGATCGACCAATTCCGGCTGCACCGAGATCATGTCGCCATGGGGCGACGCCGTTTCAGAAGACCAGACAGGACCGTCATGACCAGAGATGCTGCGATAGACACGATTTCCGATTATTTCGACAAGGGCACATTCGAGGCGGACCTTGCTGATCTCGTGGCCTACGAAACCGAGAGCCAGAACCCCGATCAGGCCGCTGAACTCGGGCGCTATCTGCGCGAGGCGATGGAGCCGCGCCTGTCAGCCATGGGCTTTACCTGCCGCATCCACGACAATCCCGCCTCCGGCGCGGGACCCATCCTGACCGCCGAGCGGCACGAGGGCGAAGATCTGCCCACGGTGCTCAGCTACGGGCATGGCGATGTCATCCGCGCGCAGACCGACCAGTGGCGCGAGGGTCTGCACCCCTTCACGCTGGTCGAGGAGGGCGACTGGCTTTACGGGCGTGGCACGGCCGACAACAAGGGTCAGCACCTGATCAACATCGCCGCGCTGGAGGCGGTGATCGCAGCGCGCGGGCAGCTTGGCTTCAACTGCCGGATGGTGATCGAGACGGGCGAGGAAACGGGCTCACCGGGCCTGCACGAGTTCTTTGCGGCCGAAAAGGAGGCGCTCTCGGCGGATGTGCTGATCGCGTCAGACGGCCCGCGCTTGCAGCCCGAGACGCCGACGATGTTCATGGGGTCACGCGGCGGCGTCACCTTCGACCTCGTGGTCGATCTGCGCGAGGGCGCGCATCATTCGGGCAACTGGGGCGGGCTGCTGGCCGATCCGGCGATGATCCTTGCGCAGGCCTTGGCGACGATCACCGATACGCGCGGGCAGATCCGTGTCCCGGAATGGCGGCCCGACAGCCTGACCAACAGCGTGCGCGCGGCCCTGGGCAACCTGCCGATCGAAAGCGATGACGGCCCCGCCATCGACCCCGACTGGGGCGAGGAAGGGCTGACCCCGGTCGAGCGCGCCTATGGCTGGAACAGCTTCGCCATCCTTGCCATGAAAAGCGGCGTGCCCGAGGCGCCCGTGAACGCCATCTCGGCCCATGCCCGCGCCACATGTCAGCTGCGCTACGTGGTCGGCACCACCCCCGAGGATATCGTGCCCGCGCTGCGCCGCCATCTGGATGCGCAGGGTTTCGAGGCGGTTCAGATCGTGCCGCATGACCGGGGGTTCTTCCGCGCGACGCGGCTTGATCCCGATCATCCGTGGGTGCGGTTCGCGGCTGCCTCGTTGCAGGAAACGGCCGGCCAGGCGCCGCATGTGCTGCCGAACCTCGCCGGATCGCTGCCCAACGATGCCTTTGCCGAGATCCTCGGCCTGCCCACGGTCTGGGTGCCGCATTCCTATCGCGGATGCTCGCAGCATGCCCCCGACGAGCATGTGCTCAAGCCTGTCTGCCGCGATGCCCTGCGGGTGATGGCCGGGCTTTTCTGGGATGTGGGCGCGGGCGCCGCGCCGCGCTGATCCGGTATCCGACGCGCGCAATGCACGGCCACGCCCGGGATCGGGCGCGGCGGTGGTTCTATGCGATCAGAAGCGGTTGGTCCAGTCGTCGACCTGCTTCTCGGCCTCTTCCTTGGCGATCCCGTATTTGTGCTGGATCTTGCCCACCAGCCGGTCGCGGTCACCATCGGCCTGCGCGATATCATCATCGGTCAGCTTGCCCCATGTCGACTTAGCGCTGCCCGACATCTCTGTCCATTTGCCCTTGATCTGATCCCAGTTCATAAACTTTCCTTTCGTTGCCTTGCTTTTGTCCGGACGGCGCTGCAAGGCTGAGAGCGCCCATACGAGAAACGCCTGAGGGCGCTGGTTTGTTCCATCGCATTCGACAGATTACCGCGTGATGGCCACCGCGCAAATTTTCGTCGAACGCCCGCATTGCCGCGGTACAGTCCGGCATTCTGTCCCTTGAAGCCGGGTGTGACGCGCGGCGAGACGACCCGATGTCTGATCGAGACATGCCACGGTCCGGTCATCGGGGCCTGAAAAATGCGCGATGTCGGGTCGCACTGCCTGGGTCTTCGCCCGACGTTCCAGCTGGCGCTGATCCGTGTGGCGTTGCTGACCAGGTTTCCTGGGCTCCGGAATTCTGGTGCCCGTCGTGATCGGAGCAACGCCGGCTTGCCACTCTCACTTGTCAGACCATCGTGGCCATGTTCGGGCCAAGCGCGTCACGCCATGTGCGGGGGCAGGTCGATACCGGCTGTTCCGATCCAGGCTTGCATCGCGCAAGTCCATTGGCGAGCGGATATCGACGACCTGATCGCATTGACTCGACGTATATTTGCGCCGATACACCGGTGCTGCGGCCCACGTAATTCAACTGGATAGAATACCCGACTTCTAATCGGGCTGTTGGGGGTTCGAGTCCTCCCGTGGGCGCCAGAATGGCCACTTTCTGTCAAATGTGCTCAATATCGACCCAGATCGGTCGGTGATCCGAGGCGATTTGTGCCAGAGCCCCGTCCGAGACACCCGCATTCAACAATTTCAGACTGCGCCCCAACGCGACGCGATCCAGTGATCCCACCGGGCTTCTGGCCGGGAATGTGCGTCCCGGCGAGACGATTCTGAACGTTGGATGCAGCGGGCCGAGGCCCTTTCTCATCGACCACTCGTTCAGGTCTCCTGCAATTGCGGTGGTCGAACAATCCCCTCCCAAAGCATGGTCGCGCAACACCCGCGCCTGACGTCGACGCCAGTTTCGCAGCAGCCCGAGATGCGCGCCGATGACCGTGATTCCAGCGGAGGCGATCGGGCCACTCATTTCTGGCGCGATCTGGGCCATGACTGCTCCGCGCGGCTCAAGTCCGGGCAAGTGAAGGCGCGCGGTCTCAAGGACACGCCATCCCCGGCGGACCAGAATGGCGTTGCCATGCCAGCCGAGGCTCACATCGGTTTCCGCCACATCCACCGGCACGTAATCCGTCTGCTGCTCGATGAGAAACCGGGGAAGTGCACTGGGGCGCGCGCCAAGCCGCTTGTCGGCCTCCTGAA
Organism: Roseovarius sp.; assembly: GCA_041685205.1. Classification (GTDB taxonomy): domain Bacteria; phylum Pseudomonadota; class Alphaproteobacteria; order Rhodobacterales; family Rhodobacteraceae; genus Roseovarius. The sequence goes on from JAWLGF010000006.1 coordinate 14,150, forward strand.
GCACGACGATATCGGCGTCCATTTCTGAAATCACGGCGAGAATGCGGGACGGATCGCGACGGAAATCAAGCCCGACCGCCTTCTGGATGTTATAGCTTGCGAGCCGAAGACGCATGGCTTCACAGAAGAGGTGCGAAAAGACGCGCGAAAGGCGCGCCGATGCGGACGCCAAGCGGCTGGTCGCTCAAGGCTTTCGTCAGCCGATATGCACGCGCGAAATCCCGTCTCAGCATCTCGTCGACCTTTGCCGCAAACTCCGTGTCGAAAAGCACGGCCATGGCCTCGAAATTCAGTCGGAACGATCTGTTGTCCAGATTTGTCGTGCCCACGGCGGCGAGGTCATCGTCAACCAGTATGATTTTCTGATGCATGAACCCTTCCGTATAGCGCCAGATTTCAACACCGGCGGCCCGTATTTCGTCGAAATAGGCATGAGCGGCCATCCATGTGATGCGGTGATCCGCATGCTCGGGCACGAGGATGCGCACGTCGAGACCGCGCAGCGCTGCATGCCTGAGTGCGGTCAGGATATCCAGATCCGGCACGAAATATGGCGAGGCAATCCAGACCCTTTGCCGTGCCCGCGAGATTGCCGCGAAGAAAAGCATCGATCCGCTGTCGAAATCGTCGGCCGGGCCGGTCGCGACAATCAGCCCGACCATATTCTCGGGCTGTAGTCCGGGACGCCAGTAGAGTTCATCGCCAATCAGATGATCGGTTGCGAAATGCCAGTCCTCGACGAAAATCAACTGAAGCTGGGCAACGACCGGCCCACGCAGCGCGACGTTGGTGTCCCTCCAGGCCGCAAGACCCGCGTCGAGTCCGAGATACTCGTCCCCGATATTCAGCCCACCGGTGAATGCGCGCTTGCCGTCCACGATCAGGGTCTTGCGGTGATTGCGGTAATTGACAATGAACCGCGATGCCAACCCTCGGGACCGGCGTTGATCCGTGACCCGGGCACCGGCCGCCTTGAGCTTTTGAAGATATCCATTTCTGAGCTTAAACGAGCCGATCCGGTCGTAGCTGACATACACGTCGACGCCACGCGCGCGGGCGGCAACCAGCCTGTAGCAAAAGGCTTGCCCGACTCCGTCATCGCGGAGGATGTAGAACTGCGCAAGCACGTATTGCTCGGCCGCGTCGATGGCCGCGAACATCTCGTCGAACGTCGCGCGTCCGTCGATCAGCAGCTCCGCCGCATTCCCGCGCAACACGGGCAGTTGTGCGGCGGCCTCAAATGGGCCAAAATCTTCCTTCGTGACAGCCTCGGGTCGCCGCTGGGCTGAATATGCATCGATCGCGGCCACGGTCCGGGCGCTGTCGCGCCTGGCAACCTCCACGCCCTTGAGCCTGTGGTGCCCGAGAAACAGGTAGGCCGGGACGGCGATGATCGGGACCGAAAGCAGGAACACCACCCAGCCAACCGAGCCTTGCGGGGTACGTGCACCCTGAACCGCGCGCCATGCGCAGTAGATCGCAGTGGCGAAAACTGCCAGATAGGCAAGGGCCCAAAAGCTCAGGTCCACGTCAAAAGCTCCAATCGTGGAATATGTGCTCTCCCCGTCCTGCCCCTTTGACGGGCGACAAGGCTCTTGACAACGCCACCCCGGGTTCGTGCCTGCACAAGGTGTATCATCGAAAGCGGCATGACGCGCAGGTGACGCCCTTCGTGCCTGAAGCGCATGCGGGGCCATGGTGGGGCGTCCGGTTTAACGAACTAAACTGCCAACGCATGCCTTCTATCCTCACCCTTGGGCAGTTGAAGGGTTTATCCCGAAGGCGTCAACGGTAGAAAGGTGTTGCATAGCTGTCGACCTTGCCTTGAAAATGCTGCGCGATGGACGACAGGCTGGTCTGGTGCAGCTGCGGCCCTGCGTCCGATCCGTTCGCCGACGGACGTCCGGGGCCGCAAACGTCGTTTCACATGCACGACCATCAGCGCGCCGCGCCGTTGTCAAAACATCGGCGCTTGACTCAGGCTGTCATGACGGCAATCCGCGCCTGCTTCACGCAGTTCCGACGCTGACCAGATCAATCAACTGTCTGGGACCACCGGCACATTCACCATAGACCAGCGTGCCGCGCACCTGGCAGAGGCTCTGCGCGCGAAGCAGGCCTCCAGGACGATCCGTTCCGTCTTCTACAAGGTGATCAGTTCCGAGACCGTACCCGAGAACCGAAACCGGCGATGGCTTTCCTTTCAGCCGATCGCCCGCGCGGCCATCACCCCGCCCCAGGCCGACACCGCGGTGAGCGTCGCGCCCCAGGCCATGTCGGCGGCCACCATCGCGGGATGCCAGTCACGCATTACAGTCCAGCTGGTCAGCTCGTACGTGCCGTAGGCCACAAAGCCGAGGATCGCGCCATTGACAAGCGCCATACCGGGCGTGCCATCGCGCAGAGCCGGCCAGCCCGCGAACCAGACCACGCCGGCCATGTAGACGACATAGAACAGCGCGGCCGGGAGGGGACGTATCCCGTCGCGTAGAGTCTCGCCGATATGCTGCGCGAAGAGCGGCTGCATGGTGGTCGAGAGCATGACGGCGTCGGCGATCAGGAAGATCACGCCGGTGACGACGACGAGGACGAGAAGGGACATGTGTTTCTCCTTTGCCATGGTCGACATAGACTGAGGCGGCGGCGCGTCTATCTCCCCGATGCCGGCGCCGCAGCTTGCCGTCCCTCGGCCAGTCACTCTGCTTTGCAGTCGGTCACTGGAAACGTGTAACCGATGGCGGGAAAGGCCTCGGCCATCGCGTAGTCGTCTTCATCGTCCTCGAAAATCGCGGAGAGCTGCCGTATCGTGATCGTCGCTGGCGGGCCGCCGTCCTCTTGCCAGACGACGGAGTAGAGCTTCGCGAAGACCGACGCACCGCCCTTCCTGTTCATGGCAAGATCCGCTGACATGCATTCGCTTGTGCGGTCAGTGCGGATGCATTTCATTGTTTCGGGTTCACGATGCGGCCAATCGGACACGAAGACCATGCTGTCATCCTCCAGGATGACATGGCCGCCGCCGTTGACCTCGTCATAAGGCATTTTGCACCGCCATGTTTCGGCAAAGGCCGGGCCGGCGAGCAGGACAAGCACTGCGAGGGGCATTCCCTGTTTCACGATGGACCTCCTGTGGGGACAAGCATGCGACCGGCTTCGCATGGTTCTCCACCTCGATATGGTACACCCTCGACAGCCTGTTTCGCAACGCCGTCGATCCGGCCGCGTGGCGGCACGACCGGCGGATGACCTCGCACAGCTTACAATTCGGGGTCAGCGTCCCCATATGATGGACACAGGCGTGATAGTCTCCGCCAATGAAAGGCATCTTTGATGACCATGTTTTCCATCAAGCCAAATTTCGATCTCGCCGAATTCCTCGCGACGCCAGCTCCCGTGGGCACGGCCAGATCCCGGAACGCAAGACGCCGCAAGATGCTCGCCCAACCTGCCGAACTCACTGAAAAAACCGAGGACACCCCGCAGGCATCGCCACCCGAAGGATCCATTCCGCCCGAAAAGGCGGAATAGTAAGCGTGGGCCTGCGATTGACCTGCCCGCGGTTGTCCCTCGATGATACCGAGAGCCTTTGGGGCTGATCTTGGTCGGTTTCGGGTTGGTCAAGCGCGCCCGGCGCCAAGCCGTCGGATCGCTTGACCGACCGGGACCGCCCGCAGGGAGCTGAATGCAGTCGCGCCGAGCAGGTGCGCGTGTCGGACGAGGGTGCGCAGGCTGCTCGACGCGGCGGTGATCGTGGGGTGTGCGGGGCCGGAGCCGGTTCAGCGCAACCGCATGAGCATCCCCGCGGCAAGCTTGGCGCGCTCCGGCAGGCTGTCGACATAGATGCACTCCCCCAGCGTATGCAGCCCCTTGCCGCGCACCCCGATGGAGTCGATGGTCGGGATCCCCATCGCGCCGGTGAAATTGCCGTCGGATCCGCCTCCGGCGCTGCTGCCGTCGAGATCGTGACCCATCTCGCCCAGTATGTCGCGCGCCATGTCCAGCAACGCCATCGTGCCGGGCTGGTCCGGTTCCCAGACCGGGCGCGTGACACCGCGCGTTACTTCAAAGGCCACGTCGCCGCTGTCGTCATTGAGCGCAAGCATCGCCTCGACCCCGCGGTCGAGATCCTCTTGGCGCTTGGCCATGCTGAGCGCGTTTGCGTGACATTCCGAGGACACGCAGTTCGCCCATTGCCCGCCATGGAACACGCCCACGCTGAAGGTGCAGTCATCGGTTGTCATCGCCTCGATGTCGAGCACACGGCGCGCCATCTCGGCAATCGCCGAACGCCCGTCGGCCAGTTGCCAGCCGGCATGGCTTGGCCGGCCCATGGTGCGCAGGTTGTAGCGCGCGATGGCATAGCGGCCGATCACCGCGCCCCCATCGGGGCGCGCGGGTTCGGGAATGAGCACATATTTCTGACGCGCCGCCTCGGCCTCGATCAACTCGCGTGTCGATGGCGTGCCCACCTCTTCATCGGGTGTGAAAAGCACCGTGACGGGCAGCGGTGTTTCGGCGCCGGCGCGCAAAAGCTGGCGGACCGCCTCGAGGCAGGCGTAATTGCCGCCTTTCATGTCCTGGATCCCGGGGCCATAGGCCAGATCGCCTTCGCGCCTGAAGGGCAGCTTCTCGAGCGTGCCGATCGGGTGAACCGTATCCATGTGCCCGAGGATCAGGACGCCGGGCGCACCCGCATCGGGATGCGGAAACTGCGCCCGGACGCTGTCGCCATAGCCGAGGCGGCCGGGGATGCGTTCGACGCGCGCGCCAAGGGCCGCGAGCTCGTGCTGCGCGAGGTCCATCATCCGGTTGACGGCGGCGGCGTCGAAGCTCGGGCTTTCGCACTCGATCCACGGGCGCAGGCCGGCCAGCATTTCTTCGGTGTCGAAGGGAAGGTCGAGGGGGTTCATGCGATTTCCTTTTGTCCGCGTGGCAGTCTTCGTTCGACGATGCGCGCCATCACCGAGGCGCCCACCGGCAGCATGGCATCATCGAGCACGAAGGACGGGTTGTGCAGCGGCACCGAGCCGGCATGGCCGACACGGCAATACGCGCCGGGTACGACCTTCAGCATGTCGGCGAAGTCCTCGCTGCCGGTGGCCTGCTCATCTGTTTCCTGTGCATTCTCTTCGCCGACGATGTCGGCCGCGGCCGCGATGTATTCCCGGCTGAGGTCCGGATCGTTCATGAGCACATCGAAGACGTTGCGCAGGTCGCAGTCGATGGTGACGTCGTGCGCCTGTGCAAATCCCTCGCAGAGCTTGCGCACGCGCTCGATCGCCATGTCGCGCACTTCGGGATGAAAGTAGCGGATGGTGCCCGCGATATGCGCGGTATCGGGCACGACATTGTACGCCGCGCCGGCATGGATCTGGGTCACTGACAGCACGATCGGTTTGGTCGGCGGCGCGTTGCGGCTGACCACTGTCTGAAGCTGGCCGACCAGAGCAGCGCCGATCACGAGCGGATCGCGGGACTGATGGGGCATCGCGGCGTGGCTGCCCTGACCCCGGACAGTAATGTCGAAGAATTCAGCGCCGGCCATCGCGGGCCCGGGGCATACGCGCACCTGGCCGGGGTCGATATTGGGATCGTTGTGCAGTCCGAATGCCTCGTCAAAGGGAAAGCGTTCGCACAGACCGTCGCCGAGCATCCGTCGCGCCCCCCCGAGCCCCTCTTCGGCGGGCTGGAAGATCAGCACGACGGTGCCGTCGAAATCGCGCGTCTCCGCGAGGTAGCGCGCCGCGCCGAGCAGCATGGTTGTATGCCCGTCATGGCCGCACGCGTGCATCTTGCCCGGTGCGGTTGAGGCGTATGGGACCCCGCTGGCCTCGTCTATGGGCAGTGCATCCATGTCGGCGCGCAGGCCGATGCGACGGTTGCTGCCGCCTGTTCCCCTGAGGATGCCGACGACACCCGTGGTGCCGATTCCCTCATGGACTTCGTCGACGCCGTATTCGCGCAACTTGGCCGCCACGATCCCGGCCGTGCGTGTCTCTTCGAAGCCGAGTTCGGGATGCGCGTGCAGATCGTGTCGGATTGCGGTCAGGTCATCGGCGAAGTCACCGATGCGTTCTATCAGGCTCATGTCCGTTTTCCTCTTTTACGGGTAGGTTTTCAGGCCGTCTGCTCGAGCGGTCTGAAATTCGCGAAATCCCAGTTGCGACCGGGCGCAGCGGCGATCAAGGCACGGGTATAGTCGTGCTTCGGCGTGCCGAGCACTTCGCTGGCCGTGCCGTATTCGACGACATTGCCATGCTGCATCACCGCGACATCATCACAGATCTGGGCAGCCACGCGCAGATCGTGTGTGATGAACAGGATCGAGACGCCGAGTTTGTCCTGGATGTCGGCCAGAAGGTCGAGCACCTGCGCCTGCACCGAAACGTCGAGGGCCGAAACCGCCTCGTCGGCCACCAGCACATCCGGTTGCATCGCCACGGCGCGGGCGATCGCGATGCGCTGGCGCTGGCCCCCAGAGAACTGGTGCGGGTAGCGATCGAGCGCGGCGCGCGGCAGGTCCACAAGCTCCATCAGATCGCCGGCATGGGTCATTGCCGTGTCGTGATCCGTGCCGAAATTGAGTGGACCTTCCACGAGGCTGCGCCCGACGGTCCAGCGCGGATTGAGCGACCGGAAGGGATCCTGAAACACGATCTGCACGTGCCGGCGGTGAGGGCGCAACTTGCTGCGCGACAGTCGCGCGATATCGGTTCCGGCGAGACGGATCTCGCCGTCCGTCGGATCGACGAGGCGCAGGATGCACCGCGCCACGGTGGATTTGCCCGAGCCCGATTCCCCGACGATGCCAAGTGTGCGACCCCGCGCGATCGACAGGCTGACCTCATTGGCCGCCCGCGTGCCCTCGGAGCGGAAGATGATGCCACCGCCCCCGTAGACCTTGCTCATGGTGCGCAGTTCAAGGATGGTCTCGGTCTGTGCCGACTCGCGTATCTGGCGTGGCATCAGGCTGGGCACGGATTGCAGAAGTTCGGTCGTGTAGGTCTCTTTTGGTGCGCGCAGAAGCTGCTCGACCGGGGCACTTTCAACGATGCGGCCATGCTGCATCACGTGGACCGTGTCGGCGATCTCGGCAACGACGCCCATGTCATGCGTGATGAACAAAACCGCGGTGCCGTGTCGTTCCTGCAGATCCGCGATCAGCTTCAGTATCTGGCCCTGTGTGGTGACGTCGAGGGCCGTCGTCGGCTCGTCGGCGATCAGCAGTTCCGGTTCGAGCGCCAGCGCCATGGCGATCATGATGCGCTGACGCTGGCCGCCCGAAAGCTGATGTGGATAAGACTGGAACATGCGCGTGATGTCCGGCAATCCGACTTGGTCCAGCATGTCGAGAACCCGCGCCTTGCGGTCGGCGGGCGAAAGATCGGTATGGATGCGCAGCACCTCGTCGATCTGGTCACCGACCCGCACCACCGGGTTGAGCGCGGTCATCGGTTCCTGGAAAATCATCGCCATCCGCCGACCGCGCAGGGTGCGCAATGCCGATTGCTTGACCGCGCGCAGATCACGATCGCCAAGCCGGATGCCGCCGCCCGTCACTTCCAGCGCATCGGCTGGCAGCAATCCCATCACCGCAAGTGAGGTCACGGACTTACCCGACCCCGATTCGCCCACCAGACAGGCGGTCTCGCCGGCACGGATATCAAGCGTGATGCGGTCAAGGATCGGCGCGATGTCGGGCCGCCCGGCAAGCTGAACCGAAAGGTCACGCAAGGCCAGCACGGTGTGCGCCTCGTCGAATGTACGCGACTTGAATTGCATCGCTCAGCTCTCCCTTTTCTTCAGGCGGGGATCGAGAAGGTCGCGCGCGGTATCGCCCAACAGGTTGATCGACAGGATGCACAGCGACAACATGAGCCCCGGCCAGAAAATCAGTCCGGGATTAACGCGAAAATAGTCGCGTCCCTCGGCCATGATGTTGCCCCAGGTGGGGATCTCGGTGCTTACCCCGGCGCCGAGAAAGGACAGGATCGCCTCGATCAAGATCGCCGACGCGCAAATATAGGTTCCCTGCACGATCAGGGGTGCGACAGTGTTGGGCATCAGGTGCTGCAACAGAATTTTGGGCATCGACGATCCCAGTGCGATCGCGGCCTCGATGTAGGGCTCTTCGCGCGCGGAAAGCACCACCGACCGCACAAGCCTCACGACACGCGGCACCTCGGGGATGGTGATCGCCACGATGACCGACATCACCGAGGATCCCACCAGCGCGACGAGCGCGACCGCCAGCAAGATCGCCGGTATTGCCATGAGACTGTCCATGATGCGCATGATGACACCGTCCGCCCAACGGAAAAAGCCCGCCACAAGGCCGATCAACAACCCGACGACAACGCTTGTGACGGCCGCGCCAACACCGATCATCAGCGAGACCTGCCCGCCTGTCACCACGCGGCTGAACAGGTCGCGACCGTAAGGGTCGGTGCCGATCCAGTACTGATCGCTTGGGGGGTTCAGCCGGTCCGACGCCGTCATCGACAAGGGATCATGCGGCACGTAGAGCGGGGCCAATACCACTGCAACGATGATAATGGCCAGGATGATCGCCGCGAAGACCGGAGCAGGTTTGAACGCCCGCCAGGCAAACGGAAGCGAGATCACCTTCAGCGCCAGCTGGAATGCGGAAGTGGGTTGCGGAGCTTGCGCCATCAGTAACGGATCCTCGGATCGATCAGGGTGTACGAAATGTCGATGATCAGGTTGACGACGACATAAATGCCCGCGGTGAGCAGTATCATCGCCTGGATCACGGGATAATCTCGTGCAAGGATGGCATCGACGGTCAGCCGGCCGATGCCTGGAATATTGAAAACGCTTTCGGTGACCACCACGCCGGATATCAAAAGCGCAAATCCCGTGCCGATGATGGTCATGATCGGGACAGCGGCATTGCGCAGGGCATGGCGGAACAGGACGTCTTTTTCGCGCGCGCCCTTGGCCCGTGCCGTGCGGATATAGTCCTCACCCAGCACCTCGAGCATGGATGCGCGGGCCATCCGCGCGATCAGTGCAACATAGATGGTGGCCAGCGTCAGCGAAGGCAGGATCGCCCGCTGCAGAAAGCCGATCAAGTCCTCACTCGGGGCGCGGTAGCCCTGGATCGGCAATACCCGTAGCTCGATAGAGAAGATCTGGATGAAGATGTAGCCGATCACGAAGACCGGGATCGAGAATCCCAGCACGGAAAAGGTCATGACAAGATAGTCGATCCAGCTGCGATGACGCCACGCCGCTACGACGCCCATCGGGATCGCGATCAGCACGGAAATGATAATCGTCATGAGCGCGAGATTGATGGTGGGCCAGATCCGCGAGCCGATCATGCCCGAGACATCCGTGCCCGAGATCAATGATGTTCCCAGATCGCCACGCAGAAGCTGTTCGGTCCAGTTCAGAAACTGGATGTGTAACGGCTCCGTCAGGCCGAGCCTCAGGCGAATATTTTCGAGTTTCTCAGGGCTCGCATTGTCACCTGCAAGAATGGCGGCCGGATCGCCCGGTGTCAGCCGCAAGAGCAGAAACACGAAAATCGCAACAATCACCATAACGGGGATGATCGCAAGGACCCGTCTGAAGAGATACCCAATCATGGAGCCAGTAATCCTTTTCCAGCCTCGGCGCGCACGGCGGGCCGCGCGCGCCGATTTTTCGCGTCACTCGGTCTTTTCAACGCCCCAGAACACGACCACGGGCGATTGCAGCATCCCCTCGATGTTGTCCCTTCGCGCCTGTACCGGATAGTACTGACCGAGCGGGACGTAGTTGACGACATCGAGCGCGTGTTCCTGGATTGCGTGAGCAATCTCGACCTGCTCTTCCCGGCTCTGAGCCTCAATGAAGTCCTGACGCAGGTCCATGAGCTCCGGATCATCGGGCCATCCGAACCAGCCGTCCTCGCCCCGCGCGTTGAGCATCGGGTTGATGAGCGGATCCGCGATCTCCGGAAGCTGCCAGTTGGTGAAGAACATGTTCCAGCCATCGCCGTCCTGCGGCGAGTCCATGCTGGCGCGACGATTGACGACCGACTGCCAGTCCATCGGCTGCATGTCGACCTCAAAGCCGGCGTTGCGCAGGGCTTCGGCCGCGACCACAGGCTGATCGTCAAGCGTGCTGACATCCGTCGGCGCCATCAGGACGATCGGGGTCCCGTCGTAACCGGCTTCTTCCAGAAGCTCCCGTGCAGCTTCGGGATCGCCACCTTCGAGAAGGCTCTCGGCTCCGGCCTCATGCTCGAGAGGTGTTCCGCAGCCGAAAATCGACCCACATAGATCGTAGTATTCCGGATCACCCATCATCGTGGCCAGCACGTCTTCCTGGCTCATGGCCAGCAAGGCCGCCCGGCGGATGCGTTCATCGTCGAACGGGGGATGCATCCAGTTCATCCGGCCCATCGTCTGGTAACCAAGCGGATCGCGCACCTCGGTCTCGACGCCGGGCTCGGACTCCAGGATCGGCAGGAGATCTGTATCCACGGTTTCGATATAGTCTATCTCCCCGGCGGCAAGCGCGTTGATCGCGGTCTGCGCGTCGGGCATCGACTCCCACACCACACGCTCCACGTTGACGACCTTGCCGCCGGCCTTCCAGCTTGCCGGTTCGTCCCGCGGCACGTAATCCTCGTTGCGCTCATACACCACGCGTTCACCCGGCGAGAATTCGTCATGGTTGAAGACGAACGGACCCGAGCCGATGTGCTTTTCGACTTCTCCGGCCTCCATTTGCTCGACGAGATACTCGGGCATGATGAACGGCGGCACCGCCGACTGCTTCGACACGGTTTCCAGAAATGGCCCGAAAGGCTCGGACAGCGACCATACGATGGTGTCGTCGCCTTCTGCCTCCAGGCTTTCGGTGGCATCGGCAATGAGCTGTCCACCCGAATCGTTATCCATCCAGCGCTCGAGCGAGGCAATGACGTCGGCCGGCCTTACCGGCTCGCCGTCATGGAACTCCAGCCCGTCGCGCAGAGTGAATGTGTAGGTCTGTTCGTCGTCTGAAACCTCGAACTCCGCCATTTGCGGCTGCGGCTTGAAGTCTTCGTCCTGCGCAATCAGCACGTCGTAGATCATGTAGGCATGGTTGCGCGTGATATGCGCTGTCGTCTCGATCGGATCCATGACCCGCAGGCTCGAGTGCATGACGGCCCTGAGGGTGCCATCTTGCGCCATCGCCGCAGGTGTCAGCATGGTCGACGCAATGAGCGCCCCCGCCGCCAAACCGCCACTGCGCAGCGCGGTGCGCGTTCGGCTTTTCGTGTCGCTTGGTATCATTGCTTGTCCTCTCTCTGATGTTGGACGTGCTCGTTACCGGGAGGTCACCCGGCCGATCGGGATTGCGCCGCCAGATCGGCCCGCGTGGGGCCATGCGGCGACAGCCTGAGCCGCGCGGAAATCCGCGACCAGGGCAACTGCGCCGGGTCGACCGGCATCGGCCCGGGCGCGGTGCAGACGAGAATCGCGCTTGCGATCTGGGTGAAATCGGCGCGGAAATGGGTGGAGCTCTTGACCGCGAGGATCTCGGCCGCCTCTGGCTCTACGCCGTGGGCGCGGAACATCTCGCGGTCGGCCATCTGCGCCTTGTGGGTTGTCACCACGACGCGCACCCCGCCGATGCGCAGGCACGCGGATGGCCCGAGCTGCATCCGCGCGCCGCCATAATACGGCCCCGTTGCATGCACGGTGCCGTCATGCAGACGCTCTACGGTGAACGCCGCCTCGAAGGGCCCATCCCCCGGCACATTCGAGCCACCGCCAAGCGCAAGCCGCAGCGTCGCGCCCACACCGGCCGCATGCGCCTGCGCCGCGGCACGCGGATCGACGATCAGCCCGAGGGCGGCCCCTTGTGAATCCGCTTCAACCAGCGCACGCAAAAGCCCGGTTGTGTTCGAATCTCCGCCGGCGCCGGGATTGTCCTGGGTGTCCGCAAGGATCACCGGGCCGCCGGGCCGCGTCGCCACGAGGCGCTGGGCTTCGGCCACACCCTCGGCTGCCGGCCAGGCCCGTCCCGCGAAGTCTGATTCTGCGGCCCGATAGCCCTCGGCGATCTCATCGGCCAGTGCCTCGGCCCGCACAGGATCCTGCGCATGAACTACGACACTGGGGCCGCACTCCTCGAAATCCGCGGCCGGAAACCCCATGAAAAGCGAGGCCTGATCGACCGGCCCGGCATCGGTGGCGGCGACCTGTGCATAAAGCCTGTCGGCGGGGGCCATCAGCGTGCTCTGCCAGGATATCGGCACCATGTAGGGCAGGCGCCGAAACGCCTTGGCAGGGCGCGCGCCTGTCTCGATCATCCAGCCAAGGCCTGCGGCCGCACGTCGCCCGGTCTCGGCCATGTCGACATGGGGATAGGTGCGGAAGCCGACCAGGAAATCAGCCTGATCGACCATACGTTCGGTGATGTTGCCATGCAGATCGAGGCTCGTGGCGATGGGAACGCCGGCTCCGACGACAGCCCGAAGTCGTGCAAGAAGCGCGCCTTCGCCGTCGGGCTCATGCTCGGCCACCATCGCGCCGTGCAGATCGATGAAAACCCCGTCAACCGGCCGCGCCGCACGCAACCGTGTGACGAGGTCGCTCACGATGCGTTCGTAGGCGTCTTGGGTGACATGTGCTGACGGGATCGCCCCTGCCCAGAGAAGTGGCACCACTTCCCATCCCGCCGACGCGGCATGCGACAGCGCGCCGGATACCCCGAGATTCACATTCTCCGCCTGCTCGTGCAGGGCCACGCCACGTGTCAAAGGGATATATCCGCCCCCTTGCTCGAAAGCCGCATAATCCGCGCGGGTCGGGGCAAAGGTGTTCGTCTCGTGCAGGAAGCCGCCAATCGCGACGCGCGCGCCCATTCGGACTCCTTTCCTTCTTCCCTTACTGCGTCTCCGGTATCCCGGATCGGCGGCAAATCAAGTGTATCGTATCGCTTGACGATACATGTGCATCGGATAGTAAGGTTGTGGGGATAGGAGATCATTGTCAACACACTGCGAGTGCCCCATGCCGAGAACATTCCTGCGCGACACGCCCGGTGACCGGGAACTAGGCGCAGAGCACGCCGAGGACCCGCTCTTCAATCGCTCTGCGGCGCGGGCCATCGCGGTCCTGTCGGCCTTTCACGGTATCGATGGACCGATGACGCTGTCCGAGATCGCCCGCGCGGCCCGCATCGACCGCTCGGCTGCGCAACGGCTGGTCCACACGTTGCGCACGCTTGGCCATCTCAAGCGCAGCGAGGATGGCCGCGGTTTTCTGCCCGATCTGCGCCTGCTCGATCATGCGCATGACTGCCTGCGGCTTGATCCTGTCGTGCAGCGCGCCACCCCGGTCCTGCTCGAGTTGCGACGCAATGTGCGCGAGCGGGTCGATCTGAGCCTGTTCGATGACCGCCGCGTGATCTACGCCACACGGATGCAGAGCAAGCGCGAGACGTTTTTCGCGACACTGGTCGGCCACGCGGTGCCGACATTCTGTTCCTCGGGCGGGCGCGCCATCCTCGCCGCGCTTCCGGAGGCCGAGGCGCGCGCCATCGTCGAACGATCCGAACGCGCCCCGCTAACACCGAAAACCGAAACCGCGCCCGACGTCATCATGACGCGTGTCGCCGAGGCGCGGCGGCTCGGCTACGCGCTTGTCTGCGAGGAGATTCTTGTGGGCGAGATCGCGATCGGTGCAGCGATCCGCAATTCGGCGGGCCAGCCCGTCGCTGCCGTGCATGTCGCCGGCTCCCTGAGCGAATGGACCCCCGAGGCGTTCACCGCCCGCATCGCCCCGCTCGTCGCCGAAGCCGCCAGCGCCATCAGCCGCTAGCAAAGGCGCAATCCGCTCGATCCAACCCGATAATACTCCGGCTTGGTCCAGCGGCGCCTTCGGTCCGTGCTCGGTCATCCCTGGCCAGAGCGCAGACGAGGATCACCGGCTTGCGCAGGAGGGCCGCGATGGCTAGCGTTCCGGGGCTTTCGGCATGAACGTGAACGGAACAGGCTTTCGGGACGTGCAGCTTGTCGCGGGGCCCGACCGCCGGTCCGTCGGTCGGCTGCTGCTCCGGCGCGGCTTGTCACAGAAAAAGACCTCTCTGCGCTTGAGCGATGCGCAAGGACACGGCTGATCCACGTCGCATCCGGGTTACGCAAAGGTCAGCCCTTCATGGCCAGGCATCGGACTGCCCTTCACCGACGAAACCCAAGTGAGAACCATAAGAGCTCAGATCATCTCGAATAGGAACGCAAAAAGAGCGTTCCAGATATTTACCGGAGGTTCCGATGCTGGTGCATTTCTTTATTTTCGGCGAATGCGGCCACATCCGGAAACCACTCGGAAACCGGCACTTGGCTGGTGATGTTGAGAATGGCATCCTGATCGTCGGATGATAGCATTGTTTTCCACCGTTCCTTGATCGAGGAGGGGTTGCGGATCACGGAGTGATATCCATTGCCTGAGCCATTGGTTGATAGCGATGCCTTGATGAAGTCTTCCACATCCGGGTGCCATGGCAGCGCAACCTTGGCAAAGAGATCTTTTGACACTCCGATCGGGTCGTCACACAGATCTTCGTAAACGATCAGGGACACATTCGCGTATGTCCGGGCGAGATCCTGCATGGCCTGATTGTAGACAGCCCATCTTACGGCGAGAATTTCCGTCATCGTCAGTTCGGTGCCGGACAGGCGGTCGAGGCTTGCATCGTCATGAAAATATCTTGCCACGAACTTTTGCGGAGGGCGGAACGCCTGCGACATGAGGCCTTTTGACTGCCCTTCGAGGATCGACGAGACATTCGCGCACGGATGACGGATCAAGAAGATGACATGCAGATCGGGGTTCGCCTGGAGATACCTTTCGAGATCATTCATCTTCGACACGCTTTTGACAAGGACATGTCGCGGCGTTCCCCCCAGATCCGGAATATCCGCGGACTTAAGAAAGTTCGAGATGCGTTTCGGACCGTATTTTTGGAGGCCAGACGCAGCATAGATCAGTGAGAGACGGGCAATATGCGCGACACGCGACCGGTATGCCTTTTGCAAGATCGGTCTCCGGCGTACCGCGCGCAGCGGGCGCCTTTCGAAAAGAAGGTGTCTCAGCGCCCGGTAGTACCGGCGGCGAGACACGGTATCGGTGTCACCGCGACCGATGCCGTACCGTCGCTTGAGGCGCCCGATCTCTTTTCGAAGGGGCCCTTCGGGTTCATGCAATGCAAGAAGATCGGGATGATGATCGAAGATCTTCATCAGCCAGCTTGTCCCAGAGCGCCCGATGCCAAAGAGATGGATCTGCGAGCTTTCGCTAAATGACCCAGGTGATCGCGTCATGTGTGTCTTGTCATCCGGATGCTGAGATATCTCCTCATACATCAGGCAATCCCGATGCGGATGCAAGCTCAGGGTGTGTGCATTGCTGCGCAGGATTGGCCCGACATCGCGTTTGCATTCAAAAGATGCAGGCTTTGCCCGTGCGGATATCTGCTCGGCCTGCCGGACCTCGGGCCAACGCGCATGTCGCGACCGCGCGCACCTTGACGTGCTCTTTCAATCGCGGTGCAGGATCGCCACGGCGAAGTGTGCCTCGGGATCGGTCAGCACCTCGGCGACCTGCCATCCGGCTTGCGCAACCATTTCCGTAAGCCCCTCTATCGAGTACTTGTGACTGTTTTCGGTATGGATCGTCTCGCCCACCTCGAAAGAGATCACGTGATCGCCGACGCGCACCTGCTGGTCCAGAAGGCTTTCCAGGTGCATCTCGACGCGGCTATCTTCGGGGTTCCAGACAGACTTGTGGCGGAACGTTTCGAGATCGAATGCGGCATCGGCTTCGCGGTTGAGGCGGGTCAGAAGGTTGAGGTTGAATCGCGCGGTCACACCCGCCGCGTCGTCATAGGCGGCCTCCAGCACCTCGGGCGCCTTGATCAGGTCGACACCGAGGATGAGTGTGCGGTGTTCGGGCCATTCCCCGAGGCGAGACAGCAGGGCCACGGCCGCCGCTGGCTCCAGATTGCCAATCGTGGAGCCTGGAAAGAAGCCGACGACCGCGCGACCATCCTGATCCGGCAGGGTGACGGTCTGCATGAAATCCGCGACCACCGGGGTGATGTCAAGATCGGGGTAGGCGGCGTCGAGATCTGCGGCCGTGGCCTGCAGGAATTCCTCTGAAATGTCCACGGGCACGTAGATCCCAAGCTGAGGCAACCCGTCTAGCAACAGCCGGGTCTTGATGCTGGCCCCGCTGCCCAATTCTACCAGTGCAGCTCCCTGGGGCACGTACTCGGCGATCGTGGGCAGACGCGCCTCCAGGATCGCGCGTTCCGTGCGGCCGGGATAATATTCCGGCACCTGCGTGATCTCTTCGAAGATCTCGCTGCCTTGCGCATCGTAGAACCATTTGGGCGACAGGCCCTTTTGTCCGAGTTTGAGCCCTTCCACGGCATCTGCGTGAAGGGCGGGATTGGTGATGCGCCGCGTGCTTGCGTCCATGATCGTCCCCGTGTCATGTCGATGTCAGCGGAGATATAAATCTCTTTTCCCGAAGATCCAGCCGAAGCCGCGATCGCGGTTGCCGGCGGGGCAGCATGCCTTACGTCTGACAAAAATCATTGAAAGGATGCTCCATGCCCGAGACCGCGACGACAGACCCCACGGATGTCAGCCAGCCCTGGGATCAAGACAACCAGGCGTGGTGGGACTGGTATGTCAGCCTCGCCGATAATGAGGCGGCCGACTCGCCCGTGGTCCCGGCGCCGCCGCTGCCGGATGTCGCGATCCCGAGCGACGACGAGGTCATCGCGGAACTGGCCGCACCTTACGCGTTGACCGACGACCAGATCGCGTTTTTCCGCGAAAACGGCTTCATAAAGCTCAAAGAGGTGTTTTCGCCCGGAGCAGTGCTGAAGCTGCGGGCAGAGCTTGTCCGATTGCTCAAGGCGGAATTCGACGTCGATCCCGATACCGGTGCGCGCGACCGGTTCCTCAGCCTTGAAATGATCTGGCCGGACAACCCGCTGTTGCGGGCCTATGTGCTGTCGCCCCGACTGGGCCAGATCTCGGCGGATCTGCTGGAGGTGGGCGCGGTGCGGCTTTATCATGACAACGTGCTGGCCAAGCAAGCGGGTTGCGGGCGCACGCCGTGGCATTTCGACGACCACCACTTTCCGCTGGACACGCATGACGTGGTCACCGCATGGGCCCCGGCACAGCCGATCCCGATGGAAATGGGGCCGCTGGCCTTTGCCTATCCGCTGGATGTGCACACGCTGGTCGATGCCGTGACCTTCGAGAAGACAGGGACGGGCTACGATCGTGGCGTCGCCGAGGTCTTTGCCCGTAACGGCGTGTCGGTCGACGAAACCGAGTTCGAAATCGGCGAGGTCAGCTTTCACCACAATCTCAGCTTTCACACCGCCGCGCGCAATCGCACTGATCGCAGCCGGATCGTACTGGCCAACACCTATTACGCCGATGGTGCTCGGATCGTGGATGCGCCGACGATGGTGTCTGGCGACTGGCAAAAGTTCATGCCCGGCGTGGGGCCGGGTGACGTGGCGGCCAGCCCGCTCAACCCTGTCTGCTGGCCGGTGGAGGAAGGCGCATGAGCGACACCATCCTCGCGCGCAGCAACGCGCATTGGTCCGAGGCCGGGCGCCGCGGCATGGACGCGTTCTACACATTGGCCACAGATGACTACCGGCATCTGGCGGAGGCGCGCGATTGGGCCGCATGGCTGGCCGGCTTTCAGGACAAGGCCGGCGGCCGGTCGCTCCGGCTGCTGGATGTGGCCTGCGGCTCTGGCAAGTTCCCCAATGCCTTGGTGCGCCATGCGGGCGTGGCCGAGGCCGGCCTGCGCCCCATGGCCACCGACTTGCTGGATCCGTCGGCGTTTTCCATTGCCGAGGCGCGCGCGGCGCTGCCTGCGCCCTTCATGCCCGCCGCAGAGCACGAGACGACCTTGCAGGATTTCACCCCGCCCCCCGACGGCTACGATATCGTCTGGGCGACGCATGCGCTTTATGCCGTGCCGGCCAAGGATCTGCCGAAAGCCGCTGAGCAATTCTGCGCCGCCATCGGCTCCAACGGTCAGGGCGTGATCGCGCACAGCGCGGCGGCCGGGCATTACGTCGAATTTCACAGGCGTTATCTAGAGGCGTTCGGATCCGGCGTTACCGCGCCGTATGTTTCTTCCGAAGACCTTGCGGCGGCGTTGCGCGCGGCCGGTGCGACTGTGGATGTCACCGAGGTGCGTTACGACAGCATCGCTGGCCCCGACGCCACGGACGCGGTCGAGGGGTATCTGCAACGTTGCGTCTTCGATGACACCGTGCCCTTGTCCGAGATGTTGGCGACGGCCCCCGTTGCCGGGTGGCTCGCCGATTGTCGTGGCGCAGGGGCCTGGCGTTTTCCGCAGGTCGTGCACCTGATGGATATCTCCGCCTGAGCGGTCCGTTTTTCCGAAAAAAGGAGTTTTCGGCGTGAATGATCACAGCCCGTTGCGATCCGCCTGGATCGACAGCCTCGAACGCGGTGAAGCCCCGGATGCCGCGGCACTGCGCGACCATTTGCGGGCGGTGCACCGCGACCATGCCGGCTTCACCGAGACCTGTGCGCAGGCCTGTCGCGACGCCGCGGGCCGCACCAGCTATGACTGGCTGGCCGAGGTGGTGCCCGCGACCGAAGGGGCGCATGTGCTCGATCTGGCCTGCGGGTCCGGTCCGTTGCTGGAGATCCTGAGGGCGCGCGATACCGGCCTGCGACTGACCGGCGTCGATATGTGCCCCGAGGAGCTGGCTTTGGCGCGCACGCGGCTTCCGCAAGGGGCAGCGACGCTGCTGCAGGCCGAAGCACAGGACATGTCGGGGCTGCCTGACGGATCGGTGGATGCGGTTCTGTGCCACTGGGCGCTGACGCTTATGGACCCGGTCACGCCGGTTCTGCACGAGGTGCGGCGCGTGCTGGCGCCGGCTGGCCGGTTCGCGGCGCTGGTCGATGGCCCGATCGAGGCCGCGCCCGGCTACGCCGAGGTGCATGACCTGATCTATGGCCATGTGCAGGCCGAACTGCCCGGCTACGGCACGGTCGATCTGGGCGATCCGCGGGTGCGCGGAACCGACAGCCTGGGCGGTCTTGTGCGCGCGGCGTTCTCCGATGCGACGGTGACCGTCGAGACCGGTATCGTTACAATGGATGGTCCCGCCGCCGAGGTCGCCGAGGCCGCCGCGGGGTTCTTCTACGCGGCCTTCATCCTGTCGCCCGCACGGCGCGTTCGTATGCTGGAAAAGCTTGCCGCGCAGCTTGCCATTCCGGGAACAAAGGAGCAGGCAAGGTTCGCGATGCCGGTAAATCGCCTGGTGGTGACGCGATGACTGGCATGGAACGCCATGTGCCGGGCGGGCCTGCAGTTTTGCTGCGGGGCTTGAATGGCAGGACAGGCCTGTAGCGGGTACCCGCACGCGCAGTCCCGCATGGCTGCCGATCCGTTCGGACACTCGCGTGATGGCAGGGCACGGGTGCGTCCATAACCTTTTGCATTTGTCGCCCGGCGATACCTCGCCGGTTCGCACAACCGCAAAAGCCCCGTTGTGCATCCATGGAATAAGGCGTGCATTGCCAAAGGTCGACAAAAACACGCAAACTCGGGGTCGGATCCTCCGCGCCGCCGGGGGCGAGGATGCCCGCAGGCATCCTCGCATTCCAAGCGGGTGTCAGGTGATATCAACCAGCTCGATGGCGAAGGTCAGATCCTTGCCGGCAAGCGGATGATTCGCGTCGAGCACGACCTGCTCTTCGGTAACCTCGACCACGGTCACGGGCATGACCTGACCCTGGGGCGTCTGTACTTGCAATTGCGTGCCGAGATCGAGCGGGATATCCTCGGGGATATCGCTGCGCGGCACCGCCTGCTGCGCGTTCGGGTCGGGCTGGCCGTAAGCCTGATCGACAGGCACTTCGACGGTTTTCTTGTCGCCGACGGCCATGCCCTCGACGGCCGAATCAAGGCCGGGAATGATCTGGCCGGTGCCGACGGTGAATTCCAGCGGGTCGCGCCCCTCGCTTGAATCGAAGGTCTGACCATCCGTCAGGGTGCCTGTGTAGTGTACGCGGACGGTGTCGCCCGATTTGACCTGCGTCATCTGATGTCCAATCTTGGTGGGCTTGGTGAGTGTGCGAGGCCGCGCCGATGGCACGGGTTCTCATGCGGCTGAAGCAAAACTAATTCGCGAATTCGAAATTTGCAAACCGTTCGCCGTGTCCGAGCGTGGCAAGGCATCAAGATCCTTTCACCGCCAGCGCTTCCATGGCACGCTCAGGCTTACTGCTCTTCGGGAGGCCCCATGCAAGTAACCACATGCGTCTTCGATGCCTACGGCACGCTGTTCGATGTCGCCGCCGCCGCACGGCGTGCCGCGGCAGAGCCCGGGCGCGACCACTTTGCAGCGCACTGGCCCGCGATTGCCGAAAAATGGCGCCTGAAGCAGCTGCAATACACGTGGCTGCGCGCGGTGACCGGAGATCACGCGGGGTTCTGGCAGGTCACGCAGGACGGGCTCGATTGGGCGCTCGAATCCGAGGGGCTGGCGGATGATACCGATTTGCGTGCACGCCTCTTGCAGCTTTACCGCGAACTCGACGCCTTTCCTGAGGTGCCCGACATGCTGGCCGCGCTGAAGGAGTCCGGAAAATCCACCGCGATCTTGTCCAACGGGACGCCCGACATGCTGGACGCGGCGGTGCAGTCGGCGGGTATCGGCGCGCTGCTCGATGATGTGCTGTCGGTCGAAACTGTCGGCATCTTCAAACCTGCCCGCGTGGTTTACGATCTTGTCGGGCAACGCTTCGGCTGCGCGCCGGGCGAGGTTTTGTTCGTGTCGTCCAATGGTTGGGATGCCTGCGCTGCGGCGGCCTATGGGTTCGGCACGGTCTGGGTGAACCGCGCGGGCGACCCGTTGGATCGTCTGCCCGCCGCGCCCGACCGGCAGTTGCCGGATCTGTCTGGCCTTCCAGATCTGGTGGCAGGCTGATGGCGCGTTTCACCACATCCGACGGGCTGTCGCTGCATTACACGGACGCGGGTGACGGCCCGCCGATCCTGTGTCTGGCCGGGCTGACCCGCAACAGCGCCGATTTCAGCTTTCTGGCCCCGCACCTGTCCGACCACCGCCTGATCTGCATGGATTATCGCGGGCGCGGGCTGTCCGATCACGCAAATGACTACATGAGTTACAACATCCTGCGTGAAGGCCAGGATGCGATCGAGTTGCTGGATCACCTGGCGCTCGACCGGGTCTCGCTGATCGGCACCTCGCGCGGCGGTCTGATCGCCATGGCGATTGCGCATATGCATCCCGGGCGTCTGGCGGGGGTCGTGCTCAACGATATCGGCCCCGAGGTCGCCGCCGAGGGCATCGCGCGGATCATGGATTACGTGGGCCGCGCGCCGGATCTGCCGGATCTCGATGCCGCGGCCGGGGCGATCGCACATGTCAGCGCGCAGGCGTTCCACGGTGTCCCGCTGGCCCGCTGGCGCGCGCAAGCGGAGTTCATGTTCTCAGAGAGGCCCGGCGGGGGTCTGGACCTGCGCTATGATCCGCGCTTGCGCGACGCGATGATCGGGCAGGCCGGCGCGGGCGAGGCGCCGGATCTGTGGCAGATGTTCGACGCGCTGCGCGAAATTCCCACGGCGGTGGTTCGCGGCGAAAACTCCGACCTCTTGAGCGTCGAGACCCTCGCCGGGATGCAAGCGCGGCACCCAGACCTGATCATCGCGACCGTTCCGAACCGGGGCCATGTGCCGTTTCTTGACGAGCCCGAGGCACTCTCGGCGATCCGCGCGGTGCTGGACCGGGTACAGTGACCGACATCACGATGATACGGGAGGCGGCGTCGCGGCTGGCCGGTTATGCGCGGCGCACGCCGCTGCTGTCCTCGCCGTTTCTGGACGAGATTGCCGGGCGACAGGTGTTCATCAAGCCCGAATGCTTGCAACATACCGGCAGCTTCAAGTATCGCGGCGCGCGCTCTGCCCTGTCGTCGCTCGATCCCGATACTCGCGTGCGGGGCGTGATCGCGTTCTCGTCAGGCAATCACGCGCAGGGTGTGGCACTCGCGGCACGCGAGTTTGGCGTACCCAGTGTTATCATCATGCCCGGCGATGCGCCGCGCCAGAAGATCGACAACACAAGCGCGCTCGGCGCCGAGGTGGTGCTGTATGACCGCGGCCGCGAGGATCGCGACGCCATAGGGGCGCAGTTGAGCGCCGAGCGCGAGCTCACCCTGATCAAACCCTTCGATGACCGTCAGGTGATTGCCGGCCAGGGTACGACCGGGCTGGAGATTGCCGAGGATGCAAGCGCCCTTGGCGTCGCCAGCGCCGATGTTCTGGTCTGTTGCGGTGGGGGCGGTCTGACCTCGGGGATCGCGCTCGCGCTCGAGGCGGATGCGCCGGGTCTGCGGGCCCGGCCCGTCGAGCCCGAGGGATTCGACGACGTGACCCGCTCGCTCGCCTCTGGGCGGATCCTGCGCAACACGGGCCAGCCGGGCGGGCTTTGTGATGCGATCGTCACGCCGCAACCGGGTGAGATGACCTTTCCCATCATGCAGCGACTGTGCGGCCCCGGCCTTGTGGTCACCGAAGACGAGGCGCTGCGCGCCATGGCGCTCGCCTTCTCGCGGCTCAAGCTGGTGGCAGAGCCGGGGGGCGCCGTGGCGCTTGCCGCCGCGCTGTTCCACCCCGACGAGATCGACGGCGATGCGGTGATTTGCACTATCTCGGGCGGAAATGTCGATGCCGCGCTCTTCGGTGAGGCGCTGCGCCGCTTCGCGGACTGACGCGGCGGCAAGGCACCCCCGCCGTAGTCTTGTCACGGCTTCCCGCTTGCACTCGGGTTCGAATCCAAGTCACTTGCACGCAAATACGGAGGTGCCGATGCAAACCATGAAAGCCGCTGTCTGCCACGAATTCGGGGCGCCGCTTGTCGTAGAGGACGTGCAGCTTGCCGCGCCGAGGGCGGGTGAGGTCGAGGTCGAGCTATCGGCCGTGGCGATCTGCCATTCCGACATCACATATGCCGATGGTGGCTGGGGCGGGTCGCTGCCGGCGGTCTATGGCCACGAGGCGGCGGGCCGCGTGCGCGGCGTCGGTGACGGTGTGACCGGGCTGGCCTCCGGCGATCCTGTGGTCGTCACGCTGATCCGGGCCTGCGGGCAATGCCCGTCCTGCGCAGGCGGCCGGCCAACGCGCTGCGAGACGCCCCAAGATCGCGATGACGGTCCGCTGAGCACGCATGAGGGCGGCAAACTGCACCAGGCGATGGCCTGCGGTGCCTTTGCCGAGCGTGTCGTGGTGCATCACAGCCAGGTCGCGCGCATCCCCGAGGGCATCGACATGGCCGCGGCGTCGCTTCTGGCCTGTGGCGTGATCACCGGCGTCGGGGCCGTCGTCAATGCCGCCGGCTTGCGCGCGGGCGAGGATGTCGTGGTGATCGGCGCGGGCGGCGTGGGGCTCAACGCTATCCAGGGCGCACGGATCGCGGGCGCGCGCCGCATCATCGCGGTGGACATGACCGAGGAAAAGCTGGCCGTGGCGCGCGAGTTCGGCGCGACTGAAGGCGTTCTCGCAACCGGCGAGAAACCGTGGCGCGCGGCCAAGACGATCATGGGGCGTGGCGCCGATGCCGTTCTGGTGACCGTCGGTGTGGCCGGTGCCTATGACACCGCGCCGCGCTATCTTGCGGGCGGCGGGCGGATGGTCATGGTCGGCATGCCGCATTCCGGGGCCGAAAGCCGCTACGAGGCCGGCAATTTCGCCGCCATGGGCCAGTCGATGATCGGCTCCAAGATGGGCGAGGCCGTCATCCGCCGCGACATCCCGTGGATGGTCGATCTCTATGCGCAAGGCCGGCTGAAACTGGACGAGCTGATCTCGGGCCGCTGGCCGCTCGACCGGATCAACGACGCGATCGCCGATACCAGATCCGGCACGGCCCGGCGCAACGTCATCACCTTCCCATGACGCGCGCTGCTTCATCTTGCCGAAAATACTCCGGGGCGCGCGAGGGAACGCACTGGTCTTGCCATCAGGTCGAGACACATGGCAGGGGTCCTTCGCCCCGGTCGGATCGCGCAGCGATCCGAAACCCCCGAACGGAGCGCACAGAATGAAACTCAAAGACCTCGACATCATCGTGACATCGCCGCCCGCGCCGGGCTGGGGTGGGCAGTACTGGATTCTCGTCAAGCTGACCACGGATGACGGCATCATCGGCTGGGGCGAGTGCTATGGCACCAGCATCGGCCCGAACGCAATGCGCGCCGTGATCGAGGATGTCTTTGCGCGGCACATGCAGGGCGAGAGCCCCGAGAATATCGAACGGATGTTTCGCCGCGCCTATTCGTCGGGGTTCACGCAGCGCCCCGACCTGACGGTGATGGGCGCGTTTTCCGGGCTCGAGATCGCCTGCTGGGACATCCTCGGCAAGGCGCGCGACCGGCCCGTCTGGGCGCTTCTGGGTGGGCGGATGAACGAGCGCGTGCGCGCCTACACCTATCTTTATCCCCTGCCGCATCACGATCTTCAGGCGTTCTGGACCTCGCCCGAGATGGCCGCCGAAAGCGCGCAAGACTGCGTGGCGCGCGGCTTCACGGCCGTGAAGGTCGATCCGGCCGGGCCCTACACGATGCGCGGCGGGCACATGCCGGCGATGTCCGACATTTCCACATCCGTCGCTTTTTGCCGGGCGATCCGCGAGGCCGTGGGCGACCGCGCCGATATCCTCTTCGGCACGCATGGGCAGTTCACCACGGCGGGGGCGATCCGCCTCGGCCAGGCGCTGGAACCGTTCTCGCCGCTCTGGTACGAAGAGCCCGTGCCGCCTGACAATATCGCGGAAATGGCGCGCGTGGCGGATGCCGTGCGCATACCCGTGGCCACCGGAGAGCGGCTGACCACCAAATCCGAGTTCGCCGCGATCCTGCAGGCAGGTGCGGCAGCGATCCTGCAACCCGCGCTCGGGCGGTCCGGCGGGATCTGGGAGACCAAAAAGATCGGGGCGGTTGCAGAGGCGTATAACGCGCAGATCGCGCCGCATCTCTATGCCGGGCCCGTGGAATGGGCCGCTAACATCCATCTGGCCGCCTCGATCCCGAACATCCTGATGGCCGAGACGATCGAGACGCCGTTTCACGACGCGCTGATTGGTGGCGGGATCCGCACCGAAGACGGCTTTGTAATACCGCCCGAGGCGCCGGGCCTGGGGATCGAGGTAGACGAGGATCTGGCGCGCTCGCACCCCTATCACGGCACCGGGCTGCATCTGGAAATGCAGGAGGCGCCCTGCGATTACGTGCATGGCAACAGCTTCGCCGGCGGGGCGCCCCTCAAGACCGAGTGAGCGTGCAGGGCCTGTGGGCCGCGCCCGTCTACCGCGTGTACTTGATGAACGGTGTCAGCGTCCCGATCCGATCATAAAGCCGTCGGGCCGTGGTATTGAACTCCTGAGTGGTCCAGTAGACCGACGGGCATCCGTCCTCGTCCGCCCGCGCATAGACCGCCTCGATCAGTGCGCGCCCCGCGCCGCTGTTGCGGGCATCAGACGCGACATAGAGATCCTGAAGATAGCAGACCGGCTCGATCCGCCAGTTATGCGGGTGATAGATGAAATGCACGAGCCCTGTGACCTGCCCGTCCTGCAGGGCCAGCAGCCCGTTCTGTGCCGGATGATCGGCGGATATGAGACGCTCGAAGGTGATATCGTAGACGGCGTCGGGCAGCGATGTCTCGTAAAACGCCAGATACGCCTGCCAAAGCGGTTTCCACGCGGGTTTGTCGCCGGTTGCGATTGGGCGGGTCGTCAGGGGCATGCACGGCCTCTCATCACAGTGTGTCACGTCAGTGTGCGCCGGAATGCGGCGCTTGGCCAGCCTTGTCCAGAAAGGATGCATGGCATTTTTCAGCCGACGGGGTTGCCACTCACTAAAGCCTCGCCCATCTTGTCTGCTCTACAGCCCAACCGATGACAGGAGTCCAGTTTTGACCTTCAAAACCAGCCTTGCCGCGATCCTGAGTGCGGCGACCCTAGCAATTGCGGCACCGCTCGCCGCTCAGGAAGCGCAGCCCGAAGAGATCGCCGCAGACGATGTCACCGACGCACAGGTCGACGCCTTTGTCGAGGCGATCATCGCGGTCGAGCAGGTGCGTGACGAATACGGCACCTCCATCGAGGGGGCCGAAGATGAGGCAGAGCAGCAGGAGCTGGTCCAAGAGGCCAACGAAGCCGCATTCGAGGCCGTCGATGCCGTGGACAACATGGATGTCGACACCTACGTCGCCATCGCGAATGCCGCTGGCGAAGACGAGGACCTCAACCAGCGCGTGATTTCGCGTCTCAGCGAAGTTCGCGAGGAATAATACGTTTTCGATGTCCGGCGGGTCCGCTGTCAAATCGACCCGCCGGGACTTTCCGTCGCTTTTTATTCGGCTGCGACGGCGCGTGCGTCCGCCAAAGCCACGATATCCATCATGATGGTGTTCAACTCGAAGTCCTTGGGTGTATAGACACGCGCGACCCCCATCTGTTGCAGGCGTTTCGCGTCTTCCTCTGGAATGATCCCGCCCACGATCACCGGCACGTCGCCAAGCCCTGCCTCGCGCATCCGCCGCATGAGATCCTCCATCAGCGGCATGTGGCTGCCCGACAGAATCGATAGGCCCACGACATGCGCGTTCTCGTCCCGCGCGGCGCGCACGATCTCTTCTGGGGTGAGGCGGATCCCGTTGTAACCGATGTCCATGCCGCAATCGCGGGCACGGAAAACGATCTGCTCGGCCCCATTGGAATGCCCGTCAAGCCCGGGCTTGCCAAGCACGAATTTCAGCCGCCGCCCAAGGCGGTCGCTGACCGCATCGACGGCGGCGCGGATCTCCTCCAGACCTTCGGTCATGTTCGACGGGTGCGGGGACACGCCGGTCGGGCCGCGATATTCGCCATGTATCGCGCGCATCTGTTCGGCCCATTCGCCAGTCGTGACACCGGCCCTCGCACATTCGATCGAGGCGGGCATGATATTGCGCCCTGACCGGGCTGCGGAACGCAGGTCGGCGAGGGCGGTTTTCACGGCAGCGGTGTCGCGTGTCGCGCGCCACGCCTCCAGCCGCCCGATCTGGTCGGCCTCGACGTCCGGGTCGACCACCATGATGCCGCCGTCTTCGGATTGCAGCGGTGACGGCTCGCCGACCTGCCATTTGTTCACGCCGACCACGATCGTTTCGTTGCGTTCGATCCGGCCGAGCCGCGCGGCATTGCTGTCGACCAGCCGCGCCTTCATGTACTCGATCGCCGAGACCGCGCCGCCCATCCCGTCGAGCTTGGCCAGTTCGTGACGGGCCTCTGCTTTCAGCGTTTCGACCTTGGCGTCGACGGCGGGGTTGCCGTCGAACAGGTCGTCGAATTCCAGAAGATCCGTCTCATAGGCGAGGATCTGTTGCATGCGCATCGACCATTGCTGATCCCACGGGCGCGGCAGACCAAGCGCCTCGTTCCAGGCAGGCAATTGCACGGCCCGCGCGCGGGCGTTTTTCGAAAGCGTCACGGCCAGCATCTCGATCAGGATGCGGTAGACGTTGTTCTCGGGCTGCTGTTCGGTCAGGCCAAGGGAATTGACCTGCACGCCGTAGCGGAAACGGCGGAATTTCGGGTCCTCGATGCCGTAGCGCTCGGCCAGGATCTCGTCCCAGAGATCGACGAAAGCGCGCATCTTGCACATCTCGGTGACAAAGCGGATGCCCGCGTTCACGAAGAACGAGATCCGCCCGGCCAGGATCGGAAAATCCTCGGCCGGGACGCGCGGCTGCAATTCGTCCAGCACCGCGACCGCGGTGGCGAGCGCGAAGGCCAGTTCCTGCTCGGGCGTCGCGCCGGCCTCCTGCAGGTGGTAGGAACAGACATTCATCGGGTTCCATTTCGGCACGTGCTTGTAGCAGTATTCGGCCACGTCGCCGATCATCTTGAGGCTGGGCGCGGGCGGACAGATATAGGTCCCGCGCGACAGGTATTCCTTGATCAGGTCGTTCTGCACCGTGCCCTGAAGCGCACGCGTGTCCGCGCCCTGTTCCTCGGCCACGGCGATATAAAGCGCCAGGAGCCACGGCGCGGTCGCGTTTATCGTCATAGAGGTGTTCATCTGATCCAGCGGGATCTGGTCGAACAGGGTGCGCATGTCCCCCAGATGGCAGACCGGCACGCCGACCTTGCCGACCTCGCCTTTTGCCAGGACATGATCGCTGTCATAGCCCGTCTGGGTGGGCAGATCGAAGGCCACCGACAGCCCCGTCTGGCCCTTGGCAAGATTGCCGCGGTAAAGCGCGTTCGACGCCTTTGCCGTCGAATGACCCGCATAGGTGCGGATCAGCCACGGGCGATCTTTCGGGCGATCGGACGGGCCGCTCTGCGGGTCTTTCTGCGTCTGCGACATGGACAAGCCTCTTGAATCAGGTGGCGCAATTTTCTTACGTATTGCAGAGACTACAGGCAACAAACTGGCGCTGTCAATTCGCTGCAACGCGGCGTCGTGAGGGGTGGTTGTTTTGCCCGGGGTCGGAAGTTACCGTCGCGGTTCGTGAGGTAACTAAAAGGGTCTCGTTATGAAATCGACTTTTCCGGCGGTGGCTGTTGCGGCACTGTTCTCTCTTGGGGCCTGTACCACGGAACAGGTCACGGAAAACACCGGCGATGCGGTATTGGGCACTGGACGCCTGGCTGTAAACACCGCCGTCGGGGCGACCAAGCTGGTCTACCGGGGGGCGCGAGGCACGTATCGTGCGGTGCGCGACGCCCGCAACCCGGAGGGCGAGACATTCCCGCCGGGTACCGTCCTGTGCCGCGTGGATGACGGGGTCTTTGTCGAGGCCGAGCGCGATCCGGATGGCACGTACACCTGTGATGACGTAAGGGGCTGAGGTCGGCATTTCCGCCGCGCCGCGCGCAGAAAGAGAGTGGCATGTTCCAAACCGTCGAGATGCCCGTCTGGGCGCTTGTTCTGCTGGTCGGGTTCGCGACGGTCACTTTCGCCTCGCATTTCCTGTTCCCGTCGGTGCGCTGGTTCTTCCGCCGGCGTCTGGAACGGGCTGTAAAGAGGCTGAACGAACGTCTGCAGCGCCCGATCGAACCGTTCAAGCTGGCGCGGCGCTACGACATGATCCAGCGTCTCATCTACGATCCCGAGGTCAGCCGCGCCATCGCGAACCATGCCAAGGCGCGCGGCGTCCCGGAAAACGTGGCCTTCGCGCGGGCAAGGGGATACGCGCGCGAGATCGTGCCCAGCTTTTCCGCATACGCCTATTTCGGTGTGGCGATCCGGCTGGGCAAGTGGGTGAGCCAGGCGCTCTATCATGTGCGGTTGGGGCATTTCGATGACGATGCCCTCTCCGGGATCGACCGCAACGCGACGGTCGTGTTCGTGATGAATCACCGATCCAACATGGATTACGTTCTGGTCACGTGGCTGGCGGCCGAACGGTCCGCGCTCAGCTATGCTGTCGGGGAATGGGCGCGTGTCTGGCCCTTGTCGCGGCTGATCAAGGCCATGGGCGCGTTCTTCATCCGCCGCCGCGAGCGCGACTCGCTTTATGCGCGCGTTCTGGCGCGCTATGTCGGCATGGCCACCGATGGCGGCGTGACGCAGGCGGTGTTCCCCGAGGGCCGGCTGAGCCTTGACGGTGCGCCGCAAGTCCCGCGGCACGGCCTGATCAAGTATATCGTCGAGGAGCGTGATCCAAAGGCGCGCGATGTGGTCTTCGTGCCCGTGGCGTTGAATTACGATCGGGTGTTCGAGGACCGCCTTCTGATCGCGGCACGCCAGAACGGCGGCCGCAGGTTCCCGGCCCGGATCAGCGTGATCGCGCGGTTCATCCTGTGGCAGGGCGTGCTCAAGCTTCGCGGACGCTATCACCGACACGGCTACGCCGCGGTTTCCTTCGGCGCGCCGATGTCGCTTCGGACATTCCAGGCCGAGCATCCGGGCGCCGATGCGAGGGGCCTGACGCGGGCCCTGATGGCGCGTATCAAGTCCGAGGCGCCGGTGCTGCCCGTGCCGCTCGTGGCGCGGGTGCTCTTGCAGGCCGATGGGCCACTGGATCAGCCGGCCATTGCCACTGAAATCGGACGCATGCTGGGCACGCTGCGTCGCGCGAACCCTTACGTACCGGAAGCCGATCCGGAGCGTGCCGCGCGATTCGGGCTTCGGATCCTGTGTGATCGCGGGCTGGTCGAGCCGCGGTCGGCGGGCCTTGCCATCGTCGAGGCGCAACGACCGCTCGTGACCTATTACGCAGCCTCCATCGCCCATCTTTTTCAAGCCCGAAGCGCGGCCTGATCTGACTTTCTGCGCCTGCTCGGTCATAAAGTTACAATAAAATACCCTCAACTATTGCAATATTACTCTTCCCTGAGTATTCCGAAGCAGATATGCGTCATTCTGCACTGCGGCAAAAAGGAACAGGAGGCTTACGATGGCTTTGGACACCGACACGGGCATCGCGCCCTACGATGCGCCGGAAAAGGATCTCTACGAGGTCGGCGAGATGCCGCCGCTGGGATATGTCCCCAAGCAGATGTATGCATGGGCGATCCGCCGCGAGCGGCATGGCGAGCCGGAAACCTCGTTCCAGCAGGAGGTGGTCGACACCTGGGAGCTTGACAGCCAGGACGTGCTGATCCTCGTGATGGCCGCGGGCGTGAACTACAACGGGGTCTGGGCCGGTCTCGGAGAGCCGATCAGCCCCTTCGACGGGCACGGCGCGCCGTATCACATCGCCGGGTCCGACGCGGCGGGGATCGTCTGGAAGGTGGGTGACAGGGTCAAGCGCTGGAAGGTCGGCGACGAGGTCGTGGTCCATTGCAACCAAGACGATGGCGATGACGAGGATTGCAATGGTGGCGACCCGATGTTCTCGCCGACGCAGCGCATCTGGGGCTACGAGACGCCCGATGGGTCGTTCGCGCAATTCGCGCGCGTGCAGGCACAGCAGCTGATGCCGCGCCCCAAGCACCTGACATGGGAGGAAAGCGCGTGCTACACGCTGACGCTGGCCACCGCGTACCGGATGCTGTTCGGCCATGCGCCGCATGATCTGAAGCCCGGTCAGAACGTTCTGGTCTGGGGCGCGTCGGGGGGGCTCGGCTCTTACGCGATCCAACTGGCCAACACCGCGGGGGCCAACGCGATCGGCGTGATCTCGGACGAAAGCAAGCGCCAGTTCGTGCTGGATCAGGGCGCCAAGGGCGTCATCAACCGCAAGGACTTTGACTGCTGGGGCCAGTTGCCCAAGGTGAACACGCCCGAATACAACACTTGGCTGAAAGAGGCGCGCCGCTTCGGCAAGGCGATCTGGGAGATCACCGGCAAGGGCGTCAGCGTCGACATGGTGTTCGAGCATCCCGGCGAGGCGACCTTCCCGGTTTCGACGCTGGTCTGCAAGAAGGGTGGCATGGTGGTGATCTGTGCCGGCACGAGCGGGTTTAACTGCACTTTCGACGTGCGCTACATGTGGATGCACCAGAAACGCCTGCAGGGCAGCCATTTCGCGCATCTCAAACAGGCGTCGGCGGCCAACAAGCTGATGATCGAGCGGCGGCTGGACCCCTGCATGTCCGAGGTGTTCCCGTGGGCCGAGATCCCGCAGGCGCATACCAAGATGCTGCGCAACGAGCACAAGCCGGGCAACATGGCCGTGCTGGTGCAATCCCCGCGCACCGGGCTGCGCACGGTCGAGGATGTGATCGAGGCCGGCAAGTAACGCGCGCCTCGATCAATCGAAAGGCCCGCGGGATGTGTCCCCCTGCGGGCCTTTTTTTATGTCACGCCGCCCGGTCAGACCGTGAGGTTCGGGATGATCTGCTTCTTGCGGCTCATGACGCCGGGCAGGACGACCGTGTCACCATCCACGCTCGCACCAAAGCTCTTCTCGGCCAGTGTTTTCACCAGATCGTTCGGCACCAGCATCGTTGCCTCTTCCCGCAGGATGTCCACGACGAACAGCAGCACCTGATCGACGCCATCCTCGGCGGCGACGGTTTTCATGCTGTCCATCAGGCTGGCCTTGCGATCCAGCACCATCCCGGGCGCCGTCGTCTCCAGCACGCTGACGCGGAACTTGGTGCCGCCGACCTCGTATTCCTTGGAATCCATCCGCAGAAGCTCGGCATCCGAAAAGGCCGACACATCGGACTTGGCGGCGAACATCTCTGCCGCGTAATCGGGAATCGAGAGGCCGAGATCGGTGGCAAGGCGTTCGGCGGTGGCGCGGTCGTGGTCAGTCGTGGTGGGCGAGCGGAATTCAAGCGTGTCCGACAGGA
This sequence comes from Roseovarius sp., assembly GCA_041685205.1. Classification (GTDB taxonomy): domain Bacteria; phylum Pseudomonadota; class Alphaproteobacteria; order Rhodobacterales; family Rhodobacteraceae; genus Roseovarius. The sequence continues at coordinate 46,502 of JAWLGF010000006.1, forward strand.
TGCAGGTCAGCGCAGCACCCTTGGCCCAATCGGGCATCTTCGCGCCGTCGTCGCCCATCAGGTCGAGCATGATGGTCGCGGTGCAGGCCAGCGGGCGCACGGTGATGTCGATGGGGCCTCTTGTCTCCAGCCCGCCGACCAGCTTGTGATGGTCGATGATGGCCTGCACATCGGCGTCGTTGATCGCCGCGGGCAATTCGGCGGGATTGTTGGTGTCGACGATGACGCAAGGCTGTCCCGCTTCGACGCCGTCGATGATGCGGGGTTTCGGCAGGTCCCACTTGTCCAGCATGAAGGCGGCCTCGGTGCTGGGCTCGCCAAGCAGTACGGCCTCGGCATCGCCGCCTTTGGCCTCGTTGAGGTACCACGCCCACAGGATGGGCGAGCCGGTCGAGTCGGTGTCGGGGGATTTGTGGCCGAATACGAGCGTGGTCATGATCTTTGGTCCTGTGTTGTGGTACTGTGTTTCGGCGCACCGTATAGGGGGCAATGCCGCGCTTGTCACCCGGTGTTGCCGCGTTGCGGCGGGCGGGGGATCACGCCAGCATCATGATAGTCTGCGTCACAAGTGCGCCCCCTGCGGCCACAAGCGCGTACCCCGCCAGCATGAAAACGCCGTCGCGCGCGAACAGCCCGATGGCAAAAACCGTCATTGCCGAGGCCAGCGTCGAGGTCAGCAACGGCACGAACTCGATCAGCGGCATCAGGAAAGAGACCAAGCAGAAAATGAGCAGGGCTGGCAGATTGGCCGGTCTTTCTGCCAGCCAGGTCAGCCGTTCGTTGATCCAGGGATCGATCACCGCGACAGGTCGGCGCAGGAACCTGATGGTGCGGCGCAGCCGTTCCGCGTCGATCGCGCGGTCCAGCAGGAAGACCGGCAACCAGATGCGCGTCTGCCCGAACAACATCTGCACGGCGACCAGCCCGACCAGCAGCGCCAGCAAGCTGGGCACGCCGGGCACGGTCGACACCGGCGAGACAAGGACAAGGCAGGGCACCAGAAGCATCGGCGTGAAGGCGCGTGGTCCCAGAAGTTCCAGCACGTCTCTGACCGAGACCCGCCCGTCGGATGTCTCGTGTTCCAGTTGGTCAAGCAGCTGCATGAGGTTGTCCCGCCGAAGGACGGGGACGGGCGGCAACAGTTTTGCTAAGCGAGGCACCTTTTTCATGCGCAGACAGATAGCGTCTGCGGAGCGACAAAGCCATCGGGCACCGGATGACACTTTCAAGACGCATCCGCGCAGTCTGGATGCGGCCGCAGACCGGTGTAAGCTTCTTGACATCGCCGGAGCGCGTTCTTAATACAGCAGTGTTAGCACTCGTCATCGGCGAGTGATAGCGATCCCCGTGGAGGGATCACCGAGGGAAACTTTGAGCCAAGGAGCCTCAGAGATGGCATTTAAACCGCTGCATGACCGCGTGCTTGTTCGCCGCGTTGAAAGCGAAGAGAAAACCGCCGGGGGCCTGATCATCCCCGAAACCGCCAAGGAAAAGCCGCAGCATGGTGAAGTCGTCGCCGTTGGTGACGGTGCGCGCAAGGACAATGGCGAGCGCATCGAGATGGCCGTCAGCGCGGGCGACACGGTCCTGTTCGGCAAGTGGTCCGGAACCGAGGTCACGATCGACGGCGAAGAGCTGCTGATCATGAAGGAAAGCGATATTCTTGGAATCATCGACGACGCCAAGGCCGTGAAAGCTGCCTGAAGGCCACGTCTCGTCTGATTTCCGGGAAAACTCATAACAGGAGCATCTGAAGATGACTGCCAAAGACGTACGTTTCGACACCGATGCGCGCAATCGCATGCTCAAGGGCGTCAATACTCTGGCCGATGCGGTCAAGGTGACGCTTGGCCCCAAGGGTCGCAACGTGGTGCTGGAAAAGAGCTTCGGCTCGCCGCGCATCACCAAGGACGGTGTGTCTGTCGCCAAGGAGATCGAACTGGAAGACAAGTTCGAGAACATGGGCGCGCAGATGGTGAAGGAAGTCGCCAACCGCACCAATGACGAAGCCGGCGACGGCACCAGCACGGCAACCGTTCTGGCGCAGGCGATTGTCAAGGAAGGCGTCAAGGCCGTGTCCGCGGGCATGAACCCGATGGATCTCAAGCGCGGCATCGATCTTGCCACCTCGAAGGTGGTCGCGCACATCAAGGCCGCAGCCCGCAAGGTCGAGAATTCCGACGAGATCGCACAGGTCGGCACCATCTCGGCCAATGGCGAAGCCGAAATCGGCCGTCAGATCGCCGACGCGATGCAGAAGGTCGGCAACGAGGGTGTCATCACCGTCGAAGAGAACAAGGGCCTCGAGACCGAGACCGATGTGGTCGAGGGCATGCAGTTCGACCGTGGCTATCTGAGCCCCTATTTCGTCACCAACTCCGACAAGATGATCGCAGAGCTTGATGACTGCCTCATCCTGCTGCACGAGAAGAAACTGTCGAGCCTTCAGCCGATGGTGCCGCTGCTCGAGCAGGTGATCCAGTCGCAAAAGCCGCTGCTGATCATCTCCGAGGATGTCGAGGGCGAAGCGCTGGCCACGCTCGTGGTCAACAAGCTGCGCGGCGGGCTCAAGATCGCGGCCGTCAAGGCGCCCGGCTTCGGGGATCGCCGCAAGGCCATGCTGCAGGACATCGCTGTCCTGACAGGCGGCCAAGTGATTTCCGAGGATCTCGGGATGAAACTGGAAAGCGTGACCATGGACATGCTCGGCTCGGCCAAGACGGTGAACATTACCAAGGACGAGACGACCATCGTCGATGGCCATGGCGACAAGGCCGAGATCGACGCGCGCGTCGCCCAGATCCGGACCCAGATCGAGGACACCACGTCCGATTACGATCGCGAAAAGCTTCAGGAGCGTGTAGCCAAGCTGGCCGGCGGTGTTGCCGTCATCCGTGTCGGCGGCATGACCGAAACCGAGGTGAAAGAGCGCAAGGACCGCGTCGACGACGCGCTGAACGCCACCCGGGCGGCCGTGCAGGAAGGCATCGTTGTCGGCGGTGGTGTGTCGCTCGTGCAGGGCGCCAAGTCGCTTGAAGGTCTGACCGGCGAGAACACCGACCAGAACGCCGGGATCATGATCGTGCGCAAGGCGCTCGAGACGCCGCTGCGTCAGATCGCCGAGAACGCCGGTGTCGACGGCTCTGTCGTGGCGGGCAAGATCCGGGAAAGCGACGATCTGAAGTTCGGCTACAACGCGCAGACCGATGAATATGGCGACATGTTCAAGTTCGGCGTGATCGACCCGGCCAAGGTGGTGCGCACCGCGCTTGAGGATGCGTCCTCGATCGCGGGCCTGCTGATCACCACCGAGGCGATGGTGGCAGACAAGCCGCAGAAAGAAGGCGCTGGTGGCGGCGGCGGCGGCGGCATGCCCGACATGGGCGGCATGGGCGGCATGATGTAATCAGGCCGCACGCTGCGGAGCGAGGGAAAGGGTCGCGCTTGGCGCGGCCCTTTTTCATTGGATCGCCGGTCGAGGCGTTGGATTTTCGAGTATTTCTGGAAAGATGAAGCCGGGCTGTCAGCCCCGGGCGTCCGCGATCATCGCCCGAAGCCCACTGCGATAGTCGGGATGCTTGAGCCGGATGCCGAGGTCTTCGCGAATGCGCCGGTTCGAGACACGCTTTGATTCCGAGTAGAATGAGCGCGCCATCGGCGACAGATCCGCATCCTCGAAGGCCACCGCCTCGGGGACTGGCAGGCCGAGCAGGTCGGCGGCGAACGCGATCACGTCCTGCGGCGGGGCCGGGTCGTCATCGCACAGGTTATACACCGTGCCGGGGCAGGGCGCGCGCATGGACGCCTCCAGCACCTGCGCGATATCGTCCACGTGAATGCGGCTGAACACCTGTCCCGGCTTGATGATGCGCCGCGCGGTGCCATCCTGAACCTTTTCGAAGGGGCCGCGCCCCGGGCCATAGATCCCCGCCAGCCGAAAAATGTGCAGCGGCAGATCGGGAATGGCCTGCCAGGTCGCCTCGGCCGCGACGCGCATCTTGCCCCGCCGTGTCGATGGAACAAGGGGCGTGGTTTCGTCGACCCAGGCTCCGTCGTGATCGCCATAGACCCCGGTGGTCGACAGGTATCCCGCCCAGTTGAGACGGCACGCGATCCGGGCAATCCGGTCGTGGTGTTGCGCGAGCACAGGATCGCCATCCTCGTTCGGGCCGACCGAACTCAGCAGATGCGTTGCCTCGTCCAGGGCGGGGGCAACATCGTCCGTGTCCCAGACGATCGGGATGACGCCTTCGGCGCGCAGGGTCTCTGCCTTGGCGGCATCGCGCGTCGTGCCGTATATGCGCCAGCCCTGCGGCAAGAGGCGACCTGCAAGGGCGCGTGCCGAATAGCCGTGCCCGAAAGAGAAAAGAACCTTGTCCATCGCGATTACATGACCCGGACGGGCGCGAATGGCAAGCTTTCGCCGATGGGGAACAAGCCCTCTGGCAGCGTCCGGCGCTTGAGGGCAATCTTGGCCACCGTTGTCCAGTTCCGGAACCTTCATGCCCCAGCCGTCACGCCGTCGCGTTCTTGCGCTACTCGTCCTCGCGCCGCTTGGCGCGTGTTCCCAGCCCACTGTGTCGACTCGCGGTGACACCTCCGCGTTGGACGACCGGCCGCTGTACGCAAACGAGACGCCCGAACTGCGCCGTCTCATCCGCCGCTATGCCGATCGCTACGAGGTGCCGCGCACCCTCGTGCACCGCTTGGCGATCCGCGAAAGCAGGCACCGTCCCTCGGCGCGCAACGGGCCCTATTACGGGCTTCTGCAGATCCTGCCGCAGACCGCCCGCACCATGGGCCATCGCGGCCCGCCCGAGGCCCTGCTGGATGCCGAGACGAACCTCAGATACGGCGTGAAGTATCTTCGCGGCGCGTGGCTTGTGGCCGAAGGCGATCCGGATGCGGCAATCATGTGGTATGCGCGCGGGTATTATTACGAGGCCAAGCGCAAGGGATTGCTGGTCGAAACCGGGCTGAGGCCGGGATGACGCGACGCAAAGCACGCCGCGCCTCCGCGTGTCAGCTTGCGTAATCCGATCCATCGGCGTCGAGCAGCGCCTTGATCTCTGACAGGTGCCGGTCAGCCTGTCCCGGATAGGCATCAAGCTCTTCTGCCGTTTTCGCGGCCACCTCGTCGGACAGGACCCGCAAGGGGCGTCCGGTTTGCAGCGCGCGGATGTAGTTTTCCGCGGCACGCTCGAAATAATACATCCGGTTGAAGGTGTCGGCCACCGTGTCGCCGATGACCATCACCCCGTGATTGCCCATGATCATGATCTTCTGTTTGGGATCATGGAAAAGTCGCGCACAGCGTTCGCCCTCGTCCTCAAAGGCCAGCCCGCCATAGCCCTCGTCGACAACATGCCGGTCGAAGAACATTGCACTGTTCTGGTCGATGGCCGGCAGGCGACTGTCGGCGAGGCTGGCGAGAACGGTCGCATGGGTCGAATGGACATGCATGGCGCAGCGCGCATGCGGGCAGTGCCGGTGCAGCCCGCCATGCAGGCCCCAGGCGGTGGGATCGGGCGCGTCCGGCCGATTCAGGGTCTCGGGGTCATTCGCGTCGATCTCCAGAAGGTCGCTGGCCCGGATGCGCGAGAAATGCACCTGGTTGGGATTGATCAGAAATTGCGTGCCATCCTCGTTGATCGTGAGGCTGAAATGGTTGGCCACCGCCTCGTGCATGCCCAGATGCGCCGTCCAGCGGAACGCGGCGGCAAGATCGACCCGCGCCTGCCAGTGATCCATGTTGGGCTTCAGGTTCGTCACGCTCATGTCGTGTCCTTTCATGCTTGTCCCGGGCCCGCATTCGACCCCCACATATTATCCGGGCACAGCTTGATCGCACCTCCGGCCCGTGTCAACGTGCCGCTCGACCCGTTCCGAGCGGATGCCGGCATGACCCCGAACGACAGCACCGACCTGATCCTGACGCCCGACATGCCGGAGCCGCGTGACTTCACCGATGCCCGTGCCGCGGTCGACAGGCTGTGCGAGATCTACGACACGGCGACGCGGTTCTTGTGCGGGATCTTCGTCAAGGCCCTTGCCGGCGAGATCCCCGCTGCGCGCGTTCGGGCATTCTACCCGGAAATTCGGCTGTCCACCACCACCTATGCCAAGATCGACAGCCGGCTCAGCTTTGGCCATGTCTCGTATCCGGGCACCTATGCGACGACGATCACCCGGCCCGCCCTGTTTCGCGCCTATCTGGAGCAGCAGATCGGCCTGCTCATCGAGAACCACGGCGTTCCGGTCTGCATCCGCGCTTCCGACACCCCGATACCGGTGCATTTCGCGGTGGCTGCCGATGCGGGGTTGACGGTGCCCCAGGACGGCGCGGCGGCGTTCACGCTGCGCGATCTCTTCGACGTGCCCGACCTTGCGCAGACCAATGACGACATCGTCAACGGCACATGGGACAAGGGAGGCGGGCAGACGGCCCCGCTGGCCCCGTTCACGGCGCAGCGCGTGGATTACTCGCTGGCGCGGCTGGAGCATTATACCGCGACCGACCCGGCGCATTTCCAGAATTACGTGCTGTTCACCAATTACCAGTTCTACGTCTCTGAATTCGAGAGTTTCGCTCGCCGCATGCTGGCCGATCCCGACAGTGGCTACACCGCCTTCGTCAGCACCGGCAACGCCGAGATCACGGACCCGGACGCGCCCGTGCCGTTGCCCGACCGGCTGCCACAGATGCCCACCCATCACCTCAAGCGGGCGGACGGATCGGGCATCACGCTGGTCAATATCGGTGTGGGGCCGTCCAACGCCAAGACCGCGACGGATCATATCGCCGTGCTGCGCCCGCACGCGTGGGTCATGGTTGGGCATTGCGCGGGGCTGCGCAATTCGCAATCGCTCGGTGATTTCGTGCTGGGGCATGCTTACTTGCGCGAGGATCGCGTGCTCGATGCGGATCTGCCGGCCTGGGTGCCCATCCCGGCGCTCGCGGAGATCCAGATCGCCCTGCAAGAGGCCGTCGCGCAGGAGACGCAGCTCGAAGGGTTCGACCTCAAGCGGGTGATGCGGACCGGCACGGTGGCCAGCGTCGACAACCGCAACTGGGAGCTGCGCGACCACAGCGGCCCGGTGCAGCGCCTGTCGCAATCGCGCGCCATCGCGCTCGACATGGAAAGCGCGACGATCGCGGCCAACGGATTTCGCTTCAGGGTGCCCTATGGCACGTTGCTGTGCGTGTCCGACAAGCCGCTTCAGGGCGAATTGAAGTTACCCGGCATGGCCTCGGATTTCTACCGCTCGCAGGTCGCGCGGCATCTGATGGTCGGAATCCGCGCGATGGAACTTCTGCGCCGCATGCCGCTCGAGCGTATCCACAGCCGCAAATTGCGCTCCTTCGAGGAGACGGCGTTTCTCTGAACACGCAAAAACACGCACAAAATACGCTAAAATCTCGGCGAATTTCCCACCAGAGATTGTGTTCGTACACATAATGCCGTTAAATCGCGGACACGTGGCCCAAGAGACGGGCAGTTGAAGGAGATCAAGACATGTCAAAACCTATGACAAAGACCCAACTCGTCACCGCTCTGGCCGAGGAAATGGGCAGTGACAAGAAAACGGCGGGCAGCGCGCTCGATGCTGTGATCGACGTCATTACGCGCGAAGTGTCCGCAGGCGGTGCGGTGACGCTGCCGGGCATCGGCAAGATCTATTGCCGCGAACGTCCCGAGCGCATGGTGCGCAACCCTGCGACCGGCGAGCAGATGTCCAAGCCCGCGGATCGCCAGGTGAAGGTGACCATCGCCAAGGCGCTGAAAGACAGCGTCAACGGCTGATCCCGACCCGGACAGGCTGGCGATGGGCCGTCCGGTGGGCGGCCCATTTACATGGACCTCTTGCACACCCGGCGTGACACCGGAGCGGACCACGCCCCAAGACCAAAGGCGAGAGCAGGCATGGATATCCGCGCGATCCTGATGGGGCTGGCCTTTGCGGTGATGTGGTCGTCGGCGTTCACCTCGGCGCGGATCATCGTGGCTTCGGCCCCGCCGCTGACCGCGCTCAGCCTGCGTTTTCTGCTGTCGGGTCTCCTGGGCATTCTGATCGCCCGTGCACTCGGTCAGAGCTGGCACCTGACGCGGGGCCAGTGGCGTGCGACCATCGTTTTCGGAATCTGCCAGAACGCGCTTTATCTGGGGCTCAATTTCGTGGCCATGCAGACCATCGAGGCGGGTCTGGCCGCGATCATCGCCTCGACCATGCCCCTTCTGGTCGGGCTGGCGGGGTGGCTGATCCTAGGCGAACGGATCGGCCTCATGGGCGTGATAGGCCTTCTGGCCGGGGTGATCGGGGTGACGATCATCATGGGGGCGCGGCTGAACGGCGGGGTCGATCTCTACGGGCTTGTCCTGTGCGTGGCCGGTGTCATCGCGCTGACCTTCGCCACGCTGGCGGTGCGCGGGGCCACGTCGGGCGGGAATTTCCTGATGGTGGTCGGCTTGCAGATGTTGGTGGGCAGCCTCGTTCTCGGGGTGGTCGCCGTGCCGCTTGAATCGTTCGAGGTTGATTGGTCGTGGACGCTGGCCGCGGCGTTCGTCTACACGACGCTGGTTCCGGGGCTGGCGGCGACGCTCGCGTGGTTCTGGCTGGTGAACCGGATCGGGGCGGTGAAGGCCGCAACCTTTCATTTCCTCAACCCGTTTCTGGGCGTGGCCATCGCGGCGGTGATCCTGAGCGAAACCCTGAGCGTGCAGGACCTGATCGGTGTCGCGGTGATCATGGGCGGTATTCTGGCGGTGCAATTGTCGCGGCAGCGCCGGGTCTAGGCGGTCGGAATTTTTAAAAAATTCCGGTCCGTTTTCTTTTCAAGAAAACGGCGTCAACCGATCGTGCCGCGTGGTCCGTCCCCGACCTGGCCGCGATGCAGCAACAGGTGGTCGAGAAGCACGCAGGCCATCATCGCCTCGCCCACGGGAACCGCGCGGATGCCGACGCACGGATCGTGCCGGCCCTTGGTGACCACTTCGGTCGCGGTGCCGTCGACGGTGATCGAGCGGCGCGGGGTCAGGATCGACGAGGTCGGCTTGACCGCGAACCGCACGACCACATCCTGCCCCGTAGATATCCCCCCGAGGATGCCGCCCGCGTGGTTCGAGCCGTAATCTGGCCCGTCTTCCCCGGGGAAGATCTCGTCGGCATTGGCGCTGCCCGCCAGCCGCGCCGCGGCCATGCCTTCGCCGATCTCGACGCCCTTGACGGCGTTGATCGACATCATCGCGGCGGCAAGATCTGTGTCGAGCTTGCCATAGATCGGCGCGCCCAGCCCGGCGGGCACGCCGCGCGCCGTGACCTCGATCATCGCGCCGACCGAATCGTGACGCTTGCGAAGCTGCTGCAGATACGCCTCCCACTGCGGGGCGGCGCCTGCATCGGGCAGCCAGAAATCGTTGCCGTCGATGGCGTCCCGGTCGAATCGGGTGCGGTCAAGCTCCATCTCGCCCATGGCGACCATGTAGCCCTCGACCTCCAGCTTTGGGGCAAGCTGCGCGAGCGCGGCGCGCGCCACACCCCCCGCGGCCACCCGCGCCGCCGTCTCGCGCGCGGAGGACCGCCCGCCGCCGCGCGGATCGCGGATCCCGTATTTCAGGTGATAGGTTATGTCGGCATGACCGGGCCGGAATGTACGTGCGATGTCGCCATAGTCGCGCGACCGCTGGTCGGTGTTCTCGATCATCAGCTGGATCGGTGTGCCGGTGGTCTGCCCATCGTACACACCCGACAGGATGCGCACCGCGTCCGCTTCCTGCCGCTGCGTGGTGTTCTTGTTCTGACCCGGCCTGCGCCGGTCGAGCCAGTGCTGCAGCATCGCCTCGTCGATCGCCACACCCGGCGGGCAGCCATCCACCGTGGCCCCGAGGGCGGGGCCGTGGCTTTCGCCCCAGGTGGTGAAGCGAAAGAGATGACCGAACGTGTTGAGGCTCATGCGGATGACTCCTTTAGGAGGGACCTAGCGGGGCCGGCGGGCTGCCTCAAGCGGTTTTGCCACGCGTCCTCACTCCGATCGCGGGTCGAGCACCGTCACCCCCACCGCGGCGGCGCGCGCGAGATCGGGGTCGAGCGACATCGGGATGTATTCCCCGCGACGCCACAGCTCGGCCAGGTTGTCGTAGAAGCGGCTCAGGAAATGGCCCGATTGACCGGTCGAGATGATGAACACGCTGCTGTCTGGATCGGCGAAATCGTAGACGCCGCGATAGCCCGCGCCGTGCACGTTCTCGAACGGGTCGGGGCCGTCGCCGCCGCGGGTGAGGCCGCGCATGAGCGTGTTGTCACCGCCCGAGGTCGACTGCCTGATATTGACGAAGTAGCGCAGCAGCGGCACCTCGCCCAAGGCCTGATGGTCATGCGTGGCCTGATGGGCATCCCCCCATCGCAGGCTTTCCAGCGAAGAGCCGTAGCGTTCGGTGATCCACAGCAACGCGTCGTCGAGCGCCATGCGCGCGATGTCCGAACAGGTTTCCGTCGCGCCCGACTGTCGCACGTCGCACCAGGCCGACGCACCGTCGATATCGCGAAACACACGCTCGATGAAGACCGGCTCGGGATGATCGAACTCGCGCGCCAGCGGGCCGAGGTCGTCGCGGATCAGCCGGTCCATGAGCGCGCGCATCCAAGCCGCATATATCAGTGGCTCTGGCAGGTGTTCGTTCATCTCGCCGTTCCAGTCGGCCAGAAGGTCGAGCGCCTGCCGGCGCAGCCGCTCTTGCGATCCCTCGGGCGAGGCGTCGCCGGTGAACCACAGATCCGCGCCGATCAGCGGCAGCAGCGAGCGGGCCGTGAAGCTGACCGTGTCCAGCTGTGCCTCGACAAAGCTGTCGCGCGTGTGCCCCTCGCGGTCCTGCATCAGCTTGCGCCACCGGTTCACGCGCTGCGTGTCGCCCCAGTAATGGCTGACATGCAGCGGAAACGGACGGTCCACCAGCTTGTTGTTGGTGTTGCCCAGGATGCCCCCGCGCGGTGCGATGAATTCGGGATTGGCCGCTTCGGGCAGCCGGCCCTGCCAGCGGTTCTCGGCCACCCACCCGCGCGACGGCAGGCGCCCCTCGCTTTCATGCCGGGCACTGCGACGCGGCATGGCCCCGATCAGGCGCATCGCGATCTTGTCCTGATCCGCCAGGGTCAGGTTCTGCGAGGGGGCGATGAAATCATGGCTCTGCGCGAGCCCTTCCTCGACGGACTGCGCCTGCATCAGCCCGATCGCCGCGCTCATCGTCGTGTCCTGTCCCGACAGCGCGGTCCAAGACACCGAGGCGACATGGCCCCGCGGCGTCACCTCGTCGAGATCGTAATGGCTGCCGGGCAGTACCGGCCCGTTTTCGGTCCATCGCAGGCTCAGCGTGATCGGATCGGCGTCCTTGATCTCGATGATCGATCGTTCGGTGCGGAATGGCGCCCAGCCGTCCGGGGTGCGGTATTCATCGGAATTCTCGGGGTTGACCTCTTCGATATGCACGTCCTGATCGTCGAGATAGGAGGACGTGATCCCCCAGCCCAGCCGGGCGTTGCGCCCGGTCAGGATCGCTGGAATACCGGGGATCGTGCCGCCGATCACGCCGCCGTGCTCCAGCTTCAGCCGGGCGAGATACCAGATGCCGGGGGCCGAGAATCCCAGGTGCGGATCGTTGGCCAGAAGGGTGCCATCGGAGGCCGATCGCGACGCCGCGGCGGCAAAGGCGTTCGAGGCGCCGGCAACGGCGCGCGGCTTGAAGGGCGACAGCGGGTGATCGTCCGCATCCCCGGTGTCCGCCGCGGCGTGCCGGAACGCCCCGTCCGGAAAAAGGCTTGCATATTCCGGCAACGCCGCGATGCCGCTGCCCGGGGCGAGCGGCATGATATCTGCCAGCCTTTCGGGGTCGTCCAGTTCGAGGGAGGTGCGCGCGTGAAGCACCTCGTTGGCCAGGTGACCCGACAGTTGCGCCGCCATGAGCTTGAGCAGTGCGATGGAATCGGCCGGCTGCCACGGCGCGATTGGGGCGTTGAAAACGAACTGCTCAGGCGCGCCGCGGCCAAGCGCGTCGCGGTTGATCTCGGTCAGCCGTGCATTGACTCCATCGGAATAGGCCTTCAGCGCGGCGCGGGTTTGCTCGTCCTGAACCGCGACCGACTGACGGGCCAGCCTGTAGAGGCCGAACCGGCGCATGGTGGTGTCGATCCTGACGGTGCGGCTGCCGAATACCTCGGACAGCCGGCCCTGCACCGTGCGACGCATGGTCATCATCTGCCAAAGCCGGTCCTGCGCATGCGCGTAGCCCAGCCCGAAGAACGTGTCGGTATCGCTCTGCCCGAAGACATGGGGCACGTTGGAGGTGTCGCGCACGATCTCCATTGACGCATCGACGCCGCGGACCGCGAGCTGCTTGTCGTAATCCGGCAAAGAGCGTGACAGGACCATATAGCCCGCAAGCAGCGCCAGAAGGGCGACTGCCACCAACGTCCCGGCCGCGCGCAACAGCCATCTGATCACAACCGCCACGGGGGCTCCCTCGTCCTAGTTTCCGCTTGCATACGCGACGGGGATAGTCAGAAATCTCCGACGTGACAATGGAAACACTGGGACAGGAGGAGCGAAGAATGGCAAATCTGGCATTCCTCGGACTTGGGGTCATGGGCTACCCGATGGCCGGACATCTTCAGGCGGCGGGCCATGATGTCTGCGTCTACAACCGTACGGCCGCCAAGGCGGAGGCCTGGGTGGCCGAGCATGGCGGACGACATGCCCCCACCCCGCGCGAGGCCGCCTCGGGCGCGGAGTTCGTCATGGCCTGCGTCGGCAATGACGACGATCTGCGCAGCGTCTGCCTCGGCGCGGACGGCGCGTTCGCGGGCATGACCGATAGCGCGGTCTTTGTGGATCACACCACCGTCTCGGCGAAGGTGACCGCAGAGCTTTACGCAGGGGCGCGCGCCGCCGGTGTGGATTTCGTGGATGCGCCGGTCTCCGGCGGTCAGGCCGGGGCCGAGAATGCCCAGCTGTCGATCATGTGCGGCGGCGATGCGGCGGCTTACGCGGCGGCCGAACCGATCATGACCACCTATGCCAAGCTGTGCCGCCGGATCGGCGACAGCGGCGCGGGGCAGATGACCAAGATGTGCAACCAGATCGCCATCGCCGGCCTCGTGCAGGGCCTGTCGGAGGCGCTGCATTTCGCCGAGAAGGCAGGGCTTGACGGGCGCGCGGTTGTCGAGGTGATCAGCCAGGGCGCGGCCGGATCGTGGCAGATGGCCAACCGCTACGAGACGATGCTCGATGACAAGTGGGACCACGGCTTTGCGGTCAACTGGATGCGCAAGGATCTCGACATCTGCCTCTCGACGGCCGACGAGACCGGGGCGAGCCTGCCGGTGACGGCCCTCGTCGACCAGTTCTACAAGGACGTTCAGGCCATGGGCGGCGGACGCTGGGATACGTCGAGCCTTCTGGCCCGCCTGCGCAAGCTGGGCTGATCCGGCATCATCCGGCGGGGGTCCGGACGCTCTTGTCGCCCCGCCGGTTTCTTCTTGGTCAAAATACCCGAAATCCCGCCCGCAAAAGCCGGCGCTCACGCCTCCCGGGGGCGCATCACCAGCCAGATCAGCGCGCCCCCGGCCAGCATCAGGAACGGGGCCATCGCCAGGTTGACCGCGGCCCAGCCCATCTGCGCGCTGCTGCCCGAGCAATTCATCAGCCCGCCCGAGGCGAGCGATGCAAAGGTCACGCCCCCGAAGACCAGCAGATCGTTGAGCCCCTGCATGCGACCCCGTTCATGGGCCTCGTGGGCGCCCGCCAGCATCGTCGTCGCCCCGATGAAACCGAAATTCCAGCCCACACCCAGCAGGATCAGCGCGACGAAGAAATGCTCCAGCTCCACCCCCGACAGCGCCACCGCGCCGGCCCCGGCGAGGATGACAAGGCCGGTGCCGACGATCCGCTCCACCCCGAAGCGCGCGATGAGATGCCCGGTGAAGAACGACGGCACATACATCGCCAGAACATGCGCGGTGACGACATCCGCCGCGCGGCCCTCGGTGAACCCGCACCCGACCACGGCCAGCGGGGTCGAGGTCATCACCAAGTTCATCAGCGCGTAGGACACCATGGCACAGATCACAGCCACGGCGATGCGCGGGGTTTTCAGCAGTTCCATCCGGGTGCGGCCGCGCGGCGCGTCTTCGGACGGCATCGGCGGCTTTGGGATGTCGAGCATCAGGAACAGCAGCGCGCCCGCGAGGTTGAGCACGATCACCGCCAGGTAGGTACCGAAAAACGGGATCACCATGGCCTGCGAGGTCAACTTCACGAGTTGCGGCCCGATGATCGCGCTCAGCAGCCCGCCCGCCATGACATAGGAAATCGCCTTGGGCCGAAACGTGTCGCTGGCGGTGTCGGCGGCGGCAAAGCGGTAGAAGCCTTGTGCCGACATGTAGGTGCCGGTGATCAGGCTGCCGGCCAGAAAGATCGGGAAGGACGCGACATAGAGGCCGTAGGCGCCGACCGCGCCGCCGATCGCCCCGGCCAACGCGCCGATGATAAACCCCACGCGCCGCCCGTAGCGCTGCATCAGGTGCGAGATTGGTGTGGCCGACAGCATCGATCCCAGCACGATCAGCGAGATCGGCAATGTCGCGAAACAGGGATTGCCGGCCAGGGATTGCCCCGCCAGACCGCCCACCACGAAGATCATCGGCATCTGCGCACCGAGAATCGCCTGCGCGGCCACCAGAACGGCGACGTTGCGCTTGGCCTGACTGTCATCTCTGGGCAGGGCTGTGTCGGTCATGTCGGAGTGCTAGCCCCGGCCTCGGATGGGTGCAAGCGCGATGTCGCCCCTTGGTCTTCGGGCCAAATCCTCTATGCTCGCCGGGATGGTTGGACGAATTATCGAGACCGAAGACGATGTCTCCGAGGGCGCAGAGCATCTGGCACAGCGCTGCCCACGCATGGCTCATGCGTATCAAATGACCGGGGATCTGCCGCTACGCCGCCGCGCGGACGGGTTTGCCGAGCTCTTGAACGCGATCATCAGCCAGCAGGTCAGCGTGGCCTCGGCGAACGCGGTGCAGGGCCGGATGGAAGCGGCGGGGCTGACCCGGCCGTGGGCGATACTCGCAGCAAGCGACGAAGACTTGCGCGCCGCCGGCCTCAGCCGGCAGAAAGCCCGCTACGCCCGCGCGCTCGCGGATGCCGATATCGACTATGCCGCGCTGCGCGCAGCACCCGATGACGAGGTGGTCGCGACCCTCACGCAGGTGCCCGGCATCGGCGTCTGGACGGCGGAAATCTATGCCATGTTCAGCCTTGGCCGCGCCGATGTCTTCGCGCCCGGGGATCTGGCGCTGCAGGAATCCGCGCGTCTTCTCTACGCCCTGCCGGATCGCCCGAAGCCGCGCGCCTTTCGCGAGATGGCGCAGGGCTGGTCGCCGTGGCGGGCGGTTGCGGCACGCCTTCTCTGGGCCTATTACCAGACCGTCAAGGACAGGGAAGGGATTAGATGACACGCGTATTGACCGCCAACCGCCGCGCGCCGCAATCGGGGCAGACCCGCTCGGCTGTGGTGTTCCTGCATGGCTACGGGGCGAACGGCGCGGATCTGATGGGGCTGGCGGACCCCTTGGGCGACCATCTGCCCGACACGCTGTTCGTGGCACCCGACGCGCCCGAGATCATTCCCGGCATGCCGAGCGGTCTGCAATGGTTCCCGATCCCCTGGATCGACGGATCGAGCGAGGAAGAGGCCGAGCGCGGGCTGATCGCGGCGGCGGCCGACCTTGACGCGTTTCTCGACGCGCTGATGGTGGACGAGGATCTCTTGCCCGAACAGGTGGTGCTTTTCGGCTTTTCGCAGGGCTCGATGATGGCGCTGCATGTCGCCCCGCGCCGCGAGGACGAGGTCGCGGGCGTCGTGGCCTTTTCCGGGCGGCTGTTGTCGCCGGATCTGCTGAAGGACGCCACGCGCAGCCGCCCGCCGGTCCTGCTGGTGCATGGCGACGCCGATGACGTGGTGCCGCCACATTCCATGCCGGAAGCTGCGGAGGCGTTGCAGCAGGCCGGCTGGAAGGACGTCTTTGCCCATATCATGAAGGGCACGGGTCACGGCATAGCGCCTGACGGGCTGAACGTGGCGCTGGCCTTCATGCGCGACAAGCTGGGTCTTTGAACATCAGGCTAACCGCGCCCCGAGGCCGCCCGGCCGGTGTCGCCCGGGCGCGCATTCCCCCGGATACGGCTTGAGATCACGGAGACGAAACATGACCCGACGCACGACCATCGTGACGATGAAATGGGGCACGATGTTTGGCCCGGATTACGTCAACGTGCTCTACAACGCCTGTCGGGTGGCGGCGTCCCTGCCGTTCGATTTCGTCTGCTTCACCGAAGACGGAACGGGGCTTGATACAGAGATCGTCGTCAAGCCGCTGCCCGACATCCCGCTGGAGCCGGAGGAATGGTACCAGCGCGGCGTCTGGCCAAAGCTCGCGCTGTTCAAGGCGGATCTGGGGGGGCTGACCGGGCGGTGCCTCTTCATCGATCTCGACATGATGGTGCTTCGCGATCTCGACGCCTTCCTCACCCATGATGCGCCTTTCGTGACCACCGACATGGGCGACACGTGGCAGCCGGGGATGGCCCGCACGAAGCCCGAGGCAGGGACGTGCCTGTTCGCCTTCAACGTCGGCGAGCAGACGCAGATCCTCGACACGTTCCTCGCCGACAAGGCGGCGGCGAAGGGGCGGTTCAAGAACGAACAGAAATTCGTGGCCGCGCATGCCGGTTCGATGGATTACTGGCCCGAAGGCTGGGTCATCAGTTTCAAGCGCTGGTTGCGGCGTCCGGTCGGCCTCGACCTGTTCCTGCCGCCGAAGAAACCGCCCGAGACCGCCAAGATCCTCGCCTTCCACGGCAACCCGCGCCCGGTCGACCTGATGCGCCCGGGCCTCAATTTCTGGGACAGAAAGCTGCCGCATCTCGGCCACGGTCGCGTCGATTGGGTGGTCGATTACTGGACTCGCCACGGGGGCCATGTATAAGGCGCGGCGCAAAGCGACCTCGCCCGACGGACGGGATCGCCATCCCATGCCGGAACGCGCGAAAGCGTTTTCCTGAAACAACAGGTTCGACATCACCATGGCAGACACCTTGAAGCTCTTGGGCGCGGCGTGGCCGGAGGCACGCAAGACGGCGTGGCGCAAGTTCAGCCGCCGTCTGCTGAAGCTGCGCCTCTCGCTTGCGGGCAGCGACCAGGCGACGCGCATCCGTGCCGAGCGTCAGTTGCGTGGCTACCAGGAATACAGCCGTCTGACGCGGGCCGATGCGGTTGTCGTGTCGTTCGGCAAGAGCGGGCGCACATGGCTGCGGGTGATGATCTCGCGGCTTTACCAGCAGGTCTACGGCTTGCCGCAGGACATCGTGATCGGCTTCGACAACTTTCACAATCTCGACGCCCGGATCCCGCGCCTGTTCTTCGCGCATGACAACTATATCGGGGATTACACCGGCAACACCGACACCAAGGCGCATTTCTACGACAGGAAGGTGCTGCTGATGGTGCGCGACCCGCGCGACGTCGCGGTGTCGCAGTATTTCCAGTGGCAGTTTCGGATGCGGCCGGGCAACAAGCTGCTCAACGGGTATCCCGAACACGGCGCCGAGTGCACGCCGTTCGAGTTCGTCTGCCACGAGGGTGGCGGCATGCCCAAGATCATCCGCTTCATGAACCTCTGGGCGCGCGAGATGCCGAACATGAAGGACTTCGAACTTCTGCGCTACGAGGATCTGCGCGCCGATCCGCATGGCACGATTGCCCGTGTCGCCCGGTTTCTCGACATCCCGGCGACAGAGGATCACATTCGCGACGCGGTCGACTACGCCGCCTACGAGAATATGAAGAAGATGGAGGCAAGCGAAGGGTTTCGCATGGCCGGCGTGCGCATGGCGCCCGGCGATCGCAGCAATCCCGACAGCTTCAAGGTGCGCCGCGCCAAGGTAGGCGGGTACCGCGATTATTTCGACGACGCCCAGGTCCGCCAGATCGACGGTATGATGGCCGAAACCCTCGATCCGGTCTTCGGCTACGAGACCGGCGGTTTGGCCGACACCTCCGCGGAATGATCCCGCGCCCCTCCGATGAGCCGCTTTCGACGGACCGCCGGGCACCGCCGCGCGTCTGGCGGGTTCTCGGCGACAAGCGCGGCGACAACGGGCAGGTCGAGATGATCGCCGAGGCGCTCGAACGACAGCGCGGCTGGTCGTCGGAGTTGCGGCATCTCGAAATGCGACCCGAATATGTCAAAGGCAAGCCGCGCGTCGGGCCCACGCTCTATCACCTCGATGCTGCGAAAAGTGATACGCTGGAGCCGCCATGGCCTGATCTGATCCTGACGCGGGGTCGCCGCCCGGCCAACGCCGCGCTGTGGATCAGAC
Organism: Roseovarius sp.; assembly: GCA_041685205.1. Lineage (GTDB taxonomy): Bacteria > Pseudomonadota > Alphaproteobacteria > Rhodobacterales > Rhodobacteraceae > Roseovarius. The sequence goes on from JAWLGF010000006.1 coordinate 64,929, forward strand.
AGCAATCGGGCGGACGCTCGCGGATCGTCCTTGTCGGCAAACCGCCCGGCAAGATGGCGCATTTCGATCTCGTTGTCGCGAGCGCCGAGACCGTGCTCGGCCCCGTCGACAATGCGGTGCAGATCGACCTGCCGCTGATGCGGATCGATCCCGACCGGCTCGCGGCCGGTCACGCCGCGTGGCAGGCCGAGTTCGATGCGGTGGCCCGCCCGCTGGTTGCAGTCCTGATCGGCGGGCCAACCGTGCCCTTCGTCTTCGACGCAGAGGTCCGGTGGAGATTGCGTGCGCGGATCCGCCACGTGCTGGAGGCGGGCGGCACGCCATGCCTCGTCGGTTCGCGGCGCACACCGCCCGACTTTCTGCGGCAAATCGCCGACGGGATTTACGACCGGGTGCGGGTTTTCGACTGGACGCCGTCCGGCGATGGCGATGTCTATGCCGGCGTGCTGGCCCATGCCGATCGGTTCGTGGTCACCGGCGACAGCATCTCCATGCAGGTCGAGGTGGCGCGCCTGGGCAAACCGCTGGAAATCCTGCCGCTGTCCACCGGCTGGCTTGGCGGGCTGGATGACCTGCGGCGGCGTCTCACCGCTCGTCTGTTCGCGCCGCCGCACGATGCCCGACTGATGACGCGCGCGCGTGTCGCGCTGGCACGCGGGCTCTGCCATGCGGGGCTGACCCCGCAAACGCGGCATTTCCCCCGGTTTCACCGAATGCTCGTGGAGCGGGGCCTGGCCGGATGGGTTGGCGAGGACGCGTCCGTCGCCATGTCCGACCCGGCACCGATCGACGGCGAGGCCGACATGGCGCGCATCCTCGCGCGGATCGATCGGCTGATGGAGAGGCCGAGGACATGACCGCCCCGCGACTCATCGTTCTGAGCAATCCCACCAGCGGCAACAACCGAAAGGGGCAGGCCGCCTTCGTCGAGCGTTTGGCCGGCTATCGCGAGGTGGCCCACCATGTCACCCGGACGCTGGCCGAGGCGAGGGCACTGGCCCCGCAGCTTGCAGGCGGGGCGCCGGATGTGGTGGTGATCAACGGCGGTGACGGCACCATCGCGGCGGCTCTCGGGATGATCCTCGATCACTGGCCGCACGACCGGCTGCCGCTGGTCATGGTGCTGCCGGGTGGCACCGCCAACATGACGGCGGGCGATATCGGCATCGCCGCCTCGCATCGCCGCGCGGTGGGGCGCTTCTTTCGCTGGCTCGACCGGGGCGCGCCGATGGATGGCGAGGTCCGCACGCGTCATCTCATGCGGGTCGAGGGGGCCAGTGACGGGCAGACGCGTCACGGCATGTTCCTGGGCACCGGCGCGGTGATGCAGGCCACGCAATATGCCCATAGCGATGTGCATTCGCGCGGCCTCGGGGGCGAGGTCAGCCTTGCGCTGATCCTGATTCGCGCGCTTTGGGGGCTGATCCGTCGCGATCCGCGATTCTATCAACCCACGCAGGTGAGCATGACATTACGGGACGCAACCGGCGCGTCAGTGACACGCGAGACGGCGCCGATGCTGATCCTCGTGGCTAGCACGCTGGAGCGGCTTTCGCTGGGGATACGCCCCTTCTGGGCACCGCGCGATGCGGCCATCGCGCTGACCGCGATTCGCGGCGGCGCGGCGCGGTTTCCGCGGGCGATCCTGTCGCTTCTGCGCGGCCACCCCAATCGGCATGTCACGCCCGAGAACGGCTATGAAAGTTTTCGCGCCGATCGGATCGAGTTGTTTTTCGACGGCGAGCTCAATCTCGATGGAGAGCTTTTCGCCACTACGGGAAAAGAGAGCCCGCTGGTCATCACCGCCGAAGGGCCGGTCCGGTTCCTCTGCCCGCGATGAGTGCCCCGGCCGCATATCCGGCCCCCGATGGCCCGACCCCCGAGACGTCGCCAGCACTGCGCGCGCTCGTCGCGGCGTTGCAGCGGCGCTTTGGCGACGGGGTGCAGGGGATCGTGCTTTACGGCTCGTGCCTGCGCAGCGCCGATCTGTTGGACGGGCTGGTGGATCTCTACGTGCTGGTCGACCCCACGCCACGGGCCGAGCCGCGATTGTGGCTGCGGCTGGCCGGGCGTCTGCTGCCGCCAAACGTCTATTACATCGAGACCCCGTTCGGCCAAGACACCGTGCGCTGCAAATATGCGGTGCTCAGCCTCGCGCAGTTCGAACGCGGCACCGCGCGCTGGTTCCAGTCCTATCTCTGGGGGCGGTTCGCGCAGCCGGTCAAGGTCGTGTGGGCCGATGGCCCCGCGACGACGGCGCGGCTTGAGGCCGCGTTCCTGCGCGCAGGCGAGACGCTGTTGCGCCGGGCGCTGCCGATGTTGCCCGAGACGGGGCGCGTAACGACGCTGTGGCAGGGCGCGCTGCGCCTGAGCTATGCCACCGAACTGCGCGCCGAGACGACGGGTCGCGCCGGGGATCTGGTGGATCACGGGCAGGAGTTCTTCGCCGCGATGACCCATGCGTTGCAGCCGCGGCTTGACGACATGTTCCAGCTTTCCGGGACGGGGGACGCTCTCACCTATCGCGCCAAGGTGCCGCCGCGCGCGCGCCGCGCTGCACCCGCCCTCTGGGCGCTGCGCCGGGGGCAGGGCAAGACGCTGTCGATGGCTCGTCTGATCAAGGGGCTGTTCACCTTTGAGGGCGGGCTCGACTACATCGCGTGGAAACTCACCCGTCATTCCGGTCAAGAGGTCACGATCCCCGACAAGGTACGCCGTCGCCCGCTCGTGCATATCTGGGGGCTGTTCTGGCAGCTTTACCGGCGCGGCGTCTTCCGGTAAGGCCCCCGAAGCCATGGAACCTGCCGCGATTGTGCAGTAGAGTTCCCCAAGCGCACATTCCAAAGGCAGCGGACGCAGCATCATGAAACACGGCGTATTCATCCAGACCAATCACAAGCAGATCGTCGGTGCGATCGTGGCCGAGCATGCGCTGCGGCGTTACTCCACCCACAACGATCAGTTCGACGTGAAGATCATCGACAGCAACGACTACCCGTTCTTTGCCGCGAAGGAAGGGCAGGAATACCTGCGCGACGGGGTCTGGCGCACCTGGCTGAACGACGACCTGCAATCCTTCACGCCGACGCGCATGATGCCACCCGAGTTGATGGGGTATGAAGGCCGCGCCGTGGTAATCGACCCCGACATCTTTGCCTGCGTCGATATCTGGGATCTTCTGAGCCGCGACATGGGCGGCAAGGCCATCATGTGCCGCATGCGTTCGGGGCCGAAGGGGTTGATCGATGGTAACTTCGCCTCCAGCGCCATGCTGCTCGATTGTGCGCAGCTGACCCATTGGAAGGTCGAGGAACAGTTCAACGCGATGTTCGACGGGACCCTCGATTATCAGGACTGGATCGGGTTGCGCAACGAGCCGCGCGAGACCATCGAGCTGTTCGAGAAGGAGTGGAACGATTTCGACAAGTTCACGCCCGAGACCAAGATGCTGCACACCACCCGCCGCAAGACCCAGCCGTGGAAGACGGGCCTGAAGGTGGATTGGCGCCCGTCGGAAGTGTTCCGCGCCTTCCCGCCCGTCGGGTGGGTGCTGAAGCTGCGCCGCCAGATCTTTGGGGAATACGGACTGATGGGCAACTACAAGGCGCATCCAGACAAGAACCAGGAGCTGTTCTTCCTTGGCCTGCTCAAGGAATGCGTCAACGAGGGCAGGATCACCGAAGAGTTCCTGCGCAGCGAGATGGAGCGCAACCACGTGCGCCACGACGCTATCGAGTTGCTTGAGAAAACGCCCGATCTGCCCAAGGCGCCCGCGCATCCGCTGAGCACCGGCGACATCGCGCGCGCCGCCTGATCACTCCGGCGCGTTCGGGTCGAGCAGCGCCCGGACGCGCCTTGCGGCCCGCTGCGCGTCCTCCGCCGGGTCCAGTTGCGCGGCGGTCGCCCAGGTCTCGCCCTCGGCAACGAGGCTCGGCGCGTCCTCCAGCCAGCGGGCGCGCCCGGCCGCGATCAGCGGCTGTTGCATGCTGGCGATGTCGCGCCGCATCCGCATCGGCGCAAGGCGCATGGCCAGCGCATGGCTGAGCGGTTTTGATCGGAAATTGTGCCGGTGTCGCCACCATGGGCCCGGTGGGTCGCCCGGATCGAACAGGTAGAGCGGCCGCGCAAGACTTGCGGCCTCGGCCATCATCGACATGCTCTCGCCGGTGACGACAAGCCGGTCGGCCAGCCCGAGAAATCCCAGATACGGGTTGATCGTCGCGGGGCCAGGATCGTGCCAGGAATAAATCTCGGCAGGACCATCAAGTGTCCCGCGAAACGCATCCGCCGCGGCTTTCGGCGTGCGCGGGCTGTCGGTCACCAGCGCCGCCCCGCCGGTCTGCGCCATCAGCATGTTGACGCCCTCGGCCAGACGGCGGCCCTTGTCGGGGGTGAACACATATTGCCCGCTATCGCCGCCGATCAGCACGGTTGTCCACGGGCGCGGCAGATGCGCAAGTCGCGGTGCGATCCGGTTTGCGGCCGCGTCCGCCTCGGCGCGGGTGATCCGGCACAGCGGCAGCGGGACCTGCAGCACGTTGGGCGCGTCGGGCACGAAATACTGCGGCGTGGTGACGACCAGATCCCAGATCGAGGGGTGCGCCCATGGCCGCCCGACATGGACCAGCCGCACCGCGCCACCGGCTTGCGCCCTGATCCACCGCGCCACAGGCTCGTTCCGGCGGCCCGCGCTGATCACCAGATCTGGCCAGGGCGGGGTGAGCGGGCTGGACGCCCGCGTCTCGATGCCAGCCAGCGTCGGCCCCAGAAACAGATGCGATACAATCTCCCATGGTCGTGCCTCGATGTGCTTTTCTTCGAACGGCAGACCCACGGCGTCGGCCAACGCGAGAACCTGCGCATTATCGCCGGCCTTGCGGCCCAGAAGAACCCAGAGTTTCGCTTGCATCGTCAGCCCAGTTCAGGTCAAAGGCGCGTCATAAAAATGCAGGGATCGCTCCGGCGCGCATGGCCTCGCGTCGCCGACCCGTTGCCAACATACATGTCCGAGGGCTTTCTGATCGGAGCACGCTCGGACCATCGGGAAGATTGCGCTGTCATGATGCACCTATCCTACAAGGAACTTCAGGCCGTTGCCACGCGCCATCTTGCGCTTGGGGCTTTGTTCTTTTTGCCCAAAGACAAAAGGCTCGCGCTCGAGCGTCGCATGCGCGGCCGCGAGGAGTACCGGAAGCTGCAAGAGGCGGACTGGGTCCTGATATCCTGGGGCAAGAGCGGGCGCACGTGGTTCCGGGTCATGCTGTCGCGATTCTATCAGCTGCATTTCGAGCTGCCGACCGAGCATATGCTGGAATTCGACAACTATCACAGGATGGATACGCGTGCACCGAAGGTGCTGTTCAGCCACAACAATTACATGCGCTATCATCTGTCGCAACAAGACAGCCTTGCGCATTTCCACGGCAAACGGGTCGTGCTTCTGGTGCGCGATCCGCGCGACGTTGCCGTGTCGCAATATTTCCAGTGGCGTTACCGGATGCTGCCGCGCAAGAAGGAACTGAACCACTACCCGCCGCACGGCGCAGAGGTCGATATTTTCGATTTCGTGTGTGATCCGGAGTGCGGCATTCCGCGCATCGTCGAGTATTTCAACGGCTGGGCCCGCGCCATGCCGATGATGGGCGACGATTTGTTGCTGATCCGCTACGAGGATATGCGGGTCGATCCGGCCTCCTGCCTTCGGGATGCGGTCGGCTTCACCGGAACACCGGGATCGCCCGAGCATATCGAAGCGGCCAAGGAGTACGCCGCCTACGAGAACATGAAAAAGCGCGAGACGACCTCTGATGGCATGCGTGCGAGCGGTCAGCGCGTCAGACCGGGCGACGGAAGCAATCCCGACAGCTTCAAGGTGCGACGCGGCAAGATCGGCGGGTACCGGGACTATTTCACACCCGAGCAGTTGCGGGTGGTCGACGGGCTTGTCGAAGGCCGGCTCGATCCGGCCCTCGGCCTGACCAAAGCCTGACCTGATCCTATCGCGCGTCGCCGCGCAAGCCGCGCACAAGACGCAACAGGCGTTTGCCGGTATGCGTGCCAATCCGCGAGACGCGCTGCGCTTGCAACGCGAGAGGGTCGGACCGCACCCAGTTGACCTGGACCATGCGCCGCTCGGCGTCGCAGCGTTTATAGCCGTGGAAGCTCTTGTTGCTGCGCTTGAACGCCAGCAGTGTGCCAGCCTCTGGAATGACCTCGGCGGCGTAATCCTCGATGTCGTGCTTGCTGCGCAGCATGCGCAGGCGGCCACCTTCGTGGTGCCATTCGGGATTGAAATACAACAGTACCGTCATCACCTTGCTCCAGTGATCGGTATGGATGTTGCCGTCGCTCGGCTCGGACAGCTTGCGCACGGTGATCGATTTGGTCGTGCGGTTCAGATCGATATCGAACTTGGCCGCGACGAGGCGTTCGAACGCTTCGCTATCGAGATCCGCCAGCACCTGCGCGAAGGCGGGACCGTAGTCGAGGTTCTCCGGTCTGAAATTCGCAGGAATGTCGATATGCGGGTAATCGGCATTGACCTGCTCCAGCTTCGCGGCGGGGATGACGCCCTTGGCGATCAGAAAGTGGAACGGATCGGTTTCAACGGGCGTTTTATCGAACGCGTCGAAGTCGAGGATTTTTGTGGTCGTTTCGGGTCTGGTCTGGGTCAGGGTCATGGGTCATCTCGCATAAAACTGATGTGGGATATCAAGACCGGTCGGGAAGGTCGAGACCCAACGTGGCGCGCGGTGCCGTGGCCTTTTCGGTGTAGCGTTGCAGCACTTGGTAATCCGCCACCGAATCGACATCCACGGAGGCATGCGCATAGGGCAGGATCACCGCGCCGATTTTCAGCCCGACCTTGCGCGAAAGCCGTGCGAGCGCGGCGTCAAGCGTCAGCCAGCCAAGCCGGTAGCGCAGCAGCGCCCAGACCCCCAGCAGGCGGATCACCACCAGAGGCTTCTTGCGGTCCTGCTCCACCCGGCGCCAGAAATCGGCCAGGCCGCGCCCGTCCTCCGTCAGGAAGGCAAACAGGTTGCAGCCGCAGTAGTGCCCGTCATGAAACCGCAGCACCGTCTTTTTCAGATCCGGGAACGCCGCCCGGACCAGATCATGCGGGGCGAGCCCGATGACAACGTCGCATCCGCTTGTCGCAGCGTCGCGGCAGAAATGGTCGACGATCTCGGGCGTCAGCAACGGGTGATCGGCGGTGGTCAAAAGGACCGGTTGCGCCGGAGGCATGCGGGCCAGCATCTGATGGGCGCTGGTGCTCGGGCTGGCGGCGGGCGCGGTCCAGTCGATGCGTCCTTCGGCGATCATCCCGGACAGTCCGGCATCGGCGTTGACGCAAACCTCGGACGGGCCGCTGAGATGGACGCCATCGACGCTGCGCGCCGCCCGCAGCGCGGCGATGACGCGACCGATCATGGGGGTGCCGTCGATATCCAGCAGCGCCTTGCAGGCGACACCGGTATGGTCGCGCAGCGCATCGCGCGTGTCGCGCTCGCCGGCAAGGATCACAGAGGCAAAGCGGGTCATGCGCGCCGGCCTCCGGCCCTCGCGCCGGACTGGTCACAGCCGCTTTTCATAGACCCTGTAGCGCTTGTGAATGGTGCTGCCGATCGCCTCGATGATGTGGCGCATGCCATCGTTATCCTCCAGTATCCATCCCATCTCGACCGTGTCGATGCCGCGCCGGATCATCGCGTGTCGGACCGCATCGATGACCATGAAGGCCAGCGTCGGCCCGAGACGCGAGTATTGATGTTCCTTGCGGACCCCCATCAGCGCCACGCGCGCGCTGCGCGGCCCCTTGACCTTGAGCCGCCAGATGAGTTTCGCCCAGCCAAAGGGCAAGAGCCGCCCCCGCAGATCGCCCACCAGCTCGTTTAGATTGGGAAAGGCGGTGATAAAGGCCACCGGCCGCCCGTCGATCTCGGCCATCTGGATGAAATCATCTGGTAGCAGCAGCGTGAGCAGCTTGGCGGTTTCCTCGAACTCCTCGGGGGTGAAGGGCACGAAACCCCAGTTGTCCGCCCACGCATCGTTGAAGATGTCGCGCATGGCCTCGAAATCCGTGGCCTTGGATTTGCGGTTGAAGGGCCGGATGGTGACGTTGCGGCTGGCGCGCTCGGCCAGCTTGGTCATGACATCGGGGGCGACGAAATCGGGGCGCACTATATAGGTCAGCAGGTCCTTGATCCCCGCGAGGCCCTGTGCGGCAAGACGCGCGTCGTAGTAGGGTTTCGCGTGCCCCATCATGATGAAAGGCGGCGTGTCGAAATTTTCGACCAGCAGACCGATTTCCTCGTTGATCGACAGGTTGTAGGGGCCGCGCATGCAGGCCGCGCCCCTCGCCCTCAGCCAATCCTCAGCGGTGCTTGTCAAGGCGGCGAAAACCGTGGCGTCGTCGACCGCCTCGATCATGCCGAAATAGCCGACCTTGCCATCGGCCTCTGCGGGCTGCAATTCGTCGAGCTGGGCGGTTATGCGTCCGACCGGCACGCCGTCTCGGTAGGCCACCCAGGCCGCGACTTCGCAATGCGCGAAAAGCGGCGCGTTCTTGAAAACACGCTGCTTTTGTTCGAGCAGCAGGGGCGCGACCCAGGCCGGATCGTCCGCGTAGATCCGCTCGGGCAGGTGCAGGAAATCGCGTTGCGTCCCCGCCCCTTCGACGGCGATGACGGTAATCGGAGCCTGCCCTGTTTGTCCTTGCGGCATGGCGTGCCTTTCCTTTCGATGGCGCGACCCGGACAACACGCCGCACCGCAAACCGGATTGGGTCGGGGACGAAAACGCTTGCAGCCGCGCGGGCCTCATCCGATTACGGGGCGCAGTATCGACGCTGTGCCAGGGGAAGTCGAGTAGCATTGGCCAAGTTCATTCTCGGAAACGCGTTTCGCGACAAGGCGCTCGGGAACCCGATGGCGCAGCGCGTGCTGTGGGGGCTCGACGTGGCGTTCGTCGGGCTTTTGCTCGGGGTGTTTCGCACGCTGCCGGTGACATGGGCCACGGCACTCGGCGCGCGTCTGGGGCGGCTGTTTGGTCGCATTCTGAAGCGGCGCAATCGTCATGTGCGGGCCAATCTGTCGCTCGCGCTGCCGGACAGGTCTGCCGCCGAGATCGACAGATTGGCCGGCGATGTCTGGGCCAATGCGGGCGCGGTGCTGGCCGAATATCCGAACCTTCACCGGATCGCCGATCCCCGCCGGGATCATCTGGAGGTGGACATCGTCGAGTCGATCCCCGCCTACGCGTCGCCGCAGGACCGGCCCGTGGTCTTCGTAGCCGCGCATATGGGCAACTGGGAACTCGCTGCGGCGGCGATCGCACGGCTGGGGTTCCGTCCTCGCATCATGTACGCGCCCTTGGCCAATCCCTGGCTGGATCGGCTGATGCTCTATTACCGCGGCGCGCTTGGTGGCGACCTTGTGTCGCGCAGCGCCGGGCTGCGCGGCTTTCTGGAGGCGCTGAAGACCCGGCATGCGGTGGCGATGATCGTCGACCGCAAGATCGAAGGTGGCAAGCCGCTGGAGTTTTTCGGGGCGCAAAAGGCGTCTTCGGTGCTGCCGGCGCGGCTGGCGCTGCGGTCGAAGGTGCCCTTGGTGCCGGTCGAGATCCAGCGTTTGCCCGGCGCGCGGTTTCGCATCCGCTTTCACGCGCCGCTTCATCCCGGTGACCCGGAGGCTGACCCCGAAAGCCAGGCGGTCGACCTCACACGCCAGATCAACGCGAAATTCGAGGACTGGATCCGTGCGCGCCCAGGGGAATGGCTGTGCACCAGTAAAATATGGCCCACCGCTGTTTTATCGGCGCAAACCGACATATATGAGACGAAATCATGAAAAGAGCAGGAGTTCCTGTCATGTCGAACCATCAACCCAGCCGAACACATCGTGTGGACGAGTCCGTGCGACTTTTCGAGAATCCAATCCTTGAAAAGCTCAGCCACGTACACCCAGTCGTGCCGCTTTTGATCTGGGGGCCGGTGGCGGCGTTTCTGTTGATCCGGGCGGTCGTGGTTCACGACATCGGACTGACCGGCATGGCGCTGATCGGCGTGGGCGGCCTCGTGACGTGGACGCTGGCCGAGTATCTGTTGCACCGGTTCGTCTTCCATTTCGAGCCGAAATCGGAACGCGGACAGCGCATCATGTACCTTTTCCACGGGGTGCATCACGACACGCCGCAGGACAAGACACGTCTGCTGATGCCGCCGGCGGGCGCGCTGCCGATCATTGCGGTCCTTTGGATCGCGTTCAGCCTGATCCTGCCCTATCCATGGGCCGAGCCGTTCACCGGCTTTTTCATCATCGGCTACCTGATCTATGACTACATCCACTATGCCACGCATCACTTCCCGATGCGGCATCCTGTCCTGAAATTCCTCAAGCACTATCACATGCGGCACCATTTTACCGACGATGATGGGCGCTATGGGGTGAGTACACCTTTCTGGGACTGGGTGTTTGGTACGGATCCGTCCAAACGGACGCACGCCGAAAAACGGTAGATCGCGGGTCACGGCGTCAAGCATGCCATAGCCGCCAAGGCAGAATCGCGACCATGGCCAAGTACTACATTCTGCCCAAACGCCTGGTCGAACGCGTCCCATGGATAGAAACCCCGGTCTGGGCGTTTGAGGCCGGGGTATTTTACCTTTGGCTGGGA
>JAWLGF010000094.1:0-6782 GCA_041685205.1 Roseovarius sp.
CCGACCATGGCTCGAGGCGTCGGATTTGCATCCGGCGCCTCGGTTGCTCCCAGCCGTAACCAACCACGCGGGACACGCCATGATTTATCTTGTGCTCGACGCTGTCACCACGGCAGCAATCCTTTTCGTAATCACGAGTGGGCTTTTGATCATCTTCGGTGTGATGAAGATCATCAATTTTGCTCACGCGGGCTTCCTGACCGTGGGCGGCTACGTGGCACTGGTGGCGACCGATCTTGAAATCAATCCGTGGCTCGGCTTCCCTCTGGCGCTGATCGTCGGTGCAGCCCTCGGCATAGTCATCGAACGCTTAATTCTTCGATATCTCTACGATCGCCCTCTTGACGCTATCTTGGCCACCTGGGGCCTCGGCATCATCATGATACAGTTGGTGACGATCTACTTCGGACGGGAGGTGCAATTCACCGATCGCCCAATTTCCGGCGCGGTCGACGTAATCGGCGCGTTCTACTCGGAATACCGTCTCTGGATGATCGCGTTCGCGCTGGCCTTCGCCGCGGCGATGTGGGCGCTGCAGCACGGCACGCGCCTGGGACTTCAGACAAGGGCCGTGATCATGAACGAACCGCTAGCGCGCGGCCTCGGCATAAATTCGGTCAAGGTGCGACTGATCACTTTCGCGTTTGGTGCAGGGCTAGCCTGTCTCGCGGGAGCGCTCATCGTGCCGTTGTCTAGCCTAAGTCCAAATTTAGGTATCCCGTGGCTCGTGAGCGCGTTCATGCTTGTCCTGGTGGCCGGCAATTCGTTTGCCAGCCTTGGGCTTGCCTGCGTTGTTCTTGGCACCGCTCAAGTCGTCATCAGCACCTACACTAATCCGGTGATCGGTAACCTGACGCTGCCTGTTCTCGGCGCGTTGCTACTCCGGATTCGACCGAAAGGGTTCGCTCTTGAGTAAGTTCTCCTCTCCCCATAGCGTCACGGCTGGCGAGGGATGGCTGGCCATGACGCTGCACTTCCGCTACCGCATGGTGGTCTGGCTCGTGGTCGCATCGATTTGCGTCGTCTCGGTAGGACCCTTCGTCTTAGACGAATATACTATTAACGTGCTGACGCGGGCGTTCCTGTTCGCTGTCCTCGCTCTAACCATCGACGTCTTATGGGGCTACACAGGAATCCTGACCTTCGCGCAGGGCGCTTTTTTCGGGATCGGCCTTTACGCGGCCGGATTGACATTCACCCATATCGGTTTCACGACAGGCACCGTTCTGCTTGCGCTCTTCGGCGGAATTCTAGCCGCCGTGATCCTAGCCGGCTTCGTTGGCTGGCTCGCCTTCTGGCACGGTGCCAGCACCCTCTACGTTGCGGTCGTCACGCTCGTGTTCCCGATATGCGTGGTTCAGGTCATCTACTCTGGTGGGCAGTTTACGGGATCCAGCAGCGGCCTCGTCAACTTTGCGGCGCCCCAGCTTCCGATGTGGGGCTGGTTCATCGTCTGCGGGTCTTTGTTGGCGATCGTCACAGGGATAATGTGGGTGGTTGTCAGAAGCGATTACGGACGCACCCTGAACGCTATCCGTGACAATGAAATCCGCTGTCGCTATCTCGGCGTGCCGACTAGCCGCCAGAAGATCTACTTGATGATGGCGATGGCTGGGATCGCCGCAGCGGTCGGCTTCATCTTCGCCTGCGTGGGAACCTTCGCGGCCCCGGAGTATGCAGGATTCGTATTTGGCACCGAACTCGTGATCTACGTCGCGCTCGGCGGCAGGGGAACGATCATCGGCCCGGTTCTCGGCACGATTGCGCTAGAGTGGGTCAGCGCCTATCTTAGCGGTTCTTTTCCCTTCGTTTGGAGGGTCTTCATTGGCGCCATCTTCGTCGCCGTCATCGTGGCGTTGCCGCAGGGATTGCTCCCGCCCATTTGGCGACTGCTGCGGCAATATGTGCCTGCCCGCCTACTGGGCGAGACCGAAAGCGGCCATGCCTCCGTCGAAGTCGCCACCCGAACATCCGCTGAGGACCGGACTGGTCAGATAGACGAAGTAGCCCTCGAGCTGTCGGGCGTGCACAAGCACTACGGGTCGCTGTCCGTACTGGAAGGCATCAACATGAAGGTCGCACCAGGCGAGCTGGTCGGTATTGTCGGGCCGAATGGCGCGGGTAAAACCACGCTCATGCGGTGCATCAGCGATGGAATGGAACGCTCCGGCGGTGTCGTCACGATAAACGGCCACGGCCTTCGTCGCGACTCGCCCGCCGACATCGTCGCCTACGGGCTCGGCCGGAGCTTCCAGACAACGAGCCTTTTCGAGAGCCTCACTGTTGCCGAGTGTCTTCGCCTTGCGCGGTTTTACCATGCCCGTCCATCCAAGGTCGATCGGGCCGCGCACATCCAGCTGCCGCAGGCTTCCCACCAAGTACTTGTAAGCACTGGTCTGATTGAGAGGCTGGACAAACCCGTCCACAACCTACCCCACGGCATGAAGCGTGCCCTCGAACTCGCGATGGTCCTTGCCCTTGAGCCGAGCGTCCTTCTGCTGGACGAGCCGACGGCCGGCCTGACGAAGCAAGACCGGGAGCTTGTGGGAAACATCCTGACCGAGCTTAGGCGAGATATAGGCCTGTCGATCGTACTGATCGAGCACGACCTCGACTTCGTGAAAGAGATTTGCACCCGTCTTGTCGTCCTGCATCGCGGCCAGTTGATCCTAGATGGCACTGTGAATGAGGTAGTGAATTCCGAGCTGGTGCAGGAAATCTATTCCGGGGGGCACACATGAGCGCCGCGAGTGTTCTCGAATGCCGGGATATCTCCAGTGGCTACGAAGATGCCGTTGTGATCTCTGGCATCTCGCTCGAGGTGAAGGCACGCCAGATCGTCGCCGTACTGGGCAAGAACGGGATGGGCAAGACGACCCTCTTGAAAACCATCATGGGCTTCGTTCCACCAACCTCCGGTACGATCCGCCTGAACGGCCGGGATATCTCGACAACACCACCTGAGGTTCTCGCCGGGGCAGGAATAGCCTACATCCCTCAAGAAGAGGCGATTTTTCAGGATCTCAGCGTGGAGGACAATCTGCGACTAGCTCTTACCCGGGACCGAGATCTCGAGCAGGGCCTGCGGCGCATCGCTGAATACTTTCCTGTTATTCCAGAGAGGCGGAAACAGAAGGCGGGCACGCTCAGCGGCGGTGAACAAAAGATGTTGCTGATGTCTCGCGCCCTCATCGTGCAGCCGAGGGTTATCCTGGTCGACGAGATCAGCGAGGGCCTCCAGCCCACAATGGTGGGCAAAATGACCGACGCGTTGGTACGAATGGCTGCGGACAACGACACGAGCATCCTGCTCGTGGAGCAAAACGTCGGCTTCGTCGCAAAGGTCGCCGACGAAGTTGCACTTCTAAAGCTCGGGCAGATCGTGGATCGGCGGTCGGCCGAAACCTCCGACGGTCTCGACGAGGCCGATCTTATCGAAATGATGCGCGTATAAGTAAATGGGGAGGCAAAATATGGACAGCCTACGCAGGGTCACAGGTCTACCATTCGACGACGACCGCATGAAAGAGCTTCTCGAGAAATATGGACCAATGCTTACGGAGATCGAAAAGCTGAGGACGCTGGAACTAAAGCACGTATTCCCGGCCGTGCGGTTCGATCCCGAGACGGCCGCCGATGGCGGTACTGCGGTAGAGAAGGAAGAATAAATGGTGGAAGAGGCGGTCTGGTGGTCTTTGGCCGACCAGCTTGATGCCATCAGCGATGGCAGCCTGTCGGCAGAAGAACTGGCGCAGGTCTACCTCGCTCGGATCGATCGTCTTGACGGCAATCTCGCGAGCTTCGTCGCCGTCAACGACCGATCCTCGGAACTTGGCAGGGAAGTTGACCAAGCCGTCAGAGCCGGCAAGAAGGTGCCCGTGCTCGCTGGGGCGCTGATCGGGGTGAAGGACAACTACACTACGAAAGACCTGCCCACACGGGCGGGAACGGAAGTCGAGGACCTCGCGTTCCCGAATGACGACAGCTTCGCAGTGGGACAGCTCCGGGCCGCCGGCGCGGGGATCATTGGCAAGACGCGGATGCATGAGTTTGCCTGGGGGAACATCACCCCGCCGACCCGGAACCCGTGGGCGAGGGATTATGTCCCCGGAGGGTCAAGCGGCGGTTCGGGCGCGGCGGTCGCGACGGGCCTCTGCAGCGCGGCGCTAGGGTCGGACACCGGTGGTTCGGTGCGAATCCCCGCCGCGGCTTGTGGCACGGTGGGGCTGAAGCCGACGTTCGGCGCCCTCGGCCGCACGGGGATCATTCCTCACAGCTGGTCGCTCGATCACCCTGGGCCGATCACTCGGAACGTACGCGATGCCGCCCTCCTTATGGGGGCTCTGGCAGGCCGGGATGCCCGTGACCCCTCTTCGATCAACGTTTCGGGTTCGGCCTACGTCGACGCTTGTACCCGGAGTCTCAAAGGGAGCAGCGTCGGGGTGATCCGGAACCACTTTGGCGAAGGCGTGGTACCGGACGTCGCGCGCCGCTTCGACGAGTGCCTGGCATTCCTGAGGGACAGCGGCGTGACGGTCCGTGAGTTCGAGATCCCGAGCCTCGAATACGGACTGGCCGCGATCTTCGCGATCGAGCTCGCATCCGCGTCCGCTTACCATGATCGGGCCGTTCAGTTGGGCTGGACACAAGGATTCCAGCCTGACGTGCAGGACCTCGTCGACATGGGGCGCTTCGTCACGGCAGTGGATTACCTGCACGCCGAACAGATCCGCAGCGTCATGTGCACCGAGTTCGCCGAAGTTCTGAAGACTGTGGACGTGATCGCAAGCCCGACTTGCCCGATTACAGCGTGGCCGGCAGGTCAGTGGTACGTTGATGTCAATGGCGAGGAGGAACACGTCTTGGCGGCCTCGTGGCGGTTCACCTATCCCTTCGACCTCACGGGCATGCCAGCGATCTCAGTGCCGGCCGGTCTCGACGACAAGGGTTTGCCGATCGGCCTGCAGTTCGCCGGGCGTCCATTCCGGGAAGTGGACGTGCTGAGCTTCGCGGCAGCTTACGAGCGAGCCCACGACTGGAGCGCGCGTAGGCCACCCGGTTTCGACTAACCCGCCCGCGACAAGCTAAGGAGTCGACGAAATGCACGCCGCCACCTTTTCCCTCGCTGCACGGTGCCCGGCCACTGGCCGTTTGGTCCTAGCCATCTCGACTGCGATCCC
Organism: Roseovarius sp.; assembly: GCA_041685205.1. Classification (GTDB taxonomy): domain Bacteria; phylum Pseudomonadota; class Alphaproteobacteria; order Rhodobacterales; family Rhodobacteraceae; genus Roseovarius. The sequence continues at coordinate 5,181 of JAWLGF010000094.1, forward strand.
TGGCGTCGGCGGTCTGTGCTGCTATGCCCGCGCCGGCGTCGGGGTGATCACTACGCAGGCGTGGGTGAACCCTTACCTAGCAATCGACGCTCTAAAAGCCGTCGAGGCCGGTTCATCTTTCCGGGACGCACTGGATGCGGTGATCGCGTCGGACGAGGGTCGTGCGCTTCGACAGGTCGGCGCCGTGGCGGCGGACGGCACCACCTACGTCTGGACCGGCGACGATTGCACTCCGTGGTGCGGCGACATCAGCGGCGAAGGCTACACTATTCAGGGTAACATGCTCGTTTCCGACGAGACGCTTCGAGCGATGGAGCAGGGGTTTCACGACGCCGCTGCGGAGCCTATCGACGAGCGTGCCATGCGGGCGCTTGAGGCCGGCCAGGCGGTGGGGGGCGACATGCGCGGCAAGCAATCGGCCGCTCTAATAGTTCTGGATACTGAGGACTACCCATGGCTTGACTTGCGGGTGGATGAGCACACAGAACCAGTTGGCGAACTGCGCCGGGTACTCGAAGTGGCCCGGGTGCAGTACATTCCGTTCATAGAGGCCATGCCGAAACGCAGCGGCGAGAATCCGCGTCCAACGGAGCGCGTTACCGATATGCTTTTGCGTGCGCCGATCGACCGGCCGAAGGCGCTCGATTAACAGCCTGCTTCCCTCTGTCCGCGACGCTTTATCGGCGTTTAACGAGTTTTTTATGCAATGGAGAGCCACGTGGTACCACCGCCCGCCAAAAACCATCAGACCAACTCGGCTCAGAGCCGCATGGTCACAATCGCCTGCATTCAGATGGAGCCGCGCGTCGGCGACAAGGACGGCAACATCGCACGCTCGGTCGAACAGATTGACCGTGCAGCGGCCGGGGGTGCCGGACTTGTGGTTCTGCCGGAACTGACCAACAGCGGCTATGTCTTCACCAACCGTGCGGAAGCTTTTGCGCTCGCCGAGGAAATTCCGGAGGGGCCGACGATGCGCGCCTGGTCCGAACGCGCCGCGAGCCACGGAATCCATATCGCCGCTGGCATCGCAGAGCGTGAAGGGTCGCGACTGTTCAACAGCGCGGTTCTGATCGGACCTGAGGGCCATGTCGGCACCTTTCGCAAGGTGCACCTTTGGAACGAAGAAAACCTTTGGTTCGAGCCGGGCAATTTCGGTTTTCCGGTGTTTCACACGCCGATCGGGCGCATCGCTATGGCGATTTGCTACGATATCTGGTTTCCCGAAGCGTTCCGGCTGGTGGCGCTGCAGGGTGCCGACATCGTCTGCGTCCCGACCAACTGGGTCCCGATCCCAGGCCAAGTCGAGGGCGAGAAGGCGATGGCGAGCATTCTCACCATGGCTGCCGCGCACAGCAATTCGATCTGCATCGCCTGCGCCGATAGGATTGGCACGGAACGAGGCCAGCCTTTCGAGGGTCAGAGCCTGATCGTCAGCCATACGGGCTGGCCCGTCGCCGGCCCGGCCAGCCGCGACAGCGACGAAATCCTCATCGCCACAATCGAACCCGGCGCCGCGCGGCGCGCGCGCAACTGGAATGACTTCAACCAGATCCTCCGTGATCGGCGCACCGACGTCTATGATGAGATGCTTGGAAGCGA
>JAWLGF010000095.1:0-6764 GCA_041685205.1 Roseovarius sp.
CCGGGTTGCGACTGCCGGGGCCAGACTGTGCCTGACGGCGAAACCCGACATGCGGTCGGACTGGCTTGTCGTGACATGCGCGGCGAACCCCTGATCGCGGACACCGCATGCGGCAAGCGCGAGATGCGCGACCGGCCGGTTCAATAGCGCGGGCTGGTCGACCAACCGGCGGTCGCCGCGGGCCTTGTCCACCCTGGGGACAGAACCCGCAGCGGTCATGCCATGTCTTACATGCTTTTCCAGTCTCCAAGCCCCTCGAATGCCGACGCGGCCTGATAGATGGTGGCTTCGTCGTAATCCTTGCCCACCAGCATCATGCTGACGGGCAGGCCGTCGGACATGCCGCACGGGATGGCCATGGCAGGGTGGCCGGTCACGTTGAACGGCGAGGTGTTGGGCAGCATCTCGAAGGCGCGCGCCAGAATGTCCTCGCGCGGGTCGCCGGGCTCCGGCAGCTTCGTGGCCTTCATCGGCAGGGTCGGCATGAGCAGAAGGTCATACTCCCCCAGAACCTCGTCATAGGCGGCCTTGAGCTGCCGGGCGATGTTCTGGGCCTTGGCGTAGTAGTGGCCGCGCAGATGGCTGATGCCGTATTCCCCCACCATCATCGATACCTTGAGCGTGTCCGACAGCCCGTCGGCGCGCTCGCGCCAGCAGGCGACCGAATCGAGCAGGGATGTCGTGTAGAGGCCCTTCCAGTTCATGCCCATGCCGTTGCCGTTCATCATCTGGAATTGCAGCCCCTCCAGCGCGATGGGCGACCAGATTGCCGGGCCCAGCAGGTGCATCTCGATTGACACCTCGTCCACCGTGGCCCCGAGACCCGCGAGACTTTGCGCCGCGCTGCGCACTTTGGCATCCACGTCGGGTTCCGAGACATCGTGACCGAAGCCCTGGCTGACCACGGCGATTTTCAGCCCCTTGGCGCCCTTCTTCAACGCGTCGGTATACTTGCCGGCCGGCACGCCATGCTGGCGCGGGTCCAGCCCGTCAGGGCCGGCCAGAACCTCCAGCAACAGGGCGTTGTCGGCGACGGTGGCGGTCATCGGCCCGGTATGGTCGATCGTGCTTTCGATGGGCATGACCCCGGTATATGGTACCAACCCGTGGGTCGGCTTCATGCCGCAGATCCCGACATAGGCCGCCGGAATACGGATCGAGCCACCCTGGTCCCCACCGATGGCCATATCGACCTCTCCGGAACTGACAAGCGCGCCGCTGCCCGATGACGACCCACCGGCGGAATACCCCATCCGGTGCGGATTGTGCACAGCGTGCGGCTGCGACGTGTGGCTTCCGCCGGACAGGCAGAAGAATTCGCAGACCGACTTGCCTTTGATCGTGGCCCCGGCATCGAGCATGCGGGTGACGATGGTGGCATCGAGGTTGGGCACGTACCCTTCCAACACGTTCGAGCCGTTGCGCATCGGCACACCGGCAAGGCAGACGTTGTCTTTCAGCACGACCGTCTTGCCTTTCAGCGCGCCGGAACCCGAGCCGGTGACCTCGGCCTTCCAGGCCCAGGCATTGAGGGGATTCTCCTCGGGCGCGGGTGCGCGACCGGTGGTGCGCGGGTATTTGACCTCGGGGATATTGTCGGGAAGGGAGTCCAGAACGTCATAGGCGTTCATCGTGCCGTCGACCGCGGCATGAAAGAAGGCGAGATCGTCATCGGACAGGGACATGCCCATGCTTTCGGCGAGGCTGTCCAGTTGTTCGGGGGTGGGTCGCTTGACTGACATGATGGGTCTCCCTTTATGCGGCCAGTGTGTTTAAGGAACGCGGTGCTGGTTTCAGGTGGCGGGCGGCACCACGCTGTTGACGGTCACGACAGGCGCATCCGACAGCAAGGGGCCGGCCCGCTCGAAGAACGCCGCGACCGCGTCCGAGGTGTTGTGATCGGTCATGCCCTGCTCGCTCGTGAAGCATTCGATGGTGGAGAAAAGAACGGTCTTCTCACCGGCTGGCCCGCGCAGAACCATGTAGTCCACCGTCCCGGGTTCATCACGAAGCGCCACCGCCGCCACCCGGCTCAGCGCCGCGGCAAGCTCGTCCGCCCGTTCGGACGGGCAGCGCAGAAAAGCGGTCTGGACGATCATGGTGCCTGCTTGTTCGGGCATCAGGACATTCCAACGAATTCATTGACGATTTCAGGATCATCGAGTTCTTTCGGCGTGATCGTCCGGGTGATTTCGCCGCGATGCATCAAAAGCACCCGGTCAGACAACGCCTTGATGAAGTCGAGATTCTGCTCGACCAGTACGATCGAAATTGATGTTCGCGTGCGTAACGCGACCAGCAGATCCACGATTTCGTCGATGATCGACGGCTGGATCCCCTCCGTGGGTTCGTCGAGAAGGACCATCTTCGGCCGGCCACACAAACAGCGCGCCATCGCCAGAAGCTGCTGTTCGCCACCGCTCAGCGCCCGTCCGTTGCGATCCAGCAATATGCGCAGGCGGGGGAAGTCCTCCAGTACCTCCTCGACGATCCGGGATTGCCCGCCCGAGCCTGCCAGCGCCCCCATCATCAGGTTCTCGCGCACGGTCAGGGCGGGAAAGATCTCGCGCCCCTGTGGCACGTAGCCGATGCGCAGGCGGGCCCGGCGGTGCGGCGGCAGGGCGGTGATATCCTGCCCGTTCAGGGCGATCGTGCCCGACATCGGCCGGATATGGCCCATCAGCGTGTGCAACAGCGTGGTCTTGCCCATGCCGTTATGGCCCAGGATGCCCACACATTCACCGTCGGCCACCGTCAGGTCGACGCCGTGAAGGATCGGCATGCGCCCGTATCCCGAGACAAGGTTTGCGACATCCAGCATCAGGCGACCTCCTGCCGGCCAAGGTAGACGTCGCGCACCTCCGGGTCGCGCAGGATTTCGTCGACGGGTGCCTCGCGCAGGATCTTGCCGCGATGGAATACAGTCACGATGTCGGCAATGCGCTTGATGAACTGCATGTCGTGTTCGACCACGACGATGGTGCAGGTCGCGTTCAATTCCAGCAGCAGGTCCGCGGTGCGCACGCGCTCTTCCTGGCTCATCCCCGCCGAGGGCTCGTCCAGCAGGATCAGGCTCGGTTGCCGCGCCATCACCATGCCTATCTCGATCCACTGGCGCTGCCCGTGGGCCAGCTCACCGACCTGACGGTCGATGAAAGGTGCCAGCTTCAACTGTGCGATCACCTGATCGACCTGATCCCGCGCGGCCGCCGCCGCATGCGAAAAATTCGCCGCGAGCCACAGGTTTTCGCGCCCCGAAAGCCCGTCGAAGACGTCGGGGGTCTGGTTCTTGATGCCGATGCCAAGCCGGGCAATCCGGTAGGTGGGCATGTCGGTGATGTCTTGCCCGTCGAAGGTTATCTTGCCGCTGGTCGGCGGGATCTGGCCGGTGAGCAGCTTGAAGAAGGTGCTCTTGCCGGCCCCGTTGGGGCCGATCAGGCAGCGCAGCTCGCCACGTCGCAGGTCGAAATCCACGGTGTCGGTGGCGCGCAGCCCGCCAAAGCGTTTCACCAGCTGCCGGGTGTTCAAAAGGACGTCGGTCATGGCTCGTCCCTCTTGTTCGGGTCGTCGCGTCTTCTCGGGCGGGTCAGGCGCAACAGCAGCGCGCCCAATGTCGGCACCAGCCCCTCGCGGAACAGCAGCACCGCCGCGATCAGCACGACCCCCAGCACCAGCGTCACCTGTCCGACGCCCTGCGTGCCCAGCCAGGTGGTCAGGTACTGGATCAACCCCACACCCACGATCGGGCCGATCAACGTGGCCTTGCCGCCCACGATCACCCAGATGATGACCTCGGCCGCGCGTTGCAGCCCGAACATCTCGGGGGCGATGAAGTTGCCCCAGATCGCGAACATCGTGCCCGACAGTCCGGCCAGCCCGCCCGCGATGACAAACGCGCCCAGCTTGTAGCGGCGCGGATCGTAGCCCAGAAGCTCGATGCGCTTTTCGTTCTCGCGCACGCCCACAAGCACCCGGCCAAAGCGGGACGCCAGCGCAAGCCGCAGCCCGACATAGGCCACCAGCACCAATATCACGGAAAGGTAATAGACACCGTCGATGAACAGCGTCGTGGCAGGGTCCCAGGGGACCTGCAAGGCCGGCACACCCGGGATCCCGTTCTGGCCGCCCAGCCGCACGTCCCCCACGACGTATTGAGACCCCGACGTGGCCCGTACCGCCTTGTTGAGAACCAGCGTGATCACAAGCGTCATCACCGAGAAGTAGACATCGCTCAGCCGTCCGTAGACGATGAAATACCCCACCACCAGCGCGAACGCCATCGGCAGCAGCACACCCAGCAGAAACGGCAATGTGGTCGTCCCGAGGTTCATCGCACTCACGGCATAGACATACCCGCCCAGCCCGAAATAGGCCGTCTGCCCGAAGCTGAGCATGCCGCTGTAGCCCCAGAGGAAACTCATGCTCAGCGCCAGCAGCGCCAGCACGAACACCACCGAGAGATCCAGCAATTCCGCCAGCCCGAGCGTGCCGGGCAGCCACACCAGCAGCAGGCCGGCCACCGCCACTACGAACAGCCACCACACCACTGTCGGCCGTTCACCCGAGGGACGGGTGAAATCACGAAACAGGAACCAGAGCATGGATCAAATCCCCTTTCGCATGCCGCCGGTGACGCCGGACGGCAGCAGCCGCAGCATCACGATCGCCACCAGCAGCACGATGATCTCTCCCAGCACGGGCGAGAACAGGTAGGACATCACCCCGTCGATGCTGCCATAAAGACCCGACGCCGACATCGTGCCGATCAGCGGCAAGGGCCCGCCCGAAATCACCGCGATGAACGCCTTGCCGATATAAAGCCCGCCCATCGTCGGCGAGGCACCGAACAGTGGCACCAGCAGCGCCCCCGCCAACCCCGTCAGCGCCGAGCCGAAGCCGAAGGTCAGCATGTAGATCATGTTCGTATTGGTGCCGAGTGCGCGGGCCATCTGCGGATTCTGCATCGTGCCGCGCACGATCAGCCCGAGATTGGTGAAGCGCAGGATCAGATAGGTGGCCAGCAGCATCAGCACCGCCGCCGCGATGATGACCATGCTCCAGCCGGGCATGACGAAGCCACCAACAACCACCCGCCCCACACTCGACGAGATCGAATGCGATTGCGGCCCGGCCACGGTGGTGACGATCCCGATCATCAGCAGGCTGACCCCCCATGTGGCCAGCAGCGTGTCCAGCACCCTGCCATAGAGCCATTGGATCACCGTGCGCTCCACGACCACTCCGAACAGGCCGACCAGAATCCCGGCCACCGGTATCGCGATCCACAGCGGCGCACCCATGTTGGAGGTCAGCACGCAGAAATAGGCCCCAAGCATCAGGAACTCGCCCTGCGCAAGGTTTATGACCTTCATCATCCCGAAGATCAGCGCCAGCCCCAGGCTGATCAACACCAGGATGCTGACGGCAAACCCGACCTGATAGAGATAGGTGAACACGGTATCCAAGGAGTCTTCCTTCTTTGTGTCTCGGTCTTGAACAGGACCGGGCCGGGCGGGCGCAGATCGCACCACCCGGCCCGGATGTCAGAGCTCGACCTCGTACTGGGTCGTGTCATCCGGATTTTCATGAAGGTTGCAGACCAGCTGCGTATCGACCGGGTCCATCTGGTCGAAGGTCCGGATCGCCTCGAAGTCCTGCTTGTCGTTCTGCACCGCGACATGGATGTTCATCGTGGTGTGGTTGGTCTGACCGTCGATCGTGTAGAGACCACCGGCCCCCCTGAAGCTGGTGTCGCCCAGTGCCTCTATCACGGCATCGGGTTCCGGCGATCCGGCACGCCGCACGGCCTCGGCCCATAGCATGAGGCCGCGATAGCCGCCCTCGCCGTATTCGCCGATATAATCGGTCTCGCCGCTATATGCGTGGAACCGAGAGACGAAATCGTCCGCCTCTTCGGTGCCGAGGCTGTCATAGAACGAGGTGGCAAGGATGATGCCTTCGCCTTCTTCGGGACTAAGCTCCACGTGCTCGCGGCCGATACTGTAGGTCGTCCCGGCGATCATCATCTCGTCTTTGCCGATGGTCGAATGGAACTGGCGATAGAAGCTCATATGCGCCGCACCCACCAGAGCCGACCAGACGACATCCGGCTTTGCATCCTGAATTCGCGCAAGCACCGACGAGAAGTTCGACACGTCCAGCGGTATGAACTCCACCGCCAGATCCTCGCCGCCGAGGTCGCGGATGTATTTCTGCAACCAGCGCGAGGTGATGTGCCCATAGTTGTAGTCGGCAGCCAGGATATAGCCGCGCTTTCCGCCCAGCTCGTTGACCACGTAAGGGCACAGCGCATCCAGCTGCTGGCCCGGCACCATGCCGGTCGAGACATGACGGCGATCGCAAACCCCGCCCTCGTAAAGCGAGTTGTAGACATAAAGCCCGCCGAACCTTTGGACGATGGGCCGGATGACCTCGCGCGAGGAGCTGGTGACGCCGCCGTGGATCGCATGCACCTCATCGCGCAGCAACGCCTGGGTGGCATATTGTGAATAAAGCTGGTTGCTGGACTGTGCGTCGTAGAAGATCAGCTCCAGCGGCCGGCCGAGCAGGCCGCCGCCCGAGTTGATCTCGTCGACCGCCATGGCCACGGCCTTCATCTGCTTGAGCGAATAGATGTTCAGACCTCCGGTCTGGTCGAGGATGTTGGCCACCTTGATCGGCGCTTCGTTTGCAAGCCCGGCCGATGTCAGGGTGCCCTGAAGGCTGGCGAAAGCGAGACCACCCCCGGAGAGCTTGGTGAATTG
>JAWLGF010000029.1:0-26945 GCA_041685205.1 Roseovarius sp.
GTGTCGGCCTTCCACGCCTTGACGATCGACAGATCGGCGAAGATTCCGCGCTCCAGGATGTAGTGTTCGCCGTCGAACTCCTTCACCTCCTTGCCCTCGGCAATCTGCGTGCCGTAGCCGGTCTTGGTGTAGAAGCCCGGAATGCCCGCGCCGCCGGCGCGCATCCGTTCCGCGAGGGTGCCTTGGGGGTTGAATTCCAGCTCCAGCTCGCCCGAGAGATATTGCTTCATGAAGGTGTCGTTCTCGCCGACATAGGACGACATCATCTTCTTCACCTGCCGGGTCTGCAGCAGGATGCCGATGCCGAAATCGTCAACCCCGGCATTGTTCGAGGCGAAGGTCAGATCCTTCGTGCCGGCCTCCTTGATGGCCTGCAGCAGCAGTTCGGGAATACCGCAGAGCCCGAAGCCACCGGCTGCAATCGTCATTCCGTCGACCAGCAACCCGTCCAGCGCGTCCGCAGCCGAGCCATAGACCTTTTTCATCGCGCGACTCCTTAGATATTCTGCCGCCCCGGTATTGGGCGGATCGGCGCCCGGTGTCAACGCGGGTCCGGGATCAACAGGACGAAATGCGTCGCCTCTCGGCAGATGGATGCGCTGCGCACCATAATCTTGCAAGAAAGCGGACCGAAACCTCTCAAGGATCCCGGCGAGCGTTCCGTGTCAGCCGGTCTTCTTGCGGGCCGCGGGTTTTTTCGGTGTCGATTTCGTCGCGGCGGGCTTTTTCGGCGTCTTGCGCGGCGGGTTTTTCTTCGCCGCCTTCTCGGCGATCAGGTCGATCGCCATTTGTGGCGTCACATCCTCGGGCTTGACATCCTTGGGCAGGGTGGCGTTGACCTTGCCCCATTTGACATAAGGCCCGAAACGACCGTCCATGATGTGCATTGGCCCACCCTCGTCGGGGTGCTCGCCCAGATCATGCAAGGGCTTGGCCGCCGCGCGTCCGCGCCCGCCCGGGTTGGCGCGTTTTTCCGCCAGAAGCTCTACCGCGCGATTCATGCCGATCTCGAACACATCGGCGGGATCCTTGAGATTGGCATAGACGGGTTTCTTGTCCTCGGGGCCCTGGTGCATGACATATGGCCCGAACCGGCCGAAATTGGACTTGATCGTGCCGCCCTCGGGATGTTCGCCCACTTCGCGCGGCAGGCTCAGCAGCGTGAGCGCCTTTTCGAGCGTCATTTCGTCGGGTGCCCAGCCCTTGGGCAGGCTGGCACGGTCGGGCTTCTTGATCTCTTCGGTAACCTCGCCGCGTTGGACATACGGCCCGAACCGCCCCGATCGCAGAGAGATGTCGTTGCCGTCCGCGTCCTGGCCCAGCACGCGGTCCTCGTTCTCGGCCGCATCGCCGCCGATCGGGCGAGTATAGCGGCATTCGGGATAGTTGCCGCAGCCCACGAACCCGCCGGATTTGGAGGTCTTCAGATGCAGCCGCCCGGTGCCGCACAGTGGACAGGCGCGCGGATCCGTCCCGTCCTCGCGCGGGGGGTACAGCTGATCTGCGAGCGCCTCGTCGAGCACATCGAGAACCTCGGCGATGCGCAGATCGGAGGTCTCGGAAATCGCCGCCGAGAAATCGCGCCAGAAACGCTCGAGGACCTCCTTGTAATCCTTCTCGCCGGCGCTGACGCGGTCGAGATCCTCTTCGAGATTGGCGGTGAACTCGTAGCCCACATATTTGCGGAAGAAGTTGAGCAGGAAGATGGTGACGATGCGTCCCTTGTCCTCGGGGATCAGGCGGTTCTGTTCCTTGCGGACATATTCGCGGTCCTGGATGGTGCCGAGCACGCTGGCATAGGTCGAGGGGCGGCCGATCCCCAGCTCTTCCATCTTCTTGACCAGCGTCGCCTCGGTAAAGCGCGGCGGCGGCTGGGTGAAATGTTGCAGGCCCAGTACGGATTCGTTGTCGGCAAGTATGGCGGCGGGACCCTCCTTGCCTTCCTGCGCGCGTGCGAAGTCGGGGCGCAGCGACGATTTGGCGAAGCCAAGGGCATCGCCTTCGGCGATTTGCGGCAGACGCCTGTCATCGTCGTCATCGCTTCCGGCGTCGTCGCGGCCCTCCTCGTAGACCTTGAGAAAGCCGTCGAACAGCATGACCTGCCCGGTCGCGCGCAGCCCGACCTGGCCATCCTGACTGCCGATCTCGACGGTGGTGCGCTCCATCCGGGCGGCGGCCATCTGGCAGGCCAGCGTGCGTTTCCAGATGAGATCGTAGAGCTTGCGCTGATCGGTGTCGGTGGCCTTGATCTGGCTCGCGTCGCGCGTCATTTCGGTGGGGCGGATGCATTCATGCGCTTCCTGCGCGTTCTTGGCCTTGTTCTTATACATGCGCGGCGATTTGGGTATGTAATCCGCGCCATAGCGTTCGGTGATGGCGTCGCGGGCGGCCATCACGGCCTCGGAGGCCATGTCGATCCCGTCGGTCCGCATGTAGGTGATGTAGCCGGCCTCGTAGAGGCGTTGCGCCGCACTCATGCATTGCTTGGCGCCCATGCCGAACTTGCGGCTGGCCTCCTGTTGCAAGGTCGAGGTCATGAACGGCGCCGAGGGGTTGCGCGTGGCCGGTTTCGCCTCGACCGAGGTGACGGCGAGGGCACGCGAGGTCACCGCCTGCACCGCCATTTCGGCCTGCGTCGCGTTTTCGAGATCGTACTTGTCGAGTTTCCTGCCCGCCAGCGTCACCAGCCGGGCCTCGAATTCCGCGCCGCGCGGCGTGGCGAGCATCGCCTTGACGGACCAGTATTCGCGGGGGTTGAACGCCTCGATCTCCATCTCGCGCTCGACGATCAGGCGCAAGCAGACCGATTGCACACGCCCCGCAGATTTGGCGCCCGGCAACTTGCGCCAGAGCACCGGCGACAGGTTGAAGCCCACGAGATAGTCCAGCGCGCGACGCGCGAGATAGGCCTCGACCAGCGGCGCATCCACCTCGCGCGGGTTCTTCATCGCCTCGGTCACCGCCGATTGGGTGATCGCGTTGAAGACCACGCGGCTGACGGGCGTGTCCTTCTTGAGCGCCTTGCGTTTGCGCAGCGTCTCTTCCAGATGCCAGCTGATCGCCTCACCCTCGCGGTCGGGGTCGGTGGCCAAGACCAGTTCGGGGTCATCCTTCAGCGCGTCGGCGATCGCCTTGACGTGCTTGCGGCTGTCATTGCCGACCTCCCATGTCATCTCGAAGCCGTTCTCGGGGTCGACCGATCCGTCCTTGGGCGGCAGGTCGCGCACGTGACCGTAGCTTGCCAGCACGGTGTAATTGTCGCCCAGGTACTTGTTGATCGTCTTGGCCTTGGCCGGAGATTCGACAACGACGACGGGCATGGGCAATCCTTCCGGCTTTCATTCGACAGGAGCGCGCAACATGTGATGTCGCCGGGGGGATTGTCAATGTGATCGCGGCGTCGCGGCGCTCAGCCCGACAGCGACAGCAGCCCGCCGGGCGCGCGCGTGATCCGTCCATCCAGTTCGAGATCGATCAGCACCGGGGCAACCGCGCCGGCGGATGTGCGGAGATCGCGGATCAGCTGATCCTCGGCCAGCGGCGAGGGGCCGAGGCGTTTCAGGATCTCGTCGTGCAGTGCGGCGGTTTCGCGCAAGCTGCGCCTCGGCGCGGGATCAGGCTGCGGCGCGGGTGCCAGCGGCATCTCCGTTTGCGCGGGTTGGCGCCCGGTCCGCGGCAGCGCCTCGATCACGTCGGCGGCGCCTCTGACCAGCGTGGCTCCGTCGCGCAGCAGCATGTTGCAGCCGCTGGCGCGGGCGTCGATGGGATGGCCGGGCACCGCCATCACCTCGCGCCCCTGGTCAAGCGCATTGCGCGCGGTGATCAGCGAGCCGGATTTCGCCGCCGCCTCGATCACCACCACGGCCTGCGCCATGCCGCTGATCAGGCGGTTGCGGCCGGGAAAGTGGCGCGCCTGCGGCACGAGCCCCACGGACTGTTCGGAGATCCGCAGACCGGTCTTCAGGATGTCGCCGGCGAGCTGCGTGTTCTCGGCGGGGTAGATCACGTCGACGCCGCCGGCCATCACGGCGATGGTGCCGCGTGGCAGGCTGGCGAGATGCGCGGCGGTATCGACACCACGCGCCAGTCCCGACACGATGACATACCCGTTCTCCGACAGTTCGGCCGCGAGCGACCGGGCCATGCGCGTGCCAAGTGACGAGGCGTTGCGCGCGCCCACGAGCGCGATGATCGGCCGCGTCAGCACAGCGTCGTCGCCCATCACCCACAGCACCGGCGGCGCGTCCGGGAGATCGCGCAAGGCACCGGGATAGACGGCATCGCGACAGGTGATCATCCGCGCACCCGCGGCCCGGCCTGCGCGCAGCTCCGCCGCGGCCACCGCGGGGGGGCAGACGGTGTAGTCGCTTACGCCCGCGGCGTGCGCCACCTCTGGCAGCGCGTCGAGCGCCGCAGCCGCGCTGCCATGTTCGGCCATCATCCGGTGGAAGGTCGTCGGGCCGACCCGACGCGAGCGCAAGAGGCGAAGCCACGTGATCCGGTCATCTTCCGTGGTGAGTGGGAGTGGTGGGTGAGTGGAAGGATGTGTCTCCCCGGGCATCCGTGACCTCGCCTGCTTGCATATCCACTCTTAGCGTGCCTTTGGTTAATGCGAAGTAAACCGGATTGGGAAATTGCGCACGGCCTTGAAGAAGGCGCCGAAGGCCCATGCCGCGACGCGATCCGGGCACTCAGGATCGGGGCCGCGCGTCGCCCCCGGTCCATGCCGGCCGTTTCGGGTATGTTCGGCAAGATCGAGCCCGGATAGAGCAAGACGGCGCGTGTGCCTGCCGGCTCAGGACGTAGCCGATCCGCCCACCGTCAGCCCGCCGATCAGCACCGTGGGCTGACCCACCCCCACCGGCACCCATTGGCCGTCCTTGCCGCAATTGCCCATGCCCGGATCGAGCGCCATGTCACTGCCCAGCCCCCGGATCTGCTGCAGCGCGGTGGCCCCGTCGCCGATCAGCGTGGCCCCCTTCACGGGGGCGCCGATCTTGCCGTTCTTGACGCGGTAGGCCTCGGTGCAGGAAAAGACGAACTTGCCGTTCGTGATGTCGACCTGCCCGCCGCCGAAGCCCACCGCGTAGAGGCCGTCCTTCATCTCCGAGACCAGATCACCCGGGGCGGCGTCGCCTCCCAGCATGTAGGTATTGGTCATGCGCGGCATCGGCGCGTGGGCGTAGCTCTCGCGGCGCCCGTTTCCGGTGGGTGCCACGCCCATCAGCCGGGCGTTCTGGCGATCCTGCATGTAGCCCACGAGAATGCCGTCGTCGATCAGGACGTTGCGCCCCGAGGGCGTGCCCTCGTCGTCGATCGTCAGGCTGCCGCGCCGGTCGGGGATCGTGCCGTCGTCCAGCACGGTGACGCCTTTCGCGGCGATGCGCCGCCCCATCAGCCCGGCGAACGCTGAGCTTCCTTTGCGGTTGAAATCGCCCTCCAGCCCGTGACCGATCGCCTCGTGCAGCAGGATGCCGGGCCAGCCCGGGCCGAGCACGACGTCCATCACGCCCGCCGGGGCGGCCTCGGCCCGCAGATTGATCAGCGCGATGCGCAGGGCTTCGCGTGTCTTGGCCCGCCAGTCCTCGGGTGCAAGCAGCCCGTCCAGCCCGACGCGCCCGCCGCCACCGGCGCTGCCTTGCTCGCGCCGGCCGTCCTGCTCGACGATGATCGACACGTTGACGCGGGTCATCGGGCGGATATCGCCCACCTCCGTCCCGTCGGGGCGCAGGATCACCACCTCCTGGCACGAGGCCGCGATCGAGGCGGTCACCTGCACCACGCGGGAATCGAGATCACGCGCGAAGGCGTCGATCTCGCGCAGCGTTTCCAGCTTGACGGGAAAGGCGGCGCCCGCGATCGGGTCGGCATGGGTATAGAGATGGCGGTTGGTCCGTGCCGGCGCATCGGCCAGGGCCGCGCCGCCCGCGCCGACGGCAAGCCGCGCCGTCTCGACGGCGCGGGTCAGGGCCGGCGCGCTGATATCCGACGAATGCGCGTATCCCGTGACTTCTCCGCGCACGGCGCGCAGGCCGAAGCCTTCCGAGGCGTCGTAGGACGCGCTCTTTAGGCGGCCGTCATCGAAGGTCAGCGCCTCGGCGCGGCGGCGCTCGAGAAAGAGTTCGCCGTCATCTGCTCCGCGCGTGGCCTCCCGCAACTTCGTCAAGGCATGGCCGCGGTCGATGAGGGTGTCGAAGGGACGAAAGGGGATGTCATTCATGGGGCGCCGTCCTATATCGCTTTGGGCCGAGGTTGCGTCATGGCTGTCTTGACCGCAAAAAGCGGCCGTTTGCCGCAAGGGTCTTTCTTGTCGTTCTGGTCACGATATGGTTTTAGGGTATAGAAAGACAACGGAAGCCCGAGCGCGGCTCGTACCGTGTCCGGGACAGACAGACCGCATCAAACAAGCAGGATGTATCATGCGACCATTCTTCGGCCTACTGGCGGCTGCGACCGCCTTCACCGCGTCGGCTGCAATCGCGCAGGAGAGTTCAGGTACAGTCGGCAAGCCTGAAGCGGGCGGAACAGGGTTCCAAGCCGCAGCGACCGAGTTGGCGCGGGATCTGCAATGGCTGGACGGAACGGTGCATATCATCATGATCGCTATCGTGGTCCTGGTGGTGGGCTTGCTTGGCTGGGCCCTGTGGCGGTATCATGAAAGCCGCAACGACACACCCGCCAAGTTCACGCACAACTCGCCCGTCGAAATCGCGTGGACGCTCGGACCCATCGTGATCTTGGTGTTCATCGGGGCGTTTTCGCTGCCGATCCTGTTCAAGCAGCAGGAAATCCCGGAAGGCGATGTGAATATCAAGGTGACTGGCTACCAGTGGTACTGGGGCTACGAATACAGCGACCATGATTTCGACTTCCAAAGCTACATGATCGGCGCGCCCGCGACCGGGGGCGACAACCGCCTGACCCCCGAGGTCGAGGAGCAGCTCGATGAGGCAGGGTTCAACCGGGACGAATTCCTGCTGGCGACCGACACCTCCGTGGTGGTGCCTGTCGGCAAGACGGTCGTGATGACCGTGACGGCGTCAGATGTGATCCATAGCTGGACGATCCCGGCCTTCGGGGTAAAGCAGGATGCGGTTCCGGGACGGCTCGCGCAGCTGTGGTTCGAGGCCGAGGAAGAAGGCACATACTTCGGTCAGTGCTCAGAGCTGTGCGGCCAGGCGCACGCCTACATGCCGATCACTGTGAAAGTGGTCAGCGAGGAGGAATACGAAGAGTGGCTGGACGGTGCGATCGACGAATACGCGGGGACGCCGCGTGACGTTACGGTTGCCGCCGCGGAGTAAAGCCCGAAAGGTTCGGGCAAGCCGGGCGTCTCGCCCTGACCTAATTGACTGGAGATCCCGATGAGCGATGCCAGCTTCGATAGCGCGCGCCCCGCTGCCGCCCTTCAGCCGGGGGAGGCCGGTTTCGGTGATTTTTTCGCCCTGCTGAAGCCGCGGGTCATGACGCTGGTTGTCTTCACGGCGCTTGTCGGGCTTCTTGCGGCGCCGTCCCCGGTTCATCCGGTCGTTGCTTTGGCGGCGATCCTGTTCATTGCGGTCGGCGGCGGAGCGGCGGGCGCTCTCAACATGTGGTGGGAAGCCGATATCGACGCCTTGATGAAGCGCACGTCGAAACGGCCGATCCCCTCCGGCCGCGTGACGCGCGACGAGGCGTTCGGTTTCGGCATGGCTCTGGCCGCGATATCTGTCGTGATGCTGTGGCTGGCAACCAATGCGCTCGCTGCCGCGATCTTGGCCTTCACGATCTTCTTCTACGTGGTCATCTACACGATGGGCCTCAAGCGCTGGACGCCGCAGAACATCGTCATTGGCGGGGCGGCCGGGGCATTTCCGCCGATGATCGGCTGGGCCGCCGCGACCGGATCCATCAGCCTTGAATCCGTGCTGATGTTCGCGCTGATCTTCCTCTGGACTCCACCGCATTTCTGGGCACTCGCGCTGTTCATGCGCGGCGATTACGATCAGGCGGGTGTTCCGATGCTGACGGTCACGCATGGCCGCAGATCGACCCGGCGGCATGTGCTGGCCTATACCGTGGTTTTGGCCGCGATGGCCTTGGGCGCGGCCTTCACCGGCATCGGCGGGCCGATCTATCTGAGTGTTGCACTGGTCTTCAACGCGCTGTTCCTGCGCGATGCGGTGGCGATCTGGCGGCGCGAAGAAACAGTAGCCGAAGCCGACGGATACAGGGTTGAGAAGCGCGCCTTCAGACTGTCGCTCTGGTACCTTTTTGCGCATTTTTCTGCTATTCTTGCCGAGGCCACGCTCGACGGGTTCGGCTTGGGGGGATGGGGATGAGCTTTCGCGAAAACCATGAACTTCACACCCGGCGCTTCGGGCGTAACCTCGGGTTGGGGCTCGTGCTGGCCGCGCTGGTCGCACTCGTGTTCGGGCTGACGGTGGTCAAGGTCACGACAGACGATTTCAGGATGCTGGTCGACGAAGAGGAGACGCAGTAATGGTCATGGATGGAAAAACCCGGACGATGGCGAAATGCGTCGGTGTTGTGGTCCTCATGGGCGGTCTGGCCTGGGCGTCGGTGCCGTTCTATGACTGGTTCTGCCGCGTCACCGGTTTTGGTGGCGTCACCGGGACAGCCTCGGCCGACAGCGACGAGATCCTGGATGAGACGATCAAGGTGCGTTTCGACGCGAGCAAGGCGCGCGACATGCCATGGGAGTTCAAGCCCGTCGAGCGCGAGATGGAGATCCGCATCGGCGAGACGGGCCTTGCCTTCTACGAGGCGTACAACCCCACCGACAAGCCGGTCGCGGGCCGCGCCAATTACAACGTGACGCCCTACGAGGCCGGCGGGTTCTTCACCAAGATCGACTGTTTCTGTTTCGAGGAGCAGGTGCTTCAACCCGGCGAGCGGGTTCAGATGCCGGTGACGTATTATGTCGACCCTGCGATTGTGGATGACCGCGAAGGGCAGTATGTCCATACCATCACGCTGTCCTACACGTTCCACGAGATCGACCTGCCCGAGGATGTGGCGCAGGTCCCGCTTGAACAGGACGACGAAACCGATAAAAGCCTGAACTGATCCTGCGACCGAGGCAAAGACGAGGGACCGACCGACATGGCACACGCCAAGAACCACGATTACCACATTCTGCCACCCTCGCTCTGGCCGTTCCTTGGGGCGGCGGCCGGGTTCATCATGCTGTTCGGGGCCGTGCTGTGGATGCACGGCAGCGGGCCTTGGATGTTCCTTGCCGGGCTGATCGGCGTTGCGTATGTGATGTTCGGCTGGTGGGCCGACGTCGTGACCGAAGGCGAGACCGGCGATCACACGACCGTCGTCAGGATCGGACTGCGCTACGGTTTCATCATGTTCATCATGTCCGAGGTGATGTTCTTCGCGGCATGGTTCTGGAGCTTTTTCAAGCACGCCATGTACCCGATGGGGCCCGACAGCCCGATGTCGGACGCGCAATGGCCGCCGGCCGGGATCGAGACTTTCGATCCCTGGCATCTCCCGCTGATCAATACGCTAATCCTGTTGTGTTCGGGCTGCGCCGCGACCTGGGCGCACCACGCGCTGGTGCACGAGAACAACCGCAAGGACATGAAGTACGGCCTGATCCTTGCCATCGTGCTCGGGGCAATCTTCACGGTGTTCCAGGTCTACGAATACACCCATGCCGCGTTCGGCTTTTCCGGCAATATCTACGGTGCGAATTTCTTCATGGCGACAGGGTTCCACGGGGCGCATGTCATCATTGGCACGATCTTTCTTCTGGTCTGCCTGATCCGCGTGCAGCGCGGACACTTCACGCCAGAGCAGCATGTCGGCTTCGAGGCGGCGGCATGGTATTGGCACTTCGTCGATGTCGTGTGGCTGTTCCTCTTCGCCGCGATCTATGTCTGGGGCGGGTGACGATTTTTCCATGAAAAATCGGCCTCCAGAGGAGGTATTTTAACCAAGAAGAATGTGCGTGGACAGGGGCCTACGCGCATTTTTCGTTCGAGAGTGAGAGATGCGGACAAACCTGGTGGTTCCCCTAGTCTTCGGTATTCTCGGCGTGGGAGTGCTTTTGTCACTGGGCAAATGGCAGCTTGACCGGCTGGACTGGAAGCGAGGCGTGCTTGCCGACATCGAGGCGCGTATCGACGCCGATCCGGTGCCGTTGCCAGAGGATCCGGACCCTGAGGCCGATCGCTACCTTCCGGTCGAGGTCGAAGGCCGGATCGTCGGGGATGCGCTGCGCGTTCTCGTCAGCCAGAAACGGGTCGGCGCGGGTTACCGCGTGATCTCCGCGTTCGACACGGGCACGCGTCGGGTGCTTGTGGATCGCGGCTTTGTCGCCGTGGACAGTGACATCCCTGAACCGCCCAACCGTGAGGTGACGGTCACCGGCAACCTGCACTGGCCCGATGACAGGCTCGACTCGACGCCCGAGAACGACGAGTCCGACAACACCTGGTTTGCCCGAGACGTGGCGCGCATGGCCGAGGTGCTGGACACCGAACCGGTGTTGGTGATCACCCGAGACTCGTTTCCCAAGGAGGATGGCGTCACCCCCCTGCCGGTGGACACCAGCGGCATTCCGAACGATCATCTCGAATACGCGGTGACATGGTTCTCGCTGGCCTTCATATGGGCCGCGATGACCGCATTCTTCATTCGCCGGCAGATGCGCGCGACCAAAAGGGTACAGGCATGAGATACATCTCGACTCGCGGGCAGGCACCCAACCTCAGCTTCGAGGAGGCGATGCTGACCGGGCTCGCGCGCGATGGCGGGCTCTACCTGCCCGAACGCATCCCGCAGATGGACGCGGCGGCGATCCGTGCACTGGAGGGCCTCTCTTACGAAGAGGCCGCGTTCCGGGTGATGCTCCCTTTCATCGGCGAGGCCTTCACCGACACCGAATTTCGCGAGATCATCGACCGCGCCTATGCCGGGTTTGGGCATGCCGCGCGCGCGCCTCTCGTCCAGCTCGACGCGGGGCATTTCCTGCTGGAACTGTTCCACGGGCCGACGCTGGCGTTCAAGGATTTCGCGATGCAGCTCATCGGGCAGATGTTCGAGGCCTCGCTGAAACGTTCAGGGACAAGGGTCAGCATTGTCGGCGCCACCTCGGGCGATACCGGATCGGCGGCGATCGAGGCATTCCGAGGGCTCGATGCCGTGGACGTGTTCATCCTTTATCCGCATGGCCGGGTCAGTGAGGTGCAGCGCCGCCAGATGACAACGCCGTCGGAACCCAATGTGCATGCACTGGCCATCGACGGGCATTTCGACGACGCGCAGGCCCGCGTCAAGGACATGTTCAACGACTTCGAGTTCCGTGACGGGGTCCGGCTGGCGGGCGTCAACTCGATCAACTGGGCGCGGGTGCTGGCGCAGGTGGTCTATTACTTCACCTCGGCCGTCAGCCTCGGCGCGCCGGACCGCACGGTGTCGTTCACCGTGCCCACAGGCAATTTCGGCGACATCTTCGCGGGCTATATCGCGCGGGCCATGGGCCTGCCGATCGACCGGCTGGTTGTGGCGACCAACCAGAACGATATCCTTCACCGCTGCCTTGGCACGGGCGAATACCGCCCCGATGGCGTGATCCCCTCGATCAGCCCGTCGATGGATATCCAGGTCAGCTCCAATTTCGAGCGTGCGCTTTACTACGCCTACGGGCAGGACGGACGAGCCGTGGCGCAGGTGATGGACGAATTGAAGGCCGGGGGCACGACGATCAGCCAGGGTGCGCGCGAAGCCCTGCGCGAGACGTTCGCGTCGGGACGCTGCGACGAGGACGAAACCCGCGCCACAATCCTCGACACCTATCAGGCGACGGGTGAATTGCTCTGCCCGCACAGCGCCGTCGGCGTGCATGTCGCGAATGCGCAGCGCGCCTGCGATGTGCCGATGATCACGCTGGCCACGGCGCATCCTGCGAAGTTTCCCGATGCCGTCGAGGCGGCGAGCGGCTTGCACCCCCCCTTGCCCGCGCGCATGGCGGACCTGTATGAACGGCCCGAGCGCCTCACGCGCATTGCCAACGATCTTGGCGCCATAGAAACCCTCATCAAGGAACGGATCGCTTCGTGAGCTTCCAACTGACCACCCTGCCGAACGGTTTTCGCATTGCCACCGAACACATGCCCGGTCTGGAATCGGCGGCCATCGGTGTCTGGGTTCTGGCGGGCGCACGGCATGAGCGCGCGGACCAGAACGGCATCGCGCATTTCCTCGAACACATGGCCTTCAAGGGCACGAAACGCCGGACCGCGCTGCAGATCGCCGAGGCGATCGAGGATGTCGGCGGCTATATCAACGCCTATACCAGCCGCGAAACCACCGCCTATTACGCCCGCGTGTTGAAGAATGACGTGCCGCTTGCGCTGGATGTGGTCGCCGATATCCTGCGCAACCCGGTGTTTGACCCGCGCGAGATCGAGGTCGAGCGCGGCGTCATCCTGCAGGAGATCGGGCAGGCCGCCGACACGCCCGACGACATCATCTTCGACTGGCTTCAGGAAGAGGCCTATCCCGATCATCCGCTCGGACGCACCATCCTCGGCCCCGAGGCGCGTGTGCAGGGCTTCGGACGGCGCGATCTGGACGGCTTCGTCGATCAGTATTACCGCCCCGGACAGATGGTGCTGTCGGCCGCCGGCGCCGTGGATCACGATGAACTGGTCCGCATGGCCGACGACATGTTCGGCGACATGGTGCCCTCGGACACGATCAAGCCTGCCACGGCCCGCTTTCGCGGCGGCGAGACGCGCCACGTCAAGGATCTGGAGCAGGCACATTTCGCGCTGGCCTTTGAGGCGCCCGAATACGGCCACCGCGATATCTACACGTCCCAGATATACGCGCTCGCGCTTGGCGGGTCGATGTCGTCGCGCCTGTTCCAGGAGATCCGCGAACGGCGCGGCCTGTGCTACACGATCTTTGCCCAGGCCGGGCCCTATGCCGATACCGGGATGATGACGATCTATGCCGGCACGTCCGAGGACCAGATGGGCGATCTCGCCGGCGTCACTGTCGACGAGATGAAGCGTGCCGCCGACGACATGTCCGAAGCCGAGGTCGAGCGCGCCCGCGCGCAGATGAAGGCGGGGATGCTGATGGGGCTGGAAAGCCCGAGCAACCGGGCCGAACGGCTGGCGCGGATGCTGCAGATCTGGGGCCGGGTGCCGGATCTCGCCGAAACGGTGGACCGCATCGACGCGGTGACGCTTTCCGACGTGCGGCGTCTGGCCGCGCAGACCGTGACGCGTGCACCCGCGGCGCTGGCGCTTTACGGTCCGGTGGCACAGTCGCCCGGCCTCGATAGCCTTGACGCGCGGCGCGCCGCCTGATGTTTCTGCGTCCACGCCGGCAGGTCAGGATCGAGACAGAGCGTCTCACCCTGCGGCAGCCGGAGATGGGCGATTTCCTGAACTGGACCAGCCTGCGCGCGGGAAGTATCGATTTTCTCAGCCCCTGGGAGCCCGCCTGGGCCAGCGATCACCTGTCGCGCAAGGGGTTTTCCAACCGCGTCTACTGGGCGCAGCGCGCGCTCGCGAGCGGCAGTGCGGTGCCGCTGTTTCTCATCCGGCGCGAGGATAAGGTGTTGCTGGGGGCGATCACCCTCGATCACATCCGGCGCGGTCCGTCGCAATCGGGTACCCTGGGCTACTGGGTGGGCCAGCCCCATGCGCGGCAGGGCTACATGCGCGAGGCGATCGCGGGCGTGGTGCATCACGCCTATGACCGACTGGATCTCAGCCGGATCGAGGCCGCGTGCCTGCCGGAAAACCATGCCTCGCGCGGGGTGCTGGAGAAATGCGGCTTCAAATACGAGGGCGTTGCGCAAAGTTACCTTCAGATCAACGGGCGCTGGCGCACTCATGTCCTTTATGCCGCGCTGCGACCGGACCGGCGCGGCCGCACGGATGTGGGATAGACCACGAGAGCGATCCTGTCGCCGACGCGTTTGACGCGGGACGCGAGAGAGGGCGTCGAATCCGAACGGACCCATGAGAAAACTTGCGCACATGCCGCCCGCGCGGGTGGATTGATCGCGGGGAATGTGCTGTACCCGCGGCTGTCCAAAAAGGGAGGTTTTCATGCTACGAGCTCTATCGCGCCCCGCCGTGACGCTGATGGATCGCTATCTGCCCGATCCGTTCATCTTTGTGTTGATCCTGACCATTGCCGCAGCCGCCTCGGCCATGCTTTTCGAAGGCGCCGCGCCGCTCGATGTCGTAGCGATGTGGGGCAACGGGTTCTGGGATCTTCTGGAATTCTCGATGCAGATGTTGCTGGTGCTCGTCACCGGGTTCATCCTTGCATCCTCGCCGCCGGTGAAACGCTTCCTTTCCGGCCTCGCCGGGCTGGCGAAATCCCCCGGTAGCGCGATCATCCTCGTGACGCTGGTGTCGCTGACCGCATCCTGGATCAACTGGGGGTTCGGACTTGTCGTCGGCGCGCTTTTCGCGCGTGAACTCGCCCGGCAGATCGAGGTCGACTATCGACTGCTGATCGCCGCTGCGTATTCGGGATTCGTGGTCTGGCATGGTGGTCTGGCAGGCTCCATTCCCTTGACGATCGCCACCGACGGGCATTTCACCGAAGACAGCATCGGCGTGATCGGGACCGGCATGACGATCTTTTCAAGCTTCAACCTGATCATCGTCGCGGTGCTCTTCGTGGTGATCCCGGTGACCAACTGGCTGATGATCCCGAAGCCCGAGGAAAGCGTCCATGTCACGCGTGACCAACTGGGCGACGAGACGACCGAACGCTTCGTGCCTGTGCGCCCGGCTGAACACCTCGAAAACAGCCGGATCCTGATGTGGCTGGTCGGCGTGCCGGGCCTGATCTTTCTGGGGTACCATTTCTTGGCCGATGACGGCGGGCTGAACCTCAATATCGTCAACTACCTGTTCCTGATGCTCGGTATCGTCCTGCACGGCACCGCGCGCAACCTGATGGAGGCCTTGCAGGAGGCCGTGAAAGGCGGCTCGGGCATTGTCATCCAGTTCCCATTCTATGCCGGGATCATGGCGATCATGACCGATTCGGGTCTGGCCGAAAGCATGTCGGAGTGGTTCGTGTCGATCTCGACCGATGTCACCTTGCCGTTCTGGGCGTTCATCAGCGCCGGGATTGTCAACCTGTTCGTACCGTCGGGTGGCGGGCAATGGGCGGTGCAGGCGCCGGTGATGCTGCCGGCCGCCGAAGAACTCGGCGCGGATGTCGCGCGCATCGCCATGGCCGTTGCATGGGGGGATGCCTGGACCAACCTGCTGCAGCCGTTCTGGGCGCTGCCCATGCTGGCCATCGCCGGCCTGAAGGCCAAGGACATCATGGGGTTTTGCCTGATCCACCTCGTGATCACGGGTGGGATCATCAGCGCCCTGCTGGTCTATCTCTGACAGCCGTGCAGCCGGGTCCTGTGCTGCGGGGCCCGGCCGTCACACGTCACTCCTGCAGCGGTTCCGTCGATGAAAAGAACATCGCCTGGCTAATGGCAGAGCGGACCTGCGCATCCGAATAGGGCTTGGTGATCAGGAACGCGGGTTCCGGCCGCTCGCCCTGAAGCAGCCGGTCGGGATAGGCGGTGATGAAGATGACCGGTATACCGGGCAGGCGGCCCAGGATCTCGGTGACCGCCTCGATGCCGGACGAATCGTCGGCCAGCTGGATATCGGCAAGGATCAGTTGCGGCGGGTGGTGTTCGGCCAGCGTGACCGCTTGATCATGCGTGCGCGCCGTACCCAGGACCTTGTGCCCCATCTCGGTGGCGATGTTCGAGATGTCCAGCGCGATCACACCCTCGTCCTCGATGATGATCAGCGTGCCGCGCACGGTGCTGCGCATTTCCGCCATTGCGGCCGCGACCAGCCGTTCGGCCTCGGCCTCGGTGATGTCCATGATCGCCGAGATATCGGCAAGCCCGCATTCCTCGATGGTGTGCAGCAACAGCGCCTCGCGGCTGCGCGGTGTCAACTGCGCCATGTGGCGCTCTGCGCGGGCTTGCAGCGTGCCCGGTTCTGGGTTGCCCCTCGGCGCGCCGGCGCTCGCCCAGATGCGGTGAAAGGCGCGCAACAGCGCGACCCGTGGCGACAGATCCGGGTCGAGTACGGCGCGATCCTCAAGAATCGTCGCCAGAGTCTCGGCTGCATAGCGATCGCCTAAGCTCTGATTGCCGGACAGGGCCCTCGCATGGCGGCGCAGATAGGGAAGGGCCTCGGCGATCCGGCTGGAATCGTCGCTGCGCCTGTCTTCGACATGCATTTTGGTGTCCTTCGGTTTGCATGGCATTCAGGATAAGGTACGAAGTCGTGGAACAAAACGCCATGTCGGATCGTTTGTTCCCGCACCATGACGAAAATCTTTTATGCCGAAAGCAGAGATATGCCCCGAGAGGACCCGAAACCGACCGAAGACGGCGACGAAGCCGGACGGTCATCGGACATAGATCAGCAGATCACGGACAATTTGCGCCGACTCTATCAGGCCACAGTGGACGAGGAGTTGCCGCCGTCCCTGCAAAAGCTGCTTGATCAGCTACAGGCGCAGGATCGCGACGATGATTGAAAAAGCGACCAATGATCCCGCGATCCGGAACAAACTTATTTCCCTCGTGCCCGAACTGCGCGCTTTTGCGCTCAGCCTGTCGCGTAATCCGTCGACGGCCGATGATCTGGTTCAGGAAACCGTTCTCAAGGCCTGGGCCAAGCTTGACAGTTTTCAGCCGGGCACGAACATGCGCGCGTGGCTTTTTACCATCCTGCGCAACACGTTCTACTCGGATGCGCGCAAGGGCAAGCGCGAGATCGCGGACGTGGACGGTGCATATGCCGCGCGTCTGTCACAGAAACCCGATCATGACGGGCGGCTGGCGCTGCGCGATTTCGCGGTGGCGTTCGCCACGCTGCCAGACGATCAGCGAGAGGCGCTTATCCTGATCGGTGGCTCGGGGCTGTCGTACGAAGAGGCGGCCCAGACCTGCGGCTGTGCCGTCGGCACGATCAAGAGCCGACTTCATCGCGGGCGCGCGCGGCTTGCCGAGCTGCTCAACCCGGTGGACGACACGACACGGCCTGAGACCGCGCCGCAGATGGCCGGTCCCGAAGACGGGTGCTGACCCGCATGAAGGGGCCTCGCCTCGGGCACCTTTCGAAAGGGCTGACCGTCCGCCTGC
Organism: Roseovarius sp.; assembly: GCA_041685205.1. Classification (GTDB taxonomy): domain Bacteria; phylum Pseudomonadota; class Alphaproteobacteria; order Rhodobacterales; family Rhodobacteraceae; genus Roseovarius. The sequence continues at coordinate 17,171 of JAWLGF010000029.1, forward strand.
TGCTGATGCTGTCGGTCGCTTTGGTGCCGCTTGGCACATTTGCCGTGCTGCAGAACGATCGCGCCCGGTCCGAGGCACAGCGCAGCCTCGACACGTCGTTGCTCAGCATGACCTTTGCCTCGATCTCGGGGGAGTTGGCGCTGATCCGTGGCGCGCTCGGCTCGGCCGACGCGCTTGGCAGCACCGCGCTGAAAAATGCCGATAGCCCCGATGACTGTGCCGAGGATCTGGAGGATTTCGTCGACCAGTCGGGATTGTTCCGGTTCGCCGGGCTTGCCGATCCGTCCGGAGAGATGATCTGCAGCTCGTCGGAGCCGCCGTGGGATTTCGCGGAAACCGACATCTACGATGCGCTGCAGGACGGCGATGGCGCGGTCATCCGGCCGGGACCGGATGCGGATGACGAAAGCCGCACGCCGCTCGTCATCGCAAGTCCCGTGGAAGAGGATGACGAGACGGCCGGCTATATCGTCTTCGTTCTGACCAGCTACGCGCTGGATTTCGTGCGGGAATACGGTCAGGACGACGATCCGAGCAACACGATCATCTTTACGGCCGACGGGCGCGTGATCAGCACCCAGCCGAGCGATCTGGACCCCGAGGAGGTGCTGCCGACCGCCCGCAATCTCGACTCTATGGACGCCGACTTGCAGCGCGTGACACGCGCGCAGAACGCTGACGGCGAGCCGCGGACATATGCCACCATCCCGTTGCTCGACGGGCAGTTGTTTGTCCTCGGCATTTGGGCGCCGGATGACCTGCCATCGAACGATCAGCCGCCCGCGTCGAGCACGTTGGGGTTCGCGCTCATGGTGTGGCTTGTTAGCCTCGGCGTGGCCTATCTGGGTGCGCATCGGCTGGTGATCCGACACTTGCGGCGTCTGGGGCGGCAGATGCGGCAGTTCAGCGATGGCAACCGCGACGATCTGCCAAAGGTGCTGAAAAATGCGCCCGACGAGATCGCCGAGCTCAGCCGTGACCTGCGCCATCTCACGGATACCCTGACGCGCGACGAGGTGCAGCTTGAAGCCGCGCTCGGTGAAAAGACCCTGCTGCTGCGCGAGGTGCATCACCGGGTGCGCAACAATCTGCAATTGATCGCGTCGATCATCAGCATCCAGATGCGGCAGGTCGACGATGCCGGCATGCGCGATCTGCTGCGGGGTCTGCATGACCGGGTGTTGACCCTCGCGACCGTACACCAGAGCCTCTACAAGCTCGATGACATCACAGAGCTTCGGGCGGACAGGCTGCTCGAGGACATTCTGCGCAAGATGATCTCGATCAGCATCCTGCCCGGAAGCAACATCAAGGTCGACATGGACCTTCAGCCGGTGACCCTTGACCCGGACAAGGTCGTGCCGCTCGCCCTGCTTGCGACCGAGGCGATGACCAATGCGCTCAAATACGTGGAGGCGCCCGACGAGGGCCAGGCGCGGATCGACATCCGGCTCTACGAGACCGGGACGGGCCGGGTCTGTCTTGAATTGACGAACACCTGTTCGACTGCGGCTGGCGCGCAACGCGAGGCGGACCGCGGCGGGCAGATCGGCCTGCGTCTGATCGATGCCTTCAGCAGCCAGCTCGAGGCCGAGGGCGAACAGGGCAGGATCGAGACCACCTCGGGCCCCTCCTTCCGCGTCGCCTTGCGTTTCAACGGCAGCCGCAGCCGGGATGCCGAAGACGCCCCGGCCGGCTGAGGCCGCTGAGCTGCTCTACCACGCGCATCCGGGTCCCGGGCATGGGGCACAATCCCCATCTGCGCAGCGTCGTGCCGCAACGTTACGCAAGGAAGAAAGGTGACGTGCCCAGGGAACTTGTCCCATATCCGCACGTTTCCTTTCGGCGTTGCAACCGCAGCGCAATAACACTGGAAAACTGGAAAATCTGACATGCTTTCATGGGCTCTCGCCTTTCTCGTCGTCGCCCTCATCGCCGCGTTCTTCGGCTTCAGCGGCATCGCCTCGGCCTCGGCCGGGATCGCGAAGATCCTGTTCGTGATCTTTCTCGTGCTGTTTCTGGCCACGCTGCTGTCGCAAGCCCTCTGAGCGATCGGGCCTGCACCATGCAACAACCGTGACGTCCGTTGCATGGTGCGGGCCGATGCGTTTCAGACGATTTCGTCGGGCAGACCGGGCAGGGGACGCCCGAAGATCCGGGCGGGCTTGGGGTCGTGGGACACGATCAGGCCGCGCCGCCGCTTGGGCGGCGTCTCGGCATTCTCAAACGCGAGATCCCGCCAGATCTCGAAGGCGGTATCGGGATGCGTTGCAGCGGAAACATGATCCTTCGGCAGCCACGCGCCCATCACGGCCGTCCGCAGCGCCGCCACCTGATCCGATTGCGTGATGTCGAGACCGGCCTCGGTGTCCCACCGCAGGCTGCGCCCGTTCAGATTGGCAGAGGACAGGATCGCCCGGTTGTCATCGAAGACCGACACCTTGGAGTGTACGTAGATGATCGGCGCGTCCTGTAGCGCGTCACGGTCTTCGCTGTCGCTTTGCCGGGGTCTGACCGGCGAGACGAGGAGCATCCGCGCGCCGAACCCGCGCCGCAGGAGTCGCAGGCACCGGCTTTGGAGGAATTCCCCGAACCGCGCATCCCCGCTTTGCGATCCGGAAAACGCGACGTCATCCGGCGCGGCCGGAAGCAGCAGGATGAGGTGCAGCGAAGGGCAGGCGCGCGCGCGATCCGCCAATGCGCGGGCAAGCCCTCGGTCGCGAAAGAACTGGGTTTCGAGGTAGATCAGCCGCTCGGCCCGTTTCGCGGCGGCCCGATGCGCGGCCTCGATCTCGTTGATCCGCGTTGCCGGTGCCATCCGCAGCCCCTCGCGCCGGGGGCGTGCCGACAGCGTGCGCAGGAATCCCGGCGCGGCGGCATCGGGGGGGCCACGGGTCTCGACGGCATCCACAAAGCTTTCGAGATGGCGTTGTGCAGCTTCGACGACCGGCCCTTCGACGAGGGCCTGCACATCTTGCCATGTCTGCCGCGCGGCCCGTTCATGATCGGGCGTATCGAAGCGCCGCTCGTCGAGGTCGAGCCCCCCGATGTAGAGCTGCCTGCGATCAAACACCGCGAGTTTCTGATGATGCGTTGCGGGATAAAGCTGGGGCAGCGTCCAGGTCAGGCCAAGGCGCGTGGCGTCGGGGCTGCGATAGGGCCGCAGGCCCGGCAATTGAAGAATGACCCGATGACGCCGTGGGGCGGGCTGCGCATTGACCCGCGCGATCAGCGCCGCGAGATGCCGCCGCAGCATCGCGTGGCCCAGAACGCGCGGCCAGAATCCGACCCGCGCGGGATGTCGCGCCGCGGTGACGTGCAACCGGTCGACGGGCGCGACCTCTGCCAGAAAGGCAAATTGCCGCATGCTGCGCCAGGTACCGAAATGCAACTGGGTCGCGGCGATCGGGTCGAAATCCGAGAGGATCATGTGGATCGTGACACCCCGGTGCAGGGCGTGGGCAATCAGGTCGAACCAGGTCTTGCCGATCGCCTGCGCCTCTGCCGAGCGCAGCCGCGTGCGCAGATCGAAGATTCGAAAGCTCATGCGGATCTCGGTTTCGGCGTTCAGCACGCAGCGCTCGAAGACCGGGTAGGCCTCTGCTGCGGTCACGAGCGGGCGAAACTGCGTGATCGCGGCGCCTGCCTTGGCCGCTTCCGATGCGGGCTTGGGATCGGGCATGGCACTCTCCATGATTATACCTGTCGCAACCCGTCTGAAGGCGGGCGCGGCGGACATTGCCTGTCCGGGGTATCGATCCTTAAAGGTGTCTTGTCCATCCGAGCGCGGCATGATCCCGCTGGCGACCGGGACATAAACCTGCCGCCCCGAGGGACGGCAGGCAGAGTGCAAGCCGGCAGAGATCAGTCGTCCTCGTATTCCGGCATGTCTTCGAGGTCCTGCTCGGACATCGGGATGATGACGCTCATTTCATCGTCCTCGTCATTGGTTTGCAGGGTCACCTCGTCGAACGGGATCTCGACCGGTTTCGATCCGATGCCCAGAAACCCGCCGACATTGACGACGATGGCTTCGATCGAGCCGTCTTCGGTCATCAGCACTTCGGACACCTTCGCGATGTTTTCACCATCCCGCGACATGACGGGCGCGCCCTCGAGTTCATCGGCCTCGACCGTGTCGGCCTTGACTTCGCTGTGGCCATCGGCGACCTCGGGACCGTCACCCGATCCGTCTTCGTCCGACCCCGTTTCCGAGGAGTCCTCGGACTCGCCGTCGGTGGACTCTTCCATGGAACTGTCGTTTTCCATATCGGTATCCGACTCGGTCTCGGCTTCGGTATCCGAGCCTGTCTCGTCCTGGTTGTCGGTCTCGCTCTGCTCTTGGGTCATGGTGTCGTCGGCCTCATCGCTTTGCGCGATGGCGAAACCTGGCAGGGCGGCAAGGCCGATGATGGCGGTGGACATAAGTAGACGTTTCATGTCGTTTCCTTTGTTCGGTTGCGCGCCTCGTGGCGCACTGAACCAACCCGGATGGGCAGACTTCGTTCCGACATGCTGTCTGGATATATTTTCGCGCGAGCATGGAACGATCCGGCACCGTTGATGTTGCCAACGAAGAACTGCGGGCATATCCGCACGGGCCAGTCTCCGCCCGCCAAGCACGACGCGAACGTCCTTGATGTGGCGATCTATCCGCCTAGCGACCCTTGCGCCCCGCCAGAAATGCCAGCACGAAGGCCGCGGCCGGCCCTGTGAGAGACGCGCGGGCGAGTGCGGCCGCCTTGGCCTCGTCGGCAAGCTGCGCGCGGGCGACTGCGGCGCGGCGGGTGCGGCGGCGCACCCGCATCTCGCCGATGGCCCAGACAAGGGCGGCCAACAGGATCGCACCACCGCCCATCGTCAGCCGCGCCACCTGCACGCCGGCGGCGTCGGCCAAGGCATGAAACCCGGCGGCCCCGAGAAAGCCCGCCCCTGCCACGCAAAGAACCATGCAGGCGAGGTCGATCAGAATGCGTTCGCGCGGCGCCGTGCCCACGGCGTCGCGCAAGAGCTGTGCGATGCGCTCCATGTCAGCGGCGCATGAGGGCACCGAGCGCGAAGCCAACGACCGCCGCGATGCCGAGCGAGGCGATCGGGTTGTCCTTGACCGCGCTGTCGACGGCATCGCGCGCCTCGTATCCGCGCCGCGCGGCCTGTTGCGTCAGGTTATCCGCAGATGCGCGCGCGCGGTCGGCCGTCTGGCCGGCGCGATCGCTTGCAATATCGCGCAGCAGCGTGGCGATGCCGCTGAAATCCTCGCGCAAAGCGGCAAGCTGCCGCTCAAGCTCTTCGATGGATGGCGCGTCTGTCTTGTCTGCCATGTCTGGCCTTCCTGTTCTTCGTCGCGGCAGGTGGTGTTTGCCGGGACTTTATTGGCTAAGGTCCTGTTCGGCCTCGCGGGCCGTGTCGCTAACCGCCTCGCCGCCGCTCTGGACATCCTGTCCGGCGCCTTCGACCGTGTTGCATGCGGCCAGACCGGCGAAAAGCAGGATCGAGAGGGACGTGGTGATGGTCTTCATGTTGGAACAACTCCTTTAGATGATCTAGGTGCCTCGTGGCAGATTAGCCCCGCCTTTCATTAACGCGCCAAGCTGCGGCGCGTTCCACGCGGTCGTGACATAAATCGCAACCTCATGCATGCGTCTACCCGTCCGGAGCGCCCTTTTCCAGAGGAAGAAACGGCTTGAACCGGGTAGGCATTCGCGCGACGTTAACCGTCGAGGCCTTCGATGGGGCTGCATCACCCGATTCCGGAGCTTGTCATGACACGCGCGATTGCCGTCCTCACCCTTCTGGCCGCCGTGATCTTCGCGGGGTCTCCGTTCCTGTCGAGCGGGTTCAACGGGTTTTCCGCAGATCAGTTTCCCAACCCGCAGGATAACCCGCCGATACAGCCTGCGGGCTATGCGTTCTCGATCTGGGGGCTGATCTACCTTTGGCTGATCGCGGGCACCGGCTTCGGCGCCGTCGCTCGGTCGCAGGCGGGTGACTGGCAGGCTGCGCGGCCGCCATTGCTGATCAGCCTTGCCTTGGGCAGCGGCTGGATTGCCGTGGCCCAGGTCTCGGTGCTCTGGGCAACCGTCATGATCTGGGTGATGCTGCTTACCGCACTGGTGGCGTTGGTACGGTCCGGCACCGACGACCGCTGGTTGCAACGCGAGGCGATCGGGGTCTATGCCGGCTGGTTGACGGCAGCGTCCGCGGTCTCGGTCGGGTTGGTGCTGGCAGGATACGGGTTTGTCTCGCAGACGGTCGCGGCCTGGATCGGTCTTGGTCTGGCGCTGGTTATCGCGGCGGCGGTGCAAAGAGCGCGACCCGACAGCATCGCCTATCCCGTGGCTGTCATTTGGGCGCTTGTCGGGGTGATCGCGACGAATCTCGACCCGATCAATGCAGGTGTGGTGGGCCTCTCGGCACTCGGCATCGTTTATCTCGGCTTGACGGCCGCGCGATCGGTCCGGACCGCCTGAGCGTATCTGCGCGGTCCGGCACACGCCTTCGACGTCACCGATGCGATGCAGAACCTGCCCGCCGAAGATCCGGGTTTTCGCGGCTTGCAAATGCGGGGGGCCGACTTTAGGTTCCGCCGGAATTTGCGGTACGAGCCGCGCGCCCCAAGACAAGGACATCACCCCATGGAAGCTATCGTCCAGTTCATTCCACTGATCCTGATCTTCGTGATCATGTATTTCCTGCTGATCCGTCCCCAGCAGAAGAAGCTCAAGGAACACAAGGCAATGGTCGAGGCGTTGCGGCGCGGTGACCAGGTGGTCACGCAAGGCGGGCTGATCGGCAAGGTCGCCAAGGTCAAGGACAGCGACGAGATCGAGGTCGAACTGGCCGAAGGCGTCAAGGTGCGTGTCGTGCGCAGCACGATCGCACAGGTCCTGTCCAAGACCGAGCCTGCAGAGAACTGAAGCGCCCCTCGCAAACGCGACCCAAGGCAGTGAAAAGGCCAGATCATGTTGCAAATCGACCTGTGGAAGCGCTTCGTGATCTGGGGTCTGGTCGGCTTGGGTCTGCTGCTTGCGCTGCCCAATGCGTTCTACACACGGGTCGAGACGCATAACGACGCCGCCGCGCTGGTCGAGGCGGGACAGGATCCCGAGACCGTGCAGGACGACCTTGCCCTGTGGCCCGAGTGGATGCCCTCGGGGCTGGTAAACCTTGGGCTGGATCTGCGCGGCGGGGCGCATCTTCTGGCCGAAGTCAAGGTCGAGGACGTGTACGAATCGCGGCTCGAGTCGATGTGGCCGGAGGTGCGTGATCTGTTGCGCGAGGAGCGCGACCGCATCGGACCGATCCGCCTGCAGGAGACCGAGGACCCCGAACTTCGCGTCCGGCTTGCCGAGCGTCCCGAGATGGCGAGCGAGGCGGCGGGTCTGGTGCGCGGTCTGGCCCGTCCCGTCAGCGGGGCCGCCGGATCGGGGTCGGACGACATAGATGTCAGCACCGACGGCGAGGATATCGTGGTGCGTCTCAGCGAGGCCGAGCAGCGCGCGACCGATGACCGCACGGTGCGTCAGGCGTTGGAAATCATCCGCCGCCGCATCGACGAGGTCGGCACACGCGAGCCGACGATCCAGCGGCAGGGAGCTGACAGGATCCTGATCCAGGTGCCCGGCATCGGATCTGCCGCCGAGGTCAAGGAGTTGATCGGCACCACGGCACAACTGACCTTTCAGCCGGTCGTCAGACGGACTTCCGACGGCGACGAGAGTCCCGGTTCCGGCAACGAGATCCTGCCTTCGATGGACGAGGAAGGCACCTATTACATCCTCGAACGCAGCTCGGTGGTGACCGGGGACGATCTGGTCGATGCGCAACCCGATTTCGACGAGAACGGCCGACCCGCGGTCTCGTTCCGGTTCAACACGTCGGGCGCACGGGATTTTGGCGATTACACGGCTGAAAATATTGGAAATCCATTTGCAATCGTGCTGGATGGCGAGGTGATCAGCGCGCCCACGATCCAGAGCCACATCGCGGGCGGATCCGGAATCATCACCGGCGATTTCAACGTCGAGGAAAGCACGCAGCTCGCCGTGCTGCTGCGCGCGGGCGCCCTTCCGACGGGGCTGGATTTTCTCGAGGAACGCACCATCGGACCGGAACTCGGGGCCGACAGCATCGAGGCCGGCAAGATCGCCACGATCGCCGGCTTCGCGCTCGTTCTGGTCTACATGATGCTGTCCTACGGCACGTTCGGGCTGTTTGCCAACATCGCGCTTCTGGTCAATGTGGGGCTGATCTTCGGCCTGCTCAGTCTCATCGGGGCGACGCTGACGCTGCCCGGCATTGCCGGGATCGTGCTGACGATCGGCATGGCGGTGGATGCCAATGTGCTGGTGTTCGAACGCATCAAGGAAGAGATGAAGACCGCCAAGGGACCGGCGCGTGCCATCCAGTTGGGGTACGAAAAAGCCCTGAGCGCGATCGTGGACGCCAATATCACGACCTTCATCACTGCCGCGATCCTTTACACGATGGGGTCGGGGCCGGTCCGCGGTTTTGCCATCACGCTCGGGCTGGGGATCATCACATCCGTTTTCACGGCGCTTTTCGTCACGCGCCTGATCGCGGTCATGTGGTTCGAACGCAAGCGGCCGAAAACCGTTCTTCAGGGCCGTGCGCTGCGCCTCGTTCCGCAGGACACCTCACTGGATTTCTTCAGCCGCTGGAAGCTGTGGCTGGGTATTTCCGGGGTCCTGATCACCGTGGCGCTTGGATCATTCGCGGTGCAGGGGCTGAATTTCGGAATTGATTTCAAGGGGGGCACCACAGTCCGCACACAAAGCGAAGAGCCGGTCAATGTCGCGGATTATCGTGAGGCAATCAGCGATCTCGAATTGGGCGATGTGACGATCACCGAGATCTTCGATCCCAACTTTGGCCCGGACGAGAACGTCGCGATGATCCGCATCCAGGCGCAGGAGGGCAGCGAGAGCGTCTCGCCCGAGGTCATTGCCCAGGTCGAGAGCGCGCTGCAGGAGGTCGTGCCGGATATCGAGTTCACCTCCGTCGAGAGCGTCGGACCCAAGGTTTCGGGCGAACTTATCCAGGCGGCGATCATCGCCATCGTGCTCGCGATCACCGCGGTGCTCATCTATATCTGGCTGCGGTTCGAGTGGCAGTTCGCCGTGGGTGCGGTCATCGCGCTGGTGCATGACGTGGCGCTGACCGTCGGCATCTTTTCGGAATTCCAGATCCAGTTCGACCTCGCGATCATAGCGGCGCTGCTGACCATCGTGGGCTATTCGCTCAACGATACGGTCGTGGTGTTCGACCGGGTTCGCGAGAACCTGCGCAAATACAAGAAAAGACCGTTGCGCGAGGTTTTGAACCTGTCAATAAACGAGACGCTGAGCCGCACGTTCATGACCTCGATCACGACACTGCTGGCCCTTCTGGCACTGTATTTCCTCGGCGGCGACGTGATCCGCGGCTTTGTCTTCGCGATGATCTGGGGCGTGGTGATCGGCACCTATTCGTCGATCTTCGTGGCCAGCACGATGCTGATGTGGCTCGGAACCAAACGCGACTGGTCGAAACCCGATGCCAGTGCCGGGACGCAGTTCGCGGATGCGCAGACCTGATGGGATGCATCGGGTCGCGTTGCAAGACAGGCGCGGCGGCAAGGCGAAGGGGCCGTGAAGTTGCGGTTGCAGACCGACGGGAGTGCCGCTAGAAGCGGTCTCGCGGGTGATTAGCTCAGTGGTAGAGCGCTTCGTTCACATCGAAGATGTCGGAGGTTCAAATCCTTCATCACCCACCA
>JAWLGF010000096.1:0-6642 GCA_041685205.1 Roseovarius sp.
GAATGCCAATCCACGACATGATCTGTCGCTGTGACGTTACCCTGTGTTTCTTCTGGCTTCAAATACCCCGGGGCGTTTGAGGGGCAGCGCCCCTCATCCCAGGACACCGCGCGGCGCAGCCGCACCGCTATCTCAAACCACCGAGTCTTGAGTATTTCTGGAAAGATGAATGTGCGATCAGTCCTCGCGGTCATCCGGGCCGGGTTGTCCCACGCCCAGGAAAATGCGCTTGAGCGGAAGGATCCAGATGAAGCCGAGCACAACATAGACCATCAGTTCGACCCAGATCGACGGACGGTCGATCCAGGTCACGAGGTTCACCGCAACAATGATGTAGGCCGGCAGGCCAATCAGAAGGACCACCAGTGACCACCGCTTCCGGGCCTTGAGACTCAGTGCCATATACGCTCCTTGCCGTTGGTCAATCCGCGAATGGATCGGTAACGAGGATGGTGTCCTCACGTTCGGGTGAGGTAGACAGTAGCGCCACGGGACAGTCGATCAACTCTTCGACGCGGCGCACGTATTTGATCGCGTTGGCCGGCAGGTCGGCCCAGCGGCGCGCCCCTTCGGTCGACTCCGACCAGCCGGGCATGTCCTCGTAGAGGGGCGTGCAGCGCGCCTGTTCGTCCGACGCGGTGGGCAGGTAATCGAGGCGCTTGCCGTCCAGCTCGTAGCCCACGCAGATCCGCAGCGTCTCGAACCCGTCCAGCACGTCGAGCTTGGTCAGCGAGATGCCGTTGACCCCGCTCGTCGCGCAGGTCTGGCGCACGAGGCAGGCATCGAACCAGCCGCAGCGCCGCTTGCGCCCGGTCACGGTCCCGAACTCGCGGCCGCGCTCGCCCAGCCTTTGTCCGTCGGCATCGTCGAGCTCGGTCGGGAACGGTCCCTCGCCCACGCGGGTCGTGTAAGCCTTGACGATGCCCAGGACGTAATCGATCGCGCCGGGGCCGATGCCCACCCCGGTGGCCGCCTGCCCGGCGATCACGTTGGACGAGGTTACGAACGGGTAAGTGCCGAAATCGATGTCCAGAAGCGCGCCCTGCGCGCCCTCGAAGAGGATCCGCTTGCCGGCGCGCCGCTTCTCGCCCATCACCTTCCAGACCGGCGCGGCATAGGGCAGGATCTGCAGCGCGATCTCGCGCAGGCTTTCGATCAGTGCCTCGCGATCCACCGCCTCGATCCCGAGACCGCGGCGCAACGGATCGTGATGCTGCAGAGCCCGGTCCACCCGTGCTGTCAGCGTCGCCTCGTCGGCCAGATCGGCGACCCGCACCGCGCGGCGCCCGACCTTGTCCTCGTAGGCCGGACCGATGCCGCGCCCGGTCGTGCCGATCTTTGTGCCCTTCAAGGCGGCCTCTTCGCGGGCGCGGTCAAGCTGGCCGTGGATCGGCAGGATCAGGGCTGTGTTCTCGGCGATGATCAGCGTCTCGGGCGTGATCGTGACACCCTGGTTCTGGATCTTCGCGATCTCGTCGACCAGGTGCCAGGGATCAAGCACGACGCCATTGCCGATCACCGACAGCTTGCCCTCGCGTACCACGCCGGAGGGCAGCGCGTTGAGCTTGTAGACCTTGCCGTCGATCACCAGCGTGTGGCCGGCGTTGTGCCCGCCCTGGAAGCGCGCGATCACGTCGGCGCGCTCGCTGAGCCAGTCCACGATCTTGCCTTTTCCCTCGTCGCCCCACTGGGCGCCGACGACGACGACGTTTGCCATGATCCATCCTTCGGCAGTTGGTCCAAACCGCGGCGGGTATAACGGCGCGGCGACCCGGGTGAAACAGCTAAATCCCGCCACCCCGGCTGGACAGCACGTGCCGCCTGCGGCACACCGCGATCAATCGGGATGGCAAACGGGATGACAGGGATGACTGTTCTGACAAGATGGCTGGTGGCTTTCGTGCTGCTGGCGGTGACGTTCAATCCGACCGACTGGAATTTCGTGTCATGGGCGCGCGACAATTTCGACACGCAGATGCCGCTCACGCTGCTGTTCGGCCTGATATTGCTGGTCGGCTACATCATCTACCTGCGCGCGACGCTGCGCTCGATCGGCGGGGTCGGCATGGCGCTGGTGCTTGCCATCACCGGCGCGCTTGTCTGGACCATGCAGGATTTCGGCCTGATCAGCTTTGAAAGCCCGACGCTGAATGTCTGGCTGGCGCTGATCGCGCTGTCGTTCGTTCTCGGCATCGGCCTGAGTTGGTCGCATATACGCCGCAAGCTATCGGGCCAGTCCGACATGGACGACGTGGACGAGTAAGGGCGCTTCGTCCATGTCGTCCCGACGGACGGGGCCGGGATCACGCCCGAATGTCGGTCTCGGCGGGCGGCGCGCGGCCAAAGATGGCCTCGGCCTCGGCGACGCCCTTGCCGCTCAGCGCAAGCAGGCCATCGCGCCGTTCGACAAGAGCGCGATCATGCGCGCGCAGGATGACCGCACGGGCATGCGGCTCGGGCCAGCGCAGGTGATCGACCAGCGCGCGCAGGGTGTTCTCCTCGGCCATGGCAGGCGTGCCTTCATGCGTGAAAAGATGCGCGACAAGGGCGCGGCAATCGTTCTCGACGCGCTCGGCGCGCCAGCGCAGCGCCTGCGCCACCAGCCCGCGGCCCGGGGCAAAAAGCAGCGCCAGCACGAACCAGAGCCCCGTGATGCTGGCCATCATGCCGCCGATCGAGACGTCCCAGTATACGGCAAGCACATAGCCGACCCCGCAAGCCGCAACCGACAATGCCACGGCCAGCAGCACCATCGCCAACAGACGGCGGGTCAGCAGATAGGCCGTCGCCGGCGGCACGATCACGAAAGCGACAAACAGGATCGCCCCCACGGCGTCGAAGGCGGCCACCGCGGTGACGCTGGTCAGCGTCAGGACGCCGTAGTGCAGCACACCCGGCAGAAATCCGAGCGCGGCCGCAAGCCCCGCATCGAACGTGGCCAGCTTGAGCTCTTTCCACAGCGCAACGACGAAGATCAGATTGACCACCAGCACCGCCCCGAGAGACGCGACCGACACCGGCACCGAGATCCCGAAGAGCGACACGGTGTTCAGCCAGACGAACCCGATCTCGCCAAGCAGCACCGTGTCGACATCGATATGCACATCGCGCGCATGGATCGAGATCAGGATGATCCCCAAGGCGAAGAGCGCCGGAAACACCAGACCGATCGCCGCATCCATCTTCACCAGTTTCGAACGCTCCAGAAGCTCCGACAGGACAACCGTCAGCACTCCGGTCAGAGCCGCCCCGACGATCTGCACCGGTCCGGACACCTGCCGCGTCAGCAGCCAGACGAGGATGATCCCGAGCACGATCGAATGGCTGATCGCGTCGGTGAGCATCGCGTTGCCGCGCAGCACCAGAAAACTGCCAAGCAGCGCGGACGAGATACCGACCAACGCCCCTGTCAGAAGGATCATCGCCGGGATCGAATCGAAGAACGCCGAGATCATGACGCATCCTCTTGGCCGCGGCCTTCGGGCTTGCCCGAGAGCGCGTCAGCCTCGGCATGGCCGGCCTCGGTCAGTTCCCAATGCGCGGTGGTCTCGGGCGGATGGGCCACGCGGCGGATCAGGCCACGCCGCTCCAGCCCGGTCAGGCGGGGGCCGGGCGGCCGTGCGCCGAGCGCGGCCTGCAGCATCCCGCGTTCGGCCGGATAGTCCGCGTCGCGATGCGTCGTCGCAAGCCCCTTCAGCGTCGCAAGCACCCGCCCGTCGCTGATGCGCGCCCGGGCCCGGCGGCTCGACAGCACCTGCCAGACCAGCCCGCGCCCGGGCGCCACCAGAAGCGATACCAGTACGACGCCGGTTGCGACGAGCACCACCACCGGTCCGGTGGCAAGGCCGCGGGTCGTGGCGCTGATCAGCGCCCCGGCCGCGCCCGAGGCCGCGCCGATCAGGGCCGACAAGGTTACCATCGCCCCGAGAGAGGCGGTCCATTGCCGCGCCGCCGCCGCCGGCGCGATCAGCAGCGCCACCATGAGGACGACCCCGACAAGCTGAAGCCCGACGACGATGGCCAGCGCCACCATCACTGTCAGGCCCGCCTCGATCGCCGCCACGGGCAAGCCTTGCGCACGGGCGAACTCGGCGTCGAAGCTCACAATCTTGAATTCCTTCCAGAAGATCAGCACCAGCGCCAGCGCGGCCAGCCCGACCCCCCCGATGATCCACAGATCGGCGCGCAGGATGGCCGCCGCCTGACCGAAGATGAAGGTCATCAGCCCGAGATTGCCCGAGCCGGCTTGACCCTGGATCACCGTCACCAGAACGATCCCGATGGCAAAGGATACGCTGAGCACGATCCCTAGGGCCGCGTCGGTCTTGAGCGTGGTGCGCCGCGTGATCAGCATGACCGACAACGCGGCCAGCGTTCCGGTCACGAAGGCCCCGATCAGGACACTGCCCAGATCGCGGCCGCCCGCGACCAGAAAGCCGAGGCACACGCCGGGCAGGGCCGCATGGCTGAGCGTATCGCCCAGAAGGCTTTGCCGGCGCAGAACGGCAAAGGCCCCGAGCATGCCAGAGATCGCCCCGAGCATCGCCGCGCCGAGCAAAACGTTCTGGACGATGCCGCCCTGAAGGACCTCGGAAAGCGCGGTCATGGCGCGGTCCCCAGATCGGCCCCGGAGATCATCGCGAGTTGCCGGCCATAGGCGGCGCGCAGATTCTCAGCGTTATAGACATCCGCGACAGGACCCTGAGCGATGATGCGCACGTTCAGCATCACCATCCAGTCGAAATAGGCCTGCACGGTCGTCAGGTCGTGATGCACGACGATGACTGTGCGTCCCTCGTCACGCAGGCGTTTCAAAAGCGCGATGATCACCGATTCCGTGGTGGCATCCACACCCGCCATCGGCTCGTCGAGGATCAGCACCGGGGCGTCCTGCACCAAAGCGCGGGCGATGAAGACCCGCTGCTGCTGCCCGCCCGAAAGCTGGCTGATCTGGCGGTCGGCATAATCCTGCATGCCGACCTCCCGAAGGGCCTCGATCGTGCGGTTGCGCGCGTCCGCGCCCGGGCGCCGAAACCAGCCGATACGGCGGTAAAGCCCCATGGTCACGACATCGCGCACGGTCGTCGGAAAGTCCCAATCGACGCTGTGGCGTTGCGGCACGTAGCCGATCCGTCCGCGCATCCCCGACACCGGCCTACCGAGAAACCGCACATGCCCCGCCACGGGACGCACAAGCCCGAGCGCCGCCTTGAGAAGGGTCGTCTTGCCCGACCCGTTCGGCCCCACGATGGCGCACATCACGCCGGGCGGAATATCGAGGTCGATATCCCACAGCGCGGGCAACGCACCGTACGTGACCGTCAGGTCCTCGATGTGCAGCGCCTGCTCTGGCTCGTGGAGGATCTCGTCACGCATGTCTCGTCGGTCCATGACCTGACTGGATCACGTCGGCGTGCGCGGCTTCGTCCGGATGTTCATGGCTTGTCAAGATCCCACTCCTGCGCCCAGTCCTGTAATGCCTCGGGCCAGTCCGGCGCCGTGCCGCCCAGGGCCCCGGTGACGGTCAGGGTGTTGGCGCGGATCATCCCGATATACGTGCCCTCGGGCGTTCCGACCTCGCCCATGGCATCGGAATAGAGCGTGCCACCCGTGGTGACGTCATGGCCTCTGTCGCGCACCTCCTCGACGAGCGCGTCGATGGTGCGCGGATTTATCGTCGTCTCGACGAACACCGCCGGAACCTCGCGGTCGGCCACGAAATCGGCAACCTCGCGGATGTCCCCGATGCTGGCCTGCGATTCGGTGCTCAGCCCCTCGATCGCCTCGCTGGCGTCGATACCGTAGGCATCGGCGAAGTAGTAGAAGGCATCATGCGCGGTGACGAGCACCCGTTGCGCCTCGGGGATCGAGTCGATGGCCTCGCCGACCCAGCCATGCAAGGCCTCGAGTTCTGCCTCGTAGGTTTTCACATTCTCCGACAGCATTTCCTCGCAGTCAGGACGCGCCTCGGCGATGCGTTCGGCGATCACCGGCGCGATCCTTGCCCATCGACTGACATCCATCCACAGGTGCGGATCCATCTCGCCGGGCGCATCGGGATCGCTCAGGAGCGCCCCGCTGTCGAAGGCGGCCTTCCCAAGGCCAATGGTCGGCGTGCGGTCGGCAAATTTCTCCAGCACCTCGGCAAGCCGCGCCTCAAGTTCCGGGGCGACATAAAAGATCAGGTCAGCGCCCGCGAGCTTGTCCACAGCGGCCGCAGACGCCCGGTAAAGATGCGGATCGCTGCCCGCGCCCAGAAGCGATGTGACCTCGGCGCACTCTCCCGCGACGTTCCGGGCGACATCGGCGATCATCCCGACGGTCGCGAGAACCGCGAGCGGCTCATCCTCGGCCGCATCGGCGGGTATTGCGACTGCGATCATTGCGCCGACCGCCGTCAGAACACGTCTCATGTTTGATCCGCGCATTGATGCCTCCACACCCGATCTTCTTCTCCGACATCATATGCGAATGCGAATGATTTGCAATCAAAAACCGAACCGAGGTTGAGGACGCACAGCGCGGATACGTTCAGGGGCTCTATGGGCCCGGGATGCCCGTCGCGCACGGCCAGCTTCACACGATCACAACACCGCCACGAGGCGCAAAGAGTGATGTCAGCCCCGACACGGTTCACCAAGA
>JAWLGF010000097.1:0-6639 GCA_041685205.1 Roseovarius sp.
GCCCCGCGAAAAGCGGGAACAGGATTTCGGGCCGGGTGCTCATGCCTGCCCGATGAGGCGCAGCCAGCCCTCTTCGTCCAGCGTCTCGACGCCAAGCTCGGCGGCCTTTTTGGCCTTGCTTCCGGCACCCGGCCCGGCCACCAGAAGATCGGTGCGCGCACTGACACTGCCCGACACCCTGGCGCCAAGCGCCTCGGCGCGGGCCTTGGCCTCGGCGCGCGTCATCCGCTCCAGATTGCCGGTGAACACCACCGTCTTGCCGGCCACCGGGCTGCCGGATGTGTCGGGGGCTTCGGCGTCCTCCACATCGAGCTGCGCCACCAGCCGGTCGATGCTGGCCCGCTCGCCCGCGTCGGCGAACGCCCCGACAAGACTGCGCGCCAGAACCTCGCCGACCCCGTCGATGCCCAGTAGCCGCTCCCATTCCGGGCCTTTGAAGCCGGCCGCGTCATCCATCGCTGCGGTGAACACATCCCATGATCCGTAATTGCGCGCGATCAGGTTGCTCGCCTGCTCGCCTACATGCCGGATCCCGAGCGCGAAGAGAAGCCGTGCAAAACGGATCTTTCTTTTTTCTTCAATGGCTTCAAAGAGGTTTTTCGCGCTCTTTTCGCCCCAACCCTCGCGGTTTTTCAACTGCCTCGCACCGCTGCCGTAGCGGTCCTGCAACGTGAAGATATCGGCCGGCTCGGCGATCCAGCCATCGCGGTAGAACTGCTCCACCTGTTTGGCGCCCAGCCCCTCGATGTCGAACGCGGACCGGCCGACGAAATGCTTGAGCCGTTCGACTGCCTGCGCCGGGCAGACCAGCCCGCCCACGCAGCGGCGCACGGCATCGCCCGGCTCGCGCACCGCGTCCGAACCGCATTCGGGACAGGTGGTGGGAAACGCATAAGGCACGGCCCCGTCGGGACGTTTGGACAGGTCCAGATCGGCGATCTTGGGGATCACGTCACCGGCGCGGTAGACCTGCACCCAGTCGCCGACGCGGATGTCCTTGCCATCACGAATGGCCTCGCCCGACGCCGACCGCCCGGCGATGTAATCCTCGTTATGCAGCGTCGCGTTCGAAACGACGACCCCGCCCACCGTCACCGGCATCAGCCGCGCCACCGGGCTGAGCGCGCCGGTCCGCCCGACCTGGATGTCGATCGCCTCGAGCCGTGTCCAGGCCAGCTCGGCGGGGAATTTGTGCGCGATCGCCCAACGCGGCGTGGTCGAGCGGAACCCGAGCCGCGCCTGCAAGGCCAGATCGTTGACCTTGTAGACGACGCCGTCGATGTCATAGCCCAATGTCGCGCGCGCCTGCTCGATCCGGGCATATTGTGCGCGCATCTCGCCGGGGCCGTCGCAGAGCGTGGTCAGTGGGTTGATGCTGAATCCCAGCCCCGCCAGCCACTCCATCGCGCCAATTTGCGTGTCGGCCAGCGGTGCCGACAGCTCGCCCCAGCCATAGGCGAAGAACCGAAGTGGCCGTGCCGCGGTGATGCTCGCATCGAGTTGCCGCAAGGAGCCCGCGGCGGCGTTGCGCGGATTGGCGAAGGTCTTGTCGCCGCGCGCGCATTGCCGGTCGTTGAGCGCATCGAAATCGGCGTGGCTCATGTAGACCTCGCCGCGAACTTCCAGAACCTCGGGGGCGTCCTGCAAGCGCGTCGGGATATCGTCGATTGTGCGCGCATTGGCGGTGACGTTCTCGCCGGTTTCACCATCGCCCCGAGTCGCGGCCCGCATCAATTTGCCGTTCTCGTACCGCAGGCTCAGGCCCAGCCCGTCGATCTTGGGCTCGCTCGTATAGGCCAGCACCGCATCATCCCCAAGCCCGAGATACCGGCGGATGCGGGTGTCGAACTCGTCGATCTCGGCAGGCTCGAACGCGTTGCCGAGGCTGAGCATGCGCACGCTGTGACGCACCTTGGCAAAGGCCTCTGCCGGGGCGGCGCCGACGCTTTCGGACGGGCTGTCGGCGCGCTTCAGGTGAGGAAAACGCGCTTCGATGGCGGTGTTGCGCGCCTTGAGCGCGTCATACTCGGCATCCGACATCACGGGCGTATCGTGCGTGTGGTAAGCCGTGTCAGCGTCTTTCAGCACCTGTGACAGGCGCCGCAGCTCTGCCCGCGCCTCGGACTCTGACAAGCTGCTCACGTCAGTCGTGTTGGTCATCGGACCCTCTTCACCCCCGCAGGCGGGCCGCGCGCCATTCAGCGCACACCCTGTTACCTGTTTGCGGTGATAGAGCCAGCCGAACCCCGCGTCCAGACGTCGCGCTGCCGCGTCAAGCGCCGACGGCGAGGGATGCGCCCGACATCTCGTCCGGATCGGGGTCGCGCAGGACATAGCCGCGCCCCCAGACCGTCTCGATATAGGTTTCGCCCTGTGTCGCTTCGCTGAGCTTCTTGCGCAGCTTGCAGATGAACACGTCGATGATCTTCAATTCGGGCTCGTCCATGCCGCCGTACAGATGGTTCAAGAACATCTCCTTGGTCAAAGTGGTGCCCTTGCGCAAGCTCAGAAGCTCCAGCATCTGGTATTCCTTGCCGGTCAGATGCACCGCCTGCCCCGCGACATCGACGGTCTTTGCATCGAGATTGACATTGATCTTGCCGGTCCGGATGATCGATTGCGAATGACCCTTGGAGCGTCGGATGATCGCATGGATGCGGGCCACAAGCTCTTCCCTGTGAAACGGCTTGGTCAGATAGTCATCCGCACCGAACCCGAAACCCTTGAGCTTGCTTTCGGTATCGTCGCTACCCGACAGGATGAGGATGGGCGTCTCGATGCGCGACATCCGCAACTGGCGCAGCACCTCGTGCCCGTGCATGTCCGGCAGGCCCAGATCCAACAGGATCAGATCGTAATCGTAGAGCCGGGCGAGATCGACGCCTTCCTCGCCCAGATCAGTCGTATAGACGTTCAGGTTGGCATGCGACAGCATCAATTCGATGCTCTTGGATGTCGCCGCGTCATCCTCGACCAGCAATACACGCATAGGGAGTCTCCGTTCCTCTTTACAGTCTGGTTTCGACCTTGACCAAGAATGGTTAACCGCTGGTTACCTCTATATAAAGAGTTGCCGGATCGCCCTATAGTTGTCGAAAAATTTTAAGGTTTGTTACCTTTAGCGCGTCTCTCCCGTGTCTTTCCAGGCTATGCACCCAGGATGCAAACTCTTCTTCACTCAACCCATACATGTGCATTGCTTCGACCTGAGAGATCAACCCATAGGCGACTCCGCGCACCACGGCGAGCTTCCGCGACGCCACCCATCGGCTGGTGTCCGGCGGCGGCAGATCCGCTCGGCTGAGCACGGTACCATCCGGCAACGTGACGGCCCTTGGCCCGGCGACTTTCTTCAGATACATACCTCACATCCTTCTACCGACCGCATCCGAGCTTGTGACGATCAGGCTTAATGACGGGTGAAGCAACGCTTTGAGAATGCTTAGGGTTTTCCTACATTCTTCCGAATCGGAGGCCATCATGGCACTGGACAACAACTCCGCGCGCAATTCGCTCGGCTTTGCCAAGGCACCCTGCGACACGCGGGTTGTGGTGGCGATGTCGGGCGGCGTCGACAGTTCCGTGGCGGCCGCGCATCTGGCATCGGAAGGCTACGACGTCGTCGGCGTCACGCTCCAGCTTTACGATCATGGCGCCGCGCTTGCAAAAAAGGGCGCGTGCTGTGCCGGTGTCGATATCCACGATGCGCGCCGCGTTGCCAATGATCTGGGTTTTCCGCATTACGTGCTGGATTACGAGACCATCTTCCGCGACGCGGTGATTGACGAATTCGCGGACAGCTACCTTGCCGGCGCGACACCGGTGCCCTGCATTCGCTGCAACGAGCGGGTGAAGTTCAAGGACCTGCTGGAAACAGCCCGCGATCTCGACGCCGATTGCATGGCCACCGGGCATTACATCCGGCGCATCGATGGTGCCCGCGGGGCCGAGTTGCACAGCGCCGCCGATCCGGTGCGCGACCAATCCTACTTCCTCTTTTCCACCACGCAGGAACAGCTCGATTACCTGCGCTTTCCCCTCGGGCATCTCCCCTCAAAGAATGCGACCCGAGATCTGGCGGCGAAATACGGCCTGCAGGTGGCCGACAAGCCCGACAGCCAGGACATCTGTTTCGTGCCGGACGGCAATTACGCCAGCGTGATCGAGAAGCTGCGGCCCGGGGCGGCGGAACCGGGCGAGATCGTGCATGCCGACGGGCGTGTGCTCGGCCAGCACGAGGGCGTGATCCATTACACCATCGGCCAGCGGCGCGGTCTGGGGATCGGAGGCCTCGAGACGCCGCTCTACGTGGTGCGCCTCGATGTCGAAGCGCGGCGCGTGATCGTCGGCCCCAAGGACATGCTGGCCACGCGCCGCGTGCCCTTGCGAGAGATCAACTGGCTGGGCGATGCCCCCCTGACCTCGCGGAATGCGTGGGAGATCTCTGTCAAGGTCCGTTCCACCCGGCCACCGCGCGAGGCGGTGCTGCGTCCCGTGTCCGACACCGAGGCGGAGGTGGAACTGCTGACCCCCGAGGAAGGCGTCTCGCCCGGCCAGGCCTGCGTGTTTTACCAGACGGACAGCAGCCGCGTGCTGGGCGGCGGCTGGATCTGGCGCGGTCAGTGAGGGACGTGGCGCGACGGCGCAGCATACCGGAATTTTGAAAAATTCCGTTCAAGAAAATTTGAAATTTTCTTGGTGCGCCTGATGATCGCCGCCCGGTCATGGAGGGGCAGCGTTTTCACACGTCCCTGAACTGCTCTTTCTGACGCGCCGACCAGTTCACGGTCATCACGAAACCATCCTCGGTCTGGCGCTCATCCTCGACGAGATCCTTCTGGTACAGCCAGGCGCGCTTGCGCCCCTCGTCGAAGCCCAGATGCAGCGTGCTGACGTGACGCAGCGCCGAAAGCGCCTGCGAGATCGCGCTCACCAGATCCGCAACACCTTGCCCGGTCACAGCCGAGACGGGCTGCACGTTCTCGAAACGCGCGGCCTGGGTCAAAGAGGCGCTGCGGGCACCCTCGTCCAGCCGGTCGATTTTGTTCCAGACTTCGATCTGCGGGGTCGTGTCCTTGACGCCAAGATTCTGAAGGATCAGCGACACGTCACGCGCCTGAGCCTCGGTCTCGGGATGGGAGATGTCGCGCACATGGCAGATAAGATCGGCCTCCAGCACCTCTTCCAGCGTCGCGCGGAAGGCCGCGACAAGTTCGGTGGGCAGATCGCTGATGAAGCCCACCGTATCCGACAGGATCACCTCGGGACCGCCATGCGGCAGCGCAACGCGCCGCATCGTCGGGTCGAGCGTGGCAAAAAGCATGTCCTTCACCATCACCTCGGCGCCTGTCAGGTGATTGAAAAGCGTTGATTTGCCGGCATTCGTGTAGCCCACCAGCGCGACGATCGGGAACGGCACCTTGGCGCGCGCGGCGCGGTGCAGGGTCCGGGTCTTGACCACCTTTTGCAGTTGGCGACGCAACCGCACGAGTTGTTCGTCGATGGCGCGGCGGTCGGCCTCGATCTGCGTCTCGCCGGGTCCGCCGACAAAACCGAGCCCGCCGCGCTGCCGCTCGAGATGGGTCCAGGCCCGCACCAGCCGCGTGCGCTGGTAAGACAGCGCCGCCATCTCGACTTGCAACACGCCCTCGCGCGTGGCGGCGCGGTCGCTGAAAATTTCGAGGATCAGCCCGGTGCGATCCAGCACCTTGACGTCCCACGCGCGTTCCAGATTGCGCTGCTGCACGGGGCTGAGCGGGCCGTCGACGAGCACCAAATCGACCTCAGCCGCGTCGATCGCCGTTTTCAGCTCTTCGCGCTTGCCCTTGCCGAAGAGCCGCCCCGCGTCGGGCTTGCGCAGCCGCACGATCTCGGCGCCAACGACGTCAAGATCCGGCAACGCCTCCGCGAGCGCCACGGCCTCTTGCAAGGCAAGCTCGGGATCGCGGCCCCGCCCGTCGCTGACGATGTCGGGGTGGACAATCCAGGCGCGGGTGATCGGACGCGAATGTTCCTTCAAGTGGCCTCGTCACCGTCATAGAGGTTCACAGTCTGCGACGGCATGATCGTCGACACGGCATGCTTGTAGACAAGTTGCGATTGCCCGTCGCGTCGCAGCAGGATGCAGAAATTGTCGAACCAGGTGATGACGCCTTGCAATTTCACACCGTTGATCAGGAATACCGTTACCGGGATCTTGGTCTTGCGTACCTGGTTGAGAAATGCGTCCTGCAAATTTTGTCTATCAGAAGCCATTGACTACCCTGCCTTATTACTTGCGCGCACCGCACGGGGGTGGTTTCGCCCGCCGGTCCACGAGTATGTCCTGCCAAGGCCCGAGTTTCCAGCCAAAAATCGACACTCTCGCGCTGCGCCCGATCTCAGTCTCGCCAGACAGCCGGATTGAGAAGTGCGATGAGTGCGAGCGTTTCCAACCGGCCCAGCACCATGGCCGCCACATAGACAAGCTTGGCCCCCGCGCCCAGTTCCACGAGGCGGATCGGATCCTCGCTGGCCGCGTGGATCAGCGGGCCGGTCGTGGACAATCCCGACAGCGCCAGGATCAGCGCCTCGTCGAACCCCTGCCCGCAAAGCGCCAGCGCGGCGGTAAGCGCTGTCAGGGTCATCGCAAACAACATG
>JAWLGF010000030.1:0-26751 GCA_041685205.1 Roseovarius sp.
AGGGCTGGGACGAACAGGTGGGCGTCACGCGCCTACCCTTCGATCACATCGTGGGCGGCGCGCCGTCGGGCAACTGGTTCATGGGCGATTTCTCGTTCGACGGGGTGCCCATGCCCTTCGCCCGTGACGGCACGCCGCCGGGCTACATGGTGGTGGACTTCGACGGCGCCGATTTCATCGTCAACTTTCACGCCGCCGGCCAACCGGTCGACCGCACGCTCGCCCTGTCGTTCAACACCCCGGCGTTTCGCGACTGGTTCGAGACGCTGACCGAATGGCAGCAGGATCAGGGTCCGGCCGCCGACGCGGTGCCGCCCCTGTCGCTGCACGATCTGCCGGACGTGAAGCTGCATACACCCTCGGATCTCGCCGAAGGCGTCTGGCTAACCGCCAATTTCTGGCCCGGTGACCGCCACAGTCGCGTGACAGCGCGGATCGGCGACGGCCCGCCACAGCAGATGACCCGAACGCAGGAGGGCGAGGGCGAGGCGGTGCGCGCGGGTGCCGAGTGGGCCGACCCCTTTGCGGTACAACGCCAGATGAGCATCGGGCGTCACGCGGTACGCTCTGGATCGGGCGACCCGCGGACGCAGGGTTTCGAGGTCTGGACGGGCACAGGCTTGGGCCCGGTGCCACCGCAGGCGCAATTGCCCTGGATGATCGCCGACAGTTCGAGCCATCTTTGGCGGTTGCGCCTGCTCGACGATCTGCCCGAGGGCGCCAATGTCCTGACGGTGACCGCAACCGACCGGCACGGAAGGGACTTCACGGATCGCATCGTGTTCGAAATCCACGCCGAGCGGCCGTTTCCCCATTGGGACGATACGCCATGGCAGGATGACCCGGACTGATGCCGGACGGCGCGTCAGAACCCCTCAGCCGTTGGCTTTGTCCTTCTGTCTTTTCTTGCCAACGACCTTCTCGGCCAGGTCGCGCGCGATCGAGAACGCCCCCTTGATTCGGTCGGCTTCAGCCGTCCAGTCGCGACGCACCACGAGCTTGTTCTCGCGCAGTTTCGCGAGGCCCTTCTGCGCTTCGATGAACTCCACCAGCCCCTGCGGCGAGGCGAACTTGTCCTCGTGGAACTGGATCGTCGCGCCCTTTGGACCGCCGTCGAGCTTGGCGATCCCGGCGCGTTTGCACATCGCCTTGATGCGCACCACCAGCATCAGCATGTTCACCTCGCGCGGCAGCTTGCCGAAGCGGTCGATCAGCTCGGCGGCAAAGCCTTCCATCTCGACCTTGGTCTCAAGCCCGCTCAGCCGGCGGTAGAGCCCGAGGCGCACGTCAAGGTCGGGCACGTAATCCTCGGGGATCAGCACGGGCACGCCGAGATTGATCTGCGGGGCCCATTGCTCGTCCGTCTCGGCGATGCCCTCGACCTGGCCCGAGCGGATCTTGGCAATCGCCTCTTCCAGCATCGACTGGTACAATTCGAAGCCCACGTCGCGCATCTGGCCGGACTGTTCCTCGCCCAGCAGGTTGCCGGCGCCGCGGATGTCAAGATCCTGCGACGCCAGCGTGAAGCCGGCCCCCAGCGTGTCGAGACTTCCAAGCACGCGCAGGCGCTTTTCCGCGCCCGGCGTCAGTGGCACGCGCGGCTTGGTGGTGAGATAGGCATAGGCGCGGGTCTTGGCGCGGCCGACGCGGCCGCGGATCTGGTAGAGCTGCGCCAGCCCGAACATGTCGGCGCGATGGATGATCATCGTGTTGGCGGTCGGGATGTCGAGGCCGGATTCGACGATCGTCGTGGCCAGCAGCACATCGTACTTGCCATCGTAAAAGGCGTTCATCCGGTCGTCGAGATCGGTCGCCGCCAATTGCCCATGCGCCACGACGAACGAGACCTCGGGCACTTCATTGGCCAGAAACTCCTCGATCTCGGGCAGGTCCTTGATACGGGGGACGACGAAGAACGACTGCCCGCCGCGGTAATGCTCGCGCAGCAGCGCCTCGCGCACGGTGACCGTGTCGAACTCGCTGATATAGGTGCGGATCGACAGGCGGTCGACGGGCGGCGTGCCGATGATCGACAGATCCCGCACGCCCGACAGCGACAATTGCAGCGTGCGCGGGATCGGGGTCGCCGTCAGCGTCAGCACATGCACGTCCGAGCGCATCTGCTTCAGCCGCTCCTTGTGGGTCACGCCAAAGCGCTGTTCCTCGTCGATCACCAGCAGGCCGAGGTTCTTGAACCGCACGGTCTTGGCCAGCAGCGCGTGCGTACCCACCACGATATCGGCGGTGCCGCGCGCCATGGCATCGCGGGTCTTGGCAGCCTCGCCCGAGGACACGAAGCGCGACAGGGGGCGCACATCGATGGGAAAACCGCGGAACCGGTCGGCGAATTCGCGGTAATGCTGCCGCGCCAGCAGCGTCGTCGGCGTGATGACCGCCACCTGGTGACCGCACATCGCCGCGGCGAAGGCGGCACGCATCGCCACTTCGGTCTTGCCGAAGCCCACATCACCGCAGATCAGCCGGTCCATCGGGCGGCCCGCCGCCAGATCGCTTGCCACATCGTCGATGGCGTGCAGCTGATCGTCGGTTTCCTGGTAGGGAAAGCGTGCCGCGAACGCCTCCCACGCGTGATGCTCGGGTTCGATCACCGGGGCGCGGCGCAGCTCGCGTTCGGCGGCCACCCGGATCAGGCGGTCGGCCATCTCGCGGATGCGCTCCTTGAGACGGGCCTTTTTGGCTTGCCACGCACCGCCACCGAGCCGGTCGAGCAGCCCGTCCTCATGGCCGTATCGCGACAACAGCTCGATATTCTCGACCGGCAGGAACAGCTTGGAGCTTTCGGCATATTCCAGCACGAGGCATTCATGCGCGGCGCCGGCCGCCGTCACCACCTCGAGGCCCAGATACCGGCCGATCCCGTGATCGACATGCACCACCAGATCGCCCTGCGTCAGCGCCTGCGCCTCGGTCAGGAAATTCTCGGCCCGCCGCTTGCGCTTGGCCCCGCGGATGAGACGCTCGCCCAGCACATCCTGTTCGGAGATCACGGTGAGGTGCGGCCCCTCGAAGCCCTGCTCCAGCGGCCAGACCGCCAGATGAAGCCCGTGTTTGCCGAGCGCCTTGGCACTGCGGATCGTGACCGCGCCGATCAACCCCTCGTCATCCAGCAACCCCTCGATCCGCTCTCGCGCGCCCTCGCTGTAGGAGGCGACGACGACCGGGCCTTCGGTCAGGCGTGCTTCGACATGGTCCTTCAGCACACTGAAAAGATTGACGTTGTCCTGCTGCCGTTCCGGGGCGAAGCTGCGCCCGATGCGCCCGCCCGCATCGATCACACCGGCCCCGGTGGGTTGCGGCAGCACATTGAACTGCAATACCCGGCGGGGCGCGATCTCCGCCTGCCACGCGGCCTCGTCCAGATAGAGCAGCCCCGGCGGCACGGGCTTGTAGACGGTGTCGCCGCGGTTTTTCTGGGTCAACGCGTGCTGGCGGGCCCCGAACTGGTCGGTGACAGCCTCCCACCGCGCCGCCCGCGCCGGGCCGACCCGGTCGTCGAGCGTGATCGCGGCCTCGGGCAGATAATCGAACAGCAGCTCCAGCCGCTCGTGAAAAAACGGCAGCCAATGCTCGACCCCGGCATGCTTGCGCCCCGCGCTCACCGCCTCGTACAATGGATCATCGGTGCCGGCCGCGCCGAACTCGATCCGGTAATTCTGGCGGAACCTTCGGATCGCCTCGTCATCAAGGATCACCTCCGAGACCGGCGCAAGCTCGATCCGGTCCAGCGCGTCGGTCGTGCGCTGGCTGCCTGGATCGAACCTGCGTATCGCGTCGAGGACATCCCCGAACAGGTCCAGCCTCACCGGACCCGCCTCGCCCGGCGGGTAGATGTCGATGATCCCGCCGCGCAGCGCGTAATCGCCCGGCTCCGTCACCGTGGGAGCTTGCGAAAACCCCATCCGCACCAGAAAATCGCGCAAGCTCTTCTCGTCGATCCGCTCGCCCTTGGCGGCGGCAAAGGCCGAGGCGCGCAGCACCTCGCGCGGCGGCACACGCTGCGTGGCTGCATTCAGCGTGGTCAGCAGAACAAAGCGCTTCGGCGCGCCATGCACCAGCGTGGCCAGCGTCGCCATCCGCGTGGCCGAGATATCGGCATTGGGCGACACCCGATCATAGGGCAGGCAATCCCAGCCAGGAAAGCGGATCACCGGCATATCGGGCGCGAAGAACGCCAACGCCGCCACCATCGCCGCCATGCGCTTGTCGTCCCGTGCAACATGAATGACCGGGCCGCCGCGTTTCTCGATCTCCTGCAGGATCAAACGCGCGTCGTAGCCTTCCGGCGCACCGCCAACCGTGATGTGATCGCTCATTGCCTCATCCGTCCCGTCTTGCGCCACCATGCCGGACCTCAGCCCAGCACATTGGCGCTCATGTTCTGATACATGCCCCACATCGCGGTGACGAAGATCGCCACCATGCCGATCAGTTGCACCTGCAGCCGCAGACGCTGCGCTGCCTTGACAAGCGCAAGCCCGTCGAGCCCCCGGTCGCGGATCGTGCGCGCCGCCCGAATCGATAGCGCCCATACCAGAATCAGCGGAAACACCAGCAGAAACACCGCCTGCGCGAGCTCGATGTCATACAGGAACGCGAGCAAGGCCAGCGAGGTCAGCAGGAAGGCCACAAGCCCCGCAAGCGCCAGACCTACTTCCTTCACCATGCGAAGCCGGCGGGTCACGTGGATCCGGACCAGCGCGGCGACCTCCGCGATCGCCTCGTCGCTTTCCGTCTTTCTGGCCCTCAGCAGCATGTCCAATGGTGCGCCGAGGACCCGCTGCCCGACAGAGGACCAGAGGACCGCCAGCAAGACCCAGTACCAGAGGTTGCTGAAGGAGCGCATGTTGATGAGATCGAAAATCATGTCGAACAGACTCAAGATAGCGCCCTTCCCTCGATGCCGCCGCATGTCTTAGCGCCCGTGCCCGGCAATTCCCACCCTTGAGCTATGCGAATTTCCATGCGACAGAATTGCACCTCACATCGCCGGAAAGCCTGCCCATGCGCCCGACCCAAGCCCCGTTTCCCGCCACCCGCCTCCGCCGCACCCGCCAGTCGGCCGCGATCCGCGATCTTGTGGCCGAGAACACGCTGACCTCCGCGGATCTGATCTGGCCGGTTTTCGTGTGCGACGGCGAGAGTGTGGAGGAGCCCGTGCCGTCGATGCCGGGTGTGGTGCGCCGGTCGGTGGACCGGGTGGTCGAGGCCGCCCGCGAGGCCGCCGATCTCGGGATTCCCGCGATCTGCCTTTTTCCCTACACATCGTCCGCGCAGCGCACCAGCGACTGTGCCGAAGCGTGGAACCCCGACAACCTGTCGAACCGCGCGACCCGCGCGATCAAGGCGGCGGTGCCCGATATCGCGGTGATGACCGACGTGGCGCTCGATCCCTATTCGGATACCGGCCATGACGGGTTCGTGGTGGAGGGCGAAATCGTCAACGATGCCACCGTCGAAGCCCTTGTAAAACAAGCGCTCGCGCAGGCCGAGGCGGGCGTCGACATCATCGGACCGTCGGACATGATGGACGGCCGCATCGGCGCGATCCGCGCAGCGCTCGAAGCTGGCGGTCATACCAACG
Organism: Roseovarius sp.; assembly: GCA_041685205.1. Classification (GTDB taxonomy): domain Bacteria; phylum Pseudomonadota; class Alphaproteobacteria; order Rhodobacterales; family Rhodobacteraceae; genus Roseovarius. The sequence continues at coordinate 5,603 of JAWLGF010000030.1, forward strand.
TGATGATCATGTCCTACGCGGCGAAATACGCGTCGGCCTTCTATGGCCCCTTCCGGGATGCCGTGGGGGCCTCGGACGCGCTGAAAGGCGACAAGAAGACCTACCAGATGAACCCCGCCAATACCGACGAGGCGCTGCGCCTGATCGAGCGCGACCTCTCGGAAGGCGCGGACATGGTGATGGTCAAGCCGGGCATGCCCTATCTCGATATCTGCCGGCGGGCCAAGGATGCTTTTGGCGCGCCGACCTTCGCCTATCAGGTGTCGGGCGAGTATGCGATGATCATGTCCGCAGCCCAGCACGGCTGGATCGACGCGGAGCGCGCGATGCTGGAAAGCCTGATGGGCTTCAAGCGCGCGGGCTGCGACGGGGTCTTGAGCTATTTCGCGCCTGCCGTTGCGCGCCACCTGTCCTGAGCCGCGATTTCGCGCGAATAAGCGCCTGATGCCGCAATGCCGGGTGACAGCGCGTCATGATATGCGTAGAATACAAGCATGCGGCACAAGACCGTCAGTTCCAGAGGCAACACACGGGCAGTGACATGAGAAACCTTACAAGACGCGGGTTCACGCTTGGACTGGCGGCGGCGGCACCGGCGATCGGAGCGTGCAGCAATGCCATGGGCACGGACGGTGGCGCGCGCATCGACGCGCGGGCCAATTCGACGCGGAACTTCATGTATCAGAACTATCCCGGCACCCGCGATCTAGCCGAGAAGTCCGTGGGCATGCTGATCATGCCGGTTGTCACGCAAGGCGGCTTTTTCGTCGGCGGCGGCTACGGGCGCGGCGCGCTTCAGATCGACGAGGTCTCTGTCGATTACTACTCGGCCACCAAGGGCAGCATCGGGCTGCAATTCGGCGCGCAGCAATATGCGCATGTGTTGTTTTTCATGACGAATGAAGCGCTGGAGCGGTTCCGCCGCGGATCGGGCTGGGTCGCCGGCGCCGATATCCAGTACGCGTTCAACGACGAGGGCGGCAACCTGCGGGCCGATACCACGACGTCCACCGCGCCCGTCGTGGCGGTGATCTTCGGTCAGGCGGGGCTGCTGGTCGGCGCCTCGATCGAGGGCATGAAATACACCCGCATCATCCCCTGACCCGACGTTTCGCTGCAGATCAGGTGCGGACGGTCCGCCGCCCCCTGCCCCGCGCCGCCTGCTAGCAAATTCCATGCTCAGCTATCAGCATCATTACCATGCCGGGAACGCCGCGGATGTGCACAAGCATGCGGTGCTGGCATGGGTGCTGGACTACCTCGTGCAAAAGCCGAAGCCGATCAGCTATATCGAGACGCATGCGGGGCGCGGGCTTTACGACCTCGCCGATGCGGCGGCGGTGAAGACCGGCGAGGCGGCGCAGGGCGTCAAGCGGCTGGCACAAGGGCTGCGGGCGGATCATCCCTACCGACGCTGCCTCGACGCGGTGCGCGCGCGGCACGGCCCATCGGCCTATCCGGGATCGCCGCTGATCGCCGCGCACAGCCTGCGCGCCGATGACACCCTTCATCTGGCCGAGCTGCATCCCGGCGAGCACGCGCATCTGGCCGCCGCGATGACGCCGTTCGGCGCGCATGTCCGCAAGCAGGACGGCCTCAAAATGGCGCACAGCCTATGCCCGCCCACCCCCCGGCGCGGGTTGATGCTGGTCGATCCCAGCTTCGAGGTGAAGGCAGATTACGAAGCCATCCCAAGGCACCTCGTTCGGATCGCACGGGCCTGGAACGTTGGCATCCTGATGCTGTGGTACCCGATCCTGATCTCTGACCGGCACGTGCAGATGCGCGCCGCCTTGCACGCCGCTTTTCCGGATGCGCTGTGCCACGAGGTGCCGGTTACAACGCGGACGGCCGGGGGCGGCATGATCGGATCAGGCCTTTTCGTGGTCAACCCGCCATTCGGATTGGCCGCGGAAACCGCACGTATCACGACGATTTTCGGATCGCAGGGCCTGTAACACGGCACCCGGGTGCGACAAATTGTTTGATCCGCATCAACTTCGCGCATTGCCGCGATCCCGCATACATTCTAAAACGTATGCGTGTGCGGAGAACCGACCGGGCCAGTCCGCCTGTCGGCCGCAGTAATTTCAGCAGGAGGCAGCCAATGGCAGACGCAGCCATTCACGGCCAAGAACACGAGGATCAACGCGGGTTCTTCACCCGGTGGTTCATGTCGACGAACCACAAGGATATCGGGATCCTTTACCTGATCACTTCGGCGCTCGTCGGCTTCATCGCGGTCTTGTTCACCGTCTACATGCGCATGGAGCTCATGGAGCCCGGCGTTCAGTACATGTGCCAGGAAGGCATGCGGTTCACCGCGGCCGATACCGCCGATTGTACGCCGAACGGGCATCTTTGGAACGTGCTGATCACGTATCACGGCATCCTGATGATGTTCTTCGTGGTGATTCCGGCGCTGTTCGGGGGCTTTGGCAACTACTTCATGCCCTTGCAGATCGGCGCGCCGGACATGGCGTTTCCGCGTCTCAACAACCTCAGCTACTGGCTGTTCGTGGCCGGCACCTCGCTTGGCATCGCGTCGATGCTCGCGCCCGGCGGGAACGGGCAGCTCGGCTCCGGCGTCGGGTGGGTGATGTACCCGCCGCTGTCTACCAACGAGTCCGGCATGTCGATGGATCTCGCGATCTTCGCGGTGCACGTCTCGGGCGCCTCCTCGATCCTTGGGGCGATCAACATCATCACGACGTTCCTGAACATGCGCGCACCCGGCATGACGCTGTTCAAGGTACCGCTGTTCGCGTGGTCGATCTTCGTCACCGCATGGCTCATCCTGCTGGCTCTGCCGGTTCTGGCGGGCGCGATCACCATGCTGCTGACCGACCGCAATTTCGGGACGACCTTCTTCGATCCCTCGGGTGGCGGCGACCCGGTGCTCTACCAGCACATCCTGTGGTTCTTCGGCCATCCCGAGGTCTATATCATCATCCTGCCCGGCTTTGGCATCATCAGCCACGTGATCGCGACGTTCTCGCGCAAGCCGGTCTTTGGCTACCTGCCGATGGTCTGGGCGCTGATCGCGATCGGCGTGCTCGGCTTCGTCGTCTGGGCGCACCACATGTACACGGTGGGCATGTCCCTGACGCAGCAGAGCTATTTCATGCTGGCGACGATGGTGATCGCCGTGCCGACCGGGGTGAAGGTCTTCAGTTGGATCGCCACGATGTGGGGCGGCTCGATCGAGCTGAAGACACCGATGCTCTGGGCGTTCGGGTTCCTGTTCCTGTTCACCGTGGGCGGGGTCACCGGCGTGGTCCTCAGCCAGGCGGCGGTGGACCGGGCCTATCATGATACCTACTACGTAGTGGCCCACTTCCACTACGTGATGAGCCTCGGGGCCGTGTTCGCGATCTTTGCCGGGATCTACTACTGGTTCGGCAAGATGACCGGTCGCCATATCCCGGAATGGGCTGGAAAGGTCCATTTCTGGGCGATGTTCATCGGGGCCAACCTGACCTTCTTCCCGCAGCACTTCCTCGGGCGTCAGGGCATGCCGCGCCGTTACATCGACTATCCCGAGGCGTTCGCGCTGTGGAACTGGTGGTCGTCGATCGGGGCGTTCATCTCCTTCGCGTCGTTCGTGTTCTTCTTCGGTGTGGTGATCTACGCGCTCTTCCGTGGTGCGAAGGTGACCGAGAACAACTACTGGAACGAATACGCAGACACGCTCGAATGGACCCTGCCCTCGCCCCCGCCCGAACACACGTTCGAGCAGCTCCCCAAGCGCGAGGACTGGGACAAGCAACCGGCGCACTGACGCCGTTACGCTGTAAGAAGACCCGAAAGCCCCGGCAATGGCCGGGGCTTTCTTCGTTCACGACACCATGACAGGTAAATCGCGGCGTTCGAGGTGAAGTTGCGGCTGCACCTCTCGTGCGGGCAGCTTGACAACAGGCGCGGCGCACGCGACAGACGCCGGCATGATCTTGACCCTTTCTCAGGTGGCCCTTGGCGGCGCGATCGGCGCATGCCTGCGGTTCGGCGTCGTGCAAGCGATGCTGCGCATCACCGGATCGGGGTTTCCGCTCGGCGTGCTGACCGTCAACGTCGTTGGGTCGTTCGTGATGGGCGTGGTCATGGTCGCGTCGGTGCAGCGTGGCTTTGTCTGGCTGAACCCGTTCCTGATGGTCGGCGTGCTTGGCGGTTTCACAACGTTTTCCACCTTCTCGCTGGAAGCATTCACGTTGTTCGAGCGCGGGCAGTTCGGGGCCGCGGGGGCCTATGTGGGGCTCAACGTTGTGCTGTCGCTGGCCGGCTTCTCGCTCGGGGTGTGGCTATCGCGCGGGATCCTGACATGAGCGGCGTGCAGACCCTGACCGTGGCCGACGGTGACGGCGATCAGCGGCTCGACCGCTGGCTGAAACGGCAGTTTCCGCACCTGACGCAAGGCCAGATCGAGAAGATGTGCCGCAAGGGCGATCTGCGGATCGAGGGCGGACGCGTCAAATCCGCGACGCGGGTCGAGGCGGGCCAGTGCGTGCGCATCCCGCCCCTGCCCGATCCCGGTACGAAACCCGCGCCAGAGGCCATGCGGATCAGCGCCGCCGACACGAAGATGATCCAGGGATGCGTGATCTACCGCGACGATCACATCATCGCGCTGAACAAACCGCCCGGCCTGCCGGTGCAGGGCGGCTCGAAACAGGCGCGGCATGTCGACGGGCTGGCCGAGGCGCTGCGCTTTGGGCTGGAGACCAAGCCGCGCCTCGTGCACCGGCTGGACAAGGATACGTCCGGCGTGCTGATCCTTGCGCGCACCCGCGAGGCCGCCAAGGGCCTGACCGCGGCCTTCCGGCACCGCAACACCCGCAAGATCTACTGGGCCGCCGTCGCCGGATCGCCGCATCCGCGCCGGGGCACGATCCGCTACGGTCTGGTGAAGGCGCCGGGGCACGGCGAGAAGGGCGAGGGCGAGAAGATGCTGTGCCTGCACCCGCGCGAGGTCGAGACCACCCCCGGGGCCAAACCCGCCACGACCGATTACGCGATGATCGAGACTGCCGGCGCACGCGCCGCGTGGATGGCGCTGATCCCGGTTACGGGGCGCACCCACCAGCTACGCGCCCATCTGGCCGAGATCGGTCATCCGATCGTCGGCGATGGCAAATACGGCGGCTCGGGTCAGGAGAATCAGGGCGATGGCTGGGGCGCGCAACTGGGCGGCGATGTCAGCCGCAAGCTGCATCTGCATGCCCGCACCCTGAAGATCGAGCATCCGGTAACGCGCGCGATGCTGCATCTGACGGCCCCCCTGCCCGCGCATATGGCGCAGACATGGGAGTTGTTTCAATGGCAGCCCACGGACGCGTCGGAGGATCCGCTGGAGGATCTGGTGTGAGCGCCCCCCTGCGCCTGGTGATCTTCGACGTGGATGGCACGCTCGTGGACAGCCAGGGCGATATCCTTGCGGCGATGCGCAGTGCCTTTGCACGCGCCGACCACCCGGCCCCGGACGCAGGCACGATCCTCAGGATCGTGGGATTGTCGCTCGACGTGGCGGTGGCGCGGCTTGTGCCGCACCTGCCCGACCCCGAGCAGGCCCGTATCGTCGGCTGGTACAAGGACGCCTATATGGAGTTGCGCGCGGCCTCGGGCGTGGCACAATCCTCGCCGCTTTATCCGCATGCGCGCGACACGCTGGCCGCGCTGCACGCTGTGCCCGACACATTGCTGGGGATCGCGACGGGCAAATCGGCACGGGGGCTCGACAAGCTTCTCGACGGGCACGACCTGCGGCGGTTTTTCGTCACACGGCAGGTCGCCGATCACCACCCGTCAAAGCCGCACCCCTCGATGCTGCTTGAGGCCCTTGCCGAGACCGGCGTCGCGCCGGAAAACGCGGTGATGGTGGGCGACACCAGCTATGACATGGAGATGGCGCGCGCCGCCGGGATCCCCGGGATCGGGGTGAGCTGGGGGTATCACCGGCCAGAAGCCTTGCGCGCGGCCACGGCGATCGCCCGGGACTTCCGTGATCTGGCCGGGCTGATCGACGATATCTGGAGGACCCCGGCATGAGCGAATGGGATGCAAAGCGGTTCTGGACGGCAGCCACCGTAGCCGGGAACGCGGATGGCTATACCATCCATCTTGACGGGCGTCCGGTGCGCACGCCAGCCAAGGCGCCGGTGATCCTGCCCACGCACGCGCTCGCCGCCGCGATCGCCGAGGAGTGGGACGCGCAGGACGGCAAGATCGTCCCGGCCCGCATGCCGATGACCCGCGCGGCCAATGCCGCCATCGACAAGGTTGCGCACCAGCACCAAGAGGTGGCGCGGATGCTGGCCGATTACGGCGACAGCGACCTTTTGTGCTACCGCGCCGAAAGCCCCGCCGAACTGGCCGCGCGACAGGCCGAGGCGTGGGATCCGCTGCTTGATTGGGCCGAATCGGACTTGTCGGCGCGGCTGGCCATCCGGACCGGGATCATGCCCCGCGCGCAGGACCCCGCGACCCTGGAACGCTTGCACCAAGAGGTGAGATCGCTTGATTTTTGGGCACTGACCGCTTTTCATGATCTCGTCGGCATCAGCGGCTCGCTGATCATCGGGTTTGCGGCGCTGAAAGACATTCGACCCGCGCGTACCCTGTGGCATCACTCAAGGCTGGATGAGGTCTGGCAACAGGAGCAATGGGGTATCGATGACGAGGCCGAGCGCGTGGCGTGCGCGAAAGAGGCCGCGTTCATGGACGCGAAACGTTTTTACGATCTGTCGCGCGGCTGATCGGCACCCGGATGGCAACACTTGCAAGGCCAGTGGGACGTGTGGTCGCGGGGCCGGCAATGTCGAACAAAGACTTGACGTTTAATGCTGAATCCACACAAACTTGCGGACACTGGCCGGGGCGGATGCTCCGATAACAGTGCGCAAGCGGCCTCGCGCAGGTCGAATGAACTGCCCTTTGAACGGGCGGACAATCAGGAAGAGGTAAACATGAAACGATCCGTATTTATGGGCGCGTTGACCGTCGCGGGCGTCAGCGCCGGGGCATCGGCCGCGGCCACGCTGGATGACGTGGTGGCGCGCGGTGAACTGAACTGCGGCGTGGCCACCGGCCTTGTCGGCTTCGCGGCACCCGACTCGGACGGCAACTGGGAAGGCTTCGACGTGGACATTTGCCGGGCGCTGGCCGCCGCGATCTTTGATGATCCGGACGCGGTCGAATACGTGCCGACCACGGGCAAGACCCGCTTTACCGCGCTGGCGTCCGGCGAGGTCGACCTTCTGGCGCGCAACACAACCTGGACGTTTTCGCGCGACATCGATCTCAACTTCGAATTCGCCGGCATCAACTACTATGATGGTCAGGGCTTCATGGTTCCCAAGGAGCTTGGCGTGACGTCGGCGCGCGAACTCGACGGGGCCACCGTCTGCATTCAGACCGGTACCACCACCGAGCTCAACCTCGCGGATTACTTCCGGGAGAACGACATGGAATACGAACCCGTTCCGGTCGAGACCAACTCCGAAGGGCAGCAGCAGTACCTGGCTGGGGCCTGTGACACCTACACGACCGACGCGTCTGGTCTTGCCGCGACGCGGGCCGCCTTCGAGAACCCCGACGACCATACGATCCTTCCCGAGATCATCTCGAAGGAACCGCTTGGACCGCTGGTGCGCCACGGCGACAACGCATGGGGAGAAATCGTCCGTTGGACCCTCAATGCGCTGATCGCCGCCGAGGAACTCGGCATCACGAGCGAGAATGTCGAGGAGATGGCATCCGAGGCCGGCGACAATCCGGAAATCAACCGTCTGCTCGGCACCGAGGGTGATCTGGGCGACATGATGGGACTGGATCCGGACTGGGCCGTGCGCGCCATTGCGGCCGTGGGCAACTATGGTGAAAGCTTCGAGCGCAATATCGGTGAGGGCACGCCCGTCGGCCTGTCGCGCGGCCTGAACGCGCAATGGACCGATGGCGGCCTCATGTACGCACCGCCCTTCCGGTAAATCCGGACCTTTCGAGGGGCGCGGTCCGCACTGCGCCCCTCGATCCCTGACATCATTCCACAAAAATCCGGCCCACGGCAGCAGTGTCGTCAAAAAACGGGTCGCAGCACAGGGAAGTATCGGATGACAACGGCCACCGACCCTCCGCAGGAGTCGTTCCATCTCAAGCAGCTGGTCTATGACACGCGGTATCGTTCCTACACGTTCCAATTCATCGCGCTGATCCTTCTCATCATCACGATCGCCTATCTCGGCGGGAACCTTCTGCGCAATCTCGCCCTTCAGGGGCAGGACATCTCGTTCAACTTCCTTGGCGATCCCGCGGGCTACGACATCAACCAGCGCCCGATCGAATACAGCAGCCAGTCGACGCATCTGCGCGCCGCTTTCGTCGGAGTTCTGAACACGCTGATCGTGGCGGGTCTGGGCTGTGTGACCGCAACGGTGCTTGGTGTCATTGCAGGCATACTGCGCATTTCGCCGAACTGGCTGGTGCGCAAGCTCATGGCCGCGTATGTCGAGGCGTTCCGCAACGTTCCGGTGCTGATCTGGATCCTCATCATCTTCACGGTCATGACCGCCCTGACGCCGGCGCCAAGCGCCTTTCGCGGCGACGACCCGAGTGCCAGCACCATTCTAGGCACCGCGATCACCAACCGAGGCGTCTACTTTCCAAAGCCGATCTGGGGCTCCGGATCGATGTTCGTCGTGCTGACCTTCGTCGCGTCGATCTTCGGGGCGTTCTATTATCGCCGATATGCGACCAAGCTGCTTTACGACACGGGCAAGCTGCTGCCCATGCTGTGGCCGGCCCTGGCAATCCTGATCCTGCCGACAACTGTGATCTACTTGCTTCTGGGCCAGCCCATCACCTTCGACGTGCCCGAACTGGAAGGGTTCAATTTCGGCGGCGGCATGCATGTGCGCGGCTCTTTGATCGCGTTGTGGCTCGCCCTGGCGGTCTATACCGGCGCGTTCATCGCCGAGAACGTGCGGGCCGGCATCCAGGCGATCGATCGCGGCCAGACCGAGGCTGCGGCGTCGCTCGGGCTGCGGCCGCGCCGCATCATGAACCTGATCATCCTGCCGCAGGCGCTGCGCATCATCATCCCGCCACTGATCTCGCAATACCTGAACCTCACCAAGAACTCGTCGCTGGCCATCGCCGTGGGCTACATGGACGTCACCGGCACGCTTGGGGGGATCTCCCTCAACCAGACCGGGCGCGCGATCGAATGCGTGCTGCTCTTGATGCTGTTCTATCTCGTGATCAGCCTCGGCATCTCGGCAATCATGAACATCTACAACAACTCCATCAAGCTGAAGGAGCGCTGAGCCATGTCGCAAGCAGACACGTCCTACGTGCGCAAGCACATGCTCGCCGAGTCGCCGCCGCCGGCCGCCGAGACGGGGGTGCTCAAGTGGCTGCGCGAGAACCTGTTTTCCTCGCCCGCCAACGCGCTGCTGACCATCGTGTCGATCTATGTGGTCTACCAACTGATCGTTGCCTCGGCCCCGTGGCTGGTGAACAGCGTCTGGGTCAGCCCCAGCCTGTCGGCCTGCCGCGAGATCCTCGACGGTGAGGTCGGGGCCTGTTTCGCGGTACTGACCGAGCGCTGGAACCAGTTGCTTTTCGGCTTCAAGTATCCGACCGCGCTTTACTGGCGGCCGGGCCTTGCGTTCATCCTGCTTTTCGTGTGTGCCGCACCGCTTCTGTTTTTCAAGTTCATCCCGCGCAAGTTCATGGTGCTGACCGGGCTTTATCCGTTTGTCGCCTACTGGCTGATCTGGGGTGGCACGATCTTCGTCCCGCTCTTCGCGTTGTTGGGTCTTCTCGCCGGCGCCTACGTCTACAAGAAGACGCTCTTTGCCAGTGCCGGTCTCGCCGTGATCGCGGGCTTTACTGCGGCACTGATCGTCTGGCTCCTGACGAGTTACATGATCCGCGATCTGGAATACACGCTTGCGCTGCAGCCGGTGCCGTCGCGCGACTTGGGCGGGTTCATGATCAACCTCATGCTGGGCGTCACCTGCATTTCGCTGTCGATCCCGTTCGGCATCCTTCTGGCGCTCGGGCGGCAGTCCAGCATGCCGATCATCAAGTGGATCTGCGTCGTCTTCATCGAGTTCATCCGCGGCGTGCCGCTGATCACCCTGCTGTTCGTGGCCAACGTGGTGCTGGGCTATTTCCTGCCGCCGGGTACGAGCTTCGACCTGATCCTGCGGGTGATCATCATGATCACCATGTTCGCCTCGGCCTATATCGCAGAGGTCATCCGGGGCGGGCTCGCGGCCCTGCCCAAGGGCCAGTACGAGGCGGCCGACAGCCTCGGCCTCGACTACGCGCAGTCGATGCAGTTCATCATCCTGCCGCAGGCGATGAAGATCTCGATCCCGGGCATCGTCAACGTGGCTGTCGGGCTGTTCAAGGACACCACGCTGGTCTCGGTGATCTCGATGTTCGACATCGTCGGCATGATCCGCGGACCGATCCTCGCCTCGTCGCAATGGAATGGTGTCTATTGGGAACTCTTCGGCTTTGCCGCCGTGCTGTTTTTCATCACCTGCTACGGCATCTCGCAATATTCGCAATGGCTGGAGCGTCAGCTTCAGACCGATCATCGTTAGGGAGGGTCAGGAAACATGGCCGCAGTCAACCAACCAGAGGTGTCCGACAAGGTTGCCGTCGAGATCCGCAAGATGAACAAGTGGTTCGGCACCTTCCACGTGCTGCGCGATATCGACCTGACCGTCTACCAGGGCGAGCGGATCGTCATCGCGGGACCGTCCGGTTCCGGAAAATCGACGCTCATCCGGTGCATCAACGCCTTGGAGGAGCACCAGAAGGGCTCGATCACCGTGGACGGGACGCTGCTGTCGAACGATGTCAAGAACATCGACCGTATTCGGTCCGAGGTCGGCATGGTGTTCCAGCACTTCAACCTCTTCCCGCATCTGACGATCCTGGAGAACTGTACGCTGGCGCCGATCTGGGTGCGCAAGACGCCCAAGCGCGAGGCCGAGGACACGGCGATGCATTTCCTCACCAAGGTCAAGATCCCCGAACAGGCCGACAAGTATCCCGGCCAGCTTTCCGGCGGACAGCAGCAGCGCGTCGCGATCGCCCGCAGCCTGTGCATGAAGCCGCGCATCATGCTGTTCGATGAACCCACTTCGGCGCTGGATCCCGAGATGATCTCGGAGGTGCTCGACACCATGATCGAACTGGCCGAGGAAGGCATGACGATGTGCTGCGTGACCCATGAGATGGGCTTTGCGCGCAAGGTGGCCAACCGGGTGATCTTCATGGACGAAGGCCAGATCGTGGAACAGAACGAGCCCGAGGAGTTCTTCAACAATCCCAAATCCGAGCGGACCAAGATGTTCCTGAGCCAGATCCTTGGGCACTAAGATATCGGGGGCGCTGCCCCCGTCGCCCGTGCCGGGCGACTCCCCCGGGATATTTCTCGCCAGAAGAAACGACAGGGGCGGTCCCGGATTGGGCCGCCTTTGTCTCGTATCAGACCCGGACGCGCTGCCTGTCACGCAGATGCGCGATCATGGTGCGCAGATCATCGGGTACCGCTCCGTCGCGCGGGGCGTCGCGCAGGGTCTCGATCAGCGTATCGGGTGGCAGGACCGGGCGGCGCGACCAGGCAAGGCCGGCCAGCACTGCACGAGCGGGTTCGGGCAGACGATCCGGGATCTCGTGCCCGGCTAGCGTGGCCCAGACACCGGACCAGAGCCGCCCCACGGTCCACGGGTTGTAGCCGCCACCGCCCAGCACGAGAAAGCGCGGCGAGAGATCGCGCAGGGCCGCCACGGTCTGCCAATGCGCGTTGTTGGAAAGTGCAAGCCGCGACAGAGGATCCTCGGTCACCGCGTCCGCGCCGCATTGCAGAACGATCGCCTGCGGGCGCATGGCCGCCACGGCGGGCAGGATCACCTCGTGCAGGGCCATGGCAAAGCCGCTGTCATTCGTGTCACGCGGAAGGGGCAGATTGATGGCGGAGCCGCCCGCACGATCCTCCAGCGCGCCGGTGAAGGGCCAGCGATGCGCCTCGTGTGTCGAGATCATCAGCACGCGCAGATCGCCGTGAAAGGCCGCCGCGACCCCGTCACAGTGATGCGCGTCGATATCGACATAGGCGATACGTGTGAGCCCTTGCACAAGGAACGCCTCGATCGCCAGCACCGGGTCGTTGAGGTAACAGAAACCCGCCGCTCGGTCGGCCATGCCGTGATGCGTGCCACCTCCGGGATTGTGGACCACCCCGCCATCCGCGAGCAGGCTGGCCGCCATCATCGACCCGCCGGCGGCGGTGGCGGGACGGCGGAACATCTCTGGAAAGACCGGGTTCGACAGCGTGCCGAGATGATGACGCGCGCGGGTCGCGTCGCTGACATGGCCGTCGTTCTCGGCATTTTGAAGCGCGGCGATATAGGCAGGCGAGTGCCATGTGGTCAGCGCCTCGGGCTTGGCGCGCGGGCTGTTGATGTAGCGGTCCTGCGGCAGCCAGCCCATGGCACGGCACAGGTCGATCACGGTGGGCACGCGCGGAATCGACAGCGGGTGACGCGCCCCGTAGGACGAGCCGCGATAGATGTTCGAGCCGATGAAGACCGGAGACTGCATCGCCGCTCAGTTCAGATCGTGCGGGGTGACGAACGCTTGTACGACACCGGTGTCGCAGGATAGCTCCGACCAGTCCTTTATGCCGAAGCCTGCAACCAGCGTGGCACCGGTCGGGTAATCCTCGAACCGGTCATGCGCGGGCGGCTCCTGAACGAGGGCGTGGGCCAACACACAGATACCCGGATTGTGGCCGATCATGAGCACCCGCGCACCGCGCGACGCGCGCAGGACGGCCAGCATCTCTGCGGGGTCGGCGAGGTAGAGCCGATCCCATAGCTCCGGGGCCACGGCCAGAGCAAGCCGGTCGCAGGTCTCGCGTGTGCGCGCCGAGGTCGAACACAGGATCTGATCCGGCAGAAGATCTTCGGCGCGGAGCCACGGGCCAAGCGCGCGCGCTGCACGCTGCCCGCGCGTGTTGAGCGGGCGGGCATGATCGCCGAGCGTCGGATCGCCCCAGGACGACTTGGCGTGGCGCATCAGGATCAGCTGCCTCATGCGAAATACCCCATGTGGAAGGCGGATTGCACTTCTGGTCGGGCATGCGTTTGGCTGACCGGGCAGGCGCGTCGCGCCGCGCAGCCGCGTGCGCGGCAGTCGTTGCCTGCGCGGTCGAGATCGGCGCGACAGGCCGGCACGTCATAGGCATCAGGTGTCAGGGCATCCACGGGGCAGGCCGTGCGGCAGGGCTGATCCTTGCAGGTGTCGCAAGGGCGCGCGCCGGGCGGTGGCAAATACAGTCGCTCGGGCAGCGCGATCGCCCCGCGATAGGACACCATCAACCCGGCCATGTCGTGCACCAGCAGACCCACGGGCGACGGCCAGGCCCGCCCGCTGCGCCGCGCCCAGTCGATGAAGGGCTGCCAGGGCGGCCCGCCAAAGGGAAAGAGCGCCCTGCCCCCCAGATCGAGAGCCGCTACACGGATCACCCGATCCGACCAGCGATCCATCGGGTCGCCCTGCCCGTCGAGATATTCCGGCTGGCCCGTGAAATGCGCCCAGAAACCAGGGCCCGCGGGACCGAGCAGAACCAGCGTCGCCTGCCCCGGCACCTCATCAGGCAAGAGATGCAACGCACCCATCACCGCGAGGTGATGACGCGACATGCGGTCGGCGATCCGGTCAAGGTTCATGCGCGGGCATCCTTTGCATGCCAAGGCATGTAAAGTGCCGCGGTCATTTCGCAAGGCGGCCTCAGCGCGCGCGGATGAGCGAGCCGGCACCATGTTCGGTGTAAAGCTCCAGCAGCGTGGCATTGGGCGCCCGCCCGTCGAGGATGACCGCCGCGCGCACGCCCGCTTCTATCGCGGCCAGGGCCGTTTCTGTCTTGGGGATCATGCCGCCCGCGATCACGCCGTCGCGGGTCATCTCTCGGATCTGATCGGCGGTCAACTCGGTCACAACCTGGCCCGAGGTATCGCGCACCCCGTCAATATCGGTCAGAAGAAGCAGGCGGTCTGCCTTGAGCGCGCCGGCCACGGCCCCGGCCGCGGTATCGCCGTTGATGTTGAAGGTCTCGCCCCCCGGCCCTGCGCCAAGCGGGGCGATGACGGGGATCATGTTGGCATCGAACAGCGTGTGCAAAATCGTCGTGTCGATCTGCGTCGGCGTGCCCACGAGGCCAAGCTCGGGGCTGACGGGATCGCAGGTGATCAGGCCGGCATCCTTGCCCGACAGGCCGACGGCGCGCCCGCCCTGGCCGCTGATCGCCTGCACGATCCGCTTGTTGACAGATCCCGAGAGAACCATTTCGACCACGGCCATGGTGGCGGCATCCGTCACGCGCTTGCCATCGACGAATTTCGACGGGATCGACAGCCTCCCGAGCATCTCGTTGATCATCGGGCCGCCGCCATGGACGATCACCGGATGCACGCCGACATGATTCATCAGCACGACGTCGCGCGCGAAGGTTTCCATCGCCGCATCGCTGCCCATGGCGTGCCCGCCCAGCTTGATCACCACGACGGCGCCTGTGTAGCGTTGCAGGTAGGGCAACGCTTCTGACAGCGTGCGGGCGGTAGCGATCCAGTCGCGGGTCATGTCCTGGGCCTTCATCGTGATCTCCGGTGGCGTCGCGCCCTGTTAGCGGGTGTGCGAGCCGCTGCCAAGCCGTCCCGGTGCATCTGGCGCAACAGCGTCAATGCAGGCGGCGGCCTGTTTCCGGGTCGAAAAAGTGCAGGTTTTCGGACTCCACCGACAGGCCGAGGGTTTCGCCGGACTGCGGCAGGGCCGTGCCCGTAAGGCTGGCGATCATCTCGACCTTCTGGCCCGGTACCGTGCCATGGGCATTGGCCGTGGCCCCCAGATGCTCGACCACCCGCACCTTCAGATGCAAGGGGCCGTCCTTGGCGGGGTTAAGATGCTCGGGGCGGATGCCGATGGTGACATCGCCGTGACGCACCCCCGACGGTGCCGCCACCACGCCGGCCGGCGTTACAAGGCCGGTCTCGTCGATACGGCCGGGCATCAGGTTCATCGGCGGAGAGCCGATGAATTCGGCCACGAAGACCGATGCCGGACGGTTGTAGACATCGATCGGGGTGCCGACCTGCTCGATCGTGCCGTCATTCAGCACCACGAGTTGATCGGCCAGCGTCATCGCCTCCATCTGATCATGGGTGACGTAGATCGAGGTGGTACCAAGGCGCTGTTGCAAATCGCGGATCTCGACACGGGTCTTGAGGCGCAGCTTGGCGTCGAGATTCGACAGCGGCTCGTCGAAGAGAAAGGCCTGCGGCTGGCGCACGATGGCGCGGCCCATGGCGACGCGTTGCCGCTGGCCGCCCGACAATTGGCCGGGCTTGCGGTTCAGAAAGTCGGACAGGCCGAGGGTGGCTGCGGCCTCGTCGACCATAACCTTGATCCTGTCCTTCGGCACGCCGCGGTTCTTCAGCCCGTAGGCCATGTTGCCGTAGACGGTCATGTGCGGGTAAAGCGCATAATTCTGGAACACCATCGCGATGTCGCGCTCGGCCGGTTCCAGGTCGTTGACCACACGGTCGCCGATCGACACGGCGCCGTCGGTGATGGTTTCCAGCCCGGCGATCATGCGCAGCAAGGTGGACTTGCCGCAGCCCGAGGGGCCGACCAGCACGCAGAACTCGCCATCCCTGATGTCGAGCGAGATGCCGCGGATCGCGTCGATGCCGCCGGGATAGGTCTTGCGGACACTGTCTATCCGGATATTGCTCATCGGGTTCCTATTTCTCGACTTCGACGAGGCCGCGCACGAAAAGCCGCTGCATGGCGAGGATCACCACGACCGGCGGCAGCAGCGCGAGGATCGCGGTGGACATGATCAGGTGCCATTGCGGGGTTCCCTCGCCGGCATTGGCCATGCGCTGAATGCCCATGACGATGGTGTAGTAACTTTCATTCGTGGTCACCAGCAGCGGCCAGAGATACTGGTTCCAGCCGTAGATGAAGAGGATCACGAAAAGCGCCGCGAGATTGGTGCGCGACAGTGGCAGAAGGATGTCGCGGAAGAACTTCATGGGCCCCGCCCCGTCGATGCGCGCGGCTTCGGTCAACTGGTCCGGCACGGTCATGAAAAACTGCCGAAAGAGGAACGTGGCCGTTGCCGAGGCGATCAGCGGGATCGACAGCCCGGCATAGGAATTGAGCATGCCAAGCTGTGCCACGACCTCGTATGTCGGCAGGATGCGCACCTCGACGGGCAGCATCAGCGTCACGAAGATCGTCCAGAAGGCGAGCATCCGGAAGGGAAACTTGAAATAGACCACCGCGAAGGCCGACAACAGCGAGATTGCAATCTTGCCGACGGTGATAGCCAGCGCCATGATCGTCGAGTTCATCAGCATGATCCACAAGGGCGGCGCGCCCGCCGCGGAGATCCCCTGTCCGAGGACCAGCGAATAGTTCCGGATCATCTCGGCACCGGGCAACAGCGGCACGCCCCCGCTGACCTCTGCCGCGGTATGGGTCGAGGCCATGAAGGCCACGTAGATCGGGAAGACGAACATCGCCGCGCCGAAGATCAGCACCGCGTGCTGGATGACCGTCAGAATGGGGCGCCGTTCGACCATCAGTATTCCACCTTGCGTTCGATGTAGCGGAACTGGATCGCCGTGAGGGCAATCACGAGGATCATCAGGATCACCGATTGCGCCGCTGAAGATCCTAGATTGAGCCCCTCGAACGCATCGCGCCAGACCTTGTAGACAAGGATGTTCGTGGCCTGCCCTGGTCCGCCGCTGGTGGTCGCATGCACCACGCCGAAAGTCTCGAAAAAGGCGTAGACGACGTTGACCACGATCAGAAAGAACACCGTGGGCGACAGCAGCGGCAGCTGAATGGTGACGAAGCGCTTGACCGGGCCTGCGCCGTCGATTGCCGCAGCCTCTGTCAGCGAACGCGGGATCGCCTGCAGCCCGGCGAGGAAGAACAGGAAGTTGTAGCTGACCTGCCGCCAGACCGACGCCACGACGATCAGCGTCATCGCGTCACCGCCATCGCGGTAGTGGTTCCAGTCATAGCCCAGACCGTCGAGGACATAGGCCGCGATGCCGATCGTTGGGTTGAACAGGAACCACCAAAGAACACCTGCCACCGCGGGCGCCACGGCATAGGGCCAGATCAGCAGCGTGCGGTAGACCGTCGCGCGTCGGATGACCCGGTCGGCCATGATAGCCATGATCAGCGCGATCCCCATCGAGAACCCCGCGACCATGGCGCTGAAGCTGATGGTGATCGCAAAGCTCTCGATATATTCGACATTCGAGAAGAGCCGTTCGAAATTGGCCAGACCGACGAACTTGGTTTTCAGGCCGAAGGCATCCTGACGCAGCACCGATTGATAGAGCGCCTGGGTGGCCGGCCAGATGAAGAAGACCAGCGTGATGACGATCTGCGGCGCGATCAGTGCGTAAGGCAGCCATGTGTGCCGAAAGGTGACAGTCTTGGTGCGCACGGGCGGGACCTCGACGATTGCAGCAACGGGAACGCCGGCCCGACGGTGCGCGGGCCGGCGTCTGGGTCATCGGTGGCCGGATCAGTTATTGTCCGACTCGAACTCCCGCAGCAACTCGTTGCCGCGCTCGGCTGCCGCGGCCAGCGCCTCTTCCGCGGTCTGATTGCCGGACCACAGATCCTCCAGCTCTTCGTTGATGATGTCGCGCACCTGCACGTAGTTGCCGAAGCGCAGCCCGCGCGAGTTCTCGGTCGGCTCGTTGAGAGACAGTTGCTGGATCGCGGTGTCGGTGCCGGGGCTTTCCTCGTAGAAGCCCTGCTCCTGGCTGAGCTCGTAAGCGGCCGTGGTGATCGGCACGTAACCCGACGACTGGTGCCAGTCGGCCTGCACCTCGGGCGAGCTGAGATAGTCGAAGAACTCGGCGACGCCCTGATATTCTGCGTCGTCATGGCCTTCGAGCACCCAGAGCGTGGCCCCGCCGATGATGGAGTTCTGCGGGTCCTCGGCGACATCTGAATTGAGCGGCAGCATCGTCTGGCCGAACTCGAAATCGGCCTGCTCGCTGATCCCGGCGTAATAGGCCGAGGAATTCATCCACATGGCGCACTCGCCGTTGGTGAAGAGCGGCAGGCTGTCGCCGCGGCGGCCGCCGTACTCGAACGTGCCGTCTTCCTGACTGTCGGCGATGCGCTGCAACAACTCCGTCAGATCCTCGCTTTCGTCGAACACCAGTTCCGTGTCGAGCCCGGCAAAGCCGTTCTGCTGCGTGCCGATGGGTTGGTCATGCCACGCGAGGTAGTTCTCGATCATCACCCAGGACTGCCATCCGAACGAAAACGCGCAGTCATGGCCGTTTTCCTGCAGCGCCTCAGCCGCCGCGAACATCTCGTCCCAGGTCTCCGGCACGGTCTCGACGCCGGCCTCGTCCAGCAGATCGCGGTTGTACCACAGTACCGGCGTCGACGAATTGAACGGAAGCGAGAGCATGTCGCCCTCGGTCGTGGAGTAGTAGGATTTCACCGCCGGGATATAGGCGTCGTTGTCCCAGTCCAGATCCGCCGCTTCCATCACCTCCTGCACGCGCTTGACGGCCCCCTCGGCGGCCATCATGGTGGCGGTGCCGACCTCGAAGACCTGCACGACATGCGGTTGCTCGCCGGCACGGAAGGCCGAGATGGCGGCGGTCATGTTCTCGGTATAGGTGCCCTTGTAGGTGGGCACGACGGTGTAATCGTCCTGCGACTCGTTGAAGCCGTCGGCGATCTCCTCGACCTTTTCGCCAAGGGCGCCACCGAGGCCATGCCAGAACTGGATCTCGGTCTGCGCCGTTGCGGCGCACCCGATCAGCGTCAACGCCCCGGATATCGCCGTCAGGGTATGTCTGCGTGTCATTGCGTTTTCTCCGAACCTTTGCTGGGATGAGAACAGGACCCTGACCGCACGACCGCTCAAGGTGCCTCTCGGCTGTCAGAAGTCATTTTCGCGACATCTTTGCAAATGAAGAATTCATGACATGGGCGCAGTCCCCGCCGGCAGATCGTCTGCGCGTGCATACGTTCCTTGTCCGCGCCGTCAGTTGCCGGCGGCTATCATACCACCAGGACCGGCACCCGCGACAACCCCGTCACCTTGAGCGCGACACTGCCCAGAAGGTACCCTTCCATGGAACCCATGCCCCGGCTGCCGATCACGATCAGGTCGTGGTCATGTTCCTTGGCGAACCTGACGATGGTGCGCGATGTTGGACCGGATTTTACGAATGCGCGGATCTGATCGAATCCCGCGTTGATGGCGAGGTTCTTGCCATATTCCGCCACCTCGGTGGCGTGCGCCGCCATGATGTCATCGAGGTTTCCCGGATCGTTGGGACGCACCATCGACAGTGACGCCTCGAGCATGGAATGGTGACGGTAGACGGTCAGGATCGTCAGCGACGCGTCGCAGAGCCGGGCCATCTCCATCGCCTTGTGCAGGGCCTTTTCGGCATTGGGCGAGCCGTCATAGGGCACAAGGATCGATTTGAACATGGAAGGCACCTCCGCCTATTTCTGGAACGCGAGATCACGCAGGAACAGGGCGATCTGCGGGAAGTAGATCAGCGCCACCGAGACGAAAAGCAGGATCACGATGAACGGCGGCGTGCCGCGAATGACCTCCCAGTAGGGCCGCTTGAACACTGCTATCGCCGTGAAGATGTCACAGCCGAACGGGGGCGTGGCCGACCCGATGGCAACCTGCAGCGTGATGATCGTACCGACGAGGACCGGATCGAGCCCGACCGAGTTCACCACCGGGGCGAAGATCGGCACCATGACGAGGATCACGACAATCGGATCGACGAACATGCACCCGATGAAGAACGCGATGGAGATGACGAACAGCACGCCGATCTGGCCCATCTCGTCGATCCCGATGGCCCCGAGGATTTCCTGCGGGATCTGCGCGAAGGAAATCACCCACGAAAACGCCGCGCCGACACCGACGAGGATGAAGACCACCGCCGTGATGAGACCCGTCGATTTCGCCGTGTCATAGACGCCGGAAAGGCTCATCGAGCGGAACACGATCACCTCGAGAAGAAGCGCGTAGAGCACGCAGGCCGCCGCCGCCTCGGTCGGGCTGAAGACGCCGCCATAGATGCCGCCGATGATGATCGCCGGAAATCCGAGCGGCCAAAGCGCATGTTGCAGGGCGCGCGCCCGGTCAATCCAGCTCGTCTTGGGCTCGGTTGGTACGTTGTTGCGCACCGCGTAGAACCACGAATAGATCGAGAAAAGGACAAGGATCAGCAGCCCCGGCCCGATCCCGGCGATGAAAAGCTCCGCAATCGAGGTGCCCGAGACGACGCCGTAGATGATCATCCCGATGGAGGGCGGGATGAGAAAGGCGATATCGGCGGAGTTTATGATCAGCGCCAGGATGAAACTGTCCTTGTACCCGGCCCGCTGCATCCGGGGACGCAGCGGCGAACCGATCGCGACCACCGTCGCCTGGGTCGATCCCGACACCGCGCCGAACATCGTGCAGGCCGCCGCCGTGGACACGGCAAGCCCGCCCTTGAGATGCCCGACGAAGGCCATGACGAGGTCGATCAGCCGCCCGGCGGATTGCCCGCGTGTCATGATGTCGGCGGCAAAGATGAACATCGGCACCGCGATCAGGGACGAGGGCCGGATGCCGGCCATGATCTGCTGGATCATCGTCTCCATCTGCCCGAGGCCGCCGAAGCTGACATAAAAGCCCACGAAGGACGCGACGATCAGCGGGATCATCATCGGGAAACCGAGCATGAGCAGCACGACCATGATGGAAAACAGCGTCGTGGCCATGACTCAGACCTCCTTCTCGTTTTCGTCATACCCTTCGAGCACGGCGGTCGACAGATAGGTGTCCTTGGACATGATATTCTTGATGGCGGTCAGCAGGTATTGCAGGCCCGTCATGAAAAAGCCGACCGGAACCCAGACAAGCGTGACCCATACCGGAATTTGCAGCGATGGCAGCACGCGCCCCCGTCCGGCCTGCGTCAGAAGAAATTCATAGGAATAATAGCACAACGCGAACATGCACAGCGACGTCCCGAAGGTGATCACGATCATCAGGA
>JAWLGF010000031.1:0-26559 GCA_041685205.1 Roseovarius sp.
CCAACGCGTTCTTGGCAACAGTACGGTTTGCAGAGCGGCTGAACAGTCGCAGGAAAGAAAAAGACTTCTCATCCGTGCACAGCGAGTTTGAACGCTTCTTATTGCACAACCGTAAATTTGTCAGTCTCACCGTAAACAAACTCAGTGCTGGTGCACGGAGCTTGGATAGAATAGTTGACCTGTATTGGTTCGTATTCGATCTGATACTTTCTGGAAAACAGGGGGATGAAATCCTCGCGGAGATTGTTAAGAATGACGACTTTGTATTTTTGCGTCAGTTTGAGATAACGCCTCCGCCCAGAACGAGCACCAGTACCAATAGAAAAGGAGCATCCGCATCTACCAAAAGCGCATCATTCATTAACAGAGCAATGAACACGCCGTTGAAATGCCCGGTGTGCGGAGCGGCATTGCACGCGAATTCCATGACCTTCGATCACGATCAGCGCCGCTCGGAAGGTGGAAGCAATAGACAAGAGAACTTGAACCCCATGCACCCATTCTGCAACTCCGGTGTGAAAGGGTGAAGGTTAATTCGCTTTTGATTGGGCGATTTCCCGCATCGCCCTTTCAAACCTTTCCTCTGCCTGGGTGGGGCTTAGTTCGCCAGCGTCGATCATATCCTGCACGGCCTTTTCGAACCGGGCCGACTGCTCTTTCTGGCTTTCCTTCTTTGGGTTTTTCGTCATTGGATACGAGCCGTTTGATAGGTGAGCCGCTTGCCGACGATGCCGGTCAGCGCGAGGTCCGCGCGCTCGGTATCGCCAGTACCAAGAGCCTGACGGTTGCTGTAGCGGAAGTCAAATTCCGCGAGGTAGCGGTGCAGGTGCTTTTCCTTGCAATTCTGGTACACGCCGCGCATCCCGCGCTTGAAGATCGAGAAGTAGCCTTCAATGGCGTTGGTGTGAATGATGCCCCGCCCGTATTCCTTGCGGCCATGGTTAACAAAGGCGTGCATGTACTCACGGTCCAGATCGTAATACAAACCGCTTTCATCGGTGATGACTTTGGCCTCTGCGTCCAAGTTGGCGCGAACGATGGGCAGTACGTTGCGCTTGTCGGCCCTCTTAACATGGAAGCTCTGCACACGCCCGGAGCGGTCCACGAGCGAGAGTACGGCCATCTTGTGCCCGGAGCCACCATGGAACGAGAAGGGCTTGTTGCGGTTTTTCTTGAGGCCGTTGTGCTTTGCGCGGCGTTTCCGGCCTTCATCACTGACGCCATAGTAGGTTTCGTCAATCTCAACGATCCCGCCACTGCCGCCCATCGGAGCAAGATCACCCGAGCGCATCGCCTCGCGGATTCGATGGGACATGAACCATGCGGTTTTCAGGGTCACGCCGAGGATGCGGTGAAGCTGATTACTGCTAATACCTTTCTTGCTGCCTACCATGAGATAGATAGCTTGCAGCCAAATGCGCATCGGGACATGGCTCGCCTCGAAGATGGTTCCAACCTTTACGGTGAAGGGCTTGCGGCACTTGTAACATTTGTAGGTGCCGATCCGGGTGGATTTCCCGCCCATCTTGGATACACGCTCGCGCTCGCCGCACTTGGGGCAAGTTGCACCATGCGGCCACACACGCGCCTCGAAATAGTCGTAAGCGGCCTGCTCATCGTGAAAGTGCTTTTTGGACAGGGTAGACATGGCGTAACTCCTTGTATCAACTTTATAACACACGACAGCGGGTACGGCAAATATAATAACGCCGTGTGTTTTGGGTATTTGAACCAAGAAGAAGACAGGCGCAGGGGCCCGGGCTGGACATCTTCACGCATTCCAAGGCATGAAAGCAGGGGCAGGATCGGCAACCCGGCGGGCGCATGGATATCCAGGAGTTGAGAGACCGAATCATCGGGGCCGACCGGCGGGCGCTGGCCCGCGCTATCACCCTGATCGAGAGTGGGCGCGCCGATCACCGGGACCATGCGGCGGAGCTGATGGAAGCGCTGAAAGATACCGGGCGCGAGGCGATCCGCATCGGTTTGTCGGGCACGCCGGGCGTCGGGAAATCCACCTTCATCGAGACCTTCGGCCTGATGCTGACCGGCGACGGGCTGCGTGTGGCTGTTCTCGCGGTCGATCCGAGCTCGGCGCGCTCCGGCGGGTCGATCCTCGGTGACAAGACGCGGATGGATCTTCTCAGCCGCGATGCGCGCGCCTTCATCCGCCCCTCGCCCAGCCGGTCGCATCTGGGTGGCGTGGCGCGGCGCACACGCGAGACCGTCACACTGTGCGAGGCGGCGGGGTTCGACGTCGTGCTGATCGAGACGGTGGGCGTCGGGCAATCGGAAACGGTTGTCGCCGAGATGTCGGATCTCTTCGCGCTTTTGCTGGCACCGGCGGGCGGCGACGAATTGCAGGGCGTCAAGCGCGGCATCATGGAGATGGCCGACATCATCCTCGTCAACAAGGCCGATGGCGATCTCAAACCGGCGGCGATGCGGACCCGATCGGATTACGCGGGTGCACTGCGCCTGCTGCGCAAGCGCGCCCAGGACCCCGAAGGGTTTCCCAAGGCGATGACCGTTTCGGCGATTGAGAACGAGGGGCTGCGCGCCGCATGGGACGAAATGAGCGCGTTGATCGAGTGGCGCCGCGCCGAGGGCCATTTTGCCGCCCGCCGGGCCGCACAGGCCCGCTACTGGTTCGGCGAGGAAGTGCGGGGGGCGCTGCTGGCGCGGCTCGACACGCCCGGTGCCCGCGCCGCGATGGAGGAATATGCAGACCGCGTGGCGCGCGGGGACTTGACGCCCGCGGTGGCTGCGGCCGAACTGCTGGACCGGCTCTAACGCGTTCGGGGGCGTTGCGCGTACACCCCTTCGGGCAGGTTCAGGGCTGCGCCGAGATCACGCAACTGCGTGGGCGACAGCGTGATGCGGACGACGCTGTCGCTGCGCGGATCATATTGCTCGACCGTGACGCATTCCTCGAAGGCGTTGACAATCACGTCCTCGCCGAGGGGCTCGGCTCCCTCGTCCACGAGGGTGATCACGGTGGCGTCGAAATCGTGCTCGATGGAAAGCATGATGTCAGCCTAGACGCTCGCCCGCTCTTTGCAATAGGCACGGCCCAGGCGGGAAAGGGCTTTCCCATGCTGCAAAGCCTGCTAGAACTGGTTCATGCACATAAAACAGGGAGGCCCCATGCGCTGGATCTACTTGGTTTGCCTCGTGGGGCTGACGGGTTGCGTCGCAACCAACGGCGAGCCCCCGTCCGAGCGACGCGCACCACAACAGCAAACAGCGTCGCGGGCACCCGAAATGCCGACCCGCGCCGAGGTGCAGCAGTTCTCGACTGTCGTGCAACGCATGAAGCCCGTCGCGGAACGCGAATGCCGCAACCGATCTCCGCAGCTCAATTGTGATTTCCGCATCGTGGTGGATGACCGGCCCGGTCAGCAGATCAACGCGTTTTACACGCAGGACCAGTCCGGTCGTCCGATCATCGGATTCACGCTGCCGATGATTGCAGCGGTCAACAATGCCGACGAGCTTGCCTTTGTCCTTGGTCACGAGGCCGCGCATCACATCGCCGGCCATATTCCGCGCCAGCGACAGAATGCAGCCGCGGGCGCGATTCTTCTGGGCGGGCTGGCCTCGCTCAGCGGCGCGAGCGAGGCCCTCGTGAATCAAGCTTCCGATATCGGGGCGGGTGTGGGGGCGCGCAGCTATTCGAAAAGCTTCGAGCTCGAAGCGGATGCTTTGGGCACGGTCATCACGGATCGATCCGGCTACGATCCGTTACGCGGCGTCGAGTTTTTCTCGCAGATCCCGGACCCAGGCAATCGGTTTCTGGGGACCCACCCCCCGAATGCGGATCGCGTGGCGACGGTGCGGCGCGTGGCGGCCGGGCTCTAGGATCCGCAGCAGCCGGTCGGGCTTTGTACGTTTTTTGACCCAGATCAAGGCAGCCAGTGCGCGGTCGCTGCACGATCCTCTCCGAGACAAAGGAGAGATGACATGCAAAGCAGAGCAACCCTGAAGCGTCACGCCGATCTCGTGGACCGGATGGCCGGGTCCCAGGGCGTCGATCTGGAAGAGCGCATCATGGCCGGAAAGCTTCGGCCGGACGAGTTGAGTGATGCCGTTCTGGCCTGCACGGGCTGCGCACGCACCGATGCCTGTGTACACTGGCTCGATCGCACGGAAACGGCGGACGACACGCCGGATTACTGCCGGAATGCCGAATTGTTCGCGCGTCTCAGGCTGGGACACGCGCGTTGAGAATTGCGCAAGCCTCGCAACGATAACCATTTGCGCGGATCACAGAGCTGCGGAAAGCGCGGTCGCGATACCCATGAAGAAGCACGCGCTGGCCACGGCCACGAAGCCGTGCCAGATCGCGTTGGCAAAGCGCAACCCATCCCACGCATAGAAGATCACGCCGATCGTGTAGGTCAGTCCGCCTGCCAGCATGAGCGCAAGGCTTGTGGTCGGCAGCACGGCCATCAGCGGCACGAACAGCGCGATCCCGATCCATCCGAGTGCCACATATGGCATCCAACCCGTGGTCATCTGGCCGCGTTTCGCCATGATCTTCGAGACCGCGCCGACCAGCGCCAGGATCCAGACAAGTGCGAGCACGAAATATCCAAAAGCCGTGCCCAGAAACACGCTGAGCGGGGTGAAGGTCCCCGCGATCTTGACGTAGATCGCGGCGTGATCGAGACGGCGCAGGATCGGGCGCGCGGGCGTATATGCATAAAGATGATAAGCCGCCGATGCGCCGAGCATCAGCAGCAGGGCCACGGAATAGACAATCGTCGACACGAGCGTCACGCCGTCCATGTCCAGCGCCCACATCGTGAACATCACCGACACGCCAATCACCGCCGCAATGACGCCGGCGACATGAACCGCCCCGTCAGCCAGGCGCTCGGCGCGCGAATATATGGGATACTCCTGTGCCATATTACCAGCATGCGCCCTGTTGATTAACATCTCAAGAATGTCCGGATGACGTAACGTCACGGTGTGGCATCTTGGCATTCGCGCCGCGCGCGGGCGAGGTGACGGGCGTAGAGGCGGGGCGCGAGAATGCGTTCATAGATCACCTCGGCGATCTGCCGTAAACCGGGCAGAGCAACGATCCGCGCGAGCCATGCGTAACGCGGCATGGCCCGCCACAGCGCGATGAATGCCGCCACACCGGACAGCACGCGGTCCCCCTTGCGGACATGCAGACGCCGTGCCGCCGCGTCCGCGTCGATACCCCAGACCTGCAGATCGTCGGAGTTGAGATCATGAAACGCGATCGGCAGACCCTTCGCGTCAGCATACCCTTGGTAATGCTCGATCTCTGCCCGGCAGACCGGGCAACGCGCGTTGTAAAGTACCTCTGTTCGCGTGGTCATCACTGATCTCCTTTGCAATTCAAATAGACCTCCTGCGACCCCGGACCAGCATGCGGACACGCAGCGCTTCACACGGGCGATCCCATTCATTTTCCCCGGTTTATTTCCCTGTCCCACCTTTCGCCCCTTGGCCCGCGGCGATAAGCTGCGCACGATCACGAGGGAGACGACGTTTGGCAGAGATCATTCTGGTACGGCACGGTCAGGCCAATCGCCACGCGACCGACGAGGAAGCCTACGACCGCCTGTCGTCCCTCGGCGTGCAGCAGGGGCAATGGCTGGGCGCGCATTTGCGACAGACAAATCCGCATTTCGATCACGTGATCACCGGCACGCTCCACCGGCAGACGGGCACCGCCGCCGCCATGGGGTACGAGATCACCGAACAGGACACGCGCCTGAACGAGCTGAGCTATTTCGCCCTTGCCCAAGCCGCCGAAGCACGTCACGGCATCCCCGCGCCTGTCGATGCCAACGAATATGCCAGATATCTGCCGCAGGTGATGGGGCATTGGGCGCGCGGCGATCTCGACGACATACCCGAAAGCTTCGATCAGTTCACAACCCGCATCACCGGGCTGATCGACGAGGTTGCGCATCTGCCAGGGCGCACGTTGATCGTCACCTCGGGCGGGGTGATCGGGCTGGTGATGCGCCACGCGCTCGGCCTCGACATCCCGGGCATGTCGAAAGTCATGCTGCAAGTGATGAACAGCTCGCTGCACCGGGTCGAGCATGTGCATGACATGCTGATGCTGGGCACGTTCAACGCCACGCCGCATCTCGACCCGCCGGACCGGGCACATGCCCGCACCTTCATCTGACAAAAAGGACGCGCGAGATGAAACTTTATTATGCGAAGGCCACCATCGCCACGGCCACGGCAATCGCGCTGCACGAAGCGGGTATGGCGTTCGACCCTGTCCGTGTGGATTTCGGGACCGCCGAACAGACAAAGCCGGACTACACGGCCATCAATCCCAAGGGCCGCGTGCCCGCGCTGGTCACCGACCGGGGCATCCTGACCGAGACCGGCGCCATCCTTGAACACATCGCGGACATCGCCCCGGGTGCGGTCCTGCGCCCGACCGATCCGATGCAGGCGGCGCGGATGCGCGAGGTGATGTTCTACATCGCCTCGACCATGCATGTGAACCACGCCCACGGGCCGCGCGGCAGCAGATGGGCCGACAGCGAAGCCGCGATCGCCGACATGAAGGCCAAGGTGGCCGAGACCATGACCGACAGCGCCCGCCACGTGGAGGATCACGTTCTGCAAGGGCCTTACGTGTTGGGAGAGACGCTGTCGCTGGCCGACCCCTATCTTTATGTCGCCTGTGGCTGGCTCGAAGGGGACGGGGTGAGCATGGCCGATTTCCCCAAGATCACCTCTTTCATGACGGCGATGCGCGGCCGCGACTCGGTGGCGCGGGTGATCTCTGACGGCATGGCCTGAGATGGTGCGGACATGACACATCTGTGGGTCAGGGCCGAGCAACGGCATAACGAGGACCGTGTCGGGCTGACGCCCGAGGGGGCCGCACAATTGCTGGCGAAGGGCATCCGCGTGACGGTCGAGGAAAGCCGCCGCCGTGCGATTCCCATCCGGGGCTATGCGGACGCGGGCTGCGAGATCGCGCCGGAGAACACATGGCCCGGCGCCCCGCATGACGCCATCATCTTCGGGCTGAAGGAACTGCCCGAAGACGGCACGCCGCTGTCGCACCGGCACATCATGTTCGGCCATGCCTTCAAGGGTCAGCATGCCGGTCGGACGCTGTTGCAGCGGTTCCGCGCCGGGGGCGGTACACTTTATGATCTTGAATATCTCGTGGACGCGGACGGGCGGCGCATCGCCGCCTTCGGCTACTGGGCAGGCTATGCAGGGGCGGCGGTGTCGCTGATGGCATGGGCGGCACAGGCACGGGGCGGGGTCTGCCCGGCGGTCGGAACGTATCCCGGCCGCACGGCGCTGCTGGAGGATCTTTCGGCGCGGCTAGATCCGGTCGGGCCGGCACGCCCCAATGCCATCGTCATCGGTGCGCTTGGCCGGGTAGGCACCGGGGCGGCGGACCTGTGCGAGGCGATGGATGTCCCCGTCACCCGCTGGGACATGGCCGAGACATCCGGCGGCGGGCCATTTCCCGAAATTCTTGACCACGACATCTTTCTCAACTGCATCTTCGCGCGGCCCGGCACACCGGTATTCGTAACACGCGCGGCAACCGACCAGCCGCGCCGTCTGACGGTGATCGGCGATATCGCCTGCGATCCAGACAGCGATTACAATCCGGTGCCGGTCTACGACCTGGCCACGACGTGGTCCGCGCCGGTCACCCGCGTGCATGGCACCCCACCGCTCGACGTGATGGCGATCGACAACCTGCCGTCGCTTCTGCCGGTGGAGTCGTCGCAGGATTACGCGGCCCAGCTCTTGCCGTCCCTGCTGACGCTCGACAGGCTGGACGCCGGCGTCTGGGGGCGGGCCGGGGCGGTCTTCGACACTCACATGAAGGAGGTCTGACAGATGACAATCCATTGGTGCGGCACCGGCCTATCGGCCATTCCCGGTCTGCGGCGGCTGATCGCGGCGGGTCACGACGTGACCGTGTGGAACCGGTCGACCGACAAGGCGCGCGACGCCGTGGGCGATCTGACCGACCGGATCGAGGCGTTCGAGGCGGCCGCGCTGGACGCCCGTTTGCGCCAAGACGACGTGGTCGTGTCGATGCTGCCGGGTGACTGGCATGTGCCGCTGGCCGAGATGTGCCTTGCGAAACGCGCGCATTTCGTATCGTCGTCCTATATCGCGCCGGAGATGCGCGCGCTCGACGCGGCGGCGCGCGACAAGGGGCTGTGCTTTGTCAACGAGATCGGGCTGGATCCGGGCATCGACCACCTGATGGCGCATCATCTCGTGGCCGAGTACCGGGAGTCGGACGCCCATCATCCCGATAACGAGCTGTCCTTCACCTCCTATTGCGGCGGCGTACCGAAGATCCCCAACCCGTTTCGGTACAAGTTCAGCTGGTCGCCGCTTGGGGTATTGAAGGCACTTCGTTCGCCCTCACGGTCGATCCGGGATTTCGAGGAGTTCAACGTCGCCCGACCCTGGGATGCGCTGTCGTCCTACGACGCGCCGCTGCCAAGCCCGGAGACCTTCGAGGTCTATCCCAATCGCGATTCGATTCCCTTCATCGCCGAATACCGTTTTGATCCCGGCTGGAAGATCCGGGATTTCGTGCGCGGCACGCTGCGCCTTGGCGGCTGGTCCGAGGCTTGGAAAGACGTCTTTGCCGAGATCGAGACGTTGGAGGGCGAGGCGGGTGAGGCCCGGCTGAAGGAGATGTCGGACCAGTTCTGGCGCGACAACGCGTATGGACCGGGCGAGGCGGACCGCGTGGTGCTGTGCGTCGACCTGCACGCCATGCGCGCCGGACAGACAGTCTGGCACAAGACCTACGTCATGGATGCCTGGGGCGATGCGGAGGGCACGGCGATGGCGCGGCTGGTGTCCACGCCGCTGTCGCTGGCGGTCGAATCGGTTCTGGCGGGCGAGATCGCGGCGGGTGTCACGGCCGCCCCACACGATCCCGCGCTGGTCGATCGCTACTTGGCCGAGGTCGGTAGGCTGGCGCAGCATCTGCAGGTGGTCGATCACCTCGGCTGAGCCTGCCGCGCGCGCAACGAAAAAGGGGCACCCGACCGGGCGCCCCTTTGCCTTGGCCTGTGTGAGCCTGGCTTACTCGTCTTCGAGCGACAGCGCGACGAAGCGCGGCTCGCCGGCGCGGCGCACCAGCAGCAGCAGGGATTTGCGGCCGGCATCGCGCGCCTCGGCGACGCGATCCTCGAATTCGTCAATGGTTGTCACCTTGCGCTGACCGGCCTCGGTGATCACGTCACCGGCCCGCACGCCCTTTTCGTAAGCGGTCGAAACCTCGTCAACATCTGTGATGACAAGCCCCTCGGCGTCACCGTCAAGTTCGAGTTGCTGGCGCATCTCGTCGTTGAGGGGCTCGATTTCCAGCCCGAACATGCTCATCCCCGAAGGCTCGGACGGCTCTTCTTGGGATTGCGCGGCGGGAACGGACCCGTCAGCCTCTTCACGACGGCCCAGTTCCACCCTGAGGGTCTGTGTCTTGCCTTCGCGATTGACGACCACGCGCACGGCCTTGCCAACCTCGGTATTGCCGACCTGCCGAACGAGGCCGCGGGTATCCGCGACATCCCTCCCGTCGAAAGACACGATCACGTCACCGGCCTGCATGCCAGCGTCGGCCGCGGGGCCTTCGGGGACATCCGTCACCAGCGCGCCGGCGGCCTCGTCGAGCCCCATGGCCTCGGCAACGTCCTCGGTCACGTCCTGGATCCGTACGCCAAGCCAGCCGCGACGGGTTTCGCCGAATTCTTCCAGCTGCGCGACGACACGCTCGACGACGTTGGACGCCATCGAAAAGCCGATCCCGATGGAGCCGCCCGTGGGGCTGAGGATCGCGGTGTTCACACCGACCACCTCGCCATCGAGGTTAAAGAGCGGACCGCCGGAATTGCCGCGGTTGATGGCGGCATCGGTCTGGATGTAATCGTCATAGGTGCCCGAAAGCGCCCGATTGCGCGCCGAAACGATCCCGGCGGACAACGAAAACCCCTGTCCCAGCGGATTGCCCATGGCCAGTACCCAATCACCGACGCGGGCGGAATCGCTGTCGCCGAACGTCACGAAGGGCAGTGACTTGTCGGTCTGGACGCGCAACAGCGCGATATCGGTCTGCGGATCCGTCCCTATAACCTCGGCCGCGAGGCTGTCACCGTTGAAGAACTCGACATTGATCTCGTCGGCCTGCTCGATCACGTGGTTGTTGGTCACGACAAGACCGTCCTCGGAAATCACGAACCCCGATCCGAGCGCCGAGGACCGGCGCGAGCGCGGCCCCTCTTCCATCCGGTCGCGGAACTGCTCGAAAAAATCCTCGAAGGGCGATCCCTCGGGAACCTGCGGCATGGGGCCGGTGCCGCGTTCCGTCACGGTCGATGTGGTGATGTTGACGACCGCCGGGCTGATCTCGTCGGCGAGATCGGCAAAGCTTTCGGGCCGCGCCTGCGCAGACAAGGCTTGCGCCAGAAGCAACCCCAGGGTCAGGGCCATAAGCCAGAGGCCACGCAAGGCATGGGATGTTCGCGAGTTTTCGGCGGGTACCGCCGGGGCGGATGTCGTGGGGAGTGTCACGTGTCTCTCTCCTTGAACCTGTCTTTGCGACCAGATCTATCGTGTCATACTAAGATGTAGGTGCTTTGGCACCGAGCGCAACGACTATGCCGGCCCCATGCAAACATGTGATGAGAGAAAGACGCGGGGATCACGCGCCGAGGGTCTTGGCGGCCCAGACAAGCGCAAGACCCGTGATCAGCGCCAACAGCCCCAAAAGTCGCCGCGCCTCGGGGGGCATGGCCGCCAGCGCCGCGAGCATCTGGTCGATAAGAGAAGGGGCCAGTGCATAGACCAGCCCCTCGACAATCAGCACAAGCCCGAGGGCAAGAAGCGCCGTCTCAATCATCGTCGCCCGAACCGTTGGCGTCGTCATCCGATCCGCGTCCGGACCCCGACCGCAGGTAATCGAAGAATTCGCTGTCCGGTGTCATGACCATGTTCGAATTTTCGCCGCGCAAGGCACGCTCGTACGCCTCGAGCGACCGATAGAATGAGAAGAACTCGGCATCCGAACTGTAGGCGTCGGCGTAAACCCGGCTGCGCTCGGCATCGGCTTCGCCTCGCACAACCTGCGCTTCACGCTCGGCATCCGACAGCGTCTCGGTCACGGTCCGGTCCGCAAGCGCCCGTACACGTTGTGCGGCCTCGTTACCGCGCGCGATCTCGTCGGCGGCCTCGCGTTCGCGCTCGGCCCGCATCCGGGCGAAGGTCGCCTCGAGGTTCTGATCGGGCAGATTGGTCTTTTTCAGGCGCACGTCCACCACCTCAAGCCCAAGTCCTTCGGCGCTTTCCTGCGCACTGTCGCGGATCCTGGTCATGAGATTCCGACGCTCTTCGGACAGGATCGTGTTCGATGTCACCTGATCCGCACCAAGAACCTCTCGGATCTGCGCGTTCAGGATCGACGACAGACGATCCTCTGCGGTCTGCACGCCGCCAACACCGACGGCCTGGCGGAACTGCACGACATCGCGGATACGGTAGCGCGTGAAGGCATCGACGATGAGACGACGGTCGTCCGACGGTGTCACCTCGATGATATCGGTGTCGAGCGACAGGATCCGCGAATCGTAGCGCACGACCTCTTGAATGAACGGGATCTTGAACCCCAGTCCCGGCTCTTCCTTGACCTGCTTGATCTGACCGAACTGAAGCACCAGCGCCTTCTGACGCTCGTCCACGACGAAGATCGAGGACAGGCCCAGGAAAAACAGCACGACAAGCGCCGGGAGGATGATTTTCATCTTGTTACTCATGAGCTCAGTCTCCCTGCGCGTTCGAGCTGTCGGTCCCGCCGGATCCGCGGCGAAGCTCGTTCAAAGGCAGATACGGCACGACATTGCTGTCTCCGCCCTCTCCGCCGACGACCGACTGGTCGAGGATGGTCTTGTCGATGTCGCCAAAGACCTGTTCCATCCTTTCGAGATAGAGACGTTTGCGCGTCACATCCGGCGCATTGGAATACTCGTTCAGGACCGAGGTGAACCGGCTCGCATCACCGCGGGCCTCGTTGATCACGCGCGCACGATACCCTTCGGACGCCTCGAGAATCTGTGCCGCTTCACCACGCGCCTCGGCCAGAACGCGGTTGGCATAGGCATCCGCCTGACGCTGTAGCCTGTCACGCTCCTGCTCCGCGGCCTGCACTTCGCGGAAGCTGTCGATCACTTCCTCGGGCGGGTCGGCCGTGTCGAGGTTCACACGCACGATGCGAATGCCGCTGTCGTATTCGTCCATCGTCGCCTGTACGTCCTCGAAGGCCGAGTCCGCGATGATGCCACGGTCCCGGTTGAGGATTGGCGCGAGGTTCGAGGCCGCGATGATCTCTCGCATCACCGACTCGCCAGCGGCCTGCACGGTCAATTGCGGATCGCGGATGTTGAACAGCAGCTTGGCGGGATCGGCGACGTTCCAGACGACCTGGAATTCGATATCGACGATGTTGGCGTCTGTCGTCAGCATGAGGCCCTCTTCGCGGCCCCCGATGCTGCGGCCGATTTCCTCGGTGCGCTCGGAGGTTACGTTCACGACCTCGGCGGTCACCAGCGGCCACGGCGCGAAGTTCAAACCCGGCTCGCCGGTGCTGTAATACGAGCCAAGGAAAAGCTCGACCGATTGTTCCTCGGGCCGGACGGTGTAGACGCTGGCAAACACCCAGACGGCGAACGCCCCGAGTGCCGCAAGCCCGAGCGTGGTCCGGTTGAGTTGCGGACCCTGTCCGCCGCCACCGGAGCCCCGGCCGGATCCGGTGCCGCCACCGCCGCCCATCAGCACCTTGAGGCGGTCCTGGCCCTTTCGGATCAGGTCGTCGATCTCGGGCATCTGCGACCCGCCGTCAGGTGGACGCCGTCCACCCCCGTTGTTGGGTCCGCGGTCGCCGCCGCCGCCTCCCGATTTGCCGCCCCAGGGGCCGCCAGAATTTCCAGCCATTCGCGTGTTATCCTCTTTCGCTTCCGTCGGTCACGGACTTCGGTTCAACCTGTACAAGACGGGCCAAAAATCAAGCCGATTCCACCGGTGTTTTCAGTGTGACAAGTTCCTCGGACATCGTCGGGTGAACCGCCACGGTCCGATCAAAGTCCTCCTTGGTGGCGCCCATCTTGACCGCGATGCCGGCCAGCTGGATCATTTCGCCCGCGCCAGGGGCGACGATGTGACACCCCATGACACGACGCGTCGCCCGGCTGACGATCAGCTTCATCAGCGCGCGGTCGGGCTTGCCTGCAAAGGCGGTTTGCATCGGCCTGAAGGACGTCGTGTAGACATCCACAGGCTCTTGGGCGCGCGCGTCCTCTTCGCTCAGGCCAACAGTGCCCATTTCGGGCTGGGTGAAGATCGCCGTGGGGATCAGCTCATGATCGACCGGCGTCGGATTGCCCTTGAACACCGTCTCGACAAAGGCCATGCCCTCGCGGATCGCCACCGGCGTCAGGTTCACGCGGTCGGTCACGTCACCGATTGCATAGATCGACGGCACGTTGGTCTGGCTGTACGCGTCGACCACGATCTCGCCGTTGCGGCCAAGCGTCACGCCCGCCTCTTCGAGCCCCATATCGCGGGTGTTCGGCGCGCGCCCGGTGGCGAACATGACCTCGTCGAACGTCGCCTCGGTGCCGTTGGTCGCGGTCACGCGATAGCCGCCCGCGCCACGTTCCATCGCCTCGATGTTGGTGCCCAGATGCAGATCGACACCCGACGCGATCATCTCGTCCGAGACCAGCCCGCGCGCCTCGTCGTCAAAGCCGCGCAAGATCTGCGCGCCGCGGTAGAACTGCGTCACCCGCACGCCAAGACCGTTGAGGATACACGCGAATTCACACGCGATATAGCCACCGCCGACGATCAGGATGGATTTCGGCAGCGTCTCGAGATGGAAGATCTCGTTCGAGGTGATGGCATGGTCGGCCCCCGGCAGATCGGGCTTGACGGGCCATCCACCGGTCGCAACGAGGATATGCTTCGCGGTCAGTTTGGTGCCGTCGGCCAGCACGACCGTATGCGGATCGGCCAGGCGCGCGCGGGTACCGTATGTCTCGACCCCGGCCTTGTGCAGGTTGCCGCGATAGACGTCTTCCAGCCGGTCAAGCTCGGCATGCAGCCTGGTGCGGAAGGCCGGCCAGTCGAAGCCGCCAGCATGCACGGTCCAGCCATAGGCCTGCGCCTCGGCCATCGCATCGGGGTATTCGCTGGCAAAGACCATCAGTTTCTTGGGCACGCAACCGCGGATCACGCAGGTGCCGCCGTAGCGGCTTTCCTCGGCCAGGCCTACGCGGGCGCCGCCCTGCGACGCCACGCGCGCGGCGCGCACCCCGCCAGAGCCGCCCCCGATCACGAAAAGATCATAGTCGAATGCCATGCCTGCCCCGCCTAGTCGTTCAAATCGCTGAAAAGATTATCGCTCTCCATGACGTCGAGCCGATCCTCCTCGACCGTGCCGGCATTGATGTCGCGGGTCTCGACCCGACCGTCCCCATGGCCCAGCACGACCACGTCGCACATGTCAAGAAACAGCCCGTTTTCCACCACGCCCGGCACCTGGTTGAGCGCCATCGACAGCGCCTGTGCATCCCCGATCCGCCCAAGATGCAGGTCAATGATGTGATTGCCCTCGTCGGTGACGAAGGGTGCATCACCCATCATCCGCAGCACCGCGTCGCGGCCCAGCACATCCATGTTGATGAGCAATTCCTCGACCAGAAGCTTCGTGGTCTGCAATCCGAACGGGATCACCTCGATGGGCAGGGGAAACGCACCGAGCGTGCCGACCTCCTTGCCGATATCGGCGATCACCACCATCCGGTCCGAGGCCGCCGCGACGATCTTCTCCTGCAGATGCGCCCCGCCGCCGCCCTTGATCAGATCGAGATTGCCGTCGATCTCGTCGGCGCCGTCAATCGTCAGGTCCAGCCAGCGCGCCTCGTCGAGGGTGATCACCTCGATCCCGACATCGCGCGCCAGATCGGCTGTCCGGGTCGAGGTGGGCACGCCGCGGATCTTCAGCCCCTCGTCACGCACCAGGTCGCCCAGGGCGCGCACCATCCACGCAGCGGTGCTGCCGGTGCCAAGCCCGAGACGCATCCCATCCTCGACGAAATCGACCGCGCGCTTCGCGGCCACGTATTTCGCTGTGTCGATGGGTGACAGTTCCGCGGTCATGGCATCTCTCCCCGTCCGTTCCGGACATGGTATATGAGAGATTGGCCGGCGGCGCGAGGGGCAATCGCGCCGCAGCGCCCCGATTCACACGGTCAGATGCCGCGCCCGCGCGCCGCGCTCGATCGCCGCGGCGTGTAGCCGGTCGAGATCGAGCTCGTAGCGCATCTCTTCGAGCAGGCGAAGCTCGCGTTCACTCAGCGCGCCATCGGCGGCGGCCACATCGCAGGCGACCGCGTAGGCCGTCTCGTAGAGATGCGCGGGCAGGTTTTCGCGGATCAGGCCGAAGAGCGCATCCAGCCCGTCCTCGACACTGAAGAGATCGAACACCGTCTGCGACATCACCCGGACCCGGTCGAGATCGTAATCGGCAAATATCGGAAGGTTGTTGATCGTGGTCTCGATCTTGACAAGCTCGGCGGTGCGCATGTTCTCGTCCGATGCTGCGATGGCGATCATCATCGCCACGAGGCAGTCCTGCGGGGTCAGCGGGTGCGGGGTCTGTTCGTTCATCGGGCGCGATCCGGGCAACACAGTGTTGCGGCGCAGAATATTGACCTTTGCCCCCCTCGGCAATAGGAACCGGCGAAGCCTTGCCGGTGTCTTCACCGGCCCAGATGGAGATGGTCTGATGACCGACCTGCGCGACGCCGCGATGCAGTCGAAAGCTTGGCCTTTTGAAGAGGCGCGCCGCGTGCTCAAACGGTTCGAGAAGGGACCGCCCGAAAAGGGCCATGTGCTGTTCGAAACGGGCTACGGGCCGTCAGGCCTGCCGCATATCGGCACGTTCGGCGAGGTGCTGCGCACCACGATGATCCGCCGCGCCTTCGAGGTGATCAGCGACATCCCCACGCGCCTGATCTGCTTTTCCGACGATCTTGACGGGATGCGCAAGGTGCCGGGCAATGTGCCCGATCCGGACGCGCTGCAGCCGCATCTGCAAAAGCCGCTGACGGATGTGCCCGACCCGTTCGGCACGCATGACAGTTTCGGGGATCACAACAACGCCATGCTTCGGCGGTTCCTCGACACGTTCGGGTTCGAGTACGAGTTCATCAGCGCCACCGAATTCTACCGCTCGGGGCGGTTCGACGACGTGCTGCGGCGCGCGACCGAACGCTATGACGACATCATGCAGATCATGCTGAAATCGCTGCGCGAGGAACGCCGGCAGACCTACTCGATCTTCCTGCCGATCCATCCAGAGACAGGGCGCGTGCTCTACGTCCCGATGAAAGAGGTGAACGCCTCTGAGGCCACCGTGACCTTCGATGACGAGGACGGGCGCGAATGGACTCTTCCAGTCACGGGCGGCAACGTGAAACTGCAATGGAAACCCGATTTCGGCGCCCGTTGGGCCGCGCTCGGGGTCGATTTCGAGATGTACGGCAAGGATCATTCGACCAACACGCCGATCTATGACGGCATCTGCCGGACCCTTGGCACCCGCCCGCCCGAGCATTTCACCTATGAATTGTTCCTCGATGCGAACGGCCAGAAGATCTCGAAATCCTCGGGCAACGGCATAAGCATCGACGAATGGCTGAGCTACGCGGCGACGGAAAGCCTGTCGTATTTCATGTACCAGAAGCCCAAGACCGCCAAGAAGCTGCATTTCGACGTGATCCCGCGCGCGGTGGACGAGTACCACCAGCAATTGCGGGCCTATCCCGGGCAGGACGCGACCCAGCAGTTGAACAACCCCGTCTATCACATCCACGAGGGCGAGGTCCCTGAAAGCCACATGGTCGTGCCGTTTTCCATGCTGCTGAACCTCGCCTCGGTCTCGGCGGCCCACGACAAGGCCACGCTCTGGGGGTTCATCCGCCGCTACGCCCCCGAGGCCAGCGCAGAGACCCATCCCGATCTCGATGCCGCCGCGGGCTACGCGGTGCGCTATTACGAGGATTTCGTCGCCCCGGCGAAACATTACCGCGCGCCCACGGATCTGGAACGCGAGGCGCTGATCGATCTGCGCGACCGGCTGGCCGCCTATGACGGGCCCGTCGAGGACGAGGCGCTGCAATCGGTCGTCTACGCCGTCGGGCGCGACCGGTTCGACCCCCTGCGCGACTGGTTCAAGGGCCTCTACGAGGTGCTTCTGGGCGCCAGCCAGGGCCCGCGCTTCGGCGGGTTCATCGCGCTTTACGGCGTGGACGAGACCGCGAAACTGATCGACCGCGCACTGGCAGGGGATCTGGCCTGATCTGGATCATTGCGGCACCGTGGCGGCCTTGCTAGGCTTTGCAAAAACGAGAGGCGAAGCGATGCGGACAGGTCTGGTTCTGGCGGCGGGGGTTCTTGCAGCCTGCGCCCACACGGTCGCGACGCGCGACATGCCCGAGGCGCGCGAGGGCGCGGCCCTCTACGCCGAGAATTGCGCGCAATGCCACGGGACGACGGGCAAGGGCGACGGGCCATGGGCGGCTGGCATGACGCCGCGGCCCTCGGATCTCACGCAGCTCGACAGGGACGGAGCGTTTCCGCGCGCGCATGTCCTGTCGGTCATCGACGGCTACGACCGCACGGGCCTGCCGGGTCAGGAGATGCCGGAATTCGGCGCACTGCTGGAAGGCGACACCGTGCCGGTGGATGTGGGCGACGGGGTGCTGACCCCCACGCCAAGGCCGCTCGCGGCGCTGTTGGCCTATCTGGAGAGCATCCAGGAGGGGTAGCAAGGGATGCAAGGTCGCCCGGCGCGGAATCAAGGGCGAAGCCCGCCGCGCCATCGCCAGGCCGCCCCTCGGACTGGCGATTTCTGCAAGTCAGCGCACCGATTGCATGTCTTGCGGTGTGGCGGCGATAAAGCGCGCTGAACGCGCCGGAGATCGCCAGCCCGCGGCCTGTCGACGGCGCGGCGCCCGCACCCTCCCACGCTCTCAGCCGAAAACCCGGTAATAGGCCCAGTCCGGCAGGAACCGCGACAGACGGAACAGATAGCTGAAGAGCCGCGGGAAGTGGCGCGCAAAGGCGCGCTCGTTCTCCATCAGCGCGAACATCTCGCTCGCGGCCTCGTCCGGCGTCATCAGGAACGGCATGTGAAAATCGTTCTTGTCGGTCAGCCGCGTCTTGATGAAGCCGGGATTGGCCAGTTGCACGCGCACGCCTGTGCGCCACAGATCGGCGCGCATCGATTCGGCCAGGTGCATCACCCCGGCCTTGGACGAGGCATAGCCAATGGCGCCGGGCAGCCCGCGAAACCCAGACAGCGACCCGGTCAGCACAACATGGCCCGCATCGCGCGCGACCATGCCGGGGACCACCTGCCCCAGAACGCGGACCGCGCCGGTAAAGTTCACATCCGCCATCGCGGTGACCTGATCGGGGGTCCACTCGGTCGAGGGTTGCGGCCAGTAGACCCCGGCGAGATACACCACGCCGTCGACCTCTCCCACTTCTTCGGCCGCTTTCGCCACGCTCGAATCGTCGCTCACATCCACGGCCACCGCGCGGGCCGGGCCCGGCAGCGCGCCGGCCACCTCGGCCAGCCGGTCGGCGTTCCGGGCCGAGACGATCACCTCGGCCCCCGCCGCGCTGATCTTCCTTGCCAGGGCTTCGCCCAAGCCTTCGCTCGCGCCCACGAGCCAGTAGCGTTTGCCGGTCCAGTCGGTCATGGTCCCACCTTCTGCAACGTTGCCACCAGTTCGGCCACCTTGATCCCAAACTTGCGGAACTGGCTGCGATTGACCACCGTGCCACCGGGCGTGACATACATCCAGTCGGTGACGCTCAGGACATGGCCACCAGCCTCTTTCGGCAGGCGGATATTGTAGCACAAGCGCAGGCTCGCCCCGCTCAGCTGACCCGTGCCGGTGCCCACGAGATCGTCTGCGTCGGCGCGAACCTGCCCGTCGCCGACAAGGTCCAGCCGCCATTCGCGATCCTGCGTGTTGCCACTGTCATACTGGAAATGCTCGGTCATCACGCCGCGATTGCCGTCCCAGCGACCCTCGAAATCACCGGTGAAGCGCGACGCGACACGGCCCAACGGGCCATAGATCACGCCCTCGCACCGGATCGGCCCGTCGAGATGGGTGCGCAGATCAAACACCGGTTCGGTTGCCGCGTAATCGGCGGGGCGCTGTGCGGCAAAACTCGCATTCCGCGCCCGCAACAGCACAAGTGCAAGCACCAGCGCGGCCCCCAGTATTACGTAAGCCAAGGCGGTCATCATCATCCCCTTTCCTCGATCGGTGTCCGGGCCAAGAGCGCGATGGCCGCAAGTTTCAGCACGCAGGGCAGGCCGCCGTAAAGCAGGCTGAGCAACCACAACGCGTCCGGGTCATTGTCGGCGCCCGCCTCGAACCCGCCGGTCTGCAACAGCGGCAGAAGGCTGACCGCGGCGACGGCCAGCGTGACTTTTGAGACGAACGACCACAGGCCGAACCCCTCGGTCGCACCGGGCGAGATATCCGACATGCGCCGCGCGAACAGCGCCGGCAGCAGCGTCAGGTCAGCGCCCACGGCCGCGCCCGACAGCACGCAGATCACGCCGAACGCCACCAGATCCCCCGCGCCGAGGCTCACCGCCCAAGCGAACACCCCGATCGCCAGCACCATCGCGCCCAGAAGCACGCGTTTTGCGCCATGGCGCTCGGCCAGACGGCTCCAGACGGGGGCTGCGACCGCCGCCGACAGAAAGAAGATCAGCAGGAACGGCCCTTCCCATCCCGGCGCTTGCAGACGGCTTTCGACGAAGAACAGGAACAGCGTCGAGGTGACCGCGACCGGGGCCGCGTTGAACAGCGCGACGATCAGCAGCCGCCGCGCGATCCGGTCGCGCAGCACCGGGCCGAAGCCCGTGCCGTCGGGGACATCCGCCGCCTGCCACTGACCGGCCATCGCGACCACGGCCACCAGCGCAAGCCCGGCGAAGGCCACCGCAAACCCGGCATACCCGCCCAGCACCGTCGGTGCGACAGCCGCCGCACAGATGCCGACCAGCGCACCGGTCTCGCGCCAGCGCGCCAGTTGCAGATGGCCGTTGCCTGGCAGATAGGCCGCGCTGGCCACGCCTTGCGCATAGAAACAGATCGTCAGATAGCTGAAGCTCGAAAAGACCAGCGTCAGCATCGCGGCAAACCACCACAGCGGCGTGATGGGCGGCGTCACGGCAAACAGCCCCAGCATCGCGCCGGCCATAAGCGCCACAGCGCCCCAGACGCTGACCGCGCGGTGCGCTTTCATGTAGCCACTCAGCCGGCCCAGTAGCGGGTCCTGCACCACGTCGAGCAGACGCAGCACGCCCAGCATCGTGCCCAAAGCCGCCAGCGACACTCCGTATTCGTCGACATAGAATTTCGGCGCGTGGATATATAGCGGCAGCCCCGCCGACGCGATCAGCGCGCCGAAAACGGCGAAGCCCGGCAGGCGAGGCGCAAGACCGGCAGGGGTCGTGGTGCCGGCGTGGCTCATCGGCTGACCTCCTCGGAGGGTGGCGGCACAGGCGACCTGAAGGTTGCCCCTTTCCACCAAAGCTTGAGCGCCTGCCAATGTATCAGCGCCAGAACGCGGCGCGCCCCGAACGGTCGGCGCAGGAAAGCGGCGATCAGTCCGCGCGTGGTCAATGTCTTGCGCGCGCCCACGAGCGTCGCGATCAGCCGGCCCTCGCCGCCGCTGTAATCGATCCAGATCCCGATCCGGTCGGGGCGCAGATCGAAGCGGAACTCGTAGGCCCCGTCGATCAGCTGGAAGGGCGACACGTAGAAGATCTTTGCGGCATGGAGCCGATCCTCGTGCGTGATCGGGGCCAGATCGTCGCGGTGGCACAGGTAGGAATGCCGACCGCCATAGGTGTTGCCGACCTCGGCGATGATCACGCGCACATCCTCGGCCGCGTCGCGGCAGATCCAGAAGGAAACCGGATTGAAGACATGCCCCAACATGCGCGGCTGCGCCAGAAGCTCGATGCGGCAGGGTTCGGGCAAGTCGTGTGCGCGCAGCACCTCGCGCACCCACACCGCGCCGCGCCCTTCATGCGGAGGCCCGCCATGATCAAGGTCCCGAATGCCGACGAGGGCGGTGCGGTTGCGCCCGAAAAGCCGCGGCGCGGCGACCTCGGCCTCGGCATCCAGCATCACGTAATCTATCCCGTAGCGAAAGGCGTTCTCGACCGCCCCCTTGCGCCCGTGCCACGTATGGGCCGCGACATGCTCGACCGGCCTCATTCTGCGGCAACGGCGAGCGCGTCGCGGGTCAGGATCGCTTCGGCCACGTCCAGCCCGCTCGACAACCCGTCCTCGTGAAAGCCGTGGCGCATCCATGCCCCGCAGACCCACGTGTTGCGCCGCCCGTTGGCGGCCTGCAGCCGGTCCCGCGCCGCCAGCGCCGCGAGATCGTAGACCGGGTGGTGCATCGTCGTCTGGTCATAGATCAGCTCTTCCCGGATGGGCCGCGTGGTGTTGAGCGTGACGAAATGCGGATCGTCCCGCGGGATCGGCTGCAGGCTGTTCATCCAGTAGGTCAGGTCGATCTGCCCGCTGCGTTTGACGCGCGCCTCGGTGTAGTTCCAAGACGACCACACGGCGCGCCGCTTCGGCATGATCGACGCATCGGCATGCAGCGTGATGTCGTTGGGCTGGTAGGTGATCGCGCCCAGATCGGCGCGCTCGTCCGCGTCCGCATCGCAGAGCAGTCGCAGCGCGTCATCCCCATGCGCGGCGATCACAACTTCGTCGAACAGCTCCCACTCGCAGCCTTGGGCACGCACCTGCACCCCCTGATCCAGACGCGCGATGCCTGCCACCGGCGTGCCGAGGCGGATATCCACGCCCTTGGTGTGCATCGCGCGTTCCAGCCGGCTGACATAAGACACCGATCCGCCCTCGACCGTATACCACTGATGCTGTTCGTCATAGGCCAAAAGCCCGTGGTTCTTGAAAAACTGAACCATCGACAACGCCGGGAAATCAAGGATCTTTTCCACCGGCGTGGACCAGATCGCGCCCGAGAAGGGCTGCAGGTAATAGTCGCGGAAATACCGGCCCAGCCGCATCTTGCGCGTCAGCTCGCCGATCGTCAGCCCGGGCTCCTGCGCGGCGGCCAGCGCACCGGAATTGAAGCGGAAAATATCGCGCAGCATGGCCAGGAATCGCGGGTTCAGCGCATTGCGCTTCTGGGCGAAGAACGCCGCTGCACTGTCGAGGCCGTATTCGATGGCCCCGCCCCGGATCGAGGCGCCAAAACTCATGTTGCTCTTGACGACCGGAACACCGAGCCGCTCGAAAAGCGCGGTCAGATGCGGATAGGTCGCGTAGTTGAAGACGATAAAGCCGGTATCGACCGGCCGGTCGCCATGCTTGCCGGCAATGATCGTGCGGGCATGTCCGCCCAGACGCGGCTCGGCCTCGAAGAGCACGATGTCATGAGCGTGCGCAAGCCGTTCCGCTGCGCCCATCCCCGAGATCCCCGCACCGACAACGGCGAT
Organism: Roseovarius sp.; assembly: GCA_041685205.1. Classification (GTDB taxonomy): domain Bacteria; phylum Pseudomonadota; class Alphaproteobacteria; order Rhodobacterales; family Rhodobacteraceae; genus Roseovarius. Next base: position 22,646 of record JAWLGF010000031.1, read on the forward strand.
CCGCCTGCGGGCGCAGGCATTCGTTTCAAAAGGCATGGAGTGTTTCACCTATCCGAAGTATTTGGGACATTTACGCGGCCGGGATGGCAGCGGATTAGAAAGAGACATCGCGTCGCAGGTGATCCGATCGCCGATGCGATGCGTAAGACATTCAGTCCGATAGCTCACTGGACACCTCGCCGCGCGGCCTGGAGCATGGTACGACTTCCAGCGCACCGGGTTGAAACAGCGGGTACGGCAGGATTGACGGACGTGACATCGACGAACGAGAAACGCGCAACGGAGAACGAGGATTGGGTGACTTGCATTGATCTCATAAGGGAGAATGGGGACGAAGAAGCATTCGCCCGGCTTTTCATGCATTTCGCACCCCGGGTCAAAGGCTTCCTGATGCGCTCTGGGTCGGATGCCACCCAAGCCGAGGAATGTACCCAGGATGTCATGGCGACCCTTTGGCACAAGGCGCATCTTTTCGATCCCGCCCGCGCAACGGCCGCGACGTGGATTTTCACCATTGCGCGAAACCGCAAGATCGACATGCTGCGCCGCCAGAAACGGCCCGAGCCCGAGGACCTGCCCTGGGGGCATGAACCCGAACCCGATCAGGCTGACGTCCTGATGTTGCAACAAGAGAGCGAACAATTGGCACAGGCCATCGCGGCCCTGCCAGACAAGCAGCGCGTCCTGATAGAGAAGGCGTATTTCGGCGATCTCAGCCATTCCGAGATCGCCGACCAGACCGGGCTGCCGCTCGGTACGATCAAATCCCGTATCAGACTGGCGCTTGACCGTTTGCGCCACGAAATGAAGTGACTGAAATGAGCGACTCAAATATCAAACACCATGTATCAGATGCCCTGCTGATGGCCTACTCGGCCGGAACGCTTCCCGAGGCGTTCAGCCTGACGGTGGCCACACACATATCCATGTGCGACGAATGCCGCGCGCGTCTAGGCGCGCTGGATTGCATCGGCGGGGTTATCGTCGAGCGTTGCGATGCTCAGGAGATGCCGGAAGATAGCCTTTCGAAGACGATGGCCCTGATCCGAAAGGGTCGTCGTGATGAAGCGCCACACGCACGCCGCGGGTCAGTCAATATGCCCGTGCCGCTGCAGGACTATATCGGTGGCGGGCTCGAATCGGTGCGCTGGCGGTCCGTGGGAATGGGCGTGAAACAGGCCGTCCTGCCCACCTCACCAGATGCGACGGCCCGGCTTCTTTATATCCCCGCCGGGGCCGCCGTGCCGGATCATGGCCATCGCGGCACCGAATTGACCCTCGTCCTGCAAGGTGCCTTCAGAGACGCGGTTGCTCATTTCGGCCCCGGAGATCTGGAGATTGCCGATGAGGACCTCGATCATACACCGGTCGCGGATATCGGGGAAGATTGCATTTGCCTCGCGGCAACTGATGCGCCGCTGCGCTTCCGCTCGATGCTTCCGCGCATGGCGCAGCCGTTCCTGCGCATATGACACGGGGCTTGATGCTGTGGCGGGGAGGTAGGCGCCACGCCGCGCGGCGAACACGGCTGCGTCCCAGAGAAGGAAGTCACTCCGCCGCGCTGGCCCGAGCCAATACAGCGTCCGGATCATGCACATGGGCACGGTCACGTCCGTCATCCTTGGCGCGGTAAAGCGCGCGGTCGGCCTGTCGCAAGGCACGGTCCATGTCACCGCCCGGCTCGACAGCCGCGACCCCGAAACTGGCTGTCAGATGCAGGCTGCGTTCGCCAAAGAAGATCGGGCTTTTGCGGACGCGCAACGCCAGCCGCTCCGCCACGAGGCGCCCCGCCTCGATATCGGCACCGCGCATCATGATGACGAATTCCTCACCACCAAAGCGCGCCACCAGATCGGCACTGCGACAATTGCTGGTCAGGATGGCGGCGAATTGCCGTAGCGCCTGATCGCCCGCGAAATGCCCATGGCGGTCGTTGAAGCCCTTGAAATGGTCGATATCCACCACGATCACCGCGCAGGGCCTGTCGCCGGCCGCATCTACATGCTTGTAAAAGCTCGCGCGCGTATGGACCCCCGTCAGCAGATCGTAATCAAGCGCATGTTCCAGTTGCGCGCTGCGTGTCTGCATGTCTCGCAGCCGCTGTGCGATGATCCACGTGATCGGCACGGCGATCAGCAGAGCCATGGCGACGCCCGGCCAGACCGAACGCGCCGCAAGGTCGGGAGGCAGGAAGATCGCGCGCAACCCGAGCGTAAGCATCAGAACGATGAACGCAATAACCGCGGTAAAGCGGTATTGATCCTTTCGCGTTCGTATTTGCCAACCCATGACCCGGCCCCACTCGCACCACAAGCAACCATCACATACTCTGCGTTAACACGAGGTGGACCATGCCACGATCGATACACAGCATTTTGGCAAAAATAAGCCGATTTCTCACCTTTGCGTGACGCGGGCACGGCCCGGGTGGCGAGGCACGGGGCGGATCGTTACCGTGCGGGAGCCGCGATCAAAGTAAGGATATAGCATGTCGACAGAGCGCCTGACCTTCACCGGCCATTCCGGCGACACGCTGGTTGCCCGCCTCGATCTGCCAGAGGGGCCGCATCTGGCGACGGCACTTTTTGCGCATTGCTTCACCTGCTCCAAGGATATTCTGGCCGCGCGGCGCATCTCGGCACGGCTGGCCGGCGCGGGCATCGCCGTGCTGCGTTTCGACTTCACGGGGTTGGGTCATTCGGAGGGCGAGTTCGAGAATACATCCTTCACCAGCAATATCCGCGATCTGGAACTGGCCGCCGAGGCGCTCGCAGCGCGCGGCATGGCCCCCGGTCTGCTGATCGGACACAGCCTTGGCGGCGCAGCGGTGCTGGCCGCCGCCGGGCAGATCGCCAGCGCCCGCGCGGTCGTGACACTCGCGGCGCCCTTCGATCCCGGCCACGTCACGCATAATTTCAGTGATGCGCTGGACCGGATCGAGAAAGACGGCGCCGCCGAGGTCATGCTGGGCGGGCGCCCGATCCGGATCGGGCGCGACTTCGTCGAGGATGTCCGCGCCGAGGTGCTGGAAGGCAAGATCGCACATCTGAACCGCGCGCTGCTGATCATGCACGCGCCGCGCGACCAAATCGTGGGCATCGACAACGCCGCCGAGATCTTCAAGGCGGCGAAACACCCCAAAAGCTTTGTCACACTCGACGAGGCCGACCACCTGATCACCGATGCGGACGACGCGGAATACGCAGCACACGTCATCGCCGCCTGGGCCATGCGCTATCTTGATCTCGCACAGCCCGCCCCGCCACTGGACGCCCCCGAGGGCGTGGTGCGGGTGGCCGAGGCCGACCCGGACGGCTTTCTGCAGGATGTGAACGCGGGGCCGGGCCATCACGTTCTGGCCGACGAACCCGCGGCCTATGGCGGCACTGATCGCGGCATGTCGCCCTACGGGTTTCTCGCCGCCGGGCTGGGGGCCTGCACCTCGATGACGATCCGCATGTATGCGCGCCGCAAGGGCTGGCCGCTGGATCATGTCAGCGTCGATATCACCCATGACAAGGTGCATGCGCAGGACGCCGAAAGCGGCGGCTCGGCCAAGGCTGACACCTTCACCCGCGCCATTCGCCTCGCAGGTGACCTCAGCGACGACCAGCGCGCAAGGCTGCTGGAGATCGCCGACAAATGCCCCGTCCACCGAACGCTGGAGCGGTCCTCGGTCGTCAAGACGCATCTGGAGTGATTGCACGTGGGATGCGCCTGTCCGGCGCATCCCGCTCACATTACACCGCCCGTACGCTCGGGCGGCGCCACTTGGCCGACGGCGTGATAATGAGGTCGGTCAGCGCCCAGACAAGAGCATCTACGCGGTCCGGGCTGCCCTTGCCCTCGAACCCGCGGGCGGTCATCGCGCACATCTGGTCCTCCAGCTCTGCCAGCCCGCGCGCGTGATGCAC
>JAWLGF010000032.1:0-26501 GCA_041685205.1 Roseovarius sp.
AATTCTACGGATGCACCCCGTTAAAAAGGGGGAGATTACCACCGAACCCTCGCTCAGACGCTCGGCCAGATCGTCTCGGATGAGCGGCTCGGGGGCATCCGCCCCGTCACGTTGGCCTGGAAGCGGCCCGAAACGAGTGCATCGCACTCTGACTCCTTCGCGCTGAACCCGCGCGCCACGCCGACAAGGTCACGCCGGCCCTGTTGGCTATTGCGCCATCGCCGGTTGATGCACCGAACGAGTCCCTAGCGGCCGCTAAGGGTCCCATACCGGGGCTACGAAGACCTGCGGAAAAATATGCACCTTCGAGTTGGAATTTTTCAGCAACCTACGTCGTCTTGATTAAACTGGTCGCTTGCGTCTGTCCAAGATGCGGCGGGTAAACAAATGGGAGGACTGCAAATGCTCGACAAGATAGATATGAAGCGCCGCCACCTGCTCGCCGGCTCCGCGATTGCTGCGGGCGCGATGGTGACTGGGGTGCGCGTTGACGCCCAGGATGCGACGGAACTGCCGGAATACGTCAGCTTCAAGAACCCTGACGCGATGATCCTGCATTCCAACAACACGATCGAGACGGCGCGGCATGCCTACGGCACCTCCCTGATCACTCCGGAAAACGAGCTTTACATTCGCAACAACGTCACCCCGCCGCCCGCGTCGGTGGTCGAGGATCGCGACGCCTGGGAGGTCGAGATCGAAGGGGTCGGCGAGCCGCGCACCCTGACCGTCGGTGAATTGAAGGGCATGGGGATCGAAAGCGTCACCATGGTGCTGCAATGCTCCGGCAACGGCCGCGCCTTCTTCGACGAGGACATCAGCGGCACGCAGTGGCAGGTCGGCGCTTCGGGCAACGTGATCTGGACAGGTGTTCCTCTGAGCAAGGTCGTCGAGGCCCTGGGCGGACCCGCCTCCGGCGCGGTCTACATCACCGGCACCGGCGGCGAGGATATCCCCGAAGGGATCGACCCGCTTTCCGTTCTGGTCGAGCGCTCGGTGCCGATCGAGGAGCTGGACAACATCCTGCTTGCCTGGGACCTGAACGGGGAGCCGATCAGCCTGGCCCATGGCGGGCCGCTGCGGATGGTCGTTCCCGGCTATACCGGGGTCAACAACGTCAAGTACCTCACGCGTCTCGCCTTCACCGAGGAGCAATCTTCGGCGCGGATCCAGCAGACCCGCTACCGCATGGTGCCGATGGGCGAGTCGGCGACAACCGAGATGCCCTCGGTCTGGAAGATGGACATGAAGTCCTTCATCACCACGCCGCTGGACGACCGCAGCGCCGGCCCGGTCACAATCGCCGGGGTGGCCTTCGGTGGGTACAACGCGCCCGAGAAGATCGAGGTTTCAGTAGATGGGGGCGAGACCTGGGAGGAGGCCGCGTTCATCGGTCCCGACATGGGCCGCTTCGCATGGCGCACTTTCGCGGCGACCGTGGAGCTTGACGCCGGCGAACACCTGATCTGCAGCCGCGTGACCGACAGCGAAGGCAACGCCCAACCCGAGGAGACCGAGCCGAACAATTCCGGCTATGCTCACAACGGCTGGCGCAAGCACGGCGTCACGATCAACGTCGGCTGATGCCGTCTGCCCCCGTCCATCGCGGGCGGGGGCTGTTATCCTCCAGAATTCGGGTATTTTCGATGAAGCCAGTTTTCTACCGCGCCGCCGGCGCGGTCCTGATCGCCGTCCTCATGACCGCGACCCTGCCTGCAACGGCCGAGGAGGCCGAGCGGCTGAAGCTCGGCCGCGAAGTGTTCCTTGAGCGCGCGACACCTGCCTGCGGCATCTGTCACGCGCTGGCCGACGCCGGCACCGACGGCGAGATCGGTCCGACCTTCGCGTCGCTCCAGCCAACCTATGAGGTGGTCCAAAAGGCCGTCACCGAAGGGATCGGGCCCATGGAACCCTACATTGATCATCTGAGCGACGAGGAAATCGACGCGCTGGCTTTCTACGTCTCGACCATGAGCCGCGAGGAGTAGCGTCGCGGCCCGCGGCCGGTCACGAAGTGCAGCGTTGCCGCGCGTCTGCAAGGGCTGCGATCAGGTCGTCCTGCCGGTCCGGTTTGGGCATGGTCGCGGCGCGCATCGAGCTTGCGATCGTGGCGAAGCGAACCTCGTCCATGCGGCGCGCCATCAGCACGTAACGCACGGCCTCGTACTGCCACTCCGCCATCAACAGATCGTCCGAACCGTCGAGCATCAGCCGCCCGCCTGACTGCGCGGGCGTTACCGACAGTTCGAAAAGGCTCAGACGGCAGCCCCTTTCCCCCCGGAAAACCGCTTGGCGCAGTCCTTCCGGATGCTGCATATCGGCGACCAGGCGGAGCCCTGTCGCCGCCATCAGCGACAGGATATCGGGCGTCACGGCGGCGGACGGCCGCACCGCCTCCGGGGGTTGCGCCCAGTTGTCATGGCTAGCGATCAGTTGCTCGACAAAGGCGGCCCCGGTCTCGGGCGCGGATCGCAAGACGAGGCTGCCTACACCCACAAGGGACAAGCACAGCAAGCCAGCGACGGTCACGGCCCGGTACGGTCTCCGCGCGCGTGCCGCCGGGAGCCGGACCGGCGGATCGCCCAACCCGGACGCAAGACCGGCGACGCCGGCGCGCAACTCCTGCAGCGTCGAGAGCGTTGCCGCCACTTGCGGGTCGCGGGCCGCGCGGCGCGCCACGACCGCGGCCTCCTCGGGTTCGAGTTCACCGTTTACGTATGCGTTCAGCGTCTCAAGGGGGATGTCAGCGCGCGCCACGCCAGCCTCTCCTGCGATTTTCCGGATCGAGTTCCACGACGTTCGTATCCGCCAGAGTCCGGGCCAAGGCAAGCCGCGCCCTGCTCACGCGGCTCATCACCGTGCCGCGCGGGACGCCAAGGATATCGGCGGCCTCCTGATACGCGAACCCGCCGATATCGACCAGCGCCAGCACGTCGCGATGATCCTTGCCCAGCTGGTCGAAGGCCTGGCGCACCGCCATGCGGTTCACGATGTTGAGTTCGGGGAAGGTCGCGGCAGAATGCGCCTCCTCGGCGGCGATCTCGTGATGCGCACGGTCGCGTCGGCGTTCGGCGCGCAATTCATCGATCCAGAGGTTTCGCAGAATCGCGAAAAGCCATGATCGAACGGCACGTGCGTCACGTGGAGGATACCGGGTCGACATGGCCCGAACCACGCAGTCCTGCAGCAGGTCAGCCGCCCGTTCGGCATCCCGCGTCAGGGCGTAGGCATAGCCGAAAAGGCTGCGCTGGCACCGGCTGAAAACATCTCTGTGCAGCTTGTCGAACACCACAATTCCCCGAGACCGGCGCATCCACCCTGCGGGCCCCTCTTTCACCCTGTCCGCATTGTACCGATGAGGCAAGACCGAAGGTGCCGCCAGCGCATGATGTACTGGCCAACCGTCGTACCATGAAGGGCGGTGGCGCGGCTGGCATGGTGACACCTGGCGCAGCCGGGGTCGAGGTCGCGCAGAGCATCCTCGCCGCGGACCAGACAGCCATCCTGCCTCTGGTTCCGTATCTCGACACACTGCCCTGGGTGTTCATCGCCGTGGCGCTCGCTGTGCTCCTGTCCCTGCTTTCGCGTCGGCTGTCCGGCGAGGGCGCGGGACGCCTCGCCAAACACCTTGAGACCACGGGAACGGCCAATGACGTTCAACGCCGGATGCGCTCTCCAGCAGGGCGTTGGTCGGGAAAACGACTCACTGGATGGTTTTCTAGTCCTCCCAACTCCATTGGTGGATCATCGTCGGATGCGCCCCGAACCGGCTCGCCAGCCCGGCGGCGGTCTCCTCTTCCTTCAGGGCTTCAGCGCAACCTTCGCCCTGAACTCAGGTGCATGTTGTTTGCCTTTCGACATTTCAGATCTTCTTCTTGTCGAAGATCAGCAGACTGAAAATCGTAGCTCGTGTCAGTGTCCGAATTTCGGGGGGCAGCTCGGCTCGACCGCATCGCCCGCAGCCGCGCCAAGGTAAGCATCAATCAAAGGGTTGTTGCGCAGGCCTGCCCGGGTGATGCTGCGGCAGCAATAAAACGCAGGACCACCATGACCGCGATTGATCTTTCGGCATTCATCTCATCGATCGTATGGCTTGAAGTCATCGGGTATTTCGGCGCCCTGTTCACGCTTCTCGCCTATAGCATGCGCCATATGCGCCTGCTGCGGATAATGGGACTGTGCGCGAACCTCAATTTTCTCTGCTACGGCCTGCTGACGGGTGTCTGGCCGGTGGCGCTGCTGCACGGGTTGTTGCTTCCGATCAATGCAGCCCGTCTGATCGAGATCGAACGCACCGCGCACAGGTTGCGGCAAGGTGTCGCAAACAACAATCCGCTTGATGTGCTGCGGCCGTTTCTCAAACCGCGCGACGTGCCCGAAGGCACGGTACTGTTTCGTCAGGGCGACGCACCCCGTCAGGTCTTCATTGTTGAATCCGGCACCGTGTACCTGCCGGAGATCGACGAGATCCTAACCGCTGGTACCCTGTTCGGCGAAATGGCCTATTTCAGCGAGGACCAAGCGCGAACGACAACGGCAATCTGCCGCGAAGATTGCACGATCATGGAGATGGACGAGGCGATTTTCATGAAACTCTTCAATCAGCATCCGGAGTTCGGATTCTACATCATCCGCCTCATGGCAGGGCGGCTCGTGCGCGGCAGCCGAAAAAACCCTCAGGCCTACGCGGGTCTCACGAAGAAACCGGCAGAGTGAGCTGCACGAACCTGCACTGATTTCGCTAAAAGCCGAAAACGCCGGTCGCTGACAGACCGGTGGTTGCATCAAGAGTGATGAGCCATGGGTCGGTCCCGCAGACTGAAAGACAAACAGCCCATCCTTGCAATCCGGCATCAGAAAGAACCGGGGCATTCCCGAACCTGTTTCCCACGAGAAGAGCCGCGACTCTGGTGAAGGGCCGTAGAGATTACGCGGATTGACAGCGGCAGACAGGTAGGAGATCAAGACCGGAGGACGGGACGGGTATGACTGTGGAAAAGAAAATCTGGATCGCCAGTGGCCTTGTTTCGGCGGTTCTTTTCTGGATCCTGTTCGCTCTGTGGTCAGCCATGAACCGGTTCGAAGGCCATACGACCCAGCTTGACGGGCCGGCGGCGGTCGATGCCTATTTCGACGAAATCAACGTCGAGCCGGCGTACGAGATCGAGACCGGTCTCTACGTACAGTCCCTGGAATTCGAGGGCGCGACGGATGTTCGGGCCAGCGGCTACATCTGGCAGTTTTATCGTGACGGCGTGCACGACGATGTCAGGCCAGACACGGGCGAGGTCGGTTTCATCCTGCCCGAACGGGTAAATGCCGGGGACGGCGTAATCGAGGAGGCTTATCGCCTGAGACAGGACGGCGGTGAACTGATCGGCTGGTATTTCGAACAGACGCTGCGGCAGAGCTTCGACTACACGGCCTATCCGTTCGATCACAAGACGGTCTGGATACGCATCTGGCCGAACTCTTATGGCCGACAGGTCGTTCTCGTGCCCGACTTCGACGCGTACCCTGCAACGGAGCGAAACGACGTCTTTGGCATCGACGAACGCATCGTGCTTGGCACATGGGAGCGGGAGAACACGTTTTTCGATTACAAGCCCTCGGATCTTAATGCGAGCCTTGGGCTCGACCGGTCGCCCATGCAGGCCGGTTTCCCGGAACTTCACTATAACATCGTGGTGAAGCGCAAGTTCGGGAATGCCTTTATCGTCCACATGGTCCCGCTTTTCATCGTCGCAACATTGCTGTTCGGGGCGTTGATGACGGTCACGCGCAATGAGGATCTTGCCTCGCGCCACGACTTCAGTACGTCGACCGTAATCGAGACGGCCTCGGTCCTGTTCTTCGTCGTGATGCTGGCACATGTGCAGCTCAGAGAGTCGATTGCCGGCTCCGAATTGATTTACATGGAGTACTTCTACTTTCTGATGTACTTTCTTTTATTGGGCGTCGCGATCAACACGTACCTCTTTGTGTCCGACATGATGCCCTCGGCGCGGCTCGTACATTACCGCGACAACCTCATTCCCAAGGCAGCCTTTTGGCCATCGGTGCTGGCCGCAATGATCGCGATCACGCTATACAACATGGCGCTTATGACGTAACAGCGCCTTGCTGCGCAGGCGTGTGGCCGGGCTTGAGATCGCCCTGCGCCATGTCGAACGTGTAGACCGGAACCGTTTCGGCCGAACCGTCTTCGAGTGCGGCGAGATGCGGCGCCGGATCCGCGATGACATAGGCATAGGCGTGTTGAACCGCGCCGCCGATGACCACGGCGATCTTTTTGCGCAGGTAGACATTGTCGGGTGCGCCCTGGCCAACGTATCCTTCCAATGCGTCGAGGGTCCGCAGGGCCGATGCTGTCACGCGGTAGACCTCACCCTCGACAGGAACACCCCGGCCCTTGAGATCCACGAGCGTCGCCATCCGGTGCAGGTAGCGGCAATTCTCGTTCGAGCACGCCGCTTCCTTCTGGACGACAAGCGGCATGGGCTGGCGCGTCGTGGCCTGGCCGACGTACTGACCAAGGGCCTCGGCATACGCCTCGTGGTTCGGAAAGCCGCGCTTGAGCGAGCCATAGGTGAAGTAGAGATAGCTCGGCTCGTCATCGGACGTGGGCGGATCGTCGGCAGCGTCCGGTGCGGTCGGTTCCGGGGCCGCGCCGGCGCTCTCGGCCCATGCCTTCAGTCGCGCGCGGATCGGCTCGGGCACGGTTTCGTCCCGGATGAAGTGCAGGCAGGGTCTCGCGTCGATCCCCTCGGCGCCGAGCAGGATATCGACCATCTCGGACGACTCGTTCGCGATCGCCACGTGAAGCGCGGTAAACCCCATATCATTTCGGGTATTGACGTTGATGCCACGCGCGATCAGGTCGCGCGCCACCTCGAGATCGGGCACGCCGCGCGTGATGCCACTCTCGGTCATCTCGCCCTCGCCACCCGCAGCGAAGTGCAGCATCGTGTCGCCGGTCAGCTCGTCGATCACGTTAATGCCCACCACGCCCTCGTCGATCGAGCGGAAGATACGGCGCCATTGGGCGTATTCGTCCGAAGCGGCCGCATCCCGCGCCCAGGCGATGACGCGGCTGTCCTGATCGTCGAGTTGCTCGAACGCTTGGTCAAGCGCCATCATGATCTGGTCGGGCAGCGCCATCATGCCGATGCCCTGCCTGCCGTTCGACAGCGTTCCCGAACGAGGCCCGACAAAATCGACACCCAGGGTCCTGAGCGCGGCAACGTTGTTCTGCGTGGTGATGTTGTTCCACATGTGCGTATTGCAGGCTGGGCAAAGGATCGACGGCTTGCGCTGGTACTGCCACGCCACGAAGATCGATGAGATAAGGTTGTCGGCGATTCCGTTGGCGATCTTGCCCATCGTGTTGCACGTCACTGGCGCGACCACAACGCAATCGGCCCAGTCGCAAAGCGCCAGATGCGAAGCCCTTAGCGGCATGCCGTGTTCAATATAGTGAAAATTCCATTCGTCGTCGTCGCGGTAGATATCATTGGGGCTAATTCGCGACAGGATGCGTTCGGCCCCATGATCCTTGAAGAACTTCTCGGCTGCGACCGACGGGATGAGCTTCACGTTGTGGCCTGCGTCGGTGATGCGCTCGATCAACTCGGGGATCTTGTCCGCCGCGGACGATCCGCAGGCTGCGAGAAGAACGTTGCGCTTGCCGTCGGGCCGCTCGGTCAGTCCGCCCTTGGGATAGCCGAAAATGTTGCGGTCGAGGCTGGGCGACTCGTGTCTCAGCAGTACCGGCAGGCCCGCCTCGTCGATGCGCTTTTGCAGGCTGCCCTCCATGATCATGCCGACGATATCTTCGCGCTCCCCCAGGCATTCGCCCTTGAAGAAAAGATAGGGCACCGAATCCTGGCCCGTCATGGCGACCAGTTGACGGCGCATCTTGACCGCGCGTGCCTCTCGGCCGGAAACGTCAATCGCTGCGATCTGTGTCACGCCGATATTTCCGAGAATGTTGCGCAGCATGTTCGACCAGGGGTCTTCGTCATCATAGAACAGGACAATGGGATTGTGCTCGATGATCCCCGGCGCATCGTCGGGCGCGCACACCGGCGCCCGTTCCTCGATCGCCACCATGCGTGGATTGCGCGGATCCCGCAGCCCGCGAAAGATCTGGGGCCTCGGGGCCTGCCAAACCTGCGAGGTCGCCGGACTCATGTCGACGAGCGTGACCTCGTCGCTGGCTTCGTCGTAGTCGATGCACAGGCACCAGAACTCTTCCAGCAGTGCGGTTTCGCGGTAGGCCGTGTCCGGCGCCTTGATCGCGTCGAAGCCGAGCACCCGGTTGAGGTCGATGTTTATCATCAGGTGCCGACCGTCCTGCCCTGCAACGTCACGGAGCTGCGCGGTGAACCAGGCGTCTGGCGAAAGATCTTGGCTGTCGTCGGGGCGCTCAGCATAGCTGCGAAATTCGCTGCTAAGATGCGTGTGAGTGGCTTGGGCGAGATACATCTTGGCGATGGTGTCCATCTCGCGCGCATCGGCCACCCGGCTTAATGCCTCGCTGTAGCCAGCCTCCGAATACAACAGCAGCTTGTCCTCATCGACATCCGTGTCGCCGAGTATCGCAAGGCTTTCCGACAACACGCCCAAGCTGTTGAGGTTGGGGCTCGCCCGTCGGAAGAGGTTGCGCTTGTTGCGCCGCCCTGCGGCGAGGTAGCGCGTGGTGTCGACATAGCGGCAGGGCAGATCGAGACATTGCAGCCTCGTCGTGACCGCGTTGCGCGCGGAAAACCGCAGCAGCCCCCGCGAGCGCATCGATGTGCCGTCGCGGTCTGACATGGCGGCATAAAGCCGGTCGATCGTCGTCACCCAGAGCTTGCCGTATTTCTCGGGATGGACGTCGATCATATGGATCAGGCCGGTGCTTGGATTGCACTTGGCAATGATCGCGAAGTGGCCGCCGGGCGTCATCGCCTTGGCATGCGCCATGCCGACCTGGAAATTGGCCACGAGGATGTCGTTGTCTCCGCCCAGCCGGTTAGACTCATCAATCGCTTCGAGCAGCTTCTGCGGCGAGGTCGTCGCCGCGTCCATGAAATACGCCTGGACCTGAACTGTTTCGCGCAGACCCTGCCGGTGAATGAAGGTACATGCCACGTCGAATAGCTCGGCCAGGGATATGCCGTCGTTCACGACGAAATTGGCCGGCAGTTGGCATTCACGAAAAATGTCGTTCACCTCACAGGTGAAACCGAGCGCCGACATGCTCAGCGCGGCGGCCGTCACGCTACAGCAGTTGATCGGCTGCTGGAAGTTCTGCATGTGAACGGCGACGAGATCCCCGAAAAGGGTCGAGAAGACCTCTGCGCGCGCGTCCTCGGGAAGCTTGAACCATTCCGCGCTCGGCAGGTAGGCAAGCCGCGTGCCCGGCTGCGCGCGCGCCTCCATCGTGACCGGAATGTTGAAGATCTCGAGATGCTCTTCGTAGAAGTAGTCGCCTTGGTCCGCCGTGGCGAGCGTGGAGCCCCCTTGGCGCAGATCGACCGAGCCGTCGAGAACCACGTACATCCCTTGAGGCGCGAGGACCGTCTCGTCCGTGGTGTGTATCTCCTGCAATCGCGACCGGATGAGGTCGGCGTCAATCGGCCCCGCATCATTCTGGATCGCGGCACAGAAGAGGCCAAGATCGCAATCGCTTAGCGCATCGGCGCTGGAAACACGCAAAGGACCGCTCGAGGTCATGGCTCAAACTCCTGTATTGCAGGCTTCGCCGACGAGCGGCAGTCTTGGCGCGGTGCGGGCCCCCGTAATGAGTTACGGTTTTGTCCTGCCCAATTTTCTGAAAACAAAAAAGCCTCGTTCATCAAATCACCCCAGAGGGACTTTTGCATTACCGGTAACCTCAAACGCTCTCATCAACCTTAAATTGAAAGATCTTTCTAGCATCGCCTTGATTGTCCTCGGAACGCTATCTCGACGATAACACAATTGGTGCATGCATCAAGCAAGGAGCTCCTTGCCGAGCACGTGTGTATTCTACACCCAGTGCGCCATGGACAGGTGAGGCGTTCCATTGTTCCGGCTATCTTGAGTGTCATCACTATACAGGTAAACACAAAACAACGATTTGACGGGTGCGGCCGGCAATGAGCAAAACAGATGAACTGATACAGCAGAAAGCTGAACTTGGTTCTGAAATAAGGACTGTCTCAAAGAAAGAAAAAGCCAAAGCCTTCAAACCGGTACGCCGTCTGTCTACGCTGGATGGATTTACGTTTAATCAAGTCAAGGAGCATCTGGTTCCGTTACGTAAATCGCCCAACAAAAGTAGAATTCGATCGCTTACGAGTGATCCAGGACAGTGCAGATTTCACAGAAGCCCGATGTTTCTTTATGTGGGCCAGGATGCTTCGCGCCGGTTTTTTTATGATGAGGTAATGGAGCCGCGCACCATGTGAAGTCAAATTTTCCTCGTCTTCAAGATTGAACAGTAAGGTCAAAAAACCTAGACGCTACACGCTCAGTTCCGCAGACTGAAAGACGAACAGCCCAGACTCGAGGCAATTGTCCGTGAGGCAGCACGGTCGCAGCTTTAGTCAGTGCGATTCTTTCGGAAAAGCCGGTGGTGCCAGGAAGTTGGTGCGCACCGTGCCGAGCCTCATGCGGGGTCGCGTAGCATACTGAGCGTTGTTCAAAGTGTTACCATCCTATCACTTCCGGCAGCCAGGTTGCGAGACCAGGCATGTAGAAGACGAGAGCCAGCGCAAGAAACTGTAAGCCGATGAATGGCAATACCCCCTTGTATATGTCCATGGTGCTGATTTCCGGCGGCGCGACTCCCTTTAGAAAGAACAACGACCATCCGAAGGGCGGTGTCAGGAAACTCGTCTGCAGATTCAGACAGATCAGGATGCCCAACCAGACCGGATCCACGCCGGCCTGCATGAAAAACGGCAGGAACAGGGGAAGGGCGATGTATGTGATCTCGATCCATTCAAGGAAAAAGCCCAGAACGAAGATCAGAAGCATCAAAAACACGATCGCTGCCGTCGTGCCACCCGGCACGAGTTCGAACATCCGTTCGACCACGTTCTCTCCGCCAAGGCCGCGAAAGGCCAGTCCGAAGACCTGAGCGCAGATCAGTATGAAAAAGACCATGGCCGAAATAAGCAGCGTGGACCGCGCGACCTGAAACAGAAGGTCCAGTGTCAGCCGACCCGACAGTAGAACGAACAAAAGCGCACCAACCGCGCCCATCGACGCCGCTTCGGTCGGTGCGGCGACGCCGCCGATGATACTTCCCAGGACCGCGAAAACCAGCCCGATCGGAGGCCCCACGACGAGCAGGACCTTGCGCAGCAACGCCCACCGGGACAGTCCGCGGCGTTCGTCCACAGGGATCGGGGGCATGGAATCGGGACGTAGAAACGCATAGGCTAGGGTCGCGACAATATAGACCAGCGCGAGTGTCAGGCCGGGGACCATTGCCGCTGCGAACATCGTGCCGACCGGTTCCTGCAGGATATCTGCCAGAAGGATCAGAACGAGCGACGGCGGAATGATCTGCCCGAGCGTCCCCGACGCGCAGATCATCCCCGTGGCGATGGTTTTGGGGTACCCGCGTCGCAAAAGCGTCGGCAACGTCAGAAGGCCAAGGGTTACGATCGTTGCGCCCACGATCCCTGTCGCCGCGCCAAGAAGCACGCCGACAAAGATGATCGCGACCCCCATCCCGCCCGAAAGGTTGCCGAACAGGTGTCCGACGACATCGATCAGTTCCTCGGCCAAGCGTGATTTTTCCAGCATTACGCCCATGAAGACGAACAGCGGTATTGCCATGAGCGTGTAATTCGTCGCCACGCCATGGATGCGCGAGGGCAGAAGGTTGAACAGTGCCGGGCCGAACCCGACATATCCGAAAAAGAACGCCGAGGCAGCAAGCGCCAGTCCGACGGGAATACCGACGATCAAAAGCACGAAAAACACGGCAATCATCCCGATTGCCATCAGTTCACCGGGGGTCATGTCGGATCATCCTTTGTTGGCGGTCTTTGCCGTGTCATGCCGTGCAGGCAAGGCGAATCCATGACGCAGCGCATGCGCCAGCCCCTGCAGGGCAAGAAGCCCGAAACCCAGTGGAATCAGGGATTTGAGCAGAAAGCGGTGTGGCAGTCCGCCGGGGTTGGGAGAGCCCTCGGCGCGCGTGTAGGACATCTCGACCCACGGCAACGAAAGCTTGACCAGGATTGTCCCGAGCAGGATCATCAGGATCCCGCCAAGAACCTCGATTGCGCGTTGAAGCCTTGGGGAGAAGCGCTCGTATATGACGTCCACACGTACCTGCTCGCCAGACAGCAGCCCGTAGGACATGCCGATAAGCGCGATGGGGGCCAGCAGATGCCACTGCAGTTCCTGCGCCCAGACCGCGCCCGAGCGAAAGAAATAGCGGGCGAACACATCGCCTGCCACGACCAGCACCAGCAGCAGGCAAATCCACGCCGCCAGGATGCCGAACACCCTGACCAGCGCTTCAAGAGCCGATACGAATCGCTCGATTCTAGAGATCATGATGATCACATCTCGAGAATGTCTTTGAACCACGAGACTTCGCTGATCCGGACCCATCCGTCATGATCTTTCTTGAAGCCGAAATAGCTGTCATGGACCTTGCGCACGATCTCCGACTCATTGGCTTCGGTTTCAAGCGTGTCCAAGGTGGCTTCCCGCAGGGTATCGATGACGGCAGCAGGTAACGGCGCCGCGGTAACACCTTCGTTTTCCACCATGTCCGTCAAAGCCGGCCCATTCACGGATTCCGACCATGTCACGCTTTCCAGACAGGCCGCCTGCGAGGCCTGTCGGACGATCATCTGAAGATCTTCGGGCAAACTGTCCCACTCGGCCTTGGAGATGAGCAGTTCGCCCGTGGTCGCGGGTTCGTGCCAGCCCGAAGTGTGGTAGTATTTCGCGGCCTGATAAAGCCCCATCTCGCGGTCTTGATATGGCCCGACGAATTCCGCCGCGTCGATGACACCCCGCTCGAGCGCCGGGAAAATCTCGCCCGCCGGCAAGAGCCGCGTATCTACACCGACACTGGCATAGACCCGCCCGGCAAGACCGGGGATCCGCATGCGCAACCCATCAAGCTGGCTGATGTCCTCGATGGGCTCGCGGAACCAGCCGGTCATTTGCACACCCGACGAGTTCATTGGGAACGCGACCAAGCCATATGGCTCGTAGACCTCGTGCCACAGCTCCAGCCCGCCGCCGTGGAACAACCACGCCATATGCCCCATGAAAGACATGCCGAACGGGACCGTGGTGAAATATTGCGCGGCGAAGTTGGTGCCGGACCAGAAATAGCTGTTCGAGGCGTTCATCTCGACAACGCCCTGCTGAACCGCGTCAAAACCTTCAAGTGCCGGGATCAGTTCATTCGCGGCATAATGCTCTATGGTCAGCCTTCCGCCCGACATGATCTGTATTTTCTCGATGATATCGGTCGGGCTGCCGGGGCCAACAGTGTACAATGGGGCTGTCGGGCCATAGCTGTTCGTCATGCGCCAGTTGAACGTGTCCTGTGCGCGGGCGACCTGTGGTGTAGCAAGGCCTGCACCGACCGCGCCCAATCCCGTTGCGGACAAAAACTTGCGACGATCCATTTTTTTCTCCCTGTTGGAAACGTGTTCAGGCGCCGCCTGAACAAGAGTTTCTTTTGAGGAACGAGATGGTAATTCTGTCTAGATGACAAACGAAGTTACAGGATGTACCCGTCACATTGAGCAAACATGCGGCATCCCAAAGCCTGCTTTGCCCTATTGCTAAGCAAAGTTTGGGTCAAAGGCGCCTTATGAGATCTTTTGCAGGTTGAGAGGTACTTGGAAGGCACCTTTGGCCTCAAGGTGCACAACGAGTTGGAAAAGATACAACAGCGACCGCACCAGCCGATCGATCCGCATCACGACCAGGGTGTCGCCCTTGCGCACACGCCCAAGCACGGGCCGTGCCCGATCCCCGCCAGTCGCGTATCCTCGTGGACCCGGCGCAGCCGGCAGCCTTCAGAGCCTGTGCATGGGACACGACCAGTGGCCGAGCTGCTGTATCGAGGTCGGCAGAGAAGGCCAGGAGACGATCGGCAAAACGCACTCTTGGGGGCCTGCGCCGCCGCGACGATCCGCAGCTTCTCGGCTGAACTCCAGACCCGGCCAAAACTCTCTGATGCCGCGGTTTACGAACTGAACGCTTGCGATTTTTGCCATCCCTATGCCGCCCGGATTGAATACGACGGCGAAGACGGGATTTTCACGGGCCGGATCGCCGGTATCCGCGACGCGGTGGGCTTTCATGCCGAGAGGGTGGACGGGCCGCGCGAGGCCTTCCACGTGGCCGCCGAAGACTACGTCGAGACTTGCGCCAGGATCGGCAAGCAACCCCAAAAGACCTAATCGGGTCAGGTCAAGTTCCGCATTAGCCCGTAGGCTCACCCCAAGGCGGCGATGGCTGCCGAGCTGTCGGGCAAGAGTCTGAACAAGTGGTCAGACGACGTGCTCGACCGAGCCGCCAAGCACGTTTGCAACAAAGCGGCACCCTGCCTGTTCCACGCGGCGCACATATCCCTGCGAGAGGCAGTGCCCGCGGTGATGCTACCGAAAGTACCGGGCAGAAAACCAACAAAGCAGATTCGGGCATCTTGCAGACGACACGACTGACGCCGTGTGCTCGCACAAATCGATCAAGAGAACTATTAGCTAACGTAAATCATGGGCGTTTTACGCATAGTCGTGAGACTTTCAAATATTCATAAGTTTAGAGGAAGCTTATAAGGCAACTTTGGCGTACGGTGAGCCAAAAGACCCGGACCCCTCGTTCGCTCGCTTTATAGCGTTTGTAAGTTAAAACCTGCCCTGTGACAAAATCCGCTGAGAAAGATCAAAAAGGTTGGTCGCACCTTGCTGTCCGAATACGTCCTGAGCGCGCATGATGCGATCGCGCCCAGTGCGTCCGGCCAAGATCCCGCGGCCGAGGTCAACACGCGCGCGATGGATCCCACGACCACCGTCGAAATCGTGATCAAGCTCGTCATAAGCCGAACTGGCGAGAGTCTTGGCTCTCAGGCGCAAGCCCACAGCAGCGGGGACTTCACGCAATGCCAAGCGTGGCTGTGGCAGCGGGCTGGGCAGCAGTCCAGCCACCGTCAGGAAGAATTCACCACGTTTAATTAGATATTGCTGTCTCAGCCCCCATTCGCAGCCTGCCCGCACCATGACATCCGTGAGGGAAAGCGCCGACAGCCCCTCGCGAATACGGCCTTGTGAAAACAGGCTGCCCGATGCGTAGAACGCGGAGATGACCGCCATCGTGGTGTCACCGGCCTCGAGCCGGACGTCAGAGAGCGCGAGCAGTTGTTCAGACGTCATCGCAGGCTCTCCGAGCATCAGGGTCGCCCCGGCGTGAAAGGTCTGTGCGGTGATATAGTCCATCGTGCCCGGCAGCGCCTCGCGCATTGCCTCCGCTGCAAAGCCGCAGGTCGCCTCGTGGTCCTCGACCATCGCAGTGATCGACGCCAGGATCCAGCCGCCAAAGGTCCGTGCGCGGAGATCATCATGTTCGCGACCATAGGCAAGAATTTCTTCGGCCAGCGCGCGGGCGCGGGGCACATCCCCCTGCTGCCGCCAGAAGGCGGACATCTCATAGAGCCGCATCTGCGCAAGGTGTGGATCCTTGCCGGAGAGGGCATAGGCGCGGGTGGCCTCGACTAACGGCAGGAATTCCTCGGTGGTTGCGCCGTGAACACGGTCGATGAGAATGTCCATGTAGACGGTTCGCACCATGGCGATCGCGTTGGCATCATCCGCCCGTTCAGCCTGCGCGAGGGTCGTTTCGATTGCCTCCTCGGCCCTGCGGAGTAGGCCTTGCTGGTTGAACGCCTTCGCGTTCAGCATCATGAGCACCAGCCGGGCCTGGGTCTGAGACTGCTGTTCGAGCCGTGGCAGATACCGGGCCGCCACGTCGGAGAGCCGTTTCCAGCGCCCGGCCACGTCCAGCACGCGGCAGAAGGTGGTAACAAAATCGGCAAAAACCGCCTCGGGCATTACCCCCTCGCCACCCGCGTCGAGCGCCGCCCCGGCGCGTTCGAGATGCTCGATGCTGACATCCAGCGCGTACACACGCCAAGCGGCCTGTGCGGCACGCACATTGTAGAGAGCGGCGCGCGGCCAATCGCGGGCGAGATCGAAGTGATAGGCGAGGTCGGGCGCGAGATCGCCGCCGTGCGCGTCGTCGGCTGCGAGAAGGATCTCGCCCGCGCGGCGGTGCAACTCGACGGATTCCGCATCGGTGATGCTCTCGCGGATCGCGTTCTGGTAGAGGATGTGAGAAAAGCGCAGTGTCTGACCCGGTCTGGACGGATCGATCAGGTGCAGCTTTGCAGCGCGCGACAGGACGTCCGCCGTAGTGGTGCTGTCGGGTTCTATCGCGGCGAGATAGGCGGGCTGAACCTCGCGCCCGAGTATTGCCGCCTGCCGCAGAAACGCCTTGTCCCGCGCTGGAAGCGTGTCGAACCGGCTAAAGATCAGGTTCTGGATCATGCCGATGCCCGATGCATCTGACAGCGCGTCAAGTGTCTTTGTCCCACTGGCGCCGACATGGCGCATCAATTCCTCGGCGAAAAGCGGATTGCCCTCGCTCTGGCGATAGAGGGCGCGCACCATCCCGGCGCGGTCGGCAAGCCGGGGGTGCGCGGCTTCGAGCATCTGGGCGACGTCGGGCTCTGTCAGGGGCGGCACGGGCACCGGATCCCAAAGGGTGTCATTCGGCGCCGTGCCTCGGCTGGTCGCCAGAAGGCGGAATTCCGGCGGCGGGGCTTCGAGCACCTCCTGCAGAACTTCGCAGCTGACCGAATCCAGCCAGTGCATGTCCTCAAGTACAAGACGGCGGGCCGGATCGCAGGCCAGCGCGCGCAACGCCTGCGCGATGTTCTGCCGGATGCGCGAAGCCTCGCCGCTGTCATGGTCCGTGACCCCGTCGAGAGGGTCACCTTGTGCGCGGTCCCGCGCCAACAGCCCGACCAGGGTCGCGTCCGCCGTGCCTGTCAGCGTGGCCAGCCATGGGCCGATCGACGCCCCGTCGCCAACGCCGTCATGCCGCGCCGCGTCGCGCAGCAGTCTGAGCAGCGGGCGCAGGGGCGAGGCCTGTTCAGATGCCCGGCACTTGCCGTAATGCACCGCGCTAGCTTCACCCAGATGCGCGCAGGCGTGCCGCACGAGCCGCGACTTGCCGATTCCCGCAGGCCCCGAGACCCAAAGCGCGCCCGGCCCATGGTTGTCGCCGCGCATCCATTGCGACAGGCGCGACAAGGGTTCTTCGCGCCCGACGAACATACCGGACGTCCGCGCAAGCCGGATATCGAGCGAGTCGTCACTGGAACTGATGCGGTAGAGACGGAACAGGCGTTGGGGGGCCTCGAAGCCCTTGAGATCATGCGTGCCGCGATCCTCGATCTCTGCAAGCCCGCTCAATTCTTCGGCCACGGCTTCTGAGCACCATATTTCGTTGGGCGCGGCCACTGATTGAAGCCGTGCAGCGAGGTTGACGGCACTCCCGAGGGCATTGGGCCGCATATGGCCGCTGAAGCTGAGCCCTGAGACCAGAACCTCGCCTGCCGCGAGGCCGATCCTCACGCGCGGCTTGACCCCGTGGGTCGACATGATTTCGGCATTGCGAGCGTCTAGACGGTCGAGAATGTCCAGACCTGCGCGTCCTGCGGATAGCGTGGCGTTTTCCACGGCGACCGGAGCGCCGAACAGCGCAATGACGCTGTCACCGGCATATTCGATGAAATGGCCCCCATGCGATTCGATGATCCGAACCGCCGTGTTCAGCACGTCCTCGATCAACGCGAAGCTACGCTCGGCGCCAAGCGTATCCGTGTAACCGGTCGACCCGACAATATCGACCATCAGGATGGCGACCCAGCGTTTCTCGCGCGCTGTGGGCGCCACTTTATTTCGTTCGCCGATGTGCATTTCTGCGGTGAGCCTCGCATTTTTCTTGATGCAAGAAGATTTCACACCGTTCCTCTTTAGGAAAAATACCGGAGATTACAAACTTCATGGGTACAGGCGTATGAGAATCTGTCAACTTGGCAACAGGTCATGGGTATGCTGAACCGTACTCCTACGCCCTCGACATGTTTAAATGAAGGCAATGTTTCCGTGCGGACAACTATTATCCTTTCAGACCTGCACGCCGGAGCGGATGAGAGCCTTCTGAGCGTTCTCGGTAGTGATGGACGCGTCGACCCAAACGTGCACAGCAAAACCACTACGGCATTTGCAGATGCAATGGCAACGACCCTTGCGGAATTGTCGGGGTCGGACGCGCATGACCTCGTGATCCTGGGCGACGCACTCGACCTGTCGCTTGCGTCGCCGGATGTCGCATCGGGCGTTTTTCAGGGTTTCATGTCGCGATTGCCGCCGCAGATGCTGGCTGGGCGGATGTCGTTCGTGCCGGGCAATCACGACCACGCGCTCTGGACCGCGCAACGCTTTGCCGACGGTCCCGGCTCGCCAACCGAGACCGATCACTGGGCGCATGTCACGCCCGCCTTTGGCAACCGTGCGACGCGGACGGGCAGCGCCACGCTCAACGCGCTGATGCCGCCGGGCGGCGCACCTGTGGTGACTTATTATCCGAATCTCGGCCTCGGCCCTGTCACCGACACAGGCGAGGAACGCGCAGTGGTGCTGCATCACGGCCATTTCATCGAAAGCGCCTACCGGCTGATGACGCGGCTGCTCGGCGTGCTCTCGGATCAGGCCGCTCCGCCACTGACAGCGGACATGCTGGAAACCGTGAACGCAACCTGGATCGACTTCGCGTGGTCGGGCTTTGGCGATACAGGGCCGCTCGGGACGCAGGTCGCGCTGGCCGAGGAGCGTCTGGTCACCAGCGGTGGCGCACACATGGTGCAGGACAGGCTTGCGGCGGCGCTGGCCCGAATGCTTCAATCGAGCCTGCCGTTGCCGCGCGAGGCGCGAGTGTCAGACACGCTGATGGAGGTGGCGCGGGGGCTCGTCGACAGCTTTGTCGGCAGTTACTCCGAAATGGAGCGATTCAGCTACACCGCTTTTCTCTCGCACGCCTCTCGGCGAGGGCTGTGCGACTATATCGACCATGTTGTGGTACGCCAGATGCAACAGGATCTGGGGAACGACGGCAAGGAGACGCGGTTGACCTTCATCTTCGGGCACACCCACAAACCGTTTGCCGATCAGATCGTGGCAGAGAATTTCGAGCGCCCGGTCTCGGTCTACAACACCGGCGGGTGGGTGCTCGACACCGCGCTGTTGAGTACCGTCGAGGGCGCGGCGCTGGCTTTTGTCGACGAGCGGATGAACACTGCACTGCTGACGCTCTACGCGCTGGACGGCGATGGTGTGCTGCAGAAAGCCGCGGTGTCATCAGCGGACCCGGTAGCGGATGAAGACAACCCAATGCTTGAGGCGCTTCAGGACGCGGTCACTGCAGCCGATCACGAATGGGACGCGTTCCGTTTGGCGGTGCGCGACGATCTCGAGGCCAAGCAGGCGATGTATCTCAGCCGCACCGAGGATGGCGCAGTCCGGGCGGGGACGGCATGAGTATCCGCATCAACCCCATATCGACCACTCTGGCCGACGCGCGGAAGTGCGGCGCCCCCCGGCTTGACACCATCTATGATGCCATCGTCATCGGCTCTGGCTACGGCGGGGCGATCTCGGCGCAGATGCTGACCGAAGCCGGGCAAAAGGTCCTGCTGCTGGAACGTGGGCGCGAGATTCTGCCCGGCCACTACCCGCGCGACTTGGAGGGCGCGGCGCGCGAGACACAAATCACCACCGCCAAGGACGGGCGGCTGACGGACGCCAACGGTATGCTCGACCTGCGCATCGCCGGGGATATGAGCGTGGTGATTGGCTGCGGTCTTGGCGGCACGTCGCTGATCAATGCCAACGTCGCACTGCCGGCCGACAAGCGGGTGTTCGATCAGACCGATGCAGACGGGCGGAACCTGTGGCCGGCCGAATACCGCTCCGACGGGCCCGCGTGGGCCGAGGGCGAGACGGCAAACAGCCTGCCCAACGCCTACAAGGCCGCGCGTCACGGGCTGGGCTCGACCCCGTTGCCCGAGCGTTACGACTTGCCCAAGCTTCGCGCGCTGGCGCAATCGGCCAAGGCGCTGAACCAGCCCTTCGAGCGACCGCCGATCAACGTCACCTTCGAGAATGGCATCAACGCCTTCGGCAATCCGCAAGCGGCCTGCACGCTGTGCGGCGATTGCTGCGGCGGTTGCAATTACGGGGCCAAGAACACCACGCTGATGAATTACCTGCCCCATGCGGCGGCCAACGGCGCGGCGATCGTCACCGAGGCCGAGGTCAGCACCGTGACGCAGGCCGCGGACGGAACATGGAGCGTGCGCGCGGCAAGCTTCGGCGAGGCGGCGGAGAGCGGGCTCGACCTGAAGGCACGGCGCGTGGTGCTGGCGGCGGGCACGCTCGGCTCGACCGAGATCCTCACGCGTTCGGCACGAGCGGGGCTGCCGGTGGCGCAGTCCGCGCTTGGCGCCAGGTTTTCCGGCAATGGCGATGTTCTGGCCTTCGGGTTCGACGCGAACGTCACGGGCTCGGGCGCGGCGCAAAGCACCGACACCGATCCGCCGCCGGTACACAGCATTGGCGCGGGCGCGCATGACCCCACCGGGCATGATGGCGGTCCCTACCGGCCCGGCCCCTGCATCACAGGCACCATCCGGGTTGACATGGACGATGACAGCCCGCTGAAGGACGGCGTGCTGATCGAAGAGGGCGTCGCCCCCGGCGCATTGTCGATGATCTATCCGGCGATCTTTTTTGGCGATGACGTGACCACTGCGAACTTCACGCGCTTTTCCGACGCCACGCGGCGCCTGCAGGATATCGCCACGCTGGGCACCGACCTGATGCAGGGCAAGGGACTTGCCGGGCTGTCCTATTCCGGCGCGACTGCAAGGATGCAATCCTATCTTCTGATGTCGCATGACGATGCGGGCGGACAGATCGTGCTGGATGACCGCCACAGCGACGCCCCGGCGACCGTGTCTTGGCCGGGCGTGGGCAGCCGGTTTCCCTTCCCGCGCGACAACGCCCTCCTGCGCGAGGCGAGCGACGCGATCGAGGCCAATTATCTGCCCAACCCGATCTGGAGCGAGCCCTACGGCTGGAAGCTCGTGACGACGCATCCGGTGGGCGGCTGCCGCATGGCCGACAGCCCGGAAGAGGGCGTGGTAGATGCCAACTGCCGGGTCTTTACCGGTGACGGCGCGGCGGTGCACGAGGGGCTGATGGTCTGCGACGGCGCCGTCGTCGCCTCGTCGCTGGGGGTCAACCCGCTCCTGACGATCTCGGCCATCACGATCCGGGCGATGACTTCGTTGATCGAGCGCGAGGGCTGGCAGACAAAACCGATGAAACCCGCCTCTTCCGCGCAGCTGTCGGACGCGCCCCCGCCTGCGCCGCCGTCGCCGCTGGACGAAGCCGCGCAAGCGATCGAGGACGCCATCCACTGGCTCGAAACCATGGCGGATCAGATCGACGAGGATCCCAAGAAGATGCGCAAAACCTTGCGCAAACGCGTCGAGGCACTCTTTGCCGGGATGGGCTACCTCAAGCGCAAGCTACTGCATCTGTTCACCAGAAAGGCGTTCAACTCCGCCCGCATGACAAGCGATGTCGCCCCGGCGCTAAGGACACTGGCGGGGTATCTCGCGCAGACCGGGGACGTGCTGCGCTCGGACAAGCCCGAAGCGGGGATCATCCAGGAATTGATCGCTTTGCTGACCGACACCGCCGGCGAGTTCCAGCCGGGCCTCGCCTTCAGCGAGGAAATGGCCGGCCACCTGAGCGAAGCGCGCGGCAGCAGACCGCACCCGATCTCGGATGCCTACGCCATTGCCGCGCGCCAAGGAGACGCTACGGGCTATGCCATCGACGGGCTGTTCATGATCGTCAGCACCGACGTCAATCACATGCTCGATCATGACAGGGACCACAAAGCCGAGCTTTCGGGGGTGCTCACCCTCACCGCGCCGGACGGCACCGAGGAGACGCTGACCCTGCGCAAGGCCACGTTTCAACTCTTGCGTCAGGACGCAGCCGAGGTCGATTGCTGGCAGATGGTCTATGACGGCGAGCTGGATTCGGGGGGCCATTTCCGCGGGGTCAAGACGCTACGACGCCGGGGCGACAGCAACTGGTGGACCGACCTGACCACGCTCGATGTCGATCTCACCCGCGATGGCAAGCCGGCCCTGCGCGGGCGGATGACGCTGGACGTGCAGGATCTCGTGAAGCAGGCACAGACCGTGCATGGCACGATGGCAAACGAGGCAACGCTGACCGGGCTGGCCTGGGACGTGCTGCGCCGGATCTGGTGGGGCGACCTGTCATGGCTGGTGACGCAGAAGGACTTTCTCAACCGTGCGATCCGCTACGCGATCAATCATTATGCCGCGCAGAGCGGCGGCGATGGCGATGACGAAGACCCCGCCGCACAGGCGATGCAGGCGCTAACCGCCATGGCGGCGATGGAAGGCGCGCAGTTCTTCGGTAGGCTGATCTTCCGCGCCTATGGCGGGCTGCCGGCCTATCTTTACAATTTCCCCGCGCGCGACGCGCCCGAAAATCCCATGCCGCCACTGGCCGGACTCAAATCCGAGATTGTCACCCACCGCACCACCGATGGCGCGCCGATCCGCCTCACGCGGTTCAGGGGCGGTGCCAAGGGCCCGGTGATCCTCGCCAACGGCTTCGGCTTCAAGGGGATGGGGTTCGCGATGAACACCTATCCCGAGGGCCAGGACCAGTCGCTGGTCGGGATGCTGGCGGGCGTAGGCTATGACGTGTGGATCTTCGATCACCGCGCCAGCCCCGCCAACGACACCCCGGGCGAGTCCCCGGCGGTGAACTACACCATCGACGACATCGCCGCCATCGACTGGCCCTGGGCAATTGAAACCGTGCGGGAAAAGACCGGCGCCCGGGATGTCCAGCTTCTGGTGCATTGCCTCGGCGCGCTCACCGCGATGATGTCGCTGATGGGCGGGCACGCGCAGGGCGTTCGCAACATGATCGTCAGCCAGTTCAGCGTTCATCCGGTGACAGGCTGGTTCAACCAGATGAAGGCCGACACGCATTTCGCACAGTTACTGCACGGCGACGCAGAGACGGACATGGCGGCGGCGCTGGCGGCGCTGACCGGCAACCCGGTGATCGAGAAGCTGGCCGAGCCCCGCGACCTGTTCGATCTAGGCACGCGCGTGCCGCCGCCGGGACGTATGTCGCAACAGGCGCAATTGGACGCCGCGATCGACGCGCTGGTCTATAGCGTGCCCTTCCCGACGGCCGAGCGGTGCTACAACCCGACCTGTCACAGGATCTTCGGCGTGTTCGGCCCGGTCTACAACCACGACCAACTCAACGCCGCCACGCATGACGCGCTGGGTCAGGTGGTCGGCCCTGTGGCAACATGGCCCTTCGTGCAATTGGCAAAAATCATGCAGCAGGGCCGCGCGGTCAGTGCGAACGGCAAGGATATCTATTTCGGCACGCCCTCGCGGCTCGATTTCCCGATCCACTTCATCTCCGGAGAGCTTAACCAGCTCGTGCTGCCCTCGACAACGCTGCGAAGCCAGAAATGGCTGCAATCGACCTTGCCCGCATCAGCGGCAAAGTTCACACGACAGGTCTATGGCGGTTATGGACACATGGATTGCCTTGTCGGGCGCGACGCCGCACGGGACGTGATACCCGATCTGATCAAGCGCCTGAACGCTCACACGGCGGATCGATAGGAACAGCCTTGCGAGCAGCCCGATGGACCCGAGCGGGGTTCATCCTGCGCACAGCTGCCAGTCGGCTGTCCGCGGATGATGCGCCTGCATAAAGCGTCAGGTTATTTGCGCGGCACCGCCGCATGAAATATCGGCTGGCACCGCGAAATGACTGAGTTTGCAAATGGCGCTTTCCGTGCATTTCCGCAGCTCAAGCGGATCAGCTGATCGGCATGCCCGATAGAAACGTCAGATGATGGCGAGCGGCCCTTGCTTGCCGGTCAGATCGGCCAAGTTACTGCAGTCGAATCGGCAAACAACCACCCCTCTCTTGTCCATCATGAGGCTCACCTTTTGAGAGTTTCACTCTCCGGCAAACCCGGGTCGGTTCAGATCGGATCTTTCATGCACGCTTTCTGGCCTTGATGAACCACCATGTCATCGATCCCGTCGCCTGCACGCCCGCCCCGGGTTGGGAGGATGGTCTCCCGGATTTCGAAGCTTCACCCTTCGCGCAGCTTCGAAATCCGGAAGAGCCCTCATTCGTTCGCTGAAGCGAACCGGCTGGACACCGGGGGTTTCGATCCATTTACTGATGGTGGATCATCCGCGAACGCCAGTGCAAAGCCTCTCAAGTGTCAGCGCAAATGGCCTTTGGGATAACGCGCACCCCTTGCCCCCCCCGGCGCCGCCACGTAGACCCGTACGAAACCCGAAGATGGAGCCCCGCGATGCTGGATCTCACCTATGACCCGCCGAAACCCAAGGTGATTGCAGGGGCGAAACACGACTGGGAACTGGTGATCGGCATGGAGGTGCACGCGCAGGTCTCCTCCAACGCAAAGCTCTTTTCCGGCGCCTCGACCCGCTTCGGGGCCGAGCCCAATTCCAACGTCTCCTTCGTCGATGCCGCCATGCCGGGCATGCTGCCCGTCATCAACGAATTCTGCGTGGAGCAGGCGGTGCGTACCGGGCTTGGCCTCAAGGCGCAGATCAATCTCTGGTCGGCCTTCGACCGCAAGAACTACTTCTACCCGGACCTGCCGCAGGGCTACCAGATCAGCCAGCTTTACCACCCGCTGGTGGGCGAGGGCGAGATCCTCGTGGACATGGAACCGGGCATTGCCCGCAATGTGCGGATCGAGCGGATTCACATGGAACAGGATGCCGGCAAGTCGATCCACGACATGGATCCCTCGGCGTCCTTCGTCGATCTCAACCGCACCGGCGTCTGCCTGATGGAGATCGTAAGCCGCCCCGACATCCGCGGCCCCGAAGAGGCCGCGGCCTATATCACCAAGCTGCGCCAGATCCTGCGCTACCTGGGCACCTGCGACGGCAACATGCAGAACGGCAGCCTGCGCGCGGATGTCAACGTCTCGGTCTGCCATCCGGGCCAGTACGAGAAGTACCAGGAAACACAAGATTTCTCGCATCTCGGCACGCGCTGCGAGATCAAGAACATGAACTCGATGCGGTTCATCCAGATGGCCATCGACTTCGAGGCGCGCCGCCAGATCGCGATTCTCGAGGCCGGTGGCGAAGTTGTGCAGGAAACCCGGCTTTACGACCCCGACAAGAACGAAACCCGGTCGATGCGCAACAAGGAAGAGGCGCATGATTACCGCTACTTCCCCGATCCCGACCTCTTGCCGCTGGAGATCGAGCAGGCCTGGGTCGACGCCATCAAGGCCACCCTGCCGGAACTGCCCGACTCCAAGAAGGCGCGTTTCGTGCTGGAGTTCGGGCTGAACGAATACGATGCGGGGGTGCTGACCGCCGATCTCGCCAACGCGGCCTATTTCGAGGCGGTGGCCGAAGGCGCGGGTGATGGCAAGCTGGCCGCGAACTGGGTCATCAACGAGCTGTTCGGCCGGCTGAAGAAAGAGGATCACTCGATCGAAGACAGCCCGGTCAGCCCCGCACAACTGGCCGGGATCGTCCGGCTGATCAAGTCCGACGCCATCTCCGGCAAGATCGCCAAGGACCTGTTCGAGATCGTCTATACCGAGGGCGGCGATCCCGAAGAGATCGTCGAGGCGCGCGGCATGAAACAGGTGACAGATACCGGCGCGATCGAAGAGGCCGTGGATGAGATCATCGCCGCCAACCCCGCACAGGTCGAAAAGGCCCAAGCCAACCCCAAGCTAACGGGCTGGTTCGTCGGCCAGGTGATGAAGGCCACCGGCGGCAAGGCCAACCCCAAGGCCGTGAACGAGATCGTGACGGCGAAGCTGGGGCTGTGACACCATCCGATCTGGTGCTTTGAAAGCCATGCAGACTTCCCTAGGCTCGTGCAAACGATACTGAAAGAATCAGGGAGAGGTCCATGGGCTGGATGAAGGACGAAACCGGGCTGGAGCGGTGCGAGGCGAATTTCGTGCCGCTGACACCGCTGTCGTTTCTGCGGCGCGCGGCGCATGTCTACCCGGATCGCGAGGCGCTGGTCTATCGCGGCACACGCCGTACCTATGCCGAATATCACGAGCGTGTCACGCGGCTGGCCTCGGCCCTCGTAAAGCTCGGCGTGGAACCGGGCGACGTGGTCGCCACGTTGCTGCCCAACCTGCCTGCCCATGCCGAGGCGCATTTCGGCGTGCCCGCATCCGGTGCCGTTCTCAACACCATCAACACCCGGCTCGAGGCCGACACCATCGCCTATATCCTCGAT
>JAWLGF010000098.1:0-6481 GCA_041685205.1 Roseovarius sp.
GTCACGCTGTCGGCGGCCGGCAAGGCGTTCTGCGCGGGCCACGACCTCAAGGAAATGCAAGCCGCCCGCCAGTCCGAGGATGCCGGACGCGCCTATTTCGCGGATCTGTTCGCGCGCTGCACGTCGGTGATGACAGCGATCCGCGACCTGCCACAACCGGTGATCGCCGCGCCGCATGGCATCGCCACGGCGGCGGGCTGCCAGCTCGTGGCGTCATGCGACATGGCCGTCGCGGCCCACGGCACGCGCTTTGGCGTCAACGGCGTCAATATCGGGCTGTTCTGTTCGACGCCGATGGTGGCCCTGTCGCGCAACATTCCCCGCAAGCAGGTGTTCGAGATGCTCACGACGGGGTCGTTCATCGACAACACCCGCGCGGTGGAGCTGGGCCTCATCAACCGCGCCGTGCCGCCAGAGGAGCTCGAGGCCGAAACGCTGGCGCTGGCCGAAACCGTCGCGGCCAAGCTCGGCTCGGCCGTGCGCATCGGCAAGCGCGCCTTTTACGAGCAGCTTGAAATGGGTCTCGATGCTGCCTACGCCCATACCGGCGCGGTGATGGTCGAGAACATGCTCGACCGCGACACCGACGAGGGGATCAACGCCTTTCTCGACAAGCGCAGCCCGGACTGGACACAGTGACATCCTTTGCCAAATGCCCCGCCATCACCTAGGTGACATTCCATGACAGAAAAACTGCACATCATCGGTGGCGGCATGGCCGGGTCCGAAGCCGCTTGGCAAGCCGCCAACATGGGCGTCCCCGTGGTCATCCACGAGATGCGCCCGCATGTCGGCACCTTCGCGCACCGCACAGGCAATCTGGCGGAAATGGTCTGTTCCAATTCCTTCCGGTCGGACGATGACGAACAGAACGCGGTCGGGCTGCTCCACTGGGAAATGCGCGCCGCCTGCGGCCTCGTGATGCAGATGGCCGACCAGCACCGCCTGCCGGCCGGTGGCGCACTGGCCGTGGATCGAGACGCTTTTGCCAAAGGCGTCACAGAACGGCTCTTGCAGCACCCGAAGATCACCGTGCAACATGATGAAATCAAGGATCTTCCCGAGGGTGGGCGCTGGATCATCGCGACCGGCCCGCTGACCTCCGAAGGACTGGGGCGGGCGATCGCCACCGCGACGGGGACCGACGCGCTCGCCTTCTTCGACGCCATCGCGCCCATCGTGCATTACGACAGCATCGACATGTCCACCGCATGGATGCAGTCGCGCTACGACAAGGGCGACACCGAGGCCGAGCGGACCGCCTATCTCAACTGTCCCATGAATGCCGGGCAATACGAGGCCTTCATCGACGCGCTGCTGGCGGCTGAAAAGACCGCCTTTCATACCGGCGAGGCCGAGATCTCGCCCGACGGCACACCCTATTTCGATGGCTGCCTGCCGATCGAGGTGATGGCCGAGCGCGGCCGCGAGACGCTGCGCCACGGCCCGATGAAACCCGTGGGGCTGACCAACCCGCACGCGCCCGAGATCAAGCCGCATGCCGTTGTGCAGCTGCGCCGCGACAACGCGCTTGGCACGCTCTTCAACATCGTCGGGTTCCAGACCAAGATGAAATACGGCGCGCAAGCATCTGTTTTCAGGATGATTCCTGGGCTGGAAAATGCACGCTTTGCCCGGCTTGGCGGCATGCACCGCAACACATTCCTCAATGCCCCGACCCTGCTTGACGCGCAGATGCGGCTGCGGGTGCGGCCCCATATCCGGTTTGCCGGCCAGATCACCGGTGTCGAGGGCTACGTGGAATCCGCGGCCATGGGTCTTGTCGCCGGGCGTCTCGCGGCGGCCGAGATCCTCGGCCAGTCCCTGCCACCGGTGCCGCAGGACAGCGCCATGGGCGCGCTCATCCACCACATCACCGGCGGCGCGGAGGCCAGGACATTCCAGCCGATGAACGTCAATTTCGGCCTCTTCCGCCCGGTCGACGGGCTGAAAGGCGGCCGGCGCGGACGCATGGACCGCTACAAGGCCTATACCGACCGCGCCAAGGCGGCCTGGACCACGTGGCTCGCGGAGCAAGCGCCCGTACATGACATGAGCGTCGCGTCCTGACCGCGCATGTTCGTCACGCGCTTTGCCCCGTCGCCCACCGGGCCCCTGCATCTGGGACATGCCTACTCGGCGCTCCTTGCGCATGACATGGCGCGGGCGGCGGGCGGCACGTTTCACCTGCGCATCGACGATCTCGACCAGAGCCGCGCCCGCCCCGAATTCGAGGCCCAGATCTACGACGACCTGTCGTGGCTCGGCCTCGACTGGACCCGCCCGGCCTTGCGCCAGTCGGCGCGCCTGCCCCGCTACCGCACGGCGCTCGACACCCTGTGGCAGATGGGCCTGCTTTACCCCTGCACCTGCACACGCGGCGATATTCGCGCCGCTGCCGCCGCTCCGCAGGAGGGCGCGCCGCTGAATGGGCCCGACGGGCTGATCTATCCCGGCACCTGCCGGCCCGACGCGCCACCGCTGGGGCCGATGCCCGCAGACAGCGCCCTGCGGCTCGACATGACCCGCGCGCTTACGCAGTTCGACACGCCCCTGGAATACCGGAAAAAGGATCACCTCACGACGCCCCGGGACATGGTCCAGACCGTCGGCGACGTCGTGCTCGCGCGCCGCGACATGGGGGCCTCGTATCACCTTGCGGTGGTCCTCGACGATGCCGATCAGGCCATCACCCATGTCATCCGGGGCGAGGATCTGTCGGACGCCACGCAGATCCACGTCCTGCTGCAGCGCCTGCTGGATCTGCCCACGCCCGCCTATCATCATCACCGGCTGATCCGTGACGAGAGCGGCAAGCGCCTTGCCAAACGCGACGACGCCCGCGCCATCGAGACCTACCGCGCGGACGGGGCCACGCCCCGCGATATCCGCGCAATCATTGGCCTATGATGTTTCTTCTTGGAGAAAATACCCTCCGGGGGTCCGGGGGGGGAAACCCCCGGTCCATCAGCCGGCCACGGGCGCCATGATCTCGATCTCCGCGCCCTCACGCAGCGCCGTGTAAAAGCACGACCGCCGGTTCGTGTGGCACGCCGGCCCCGTCTGGCGGATCCGCAGCAGCAGGCAATCGCGGTCGCAATCGACGCGCATCTCGACCAGCTCCTGCACATGACCCGAGGTCTCGCCCTTGATCCAGAAGGCCTGCCGAGACCGGCTCCAATAGGTGACGCGGCCCGTCTCCAGCGTGCGCGTCACCGCCTCGGCATTCATCCACGCCATCATCAGCACCTCGCCGGTGTCATGCGCCTGCGCGATGGCCGGGATGAGGCCCCTCTCATCGAATGTCAGGGTGGCCGGATCGAAAATCATGTGGGATTTCCTTTTGAAACTGGGCGTCACGCGGTTATGTATCGGGCATGACGCGAAAGGAAAAGCCATGAGCGGCGAGACCGACCTGATCAAGCTCTATTCGGCGCGCATCCTGGAACTGGCGGCCGACATCCCGCATCACGGACGGCTGAAGGATCCGCAGGCGAGCGTGAAACGCCGCGCACCGCTATGCGGCTCGACCGTCACGGTGGATCTGGCCTGCCGGGACGACCGCGTTTCGGACTACGCGGCAGAGGTCAAGGCCTGCGCGCTCGGCCAGGCAGCGGCCAGCGTGGTGGGCCGCAACATCATCGGCTGCGATCTGGCGCAGGTGACGGCTGCACGTGACGCGTTGAAGGAGATGCTCGACTCCGACGGGGCCACACCGCCCGCTCCGTTTGACGGGCTAGAAGTGTTGCGCCCCGCGCGCGACTACAAGAACCGCCATGCTTCGATCCTGCTGACTTTGGAGGCCGCGGTCGAGGCAATGGAAGAGGCCCGGGCGCACACCGCCTGTACCTGACCGAAAGCACCCTCTTCCCGGAACAAACCTGAACAAAAAAACCGCCGCGCGCCCAAGGGGCGGCGGCGGCTAGGTGTGGCGGGTCGATTGGTCCCTGCCGATCATCGGGCGCAATGAGGCAACCGCCCGAAAACCAGTGCGACAGGCAGGCGTGACGTCACCCCGACACGGGGGACCCACGGCAAGGAACCGGACCCGCCGGGCAATACTCCCGGATCGCGGCGGTCAGGAGACCCCCGGCAGATAGAGCGCGCCGATCAACATGATCATCAAGGCGATCGCCCCGATCGCGTCGCCGAGGATCGTGTCCCCCGACCGCTGCGCGGCGATCTTGATCTGGTGCAACATCCGAGAACCTCCGTGTGAAACCTTATGTTTCTCTTTTGTTCTCATCTTTGACGGCATCTGTAAAGAACTTTTTAAGAACTTTTGTGAACAAACCCGCTAGACACCATTCGTGACGGCTTGATCGCACCGCCCGTTAGCCGACCATCAACAGGCGAATCGCCTGGTCCTGCTCCATCAGCCACAAGAGGATCCGCGCCGCGCGGCCCCGCTCGGTCTGAAGATCCGGGTCGTCATGCAGCAGCTTGCGCGCATCCGATTGCGCCACCGCCATAAGCGCCGCCTGCGCCTCGAGATCGGCGATGCGGAACCGGGGCAGACCCGACTGCGCGGTGCCGATCAGATCGCCCGCGCCGCGCATGTCGAGATCGACCTCGCTGATGCGAAAGCCGTCCTCGGTGTCGCGCATCGTCTCCAGCCGGCGCGCGCCACTTTCGCTCAGCTGTGCCTGATACATCAGCAGACAGGTCGAGGCCGCCTCGCCGCGCCCGACGCGGCCCCGCAACTGGTGCAACTGCGCAAGGCCGAAGCTTTCGGCGCGTTCGATCACCATGATCGAGGCATTGGGCACATCGACCCCGACCTCGATCACCGTGGTCGAGACCAGAACGCTGGTGTCGCCGCGCTGGAACGCCGCCATCGCCGCGTCCTTCTCGTCGGCTGGCATCTGGCCATGGACCAGCCCGACGACGCCCTCACCAAGGGCAACGCGCAGCCTCTGGAACCGCTCCTCGGCACTCGACAGATCGACGATCTCGCTTTCCTCGACCAGCGGGCAGACCCAGTAGGCCTGACGCCCCTCGGCGATCGCGCGCCGCAGATGATCCACCACCTCGTCGATGCGGCCCATGTTCACCAGCGCGGTCTTGATCGGCTTGCGCCCGGGCGGCTTTTCATCCAGCACCGAGACATCCATGTCACCGTATTGCGCCAACGCAAGGCTGCGCGGGATCGGCGTCGCGGTCATCACCAGAACATCGGCCTGCGCGCCCTTGCGCCCCAGTTCCAGCCGCTGGCGCACGCCGAACCGGTGCTGCTCGTCGACGATGGCCAGCCGCAGATCGGCGAATTCGACATCCTTCTGAAACACCGCATGGGTGCCCACGAGGATCTGGATATCGCCGCGCTGCAGGGCGTCCAGCTTGGCGCGCCGCTCCGCCCCCTTGTCGCGCCCCGTCAGGATCTCCAGCACAACGCCCGCGCTTTCGGCCAAGGGACGCAACCCCTGCAGATGCTGGCGGGCGAGGATTTCGGTCGGGGCCATCATCACCCCCTGCCCGCCTGCCTCGACCGCGATCAGCAGCGCCTTGAACGCCACCAGCGTCTTGCCCGCCCCGACATCGCCCTGAAGCAGCCGGTTCATCCGCATCGAGCTTGCCATGTCGCCGGCGATCTCGGCGATCGCGCGGGTCTGCGCGCCGGTCAGCGCATAGGGCAGCGCCTCCAGCACCTTTGCCTGCAACGCCCCCGTGCCGACCGTCGCCCGCCCCCTGGCGCGGCGCAGCTTGGCCCGCGCCAGCGCCAGCGTCATCTGATGCGCCATCAGCTCGTCATAGGCCAGCCGTTCGCGCGCAGGGGTCGTTGGCGACAGGTCCTGCGCCGCCTTGGGCGCATGAGCCGCGCGCACCGCGCCTGCCCAGTCCGGCCAGCCGGCCTGCGCCTTCTGCACCGGATCGATCCATTCCGGCAGGTCCGGCAGCCGTGTCAGCGCCGCCTGCGCGGCCTTGGCCATCACCCGCTGCGTGACACCGGCGGTCAGCGGATAGACCGGCTCGAACGCGGGGATCTCATGCGCGGTCTCCACCGGCACGACGTGATCGGGATGCACCATCTGCGCGACACCGTCGAACAGCTCGACCTTGCCGGACACCACGCGCCGCGCGCCGGTGGGCAGGATACGCTGCAGGTAATCGGCCCGCGCGTGAAAGAACACCAGTTGAAAGCTGGTCGCGGCATCCTCGACGATGATGCGGTAGGGCCCGCCCTTGCGGGTATTGGCGCGGTGCGCACCAACGGTCACCTCGACCGTCACGGTGCCGGGCACCTCCGCGCCTTGGACCGTGGCTCGCCGCGCGCGATCCACACCGGACTGCGGCAGGGTGAAGATCAGATCGCGCGGCCGGGTGATGTCGAGCGCGCCGAGCGCCTGCGCGGTCTTCTTGCCGACACCCTCCAGCGTGTCGAGCCCCGCGAAAAGCGGGAACAGGATTTCGGGCCGGGTGCTCATGCCTGCCCGATGAGGCGCAGCCAGCCCTCTTCGTCCAGCGTCTCGACGCCAAGCTC
>JAWLGF010000001.1:0-23827 GCA_041685205.1 Roseovarius sp.
ACCACCCTGATCGCCACCGGCAGCGGCGTTTTCCGCTACCGGCGCGGGGGATGATCGCAGACGACGTTCTAAGTGCCGCAGAAGGTCGCCGGCACCACCTCTGACGGCGCGGGCGGGCGGCGCAGATCATCGGCCTCCGGGTGATCCGTGTATGGATCCGACAGCACCGTCAGCAGCCGCTCGAACGGCGCGTAATCGCCTGCGACGGCCGCCTCGATCATCTGTTCGATCCGGTGATTTCTCGGGATCACGGCGGGATTGGCCGCGCGCATCACCAGGTCTGGATCCCTCTCGCGCGCCAGCCGCGCGCGCCACCGCTCGGCCCAGGTATCGAACGCGGCCCGATCGGCGAACGCGTCGCGCGCAGTGCCGTCGATCAGGCCCCGGAAGGTGTTGGTGAAATCCGCACCCGCCTTTGCCATCAGGTCGAGCAATGCATCGACCAGCGCGACATCCCCCGCCTCGGGGTTGGCAATGCCGATCTTGGCCGCGAAAAGGGTCTGACGCTCGGCCTCGATCAGATCGGGCATGGCATGCACGCGCGCGGTGAAATCCTCGATCGCGGCGTCCTGATCGGGCATCAGGGGTACCAGTGTCGTGGCGAATTGCGCCATGTTCCAGACGATCACCCGGGCCTGATTGTCATACCCGTAGCGGCCATGCGCGTCGATCGAACTGTAGACCGTCTGCGGATGATAGCTGTCCATGAACGCACATGGCCCGTAATCGATCGTTTCGCCGGAAAGCGCGGTATTGTCGGTGTTCATCACGCCGTGGATGAAACCCACGGACATCCATCGCGCCACCAGACGTGCCTGCCTGCGGATGACCGCGTCCAGCAGATCGGCGGGGCTTTCGGCGCGGCTGTCGTGCCGGGCGACGGTATAATCGTAAAGCGCGCGCAGGCCCTCGAGGTCGCGGCGCGCGGCGAAATACTGAAAGGTGCCGACGCGGATATGGCTGGCGGCGACGCGGGTCAGGACCGCACCGGGCATGCCGCCGGTCTCGCGGTAGACAGGCTCGCCGGTTTCGACCGCGGCCAGCGCGCGGGTGGTGGGTATGCCGAGCGCGTGCATCGCCTCGGAGACGACGTATTCGCGCAA
Organism: Roseovarius sp.; assembly: GCA_041685205.1. GTDB lineage: Bacteria > Pseudomonadota > Alphaproteobacteria > Rhodobacterales > Rhodobacteraceae > Roseovarius. The sequence goes on from JAWLGF010000001.1 coordinate 1,104, forward strand.
AACCGGCCCGAGCCACGCCCGCCCGTCGCCCATCCGGCTGTAGGGCGTGGGACCGGACCCCTTGAGCTGGATGTCGCGGCGGAGGCCCGCGCGGTCCACGACCTCGCCCAGAAGCAGTGCACGCCCGTCGCCGAGCTGCGGCGAGAAGCCGCCGAACTGATGCCCGGCATAGACCTGTGCCAGCGGATCGGCCCCCTCGGGCACGGAATTTCCGGCAAAGACCTGAGCGAGCGTCGCGCTGTCGGTTTCGGAAATGCCCAGCTCCGCGGCCAGATCGGCATTGAACCGTATCAGCCGCGGCGCGCGCACGGGCACGGCTGTCTGCCGCGTGAAGAAGCGCGCCGGCAGCGCCCCGTAGCTGTTGGTGAAGGGTATGTTCATGTCCATGCCAAACAGGTAATCTCTGCGGGTGGCGGCGTCTACATCTGGCGCGTCATCAGCACATGATCTTCGCGTGCGGTGAAGCGCAGCTTGCCATACAGTTTGCGCGCCTTCTCGTCGTCACGCCGTACCTGCAGGTTCATCCTCCGCAGTCCGGCCCCGGCAAGCGCCTTGGGCAGGGCGCTCATCACTTCCGTCCCGATGCCACGGCCACGCACCGCACGGCGGATGTAAAGCTCGTCGACCATCGCGTTGAGCCCGGCGGACCGCACCGACCAGCCGAAGCTGAGGATCACGTACCCGATCGGGGCACGCGCCGGCCCGATGAGATAGGCGACACCGTGCGGGCTGCCGTCCAGAATGGGGGTCAGCGCCTCGCGGCGGGTTGCATCGTCCTGGGCGATCCCGGCCTCGGTGTGATAGGCGGCGACCAGCGGGATCAGCCGGTCCAGATCGTCGGGGCGTGCGAGGGTCAGGGCCGTCATAGCCGCGAGAGCCTGTCCAGCAGAAGGTCGAAGAACCCGTCCGCGTCGATATCGTGCAGAATGGTCGCGTTCGGGGGGCGCCCCTGCGCGCCCGGCCAATCCATCACCGTCTTGCCGCGGCTCTCTCCGGGTCCGGTGTCGACGGTGAGATTGACCTTGTAGGATCGAAAGAGATCGGCGCGCAACAGCCAGCCGATCGTGCAGGGATCGTGCAGCGGCATGCCCTCCTCGCCATAGCGCTCGGGATCGTAGCGTTCGATGAAGCCTGTCATGTCGGCCACGGCGCGCCCGACCGGCGTGCCGATCGCCCGCAGCGCCGCGTTGCGGGGCGGGGTCACCAGCATCTTCTGCGTCACGTCGAGCGGGACGAGCGTCAGGGGGATTCCCGAATGGAACACGATGTCGGCCGCCTTCGGATCGACGTGAATGTTGAATTCCGCGTCCGGTGTCACGTTGCCGCGGACATGCTGCGCGCCCCCCATCACGCCGATCGCGCTGATCCTCGATGCGATGTCCGGCGCCGTCTGCAACGCGGTCGCGATATTCGTCAGCGGCCCAAGGGCTACGAGGGTCACGGTGCCCTCTTTTTGCGTGCGCAGCGTGTCGACGAGAAACTCCACGGCATGCCCGGATTGCAGTGGCATCTCGGGCTCCGGCAGGTAGGGTCCGTCCAGCCCCGTCGGCCCGTGCACATGCGTGGCGGTGACCAGATCCCCCTCCATCGGGCGATCGCAGCCGGCAAACACCGGCATGTCCGCACGGCCGGTAAGCTCGCAAATGACGCGCGCGTTGCGCGCGGTCATCTCCAGCGGCACGTTTCCGGCCACGCAGGTCACGCCCAGAACGTCCAGCGCATCCGGGCAGGCCAGTGCCAGAAGAAGTGCCACCGCGTCATCCTGCCCGGGGTCCGTATCGATGATGATCTTTCGGGGTATCACGGTATCATTCTCTCTGATTTCAGGGCGGGACAATGCGTCGGATGGGCGTCAATGTCCACCGGTCTGACCGGATGCCGGCATCATTTCCGCGACGTTCGAATCGCCGTTCCGCGCGGTCCACCGAAACGGCGCGGATGTGTGATAATCGTCACGGAGCCCGGTCGGCGCGCGCACACAGAAGCGGGGCATGAAAATATTTCTTGAATTTCCGACGCTTGAGTTTGGCTTTGTGGTTTCGTTTTATGGTAGCCCGCGTATAGTCATGCACGGTCGAACAGGATTGGAGGGGCCCCCGGATGATACGGTCGGAATTGATCCAGAGGATCGCGGAAGAAAACCCGCATCTCGTGCAGCAGGATGTCGCGAAGATCGTGAACACAATCTTCAGCGAGATCACCGAAGCGCTTGCCAACGGCAACAGGGTGGAACTGCGGGGTTTCGGCGCGTTTTCCGTCAAGAAGCGCGACGCGCGTCTGGGGCGCAACCCGCGCACCGGCGAAAGCGTGCAGGTCGACCAGAAATACGTACCATTTTTCAAGACCGGCAAGCTCTTGCGTGACCGGCTGAACGGGAACTGACCATGCGATACATAAGATATGCCTCGATCGCGATCTTCGCGCTGTCCCTCGTGCTCATCGCGCTGGCCAATCGCGATTTCGTGAGCCTTCGCATCCTTCCCGATGAACTCGAAGGCTTTGCCGCACTCAACCCGACCTACGACGTCCCGCTTTTTGTGGTGATCTACGGCGGGATCCTCGCGGGCCTGATCGTCGGGTTCATCTGGGAGTGGATCCGCGAGGCCGGCGAACGCAAGGCCGCGGCGCGTCAGGCGCGCGAACTCGCCAGCCTGCGCGCCGAGGTCAAGCGCCTCAGGGGAGAGCGGAACAAGGACAAGGACGATGTTCTCGCGCTTCTCGACGAGACGGGGTGACCGGACCCGATGTCCAGGGACACGCGTGTCAAGATCTGCGGATTGACCAGGGCGGAAGACGTCGCGGCCGCAGCGGAAGCGGGGGCGAGCTATGTCGGGTTCGTCTTCTTCGAGAAATCGCCGCGTCATCTGTCGCCCGCCGTCGCGCGCGGTCTGGCCATCGAGGTGCCGCCGGGCATCGCCAAGGTCGCGCTGGTGGTCGATGCGGATGATGCGGCGCTTGACGCGCTGACGCGCACCGTGCCGCTCGACATGCTTCAGTTGCATGGTCGTGAAACACTCGACCGTGTCGCCGGGATCCGCGCGCGGTACGGGCTGCCCGTGATGAAGGCCATCGGCATCGCCGATGCCGACGATCTCGACCAGATCGAGCGGTACGGTGCCGTGGCCGACCAGCTTCTGATCGACGCCAAGCCGCCGAGAGGGGCAGATCGTCCCGGCGGAAATGCCGCGGCCTTCGACTGGTCGCTGATCGCGGGGCGGGAGTGGCCCGTGCCATGGCTTCTGGCGGGCGGGCTCACGCCCGACAACGTCTCGGAGGCGGTTCAGATCACAGGGGCACGGCAGGTGGATGTGTCGTCCGGCGTCGAACGCTCACCCGGGATCAAGGATGCCGCAAAGATCCGGTCATTCATCGCCGCTGCCCGCGCCTGATCGCGTCCGTGGCCGCGGATGCTCTTGCAAGCGCAGGGACGGACCGATGCCGGGGCGCGGCATGGCGCCTCTTGAACTTTGCTGACCAGTCCACGAAAACGCGCGCCACTGACATGATCGAGCCGGGTATCCCATGCCATCACATTCCGAAGTCAGAAAGCTGCGCTACACCGCGGACCAGATGTACCGGCTGGTCGCCGATGTCGGCAGCTATCCGCAATTCCTGCCGTGGACGGCGGCCGCGCGGGTGCGCCGGATCACGCCCCAGGGCGACGGGTCCGAGGTGATGGAGGCCGATCTGGTCATAAGCTTCAAGGTCTTCCGCGAACGCTTCGGCAGCCGCGTGGTGCTTTGGCCGAAGGAAAAACAGATCAAGACGGAATATCTTGATGGGCCGTTCCACCACATGCGCTCCAACTGGGCCTTTCGTGATGTCGAGGGCGGGTGCGAGGTCGGCTTCGATGTGGATTTCGAATTCAAGAACCGGTTCCTGCAATCGGCGGCCGAGATCTTCTTTTACGAAGCCATGAAACGCATTGTCCGCGCGTTCGAGAAAAGGGCCGACGCGCTTTACGGAAAGGCGTGAGCATCGTCTGGCACCCTAAGGCGCCAGGGATTTTTCGATCATGTCCAAAGCATGATCGCGCGACAGCTCTCGCACGCGCCCGCGCCCCTGCGCGCCGAAGTCGCACGTTTGCGTCCGCGTTGGACACCCCGTCCCTGCAATGCCGAAACAGACGCGGCCTTCGGGCTTGTGCTCTGACCCGCCGGGGCCGGCGATGCCGGTGATGGACAGGGCAAGGTCCGCGTGGCTGTGACGCAAGGCGCCCTCGGCCATTTCGCGGGCGACCTCTTCCGAGACGGCGCCATGCGCGGCAAGCGTGTCGGCCGAGACGCCCAGCATCTCGATCTTCGCGGCGTTCGAATAGGTTACAAAGCCACGCTCGACCACCGATGACGAGCCGGGAATATCCGTCAGCGCCACGGCCACCATCCCGCCCGTGCAGCTTTCGGCGGTGGCGATCATGATGCCCTGTGCCTGTGCAAGCGCGAGGATATTTTGCGAAATCATGTCAGTATGACCTCGTGATAGATGTAGGCCGTTATGACGACGCAGATCGCGGCGGCAAGCCCGGCGAGGATATCGTCAAGCATCACGCCAAGCGCGTCGTCGCGCCTGTCGGCGCGGCCGATGGGGCCGGGCTTCCAGATGTCGAACAGCCGAAAGAAGAGAAAGGCGAAAAGAAAACCCGGCCAGAGACTTGTGATATCCGCCCCGACATGGGCCGCACCGAGGGACACCGGCAGCAAGGCCACCCACTGGCCCGCGACCTCGTCGATCACGATCTCGGACGGATCATGATCCTCTTTCCCGTCTGTTTCCGATGCGATGGCCCACACACCGGATGCACATGCCAGAATGATCCCCAGGACTAGGGCCACCGGACCGCCCAGAAGGTGCAACCCCCATGCCAGGGCAAGCGCGAGCAGCGACGCCCATGTGCCCGGCGCGGGACGCAGGTAGCCCACGCCGAAAACCGTTGAGATCAAATGGCTTATGCGCATCTTTTTACCAATATCACGGCGGCCTGGGCCGCGATGCCTTCTTCGCGCCCGGTAAAGCCGAGCCGTTCGGATGTCGTGGCCTTGACCGAGATCCGCCCGGTCTCGATCCCGGTGATCTGCGACAGCGCGGCGCGCATGGCCTCGGCATGGGGGCCGATCTTGGGACGTTCGCAGATCAGCGTGATATCCATGTTGTTGATTGCAAACCCTTTTGTGTGCGCCATCTCGACCGCGTGGCGCAGGAAGACATGGCTTTCGGCGTCTTTCCATTGCGGATCGGAGGGGGGGAAGTGGCGCCCGATATCGCCCTCGGCCATGGCCCCGTATATGGCGTCCGTTGCCGCGTGCATCCCGACATCCGCGTCGGAGTGACCGTCGAGTCCGCGATCATGCGGCACCGCGATCCCGCAAAGCATGCAGTGGGTTCCCGGCCCGAAACGGTGCACGTCGAACCCTGTGCCGATACGTATGTCCATGTGATCCTTCAGTAATTTTTCGGCACGGGCGAAGTCGCCCGGTCCGGTGATCTTCAGATTGTCCTCGTCTCCGTCGACCATGGAGACACGAAGGCCGGCGGAGAGTGCCACGGCGACATCATCGGTCGTGTCCGCGGCACATGTGCGGTGCGCGTCGAGGATCGCTGCGAAGTCAAAGCCTTGCGGCGTCTGCGCCCGGTAGAGTCCGCTGCGGTCCTGCAGGCCGGTGACGCGGCCATCAGCCGCCGTCCAGAGCGCATCGGTGACGGGCAGGGCCGGGGCGACGGCGGGGGCATCGCCCGATACCAGGGTGTTCAGGATATCGGCGATATGCGCGGGCGGCGTACAGCATCGCGCGGCATCGTGGATCAGTACGTGGTCGGGCGGGGCCTTGGTGATCGCCTCAAGCCCGCAGCGGACCGAAGCGGCGCGCGTCGCGCCGCCCGCCACGACGCGGATCCGGGAATGCGGCGCGATGTGCGACATGTAATCGGGATGCACGACAACGGTGATCGAGGTGATCCCCTTGACCGCGAGAAAGGCATCGAGCGTCCAGTCGATCACCCGCCGCCCGAGCAACGGTTGCCATTGCTTGGGACTATCTCCGCCGGCGCGGATGCCGCGGCCTGCGGCGACGATGAGGGCGGCGCATGTCATGCAATGTGATTACGGCGCGTCTCGGTTGAGCGCAATGGCTTGGCAAATGATTAAAAAATAGGCGAACGCCCCTCGGCAGCCTGCGAAGGCATCAGTGCAGCGTTGTCACCGATCCGTGCGGCAGGTACACCGTCCACATTGCACATCCATTGGGCAGACTCATGCAGACACTCGCCAACAGGTGGTTAACGCCTCCCGTGGTGCTCGCCCCGATGGCGGGAATCACCGATCTGCCCTTTCGGTCGCTGGTGACCCGATTCGGCGCGGGGCTGGTGGTTAGCGAAATGGTCGCAAGCCAGGAAATGGTTCAGGCAAGGCCCGGCACGCGCGAAAAGGCCGAGCTGGGCCTCGGGGTGGACAACACCGTGGTCCAGCTCGCCGGTTGCGAGCCGCGCTGGATCGCCGAGGCCGCGCGCATGGTCGCGGACCGGGGGGCGCGGATCATCGACATCAACATGGGCTGCCCGGCCAAGAAGGTGACCAGCGACGGCGGAAACGGCGCGTCGGGCTCGGCGCTGATGCGCACGCCGGATCACGCGCTGCGGCTGATCGAGGCGGTGGTGGGCGCGGTGGACGTGCCGGTGACGCTGAAGACCCGGCTGGGCTGGGATCACGACAGCCTGAACGCGGCCGCGATCGCGCGGCGCGCCGAGGCGGCGGGTGTGCAAATGATCACCATTCACGGGCGGACGCGCTGCCAGTTCTATAAGGGCCGCGCCGATTGGGGTGCGATCCGCGACGTGACCGAGGCTGTGGGGATCCCGGTGATCGCCAATGGCGATATCGTGGATGCCTCAACGGCCCGCACGGCGCAGGCGCAGTCCGGCGCGGCCGGCGTGATGATCGGGCGCGGCGCGCAAGGCCGGCCGTGGCTGCTGGCCGAGGTGGCCGCAAGGCTTTACGGCACGCCCGCGCCGAACGTGCCGCGAGGTGCCGCGCTGGCGGACCTGGTCGCGGCGCATTTCGAGGCGATTCTGGGCTTCTACGGCAGCGCCTTGGGCGGGCGCGTGGCGCGGAAGCATCTGGGCTGGTACATGGATCACGCGGGCACAGGCGCGGCGCTGCGCCGTGCCGTTCTGACCGCGACCCCGTCCGAGGCGCTGCGGCTGTTGCCCGAAGCGATGCGCGCGGATCCGGCGAGGCAAGCGGCATGAGCGCGGACGACGCCATCTGGGCGGCGCTGCCGGTGCCGGCGCTGGTGATCGACGGGGACGACCGGATCGCGCGGATCAATCCTGCCGCCGAAGGGTTCATGCTGAGTTCCGAGCGCACGCTTGTCGGACAGCCGGTCTGGGACAAGCTGGCGGTCAATGCGCCGCTCGACGACGCGTTCGGACGGGCCCGGCAATCCGGCGCGCCCCTGTTCGTCAATGACGTTGATGTCGGCACAGGGGAACGTGCGCCGATGCAGTGCAACCTGCAGATCGCGCCGCTGTCCGATCAGCCGGGGCACATGATCATGCTGATCAGCCCGCGCGAGCTGGCAGGGCGCATGGTGCAGAACAGCAGCGTGAAGGCGGCGGCGAAATCGGCCATCGGCATGGCCGAGATGCTGGCGCACGAGATCAAGAACCCGCTGGCGGGGATCACCGGCGCGGCGCAGCTTCTGTCGATGAATGTCGGCAATGACGACCTGGAACTGACCGATCTGATCGTCAGCGAGAGCCGCCGCATCGTGGCCCTGCTGGAGCGGGTCGAGCAATTCGGCAATATCACCGCACCGGACCTGCGCCCGATCAACCTGCATGACGTGCTGGACCGGGCGCGCCGCTCGGCGATGCTGGGCTTTGCGTCGCACATGACATTGGTCGAGGATTACGACCCGTCGCTGCCGCTGGCGCTTGGCGATACGGACCAATTGCTGCAGGTGGTACTGAACCTGTTGAAAAATGCCGCCGAGGCTTCGGGGGGCAAGGCCGGCACGATCCGGCTGCACAGCTATTACGAACAGTCCCTCAGGGTGCGCCGCAAGGATACTGGTGACGGCAAGGGCAAGGTACTGCCGCTGCAGATCGAGATCATCGATGACGGGCCGGGCCTGCCGCCCGAGATCGCCGAACAGGTCTTCGATCCGTTCGTGTCGGGTCGCGAGAACGGCACGGGCCTTGGTCTGGCGCTGGCGGCCAAGATCATCTCGGATCACGGCGGCTGGATCTCGGTCGGTTCGGTGCCCGGGCGCACGGTGTTCCGCATCTCGCTGCAACGCGCCGAAACGACGACAGGTCAGGAGGATTAGGCTATGGATGGCACGGTATTGGTCGCCGATGACGACCGCACGATCAGAACGGTCCTGACACAGGCGCTAACGCGGGCGGGGTGCCGGGTGCATGCCACATCGAGCCTGACGACGCTCATGCGTTGGGTCGGCGAGGGCAAGGGCGACGTGGTGATCTCGGACGTGGTGATGCCCGATGGCAACGGGTTGGAGATGCTGCCCAAGATCGCGCTGGATCGGCCCGGTCTGCCGGTGATCGTGATCTCGGCGCAGAACACGATCATGACGGCGATCAAGGCCGCCGAGGCCGAGGCCTATGATTACCTGCCCAAGCCTTTCGATCTGCCGGACCTGATGAAGCGGACCGCGCGCGCGCTCGAGGCGCGGGCCAACCGGACCGCGAGTGCCGAACCTGAAAAGGACCGTCCCGACGAATTGCCCCTGATCGGGCGCACGCCGGCGATGCAGACGCTCTACCGGGTGGTGGCGCGGGTCATGCACAGCGACATGCCGGTGATGATCTGCGGCGAATCGGGCACCGGCAAGTCTCTGATCGCCAAGGCGCTGCATGATTTCTCGGACCGGCGCACGCTGCCACTGGTGACCGTGACGGCCGAGGATGTGAGTGACCTCGACGGCCCGTCCCGCGTGCTGGCGCGCGTGAAAGGCGGCACGCTGGTGCTCGACGAGGTCAGCGACCTGCCGCGCGAGGCGCAGGGCCGCGTTGTGCGGATGCTGGACGCGCCGGGCGATCACGTGCCGCGCTTCATGGCCACCAGCCGCGTGCCGCCCGCGCAGGCGATGGAGGATGGGACGCTGCGCGAGGATCTCTACTACCGGATGAGCGGTGCCGTGGTCGACGTGCCGTCCCTGCGCGAGCGGATCGAGGACATCGCGCTGCTGGCGGCGCATTTCCTGGCCCGCGACGAGCGCGACGGCCAGCCCGCCCGGCACCTGTCGGATGACGCGGTTGAACTGATGCGCGCCTATAGCTGGCCCGGCAATGTGCGCCAGCTTGAAAACACCGTGCGCCGGATCGGGCTGACCGCGCAGAGCCCCGAGATCACCCGCGCCGAGGTCGAGGCGGTGCTGGGCAACCAGCCACGGGCCGAGCCGGTGATGCGCGAGGGACGCGGCGCCGAGAGCCTGTCGGCCTCGGTGGCCGATCACCTGCAACGTTATTTCGACCTGCACGGCAGCGAATTGCCGCCGCCGGGACTTTACGGGCGGATCCTGCGCGAGGTCGAGACGCCGCTGATTGAGATCGCGCTGGATGCCACCGGCGGAAACCAGATGAAATGCGCCGATCTGCTGGGGATCAACCGCAATACCTTGCGCAAGAAGATTACCGATCTTGATATTAACGTGACACGCCGCCGCAAGTTGATGTAAAACTGCAACATGGATGTGGCCGATCGGATCCGGGCATCGGAGACGGGCCGTCATGTTGTGGGGCTGGCGGTCTGCCCCGCGAAGGAATGAGGGGCATGCGTGGCAGAACGAGCACGCCGGAGACGCGTCGGACGCCTTACATGGGAGCGGATCACCCGCCTGCGGCGCCTTCAGCGGTTGCAAACTTGGGCCGCCCTCGGGCTTGTGATCCTTGGGCCGGTGCTGGCGCTGCTGACCTATCTGCTGCTCGGGCCGCTCGATCAGGGCACATCCTCGAACGCGCTGCGCCTCGTGCTGCTGGCCGATCTCGTCTATGTGCTGATGGTCGCCGGGCTGGTGTTGCAGCGCGTGGCGCGGATGATCGCGGCGCGGCGCAGCCAGTCGGCGGGGTCGAAGCTGCACCTGCGGCTGACCGGCGTGTTCGCGCTGATGGCGCTGTTGCCGACCGTGACGGTGGCGGTCTTTGCCACGCTATCGGTCAACATGGGTCTGGAGGCGTGGTTCTCGGATCGTGTGGGCCGGGTGGTCGACAATTCGGTCGCCGCAGCCCAGGCCTATGAAGAAGAGCATCGCCGCGACCTGGTGACGGACGCGCGCGCGCTGGCGCAGGCGATCAACGCCAACAAGCGCGCCATGGTCTTCATGGATGACGGGACGATCCGGCAGGTGCTGTCCTCGGGACAGCGCGAAATTCAGCGCGGCCTGCGCGAGGCCTTCGTGATCGACGGCACCGGAGAGATCCGCGCGCGCGGCGAACGTTCCTATCTTTTCGACTACGAGGAACCCACCCGCGCCCAGATCCGCGAGGCGCAGGACGAGGGCGTGATCGTCATCCGCGACTGGGACAACAACGAGTTCCGCGCGCTGATGCCGCTCGAAGCCTTCGCCGACCGCCTGCTATATATCAGTCGCAACGTGGATGGCGAGATCCTCAGCCTGCTGGACGAAACCCAGGAAACCGCGCGCTTCTACAAGCAGCGCGAGAGCGAGCGCGGGCGGCTTCTGTTCGAGTTCGGGCTGCTTTACGTGGGATTTGCAGTGATCCTGATCCTCGCGGCGATCTGGTTGGGGATGTGGTTCGCCGAAAGGTTGTCGCGCCCGGTGGGCCGGCTGACCTCCGCGGCGCAGCGCGTCGGCGAGGGCGATCTCGACACCCGCGTGCGCGAGGAGGACGGCGATGACGAGATCGCGCAACTCGGAACCTATTTCAACCAGATGACCCGCCAGTTGAAGGGCCAGCGCGAGCGCCTTCTGGCCAATACCCAGCAGATCGAGCGGCGGCGGCGCCTTTTTGATTCGGTGCTGGGATCGGTGTCGTCGGGGGTCGTCGGGCTGGATGCCAAGGGCCGCGTCACCTTCGTCAACCGCGCCGCCGAACGGCTGCTCGACTGGCAGGAGGATCAGCAATCGCTGTCGCTGAGCGTGGCGGTGCCGGAATTCGCGCCGCTGTTCGACCGGTTGCGCACGGCACCCGGCGGCTTCGTGCAGGAAGAGATCAAGGTCAGCCGCGGCGCGCGGGCCGAGAACCTGCTGGTGCGCATGTCCACCCGCAGGGGCGAGGGCGGCCGGCGCGAGGGCTACGTGGTGGCCTTCGACGATGTTACCGATCTCGTGACCGCGCAGCGCATGGCTGCGTGGGGCGATGTCGCCCGCCGTATCGCGCACGAGATCAAGAACCCGCTGACCCCGATCCAGTTGAGCGCCGAGCGCATCAAGCGCAAGTTCGGCCGGCTGCTCGAACCCGATCAGGCCGAAAGCCTGGAACAACTGACCGACGTCGTGGTGCGCCAGACCACCGATCTGCGGCGCATCGTTGACGAGTTCTCGAAATTCGCCCGCATGCCCGAGCCCGAAACCGCGCCGCTGAGCCTGACTGACGTGCTGCGCGAGTCGGCCCTGCTACAGGAAAGCGGCCAGCCCGAGGTGCGGTTCGAGCTGGATCTGGCCGATGCGCCCCTGCGCGCCGATATCGATGCGTCGATGATCGGGCAGGCGCTGACCAACCTGATCAAGAATGCCGGCGAGGCGATCGAGAGCCTGTGCGAGGCCGGCGCGCCGGAGAGCCATGAACCGGTCATCCGCATCCATAGCGCCGACGAGGGGGGCTGGGCCGTGATCCGCATAAGCGACAACGGCATCGGGCTTCCGGACGATCCCGGGCGGCTGTTCGAACCCTATGTGACGACACGGGACAAGGGCACGGGCCTTGGCCTGCCGATCGTCAAGAAGATCATAGAAGAGCATGGCGGCACGCTGAACCTGGAGCCGGCAGAGCCGTTCAAGGCGGGCGCGCATCGCGGGGCCTGTGCCATCGTGCGGCTGCCGCTGCTGGCCGAGCAGCTTGCCGAAAACAGGATCGAAAAGGCCGTATGAGGACCATATGAACGATATTCTGATTGTCGATGACGAACGCGACATCCGCGAACTGATCTCGGATATCCTCGAGGACGAGGGCTATGTCACGCGGCGCGCCGGCGATTCCGACGCGGCCATGGCTGAAATCGAAAAGGAACAGCCCGGTTTGCTGATCCTCGACATCTGGCTCAAGGACAGCCGGATGGACGGCATCGACATCCTCAAGACGGTCAAGCGCGACCACCCGGATGTGCCGGTCGTCATCATCTCGGGCCATGGTAATATCGAGATCGCCGTCGCCGCCATCAAGCAGGGGGCGTATGACTTCATCGAGAAGCCGTTCAACATCGACCAGCTGCTGGTGGTGATCCGGCGCGGCATGGAAACCAGCCGCCTGCGCCGCGAGAACCAGGCGCTGCGCCGGCGCGAGACGGCGCCCGCCGACATGCTGGGCGACAGTGCGCCGTTCCGCACGCTGCTTGGGCAACTCGACAAGGTCACACGCTCCAACGGGCGGGTGCTGCTGTCTGGCCCGGCCGGGTCGGGCAAGGAACTCGCCGCGCGCTACATCCATGCCAATTCGAACCGCTCGGGCGGGCCGTTCGTCAGCGTCGCCTGCGCCACGATCGCCGCCGAGCGCATGGAAGAGGTGCTTTTTGGCACGGAATCTCCCGAGACCGGCGTGACCCCCGGCCTGCTGGAGGATGCCGATGGCGGCGTGATCTATTTCGACGAGGTCGCCGACCTGCCCGCCGGCACGCAATCCAAGATCCTGCGCGTGCTCGTGGATCAGACCTTCCTGCGCGTGGGCGGCAGTTCGAGGATAAAGGTCGACCTGCGCGTGATCTCCTCGACCAGCCGGGACCTGGAGGCCGAGATCGCGGCGGGCCTGTTTCGCCGTGAGCTTTATCACCGCCTTGCCGTGGTGCCGGTCGAGGTGCCGAGCCTCGAGGCGCGGCGCGAGGATATCCCCGCGCTCGCCGGGCATTTCATCGAGGTGTTCCACCGCACGCAAGGCCTGCCGCAGAGGGTCCTGAGCGACGAGGCGGCGGCGCTTCTGCAGACCATGCATTGGCCCGGCAACGTGCGCCAGCTGCGCAACATGATCGAGCGCGTGCTCATCCTCGGCGAAGGCAACGCGCCGATCTCTGCGGCCGAGCTTCCGGCCGAGACCGGACCACCGGGCGCGAAGGACCGCGTGATCCTGTCGGGCACCGTCGCGACCATGCCCTTGCGCGACGCCCGCGAGGCGTTTGAACGGGAATACCTGCTGACCCAGATCAACCGCTTCGGCGGCAATATCAGCCGCACCGCGGAATTTGTCGGCATGGAACGCAGCGCGCTGCACCGCAAGCTGAAATCGCTCGGGGTGGTGACCGGCGCCAAGGGCGTGATCCGGGACGGCGTCGACAGCGACGCGGCGCAGTCCACGCGATAGGGCTGTGCCCGGGATCATTGACTTGGACGCGGCCTTGCGGCACTCACAGGCTTTCAGCCGTGAGGAAACGATCATGATCCCGACGATCCTGCCGACCTACAACCGCGCACCGCTGTCTTTTGTGACGGGCGAGGGCAGCTGGCTGGTCGAGGCGGACGGGCGACGTTTTCTCGATTTCGGGGCGGGGATCGCGGTCAATGCGCTGGGGCACGCGCATCCCGATCTGGTCGCGGCGCTGACCGACCAGGCGGCACGGCTCTGGCACACCTCGAACCTCTACGAGATCCCCGCGCAGCAGGAACTGGCCGACCGGCTGGTCGCGGCGACATTCGCCGACACGGTGTTCTTCACCAACTCGGGGACCGAATCCTGCGAACTGGCGATCAAGATGGCGCGCAAGCATTTCCATGACGCCGGCCAGCCAGAGCGCACCGGCATCATCGCTTTTGAGGGGGCATTTCACGGGCGCTCCACCGCCGCCATCGCCGCGTCCGGATCGGAAAAGATGACGCAGGGCTTCGGGCCGCTGATGCCGGGCTTCACCCAGGTGCCCTGGGGCGATCACGACGCGCTTCACGCCGCCATCAATGATGCCACCGCCGCCATCCTGATCGAACCGGTGCAGGGCGAGGGCGGGATCCGGCCGGTGCCCGATCAATGCCTGAAGGGCCTGCGCACGCTTTGCGACGAAAAAGGCATCCTGCTGATCTTCGACGAGGTGCAATGCGGCATGGGGCGCACGGGGCGGCTTTTCGCGCATGAATGGGCCGGCATCACGCCCGATATCATGATGGTCGCCAAGGGCATCGGCGGCGGCTTTCCCCTCGGCGCGGTGCTGGCAACCGAACATGCCGGCCGCGCCATGACCGCCGGCACGCATGGCTCGACCTATGGCGGCAATCCCCTGGGCTGCGCCGTGGGCTGCGCGGTGATGCGTCACGTGGCCGATCCGGCCTTCCTAGCAGAGGTCACGCGCAAGGCGGCGCTGTTGCGGCAAAAGCTGGAAGGACTGGTCGCCACCCATCCCGACATCTTCGCCGGTGTCCGGGGCACGGGCCTGATGTTGGGGCTGGAATGCCGCGTGCCCAACACGGATGTGGCGCGCGCAGGTTACACCGCGCAAGTCATCACCGTGCCGGCCTCCGATAACGTGCTGCGCCTGCTGCCGCCGCTCAACATCAGCGACGACGAGATCACAGAGGCCCTCTTCCGCCTCGACACCGCCGCCGCAAGCCTTGAGATCGCCTGATTTCTTCTTGGCTGAAATACCCCGGGGGTGTGGGGGCTGGCCCCCACTCAAACCTGCGTGTGGGGGCTGGCCCCCACGCGGACCTGCGTGTCGGGGTTGGCCTCTCAGACAAAAGCGAACAATGACATGATGCATTTTCTCGATATTCACACGACTCCCGCAGCCGATCTGCGGGCGATCATCGATCAGGCGCAGGCGATGAAGGCGGCGCGCGGTGATTGTCCGCGCGGTATGCCCGATGCCGAACAGCCGCTTGCGGGGCGCGTGGTCGCGCTGATCTTCGAGAAGCCGTCGACGCGCACGCGGGTCTCGTTCGACGTGGGCGTGCGTCAGATGGGCGGGCAGACGCTGGTGTTGTCGGGCACCGACATGCAGCTGGGCCATGGCGAGACGATCGCCGACACCGCCCGCGTCATGAGCCGCTATGTGGACCTGATCATGCTGCGCACCTTCGACGAGGCGGTGCTGCAGGAAATGGCCGATCACGCGTCGGTGCCGGTGATCAACGGGCTGACCGACCGCAGCCATCCTTGCCAGATCATGGCCGATATCCTGACCTATGAAGAGCATCGCGGCCCGATCGCGGGCCGCAAGGTCGTCTGGTCCGGAGACGGCAACAATGTATGCGCCTCGTTCCTGCATGCCGCGGCGCAGTTCGGGTTCGACATGACCTTCACAGGGCCTGTGCAGCTCGACCCCGAGCCGGAATTCGTCGGGCTGGCGCGCAAGGCCGGTGCGACGATCACCATCGAGCGCGATCCCGCCCGGGCCGTCGAGGGCGCCAATCTGGTCGTGACCGATACGTGGATCAGCATGCATGACAGCCAGTCCACCAAGGAGCGCCGCCACAACATGCTGCGCCCCTACCAGGTCGACGCCGCGCTGATGGCCAAGGCCAGGCCCGACGCGCTTTTCATGCATTGCCTGCCGGCACATCGCGGCGAAGAGGTGACGTCCGAGGTGATGGACGGACCGAATTCGGTGATCTTCGACGAGGCGGAGAACCGCCTGCATGTGCAGAAGGCGATCGTGCGCTGGTCGCTCGGAGTCTGATCGCGCGGCGGCTTCGCTTGCAATCGGCGGGACATGCGCCCTAGGCTGAGGGTCGTGTTAGCGATAGCAGGTGGGCATGACGGGCGCGCGGATCGGTGTGTACGGGCTGGGTACGATGGGGGGCGCGCTGGCGCTCAACATGGCCGAGCGTGGCATCGATGTCGCCGTGAGCAATCGGGAACCCGATTGGATCGCGCCCTTCCTGGCCGGGGCCGGGGCTCTTGCGGACCGGATCCACCCCTGTGACAGCCTCGCTGCGCTTGTCGAAACCCTCGCGCCGCCGCGGGTGATCTTGTTCATGATTCCTTCGGGCGCACCGATGGACGAGATGCTCGCGGCGGTGGTGCCGCTTCTGGCGCCCGGCGACACGCTGATCGACGGTGGCAATG
The DNA here is from genome assembly GCA_041685205.1 of Roseovarius sp. Lineage (GTDB taxonomy): Bacteria > Pseudomonadota > Alphaproteobacteria > Rhodobacterales > Rhodobacteraceae > Roseovarius. The sequence continues at coordinate 17,283 of JAWLGF010000001.1, forward strand.
CCGATTTCCACGACACACGCCGCCGCGCCGCCGATCTGGTGGAAAGGGATTTGCATTTCGTCGGTCTTGGCGTGTCGGGCGGCGAGGCAGGGGCGCGCCACGGCCCCGCGATGATGATGGGCGGCAGCGAGCACAGTTGGCAACAGTTGCGTCCCATCCTGACCGCCATCGCCGCGCGGCACGAGGGCACGCCTTGCGTGGCGCATCTTGGACCGGACGGGGCGGGTCATTTCGTCAAGACCGTGCATAACGGCATCGAATATGCCGACATGCAGATCATCGCCGAGATCTACGGCCTGCTGCGCAAGGGGGCCGCGATGCGCCCCGCCGAGATCGCGGCACTTTTTTCCCGCTGGAACGATGGCCCGCTACGCTCCTACCTGGTCGAGATCACGGCCGAGCTTCTGGGGTATGCCGACCCCGAGACAGGGCAGCCGATGATCGATGTCATCAACGATGCGGCCGGGCAGAAGGGCACGGGGCGCTGGACTGTGATCGAGGCGTTGCGGCTGGGCCAATCCCCGAGTGTGATCGAGGCCGCCGTGGCCGCGCGGGCCTGGTCGTCGGAAAAACCCTTGCGGCAGGCGGTCGAAGCAACGCTCGGCGGGGCGCGCGGCGCGGTCGATCTGCCCAGGGATGTTCTTGCCGAGGCGTTTCTGGCGGTGCGTCTGCTGGCGCATGCGCAGGGGTTCCGGGTGCTGGACGAGGCGTCTGCGGCGTATGGCTGGGCGCTCGACCCGGCCACGATCGCGCGGATCTGGCGGGCGGGGTGCATCATCCGCTCGGCGCTGCTGGATGACGTGGCCGCCGCGTTCGATGCAGGCCCGCCGCAGGGCCAGCTGATCGTTGCCCCCGGCCCGGCCGGGATCCTGGCCCGCACCGTGCCCGCCTTGCGCCGGGTTGTGGGTGTCGCGATTGCGGCAGGCCATCCGGTGCCCGCGCTGGCCGCGGGACTCGGGTGGTATGATACGATGCGCCAAGGCCACAGCAACGCCAACCTCATCCAGGCGCAGCGCGACATGTTCGGGCGTCATGGTTTCGCAAGGCTCGGGCAGCCGGGGGTGCATCACGGGCCGTGGTGGGACTGATCGCGGCGGTTCCGGTTGAGTATTTCTGGAAAGATGAACCGGGCCGCGCCCATCCGTGAGCCTGACTGTGATCAGATGGGGCCGGGATTTCGGGCGTCGCGCCGCGCAAAGTGCAAGTCGCTTCTTTTGATTCGCGCGGCGAGTGTCTATACTTGGAACGACCCAGAAAGGGACCCGCGTGATACGTCCGATCTTCAGCCTTTTCGGCACTCTTTTCAGCCTGATCACTCTTGCCGTGGTGATCGTCGGGCTGAGCATCGGTGCAGTGCTTTACATCTACGGCAAGGATCTGCCCAGTCACGACCGGCTGGCGGATTACACCCCGCCGACGATCAGCCGCATCTATTCAGGCGAGGGCCGTATCATCGACGAGTTCGCGCGCGAGCGCCGGCTTTTCACCCCGGCCGAGGATATTCCCGACCTCGTCAAGCAGGCGTTCATCAGCGCCGAGGACAAGAACTTCTACAGCCATGGCGGCTTCGATGCGATCGGGATCGCCTCGGCCGTCGTGGATGCGGTGGAATCGCGCGGCCAGAACCTGCGCGGCGCGTCGACCATCACCCAGCAGGTGATGAAGAATTTCCTGCTGTCGGGTGATCGGCAGGTCGAGCGCAAGGTCAAGGAGATCATCCTCGCCACCCGCATCGAGGAGACGCTCAGCAAGGAAGAGATCCTTGAACTTTACCTCAACGAAATTTTTCTGGGGCAGAACAGCTATGGCGTGACCGCCGCAGCGCAGACCTATTTCAACAAGACCCTGAGCGAGCTTGCGCCACACGAGGCGGCGACGCTGGCCGCCATGCCTAAAGCCCCAAGCGATTACCATCCGGTTCGCGAGCGCGAGCGCCTGCTGGCACGGCGCGCCTTCGTTCTGCGCCAGATGTGGGAAAACGGGTATCTGTCCGAAGACGAATACCGCGAAGAAGACGACGCGCCGCTGAGCACCGTGCAAGGCGGTGAATTCGAGCCCTTCAGCGCCAATCTGCCCCCGCGCGATTATTTCACCGACGAGATCCGGCGGCAGCTCAGCGAGGAGTTCGGCGAGGGCGAGTTTTTCACAGGAGGCCTTTCGGTGCGCGCAACCGTCGATCCCGAATTGCAGGACGTGGCCGCGCGCGCCCTTCAGCGCCAGCTCGAGCGGTATGACCGTGACCAGGGCCGGTGGCGCGGCACCGGGCTGACGGTGCCCGCCGAGGCGCTCGACACCGAAGAGGCCCGGCAGGACGCACTGCGCGGCCTGCGCGTGGCGCGCGACATCGAGCTTGACGGGCGATGGTATCCGGCGGTGGTGCTGGAGACCGGCGACGAGGTGATGCGCATTGGTGTCGAAGGTGTCGAGGGTGTCCAGGACGTCCCGCGCGAGGATATCAACTGGATGAGGGGGGATTTCCGCGAGAACTTCGATCGGGGCGACGTGGTGCATGTCCGCCGCATGACCGAGGACGACAGCGGCGATTTCATCCGCTGGACGCTGCGGCAGATGCCCGAGGTGCAGGGCGGGTTCATGGCGATGGATGTCAATTCCGGCCGGGTTCTGGCGATGCAGGGTGGCTTTTCCTACCAGGAATCGACCTTCAACCGTGCCACGCAGGCGATGCGCCAGCCGGGATCGAGCTTCAAGCCGTTCGTCTATGCCGCCGCTCTCGACAGCGGGTATTCGCCGGCTTCGATCGTCATCGACGCGCCGATCGAGGTGGACACGCCGCAGGGCCTGTGGCGACCGCGCAATTCGTCCGACAAGTTCTACGGCCCGACCCCGCTGCGCACCGGGATCGAACAGTCGCGCAACCTGATGACCATCCGCCTTGCGCAGGAAGTCGGTATGGACGTGGTCGCCGAGTATGCCGAGCGGTTCGGCGTCTATGACCAGATGGGCACGTTCCTCGCAAATTCGCTTGGTTCAGAAGAGACGACGCTTTTCGACATGGTGGCGGCTTACGCGATGTTCGCAAATGGCGGCGAGCGGGTGCGTCCCAGCCTCGTGGACCGGGTCCAGGACCGCTACGGGCGCACCGTCTACCGGCAGGATCAGCGGACCTGCGAGGATTGCGACGATCCGGGTATCCCGCGCGACTTCGGCCCGCGAATCACGTCGGATCGCGAGCGGATCATGAATGCCGTCACCGCCTATCAACTGACCTCGATGATGAAGGGTGTGGTCGACAATGGCACCGCCGCGAGCGCGATCGATCTTCCGGTGCCGGTGGCGGGCAAGACCGGGACGACCAACGATGCGCGCGACGTGTGGTTCATCGGCTTTACAAGCAACATCGTCGCGGGCTGCTATATCGGCCACGACCAGCCGCGCGGTCTGGGGCGGTCGGCCTATGGCTCGTCGATGTGCGGCCCGGCTTTCCAGGAATTCATGACCGAAGCCGTCGCGAAATACGGCGGGGCACCGTTCGAGATCCCGCCCGGCGGGCGCTTCATCAAGATCGACCGGGTGAGCGGCGCGCGTCTGGCCGACGATGCCGAGGGTGACAATGTCGTGGCGGAATATTTCCGTGATGGCGAGGCACCGGTCTTTGGCCAGACATTCGACGGCGGCTTTGCCATGGGCGACGATCTGGAGCTTTACAGTTCGGAAGAGCAGGTTCAGGACGTCACCACCTCGTCCGGCGGAAGAGGGCAGGTGGGCGGACAGTCGAGCTTTGGCTCGATGAGTTCGGGCGGCCTGTACTGAGCCACGGAACGTGTATGGTGTGCCATCTTGCCGGGCCCCGAATGTAAGGACACTCTGCAAGCGGCAGGGAATGGAAAGACGACATGGCAGAGATGGTCGAACAGGCAGGCCGCGCGGTGACGCGCATTCAGGACCAGCCTGACTGGTTCTACCTGCTGCGGGATTTCTACGAAATGTACCGCCAGACCCCGGCCGGGGGCAGCGCAAAGATCCGAACCCACCAGCGCGCGGTGCGCGAGAAGATCAACCGCGTGATCAAGGCAAATGCCGAGGTGCGCGAGACCGCAGGCGTGCAGAAGCCGGTGACCGCGCATCTCCAGCGCGCCCTCGACAACGGTCGCCTGCAGTGCCACGCGCCAATGATCCGCACGATCGAGTCGGTGCGCCACGCCCTGTCGTGGCAGTTCGGCTACGAGAAGGTGCCCCCGGGGCTGCAGCGCAAGTACGCCTATGCCGAGCTGGCCGGCCCGTCCGGGGTGGTGATGACCGAGGAAGTCATTCTGGGCCTCGTGCTGTTTGCGCCGTCATGCACCTATCCGGCGCATGCGCATGACGGCATATCCGAAAGCTATGTCTGCGTTTCGGGGGCCGTGTCGGAGAATGATCAGGGGGTCTACGCGCCGGGATCTTTGATCTTCAATCCGCCGGGGCACATGCACCGGATCACCGTGGCCGATCACAGCCCGTCGCTGCTCTGCTATGCGTGGATGGGCGCACGCGACAAGCTGATCGATCAGAAGATGACCTTTTCCCGCAAGCCGAAATAGCGCGGCCTGCAGCGGGTCCTCGCGGGCGATCTTGTCCGTATCCCGTTGCTGCGCTATCACGCGCTTTCAAGCCGACAGGATGGACATCATGCGCGCCGACCCCCAGAACCTTGTTGCCGAGATCGAGAAATCGCTGGACCTGCTGCGCCAGCGGCTGGGATGGCAGACCGCTCATCACCGTCTGGAAGAGTTCGACGCGCGGGTCGAGGATCCGACCTTGTGGGACGATCCTGCGGCGGCACAAAAGCTGATGCGCGACCGGCAGGCGCTGGTCGACGCGCTGGAGACGCATGACCGGATCAAGCAGGAGCTTGAAGATCTGACCGGCTTGATCGAGATGGGCGAGGCCGAGGGTGACGAGGATGTCGTCGCCGAAGCCACCGAAAACCTGCAGTCCTTGGCCAAGGTCGCCGCAGCGCGCGAGCTCGAAGCGCTGCTCGATGGCGAGGCCGATGCCAACGACACCTTCATCGAGATCAACGCGGGCGCCGGCGGCACCGAAAGCTGCGACTGGGCCGCGATGCTGGCGCGGATGTATGTCCGCTGGGCCGAGAAGCACGGCTATACCGTCGAATTGCAGTCCGAAAGCGAGGGCGATGGCGCGGGCATCAAGTCGGCGGCCTACAAGATCAGCGGTCGCAACGCCTATGGATGGCTCAAATCCGAATCCGGTGTGCATCGCCTTGTGCGGATCTCGCCCTTCGATTCAGCGGCCAAGCGTCACACCTCGTTTTCCTCGGTCTGGGTGTATCCGGTGGTCGACGATAATATCGAGATCGAGGTCAACCCGAGCGATATCCGGGTCGACACGTTCCGCAGCTCTGGCGCGGGCGGGCAGCATGTCAACACTACCGACTCGGCGGTGCGGATCACCCACATTCCCACCGGGATCGTCACGCAGTCGTCCCTGAAATCGCAACACCAGAACCGTGATATCGCCATGAAGGCACTGAAATCGCGGCTTTATCAGCAGGAGCTGGATCGACGCAACGCCTCGGTCAACGAGGCGCACGACGCCAAGGGCGATGCAGGCTGGGGCAACCAGATACGTTCCTACGTGTTGCAGCCGTACCAGATGGTGAAGGATCTGCGCACCGGGGTCGAGACATCGGACACAAAGGGCGTTCTGGATGGCGACCTCGATCCGTTCATGGCCGCGACCCTCGCGCAGAATGTCAGCGGCAAGAGCCGGGCCGAGGCGCAGGGCGATGATTGACCGTGTTCGCCGCTCGGGCATAAGGTGACGGCTGGATATCATGCACGATCGGGACGGCGCGGTAGATTGGTGCTTTCAACTTGCGCGTCGAGACATTAGATCCTGCACGATGACCCCCGAAGATCGCAGGGGCTCTTCGAGAGAGGGAGAAAACACATGCTGAACAATATCGGTCTTCCCGGCCTGCTGCTGATCGCCGTGGTGGTGCTGGTGCTTTTCGGGCGGGGCAAGATCTCGTCGCTGATGGGCGAAGTGGGCAAGGGCATCACCTCGTTCAAGAAAGGCGTGTCCGAGGGCAACAAGGAACTCGACGACGCGTCGAAGGAGGACGAAGGCGACGAGACCGTGCGCGACGTCACTCCGAAAGACGAAAAAGACAGGGTCTGATCCGTAAATGCTTGACCTCGGCTGGACGGAGCTTCTGCTTATCGGGATCGTGGCGCTGATCGTCGTGGGACCCAAGGATCTGCCCGGCATGTTCCAGGCCGTGGGCAAGTTCGTGGGCAAGGCCAAGGGCATGGCACGCGACTTCAGCCGCGCGATGAATGATGCCGCCGACCAGTCGGGCGTCAGCGATATCCAGAAAAGCTTCAAGGCCGCGTCCAACCCGATGAAATCTGCGATGGACGAGGTGCGAAAGACCACCGAGGAGGCAAGCCGAAAGCCGAAGACGCAAAAGAAGGGGCAAAAGACGGCCCCGGCCAAGACATCGAAGCCCGACGCGCCAAAGACAGAGACGCCCGAGTCCAAGCTTGATCGGGCCGAGGCCAAGGTCAAAGTCGCGCCCGAGG
>JAWLGF010000001.1:23927-145690 GCA_041685205.1 Roseovarius sp.
CGGCCCCGGCCAAGACATCGAAGCCCGACGCGCCAAAGACAGAGACGCCCGAGTCCAAGCTTGATCGGGCCGAGGCCAAGGTCAAAGTCGCGCCCGAGGCCAAACCCTCGTCCGAGGATCCGGATAAGCCCGCCTCGAAGGCCGAGGACAACGCATGAGCGCCCCCGACGAGATCGAGGACAGCAGCGCGCCGCTGATCGAGCATCTGGCGGAATTGCGCAACCGGCTGATCCATTCGGTCGTGGCGTTCATCGTCGGCATGGTGATTTGCTTTACCGTGGCCACGCCGATCTTCAATTTTCTCACCGCGCCGCTTTGCGAGTCGCTGTCCGAGCGAGGGCAGGATTGCGACCTGATCTTCATTTCGCCGCAAGAAGGCTTCTTCGTGGCCGTCAAGGTCTCGCTTCTGGGCGGGTTCTTCCTGGCCTTTCCTTATATTGCCAACCAGATGTGGCGCTTCGTGGCGCCCGGATTGTACCGGTCGGAAAAAGGCGCGTTCCTGCCCTTCCTGATCGCTTCGCCGTTCATGTTTTTTCTGGGCGCATCCTTCGCGTTCTACGTCGTCACGCCGCTGGCCTACGATTTCTTCCTAGGCTTCCAGCAATTTGGCGGTGATGGCGAGATTCTGGATGACGCCCAGGGGGCGGCGCCGCTGTCGGTGGTGTTCCAGGGGTCCGCGCAGGAATATCTGAACCTGACGATCAAGTTCATCATCGCCTTCGGTTTGTGTTTCCAACTGCCCGTTCTGCTGACGCTGATGGGCAAGGCCGGGCTGGTCAGCGCCGACGGGCTGAAACGCGTGCGCAAGTACGCGATGGTGGGCATTCTCGTACTCGCAGCCTTGGTGACGCCGCCCGATGTGATCACGCAGGTGATTCTTTTTGCCACTGTCTACGGTCTTTACGAGGTGTCGATCCAGCTGGTTGCCCGCGTCGAGAAGAAGCGCGAGGCGGAACTGCGCGCCCAGGGTCTGTGGTTCGAGGACGAGGACCCCTCCGATGATGACGAGGCCGCGTTCGATACGGATGACGACCTGGAAGACCCGCTAGGCCGGACCGATGACCGCAAGGACAGGGACTGAATGACCGCCGACCCGATGGAGCGTATCGCCGACGCGCTGGAACGGATGGCCCCGGCGCCCCTGACCGTGCCGGATTTCTACGCCGCCGATGCCTTTGTCTGGCATGTGGGGCCCGACCGGCTGGAGCCGGTTGAGACGGTCAACGGCGTCGACATGCAGCTTCTGGTCGGGATCGGCCGGTCACGCGACACCTTGCTGGAGAACACGCGGCAATTCGCGCGCGGGCTGCCGGCGAACAACGCGCTGCTCTGGGGCGCGCGGGGCATGGGCAAGTCGAGCCTCGTGAAGGCCGCGCATGCGGCGGTGCGCGCCGAGGGTTGGCCTCTGAAGATCATCGAACTGCACCGCGAGGATCTGCCCTCGGTCGGGCGTCTGCTCAATCTGTTGCGCGGCGCGGACGCCCGGTTTCTGCTGTTCTGCGACGATCTCAGCTTTGGCGAGAATGACGAGCATTACAAGTCTTTGAAGGCCGTGCTCGACGGCGGTATCGAGGGGCGGCCCGAGAACGTGCTGTTCTATGCCACCTCGAACCGGCGGCATCTCATGCCGCGCGACATGATCGAAAACGAGCGCTCGTCCGCCATAAACTCCGCCGAAGCCGTCGAGGAAAAGGTGTCGCTGTCGGATCGCTTCGGTCTGTGGCTGGGATTTCACGCCTGCGATCAGGACACCTACCTGGCGATGATCCGCGGCTATTGCGACGCGCATGGCGTGGAGATCGACGATGCGACCCTGCGCGCCGAAGCGATCGAATGGCAGGCCACGCGCGGCGCGCGCTCGGGCCGGGTTGCGTGGCAGTTTTTTACCGATCTGGCCGGACGGCGCGGCGTCAGGCTCTGATCTGTCAAGCCCTGTTCTGTGCGCTTACCGAGGCCGCATTGTGCGCTTGTGCCACGGCGCGCGACGGCGCATGCTGCCGTGTGAACATTGAAATGGCGGGGCGCCTGCCCCACTTATAAAGTAACGAAACGGAGACGGACAGGGCTGCCAAAATGATGGGGTCAGCGCCGTCTTGCCAAAGAGGATGACGAGCATGCAAGACCAACTCAATGCGTCCTATCCGGTGCTGCCGCTGCGGGATATCGTGGTGTTCCCGCACATGATCGTGCCGCTTTTCGTGGGGCGCGAGAAATCCGTGCGGGCGCTGGAGGAGGTGATGCAGGACGACAAGCAGATCCTGCTGTCGAGCCAGATCGACCCAGCCGAGGATGACCCGTCCGAAGATGATATCTACCGCGTGGGCGTGCTGGCCAATGTGCTGCAGCTTTTGAAACTGCCCGACGGCACGGTCAAGGTGCTGGTCGAGGGCGTATCGCGGGTCCGCATCACCGAATACCTAGAAAACGAGGAGTATTTCTCTGCACGGGCGGAATACGTGTCCGAAACGCCTGGGGATGCGACCACCATCGAGGCGCTGTTGCGCACCGTCAATGACGAGTTCGCGCGCTACGCCAAGGTGAAGAAGAATATCCCCGACGAGGCGCTTTCGGCCGTGTCGGATTCAGAGGACGCTGCAAAGCTGGCCGATCTCGTGGCTGGCCATCTCGGCATCGAGGTGGACCGCAAGCAGGACCTGCTGGAGACCCTGAGCGTCAGCGAGCGTCTGGAAAAGGTCTACGGCCTTATGCAGGGCGAGCTGAGCGTTATGCAGGTCGAGAAAAAGATCAAGACCCGCGTGAAAAGCCAGATGGAGCGCACGCAACGCGAGTACTACCTGAATGAGCAGATGAAGGCCATTCAGAAAGAGCTGGGCGATGGCGAGGATGGCGAAGGCGAAGTCGCCGAACTCGAGCAGCGCATCGAAGAGACCAAGCTGAGCAAGGAAGCGCGCGACAAGGCCGAGGCCGAGCTCAAGAAGCTCAAGAACATGAGCCCGATGAGCGCCGAGGCGACGGTTGTGCGCAATTACCTCGACTGGATGCTGAGCATCCCATGGAACACCAAGAGCCGCGTCAAGAAGGATCTGCGCAAGGCGCAAAGCGTGCTCGATGCCGATCACTACGGCCTTGAAAAGGTCAAGGAGCGGATCGTCGAGTATCTCGCGGTGCAGCAGCGCTCGAAGAAGCTGAAAGGCCCGATCATGTGCCTCGTCGGCCCGCCGGGCGTGGGCAAGACGTCGCTTGGCAAATCGGTGGCACGGGCCACGGGGCGCGAGTTCATCCGCATCAGCCTGGGCGGCGTGCGCGACGAGTCCGAGATCCGCGGGCACCGCAGGACCTATATCGGCTCCATGCCCGGCAAGATCATTCAGTCGCTCAAGAAGGCCAAGACGACCAACCCGCTGATCCTCCTCGACGAGATCGACAAGATGGGGCAGGATTTCCGGGGCGATCCGGCGTCGGCCATGCTCGAAGTGCTCGACCCCGAGCAGAACGGGACGTTCGTCGATCACTATCTCGAGGTGGAATACGATCTCAGCAACGTGATGTTCATCACCACGGCCAACAGCTACAACATGCCCGGCCCTTTGCTCGACCGGATGGAGATCATCCCGCTTGCCGGCTACACAGAAGATGAAAAGCTGGAGATCGCCAAGCAGCACCTTCTCGACAAGCAGGTCAAGAACAGCGGCCTGAAGAAGGGCGAGTTCGAACTGACCGACGCGGCGTTGACCGACATCATCCGCTATTACACTCGCGAGGCCGGGGTGCGGAACCTCGAGCGCGAGATCGCCAAGATCGCCCGCAAGGCGGTGACACGGATCATCAAGCGCGAGGACGAGAAGATCAGCGTCACGCCCGAAAACCTGCCCGATTTCCTCGGTGTGCGGAAATACAAGTTCGGCCTTGCCGAGGACAGCGATCAGGTCGGTGTCGTCACCGGGCTGGCCTACACATCCGTAGGGGGCGAGCTTTTGAACATCGAGGCGCTGCGCCTTCCGGGCAAGGGCCGGATGAAGACAACAGGTACGCTTGGCGATGTGATGAAGGAGTCGATCGACGCGGCCTCAAGCTACGTGCGCTCGATCGCGCCCAAGATCGGGGTGAAACCGCCGCGGTTTGAAAAATGGGACATCCACGTGCACGTCCCCGAGGGCGCCACGCCCAAGGACGGTCCGTCGGCGGGCTTGGCGATGGTGACATCCATCGTGTCGGTGTTGACCGGCATCCCGGTGCGCAAGGATATCGCCATGACCGGCGAGGTGACACTGCGCGGCAACGCGCTGCCCATCGGGGGCCTCAAGGAGAAGCTGCTCGCGGCGCTGCGCGGGGGCATCAAAACTGTCCTCATTCCGCGTGACAACGAGAAGGATCTGACCGAGATCCCCGATAATGTGAAAGAGGGGCTGGAGATCATCCCCGTCGATCATGTGAGTGACGTGCTGAAGATCGCGCTCGTGCGCCAACCGGAGCCTGTCGATTGGGACGAAGAGGCCGAAGAGGCTGCGGCGGCCGAAGCGACGCTGAAACAGTCCGAGGCCGGGCAGGGCGCCGTTGCGCACTGATTGATCTTCACGATCTTGAATCGAAAGCGGCGCGGTTACTCCCGCGCCGCTTTTTTTGAAGTACACAGGCAAAGCGGTGGGGATGAAGGGCGCGCTGTCGACCGGCCACGGGATTTCTCGTCCCGATCCGATCATGATCCGGCCCAGGCAAAGGATGGACCATGCAGTGAAGGAGCAGCACACAAAAGCCGATTGCACCGCGTGACCTTCGCGCCCGCCGGGTGTCACCGTTGTCTTGTCGCCGGTGGCCGGAGCGATCGTGACATGGGCAGATGCGCTGCCGTCCATGCGTTGAGCCTGTCATCGGAATGCGTGAGGGCGGTTCAAGGAGGCCATCATGTCGGTCAATATCGGAAATGTTGACAGAGCCCTGCGCGCGCGGCCGGGTCTGGCGCTGCCGGTCGCCGCTCTCGGCATGTTTGTGCCCGCATTGGCGACCGGCGCACCGAAAGGGATCACCGCCGCCGCGGGGGCCACGCTCCCGGCAACCACAGCCATGCGAATCTGCCCGCCCCAAACCCTGCTCGGCATCCGCACCGGCCACCGATGAGACAAACCAATCCAAAAGAGGAGTCCCGAAAGGACGGAGTTGGTTGCGCCCTTTGACGTGCATCTCGGCGTCACGCGGTCGGATCATCACCATGGCGCCAGACAAGGCGGTCAGCCCCACAGCCCGCGTCCGCCGGCCCACGCCTTCGCCATGGATCAGCCACGACCGCGCGAGCATGAAGAGCGTCGGTTCGATCCCGGCACCCGGACGGAATTGAGCCACCCAGCGGAGCCGACCTGCGTTGGCCGAAAGCGCTGAACCCAGCAATGGTCGATGACGCAGAGCGATGAGAGTATCTTCGTCCGCGCCTGAGGTGTCCGGGCGTCCATCCCGTGCGGCCGATCCGAGGACGCGCCGACACGCAAGGTGCTGCTGTGGTCGGGTTAACGCGCCGATCTGTCGTGGCGCCGTCAGATTGACACGCGACACTCTAGCTGTTTTGTCGTGAAGCCAGACACTCAACCCGACCGGGAGTGGTCGCCGACCAACGGGCCGGGCCGGCATCCAATATCGCAGGTCGTGATGCGCGGCGCTGCCCGAAAAGGCGAGAACAGCGCATGCAAGAGATCCTACACCCGGTCATTTTCGATTGGTCAGGCTATACCGGCGTCGCGCTTTTCATCGGGGCTTATGCTGCGTTGCAATCCGGTCTGATCCGGGGGGCCGGCTACCTCTATGCTTTACTGAACCTCTTGGCGGCCTCGCTTCTGCTGCTCAGTCTTGCCGAGTCGTTCAACCTTGCAGCGGCCCTCACGCAGGTTTGCTGGATCGCCATCAGCGCCTTCGGGATTTTGCGGATCTTTCTGTCGAACACGGCCATCCGCTTCAACGACGAGGAGCGTGAAATGCTTGAAAACAAGTTTCCCGACGTGTCCAAAATTGCCGCGCGCCGCCTTTTCAACGCGGGTCTCTGGATGGATGTGCCACCGCAAACCTGCCTGATGCGGGAGGGAGAATCGCACGGCGTGCTCATCTACCTCGCCCGGGGTACCGCCGATGTTTATGCACGGGGCCGTCACATCGCGACCGCACTGCCTGGCTGCTTTCTCGGTGAGATGACCGTTCTGGAGGGCGTTCCGGCGACAGCCACCGTGACATTGTCGGTGCCGGCACGGATATTCCGTATCGATGCGGACAAGCTGCATCGCCTCTGCCGGAGAAATCCTGAATTCCGGCTTCAGCTCGAAAAATCCCTGAGCAGTGATATGCGGATGAAGCTTGTTGCGGCGAATGAAAGGCTGCACGACCACGGCGGCGCGGGGCGATCGCAGCCACCAAACGGCTCGCCCGCCGAAACATGACAGTTGGAGGGGCCGGATGACCGCATCGAGCATTCTGATCGCGCTGACGCTGTTCCAACTCAAGCACCTCGTCGCGGATTTCTGGCTGCAGACGCCGTGGATGGTCGATGGCAAGTGCCGCTATGCGCAGGCCGGCGGGATCGCGCACGCCGCGATCCACATCGCCGGGACAGCGCCGATCCTGATCTGGCTGGCGCCGTCCGGGTCAACGGGTCTCGCGATTCTCGCAGCGGAGTTCCTCGTTCACTATCACATCGACTGGATGAAGGCCCGCCATGCGCAACGCACTGGTCTGACCCCCGAGCATCGGCTTTTCTGGGGCGCTCTCGGGTTGGATCAGGCGCTTCACCAGCTGACATATATCGCGATCCTCTGGTGGCTTGCACTGGGTCCGCTCACCCGCTAAGGAAAACGAGACGGGATCGCGTGATTCCGGGGATGATGGGCAAACCGTTCAAGGGCTGGCACTGATCTGATCCCCGTGGTTGCGGTTTTCCGGTAAACAACGGCGCGCGTCTGATCCGCTTGGATGTACCAGCATGACGCGATCGTGTCGTTTTCGTGCCCCTATAGCTCAGCTGGTAGAGCAACTGATTTGTAGCGTCGCCTCGGGATCGAGAACCGGGGAAAGTTGCAGCCCTCGGCGGAAACGTCGGGGTGAACTGGTGTCAAATTCGGGGAAACCTTGGCAGGGCATCCTGCTGGCAATCCCGAGCGAAGCTTTCCAGGGTCGCCTGGATGGAACGTGTAGAGACTTGACGGCACCCACCTGTCGCCTCGCGAGGCCATGGTGAAGAGAAAGTCCAGACCACAAAGCGCCCGATGGCGTGGCGGCGAAAGTCGTAGTGGTATGAATCAGTAGGTCCGCGGTTCGAGTCCGTGTGGGGGCACCATTTTTTTGACATCGAATACCCATGTCGAAGGTCAAAATGGCATGCCGACTTTCGCTTATCCTCCGGATATAAACTCTTGATGCCGTGCTGCTGGCGGCGGTGGTTTGGACGGCTTGCATCTGTCACCGCCAATCATCGGGCGGACAATACGCTAGCAACACCTCAAACATGGCAGACAGATCGTGAAAGCGATGGTTGTGACGTGAGAATGGGGTGATGCGGGTAGAGGCAAAGAATGAACATCTGTCGTCCTGATGCCTTGTCATTTACCTGTGTCCGTACCGCTTGACGCCCGGGCGTGGAAACACTAAGCCAGCGGCATATTAGGGGTATAGCTCAGTTGGTAGAGCGACGGTCTCCAAAACCGTAGGTCCCGGGTTCAAGTCCTGGTGCCCCTGCCACTCCACAGATCCTCTGCAGAGACTGCGGCGGTTTGATGCAATCTGTAGGCGGGCCGTCTCTTGCAGTCGAAGAGCAGCGGGTATAAGTGCTCGCAGCAGGTCAAAGGACGGAAGACAGCGCATATGGCACGCACGAACCCGCTTCAGTTCATCCAGCAGGTCCGCTCGGAAGTTTCCAAGGTGGTCTGGCCGACGCGCCGAGAGGTGCTTTTGACCACCGTCATGGTGCTCATCATGGCGACGCTGACGGCGATCTTCTTTGCCCTTGTGGATCTGGGCATCCGCAGCGGCCTTCAGGGTATTCTGAGCTTTTTCGGGTGATGTGCCGATCATGGCCCCTGAGGCCTTGAACTTGTCCAGGATAGACTGTATTGCGCCGATAGCTCCGAAGTGGCGTGCGGCGATTCGTGTTGCGCGCCAATTGTCGTTTCTAGTGATGCGGGTGCACCTGCTTGAAATACGTGACGATCCGGTTTGGAGCCGGGGAACAAATAACGAAGGTCGAAGATGGCAAAGCGGTGGTACTCGGTCAGTGTTCTTTCGAATTTCGAAAAGAAGATCGCCGAGCAGATCAGGTCGTCGGTCGCCGAGCAGGGGCTTGAGGACGAGATCGACGAGGTTCTTGTGCCAACCGAGGAAGTGATCGAGGTGCGCCGCGGCAAGAAGGTGACGGCCGAGCGGCGTTTCATGCCCGGCTACGTGCTTGTGCGTATGGAGATGTCCGACAAGGGCTATCATCTGATCAACTCGATCAACAAGGTGACCGGGTTCCTCGGCCCCCAGGGCCGTCCCATGCCGATGCGCGATGCCGAGGTGAACACCATCCTGAACCGCGTTCAGGAGGGCGAGGAAAGCCCGCGCACGCTGATCAATTTCGAGGTCGGCGAAAGGGTGAAGGTCAACGATGGCCCGTTCGAGGATTTCGACGGCATGGTCGAGGCGGTCGATGACGAGCATCAACGGCTCAAGGTCGCGGTGTCGATCTTTGGTCGCGAAACCCCGGTCGAGCTGGAATTCACGCAGGTGACCAAGCAAACCTGATGTCGTGAGCCCGTGGGAGGAGGGCAGGGCCGCGGCCCTGCCACCGGACCACACAACATGAAGACCGGACGGGCGCGCCCTGACGGTGTTGGAAAAAGGAGAGGCCGGATGGCCAAGAAACTGATAGGCAAGCTCAAGCTCCAGGTGAAAGCCGGGCAAGCCAACCCGAGTCCGCCCGTCGGCCCCGCACTGGGTCAGCGCGGGATCAACATCATGGAATTCTGCAAGCAGTTCAACGCCAAGACGGCAGAGATGGAGCCGGGCGCACCATGCCCGACCGAGATTTCCTATTACCAGGACAAGTCGTTCGAATTGGAAATCAAGACGCCGCCAGCGTCCTATTACCTCAAGAAGGCCGCAAAGCTGAAATCCGGGTCCAAGACACCCGGGCGGACCACCGCCGGGACCGTCAGCACCAAGCAGGTGCGCGAGATCGCGGAAGCCAAATGGCGGGATCTGAACGCGACGGATGTCGAATCGGCGATGAAGATCGTCCTTGGCTCGGCGCGGTCCATGGGCATCGAGGTGAAGTGATATGACAAAGCTATCGAAACGCACCCGCGAGATGCGCGCCGCGACCGCCGGCAAGGACAACCTGAGCGTCGAGGATGCCGTCGCGCTGATCAAGTCGAACGCCACGGCGAAATTTGATGAAACCGTCGAGATCTCGATGAATCTCGGCGTCGATCCGCGGCATGCCGACCAGATGGTGCGCGGTGTCGTCGGGCTGCCCAACGGCACCGGAAAGTCGGTTCGCGTGGCCGTGTTCGCGCGTGGCCCGAAGGCTGAAGAGGCAGAGGCGGCCGGGGCCGACATCGTCGGCGCCGAGGATCTGATGGAGACCATCCAGGGCGGCACGATCGCGTTTGATCGCTGTATCGCCACACCGGACATGATGCCTGTCGTGGGCCGACTGGGCAAGATCCTCGGCCCGCGCAACCTGATGCCAAACCCCAAGATCGGTACGGTCACGATGGACGTCGCGCAGGCCGTCCAGGATGCAAAGGGCGGGCAGGTGCAGTTCAAGGCCGAAAAAGCCGGCGTGGTGCATGGCGGTGTCGGGAAGGCGTCGTTTGACGAGGCGAAGCTTGCCGAAAACGTGCGCGCCTTTGTCTCTGCGGTGCAGAAGGCCAAGCCCGCGGGCGCCAAGGGCACTTATGTCAAGAAGATCTCGCTGACGTCCACCATGGGACCGGGCGTGTCGATCGACGTTAGCAGCGCGGCGGTCGAATGAGAATTTGCCGTCGGGGCCTTGGTCCCGGTGGCGGATGGCAGGGCTAGTAATGCCCTGTCCTGTCCGAGACGGAGGGTTCGTCGGGTTTTCCGGTGAATAATTCCTTCCCGAGATGGGAAACGAGATGAGATTTCCAGCGAGGGCATTTGCCGTCGGGTGATCTTGGCCTCGGGACCCGCGTTTTGGACCCGAATGCTGATCCTTCGGGAGAGGCGAAAATCGAGCCGGGGGGAAACCCCCAAATTTGGAGTGAAACTGTGGATAGAGCCCAGAAAGAGAAAGTGGTCGACGAACTCGGCCAGATCTTCGAAAGCTCTGGCGTCGTGGTGGTTGCCCACTATACGGGGCTGACAGTTGCAGAAATGCAGGATCTGCGTGCCCGCGCCCGTGCGGCAGAGGCATCGGTTCGTGTGGCCAAGAACAGGCTCGCCAAGATCGCCGTTGAGGGCAAGCCCTGCGCAAGCATCGCTGACTACCTCTCGGGCATGACCGTGCTTACCTTTTCCGAGGACCCCGTGGCGGCAGCCAAGGTGGCCGAGGATTTCGCCAAGGACAACAAGAAGTTCATCATCCTTGGCGGGGCAATGGGAAGCGCGGCGCTGGACCGTGCCGGTGTCGAGGCCACGTCGAAACTGCCTTCGCGCGACGAGCTCATCGCTCAGATCGCGGGCATGCTTGGCGCACCTGCCTCGAACATCGCGGGGGCCATTGGCGCACCTGCTTCGAATATCGCGAGCATCCTTTCGACCATCGAAGACAAGGCCGAAGCCGCGTGAGGCAAACTGCAACAGTCGCGTGAGGGTTGTTAACCCGACGTTGGAACACATCTAGAAAACGGAAAAGAGTCAAATGGCTGATCTGAAAAAACTGGCGGAAGAGATCGTTGGTCTGACGCTTCTCGAAGCACAAGAGCTGAAAACCATCCTCAAGGACGAGTACGGCATCGAGCCCGCAGCCGGTGGTGCGGTCATGATGGCCGGCCCAGCCGATGGCGGTGGCGCTGCTGCCGAAGAAGAGCAGACCGAGTTCGACGTGATCCTGAAAACTGCAGGCGCGTCGAAGATCAACGTCATCAAGGAAGTGCGTGCGATCACGGGTCTGGGTCTGAAAGAGGCCAAGGATCTGGTCGAGGCCGGCGGCAAGGCCGTCAAGGAGCAGGTCTCGAAAGACGAAGCCGAAGAGATCAAGGGCAAGCTGGAAGCAGCCGGCGCCGAGATCGAGCTGAAGTGATCGCGAGCGTGGCGGAAGCTGTCCGTCCCGCGTGATACGACAAGGCGGGGCCGGGAGAAATCCTGGCCTCGCCTGACCTGTCTTGGAAAGGCCCCGGCACGATCGGGGGTTTTCTCAGGCGAGGTTTTCAGGATCGGGAGGCTCTCATTGGGACGAGGGCCACGAATGGATCCGACTCGCCCTCTCGGATGGACACGGCGCTGAGCCCCGACAGCGCGCGCGTCCGGTGAGAAACGAAAGGTGATACCACCATGGCTCAATCCTACCTCGGCCAGAAACGCTTGCGCAAGTATTACGGCAAAATTCGTGAAGTGCTGGAGATGCCGAACCTCATCGAGGTTCAGAAATCCTCGTACGATCTTTTCCTGAGGTCCGGAGATGAGCCGGAGCCTATGGACACCGAAGGCATTCAGGGCGTCTTCAAATCCGTCTTCCCGATCAAGGATTTCAACGAGACCAGCGTGCTGGAATTCGTCAGCTACGATCTGGAACGCCCGAAATACGATGTCGAAGAGTGCATGCAGCGCGACATGACCTATGCCGCGCCGCTGAAGGTCAAGCTGCGGCTGATCGTGTTCGACGTGGATGACGATACAGGCGCGAAATCCGTGAAGGACATCAAGGAGCAGGATGTCTTCATGGGGGACATGCCGCTGATGACCCCGCATGCGACCTTTGTGGTCAACGGCACTGAACGTGTGGTCGTGTCGCAGATGCACCGATCGCCGGGGGTTTTCTTCGACCATGACAAGGGCAAGACGCATTCCTCGGGCAAGCTTTTGTTCACGTGCCGGATCATTCCCTATCGCGGGTCGTGGCTGGACTTTGAATTCGACGCAAAGGATGTGGTGTATGCGCGCATCGACCGTCGCCGCAAGCTGCCAGTGACGACGCTGCTTTACGCGCTTGGACTTGATCAGGAAGGCATCATGAATGCCTATTACGACACGGTCGATTACAAGCTGCAGAAAAAGAAGGGCTGGGTCACCAAGTTCTTCCCCGAGCGTGTGCGCGGTACGCGCCCGACATATGATCTGATCGACGCCGCCACCGGCGAGGTGATCGCCGAGGCTGGCAAGAAGGTCACACCGCGCGCCGTCAAGAAGCTGATCGACGATGGCAATGTCACCGAGTTGCTGGTGCCGTTCGAGCATATCGTCGGCAAGTTCGTGGCACGCGACATCATCAACGAGGAGACCGGCGCGATCCATGTTGAGGCTGGCGACGAGCTGACGCTGGAATATGACAAGAACGGCGAGATCACCGGCGGCACGCTGCAGGATCTTCTGGATGTCGGGATCACCGATATCCCCGTGCTCGACATCGATGGCATCAATGTGGGCGCGTATATCCGCAACACCATGGCGATGGACAAGAACATGAACCGCGAAAGCGCGCTCATGGACATCTACCGCGTGATGCGCCCGGGCGAGCCGCCAACCGAGGAGGGTTCGGCCGCGCTGTTCGAGACGCTGTTCGGCGATCCCGAGCGCTACGATCTGAGCGCGGTGGGGCGGGTCAAGATGAACATGCGTCTGGATCTCGACAAGCCCGACACGCAGCGCACGCTGGATCGCGAGGATATCGTGGCCTGTGTCAAGGCGTTGACCGAACTGCGAGACGGCAAGGGGGATATCGACGATATCGACCACTTGGGCAACCGCCGCGTGCGGTCCGTGGGCGAGTTGATGGAGAACCAGTACCGCGTGGGGCTGCTGCGCATGGAGCGGGCGATCAAGGAGCGGATGAGCTCGGTCGAGATCGACACGGTCATGCCGCAAGACCTGATCAACGCCAAGCCGGCGGCGGCGGCAGTGCGCGAATTCTTTGGCTCTTCGCAGCTTTCGCAGTTCATGGACCAGACCAACCCGCTGTCGGAAGTCACGCACAAGCGGCGCCTGTCGGCGCTCGGGCCGGGGGGCCTGACGCGCGAGCGTGCGGGCTTCGAGGTGCGCGACGTGCATCCCACGCATTACGGGCGCATCTGCCCGATCGAGACGCCGGAAGGTCAGAACATCGGCCTGATCAACTCTCTGGCGACGTTCGCGCGGGTCAACAAATACGGCTTCATCGAAACGCCGTATCGCAAGGTGGCGAATGGCGAAGTGTCCGACGAGGTCGTCTACATGTCGGCCACGGAAGAGGCGCGGCACACCGTCGCGCAGGCCAACGCCAAGCTCGATGATGCCGGCCGTTTCATGAACGACCTGGTCAGCACCCGGCAGTCCGGCGAATACATGCTGGCCCCGAACGAGCATGTCGACATGATCGACGTCAGCCCCAAGCAGCTCGTCTCGGTTGCCGCATCGCTGATCCCGTTCCTCGAAAACGACGACGCCAACCGCGCGCTGATGGGCGCCAACATGATGCGTCAGGCGCTGCCGCTGGTGCGGTCCGAGGCGCCGCTTGTCGGCACCGGCATCGAGGCGCAGGTCGCGCGCGATTCCGGCGCCTCGATCATGGCGCGCCGGGCGGGTGTGATCGACCAGGTTGACGCGCAGCGTATCGTGGTGCGCGCCACCGAGGATCTGGATATCGGCGATCCCGGTGTCGACATCTACCGTCTGCGCAAGTTCCAGCGATCGAACCAGAACAGCTGCATCAACCAGCGGCCGCTGGTCAAGGTCGGTGACACCGTCCAGAAAGGCGAGGTCATCGCCGACGGGCCAGGCACCGACATGGGCGAGCTGGCAGTGGGGCGCAACGTGATCGTCGCGTTCATGCCGTGGAACGGCTACAATTACGAGGACTCGATCCTGATCTCCGAGCGCATCGTCAAGGATGACGTGTTCACGAGCGTGCATATCGAGGAATTCGAGGTGGCCGCCCGCGACACCAAGCTGGGACCCGAAGAGATCACCCGCGATATCCCAAACGTGGGCGAAGAGGCGCTGCGCAACCTCGACGAGGCTGGTATCGTCTATATCGGTGCCGATGTAGAGCCGGGCGATATCCTCGTGGGCAAGATCACCCCCAAGGGCGAAAGCCCGATGACGCCTGAGGAAAAGCTCCTGCGCGCGATCTTCGGGGAAAAGGCCAGCGACGTGCGCGACACCTCGCTTCGCGTGAAGCCGGGCGATTTCGGCACCATCGTCGAGGTTCGCGTTTTCAACCGCCACGGCGTCGAGAAGGACGAGCGCGCGCTGCAGATCGAGCGGGAAGAGGTCGAGCGCCTGTCGCGGGACCGCGATGACGAACTCGCGATTCTGGATCGTAACATCTATGCGCGTCTGAAAACCCTGATCATTGGCAAGGTCGCGGTGAAGGGACCAAAAGGCGTCAAGGCCAATTCCGAGATCACCGAGGATCTGCTGTCGACGCTGACGAGGGGCCAGTGGTGGCAGCTGGCCCTCAAGGACGAGGCCGACGCCAAGATCGTCGAGGCGCTGCATGACCAATACGAGGTTCAGAAGCGCGCGCTGGATTCGCGGTTCGAGGACAAGGTCGAGAAGGTACGCCGTGGCGACGACCTGCCGCCCGGGGTGATGAAGATGGTCAAGGTCTTCGTGGCGGTGAAGCGCAAGCTTCAGCCGGGTGACAAGATGGCCGGACGGCACGGTAACAAGGGCGTCATCTCCAAGGTGATCCCCGAAGAGGACATGCCGTTCCTCGCGGATGGCACGCCGGTCGATGTCTGCCTCAACCCGCTCGGCGTGCCGTCGCGCATGAATGTCGGGCAGATCCTGGAAACCCATATGGGCTGGGCGAGCCGGTCGCTCGGGCTTCGGATCGATGAGTCGCTGGCCGAATACCGGCGGTCGGGCGATCTGACGCCGGTCCGCGAAGCCATGCATTACGCCTATGGCGACGAGGTCTACGAGGAAGGCATCAAGGACATGGACGAAGAGGCGCTGATCGAATCGGCAGCGTCTGTCACCAATGGTGTGCCGATCGCGACCCCGGTTTTCGACGGCGCCAAGGAAGATGACATCAACGATGCGCTCCTGCGTGCCGGGTTCGACACCTCGGGTCAGTCCGTCGTCCACGATGGCCGCACCGGCGAAGCGTTCAGCCGTCCGGTGACCGTGGGCATCAAGTACCTGCTCAAGCTGCACCACCTTGTCGACGACAAGATCCACGCGCGCTCCACCGGGCCCTACAGCCTGGTGACCCAGCAACCGCTTGGCGGCAAGGCGCAGTTCGGCGGCCAGCGACTTGGCGAGATGGAGGTCTGGGCGCTCGAAGCGTACGGCGCCGCCTATACCTTGCAGGAGATGCTGACGGTGAAATCCGACGATGTCGCGGGTCGCACCAAGGTCTACGAGTCGATCGTGAAGGGTGAAGACAATTTCGAGGCCGGCGTGCCGGAATCCTTCAACGTGCTCGTGAAAGAGGTGCGGGGCCTTGGCCTCAACATGGAACTCCTGGACGCGGAGGACGATGAGTAAGCGCCGCGTGCCGGACCCTTAAAAAGGGTCCGGTCCGTTTTCCGTGCCGGAAAACGGCGTCTCACCATGCCTCACTGCCAGTCTTTAAGGATCAGGAAATGAACCAGGAACTCACGAACAACCCGTTCAACCCCGTGGCCCCGACCAAGGTGTTCGACGAAATCAAGGTCTCTCTTGCCAGCCCCGAACGGATCCTCTCGTGGTCCTACGGCGAGATCAAGAAGCCCGAAACCATCAACTACCGCACGTTCAAGCCCGAGCGTGACGGCCTGTTCTGCGCGCGCATCTTCGGCCCGATCAAGGATTACGAATGCCTGTGCGGCAAGTACAAGCGCATGAAATACCGTGGCGTCGTCTGCGAGAAGTGCGGCGTCGAGGTCACGCTGCAGAAGGTCCGCCGCGAGCGCATGGGCCATATCGAGCTGGCCGCCCCTTGCGCGCATATCTGGTTCCTCAAGTCGCTGCCGAGCCGCATCGGCCTGATGCTCGACATGACGCTGCGCGATCTCGAGCGCGTTCTCTATTTCGAGAACTACGTGGTGATCGAGCCGGGGCTTACGGATCTGACCTATGGCCAGATGCTGAACGAAGAGGAATTCATGGATGCGCAGGACGCGTATGGCATGGATGCCTTCACCGCGAATATCGGCGCCGAGGCGATCCGCGAGATGCTTGCGAATATCGACCTCGAAGCCGAGGCCGAGCAGCTGCGTGCCGATCTCAAGGAAGCCACCGGCGAGTTGAAGCCCAAGAAGATCATCAAGCGCCTGAAGGTGGTCGAATCGTTCCTCGAATCCGGCAACCGCCCGGAATGGATGGTGATGACGGTCCTGCCGGTGATCCCGCCGGAACTGCGCCCGCTGGTGCCGCTGGACGGCGGCCGCTTCGCGACCTCGGATCTCAATGATCTCTACCGCCGGGTGATCAACCGCAACAACCGCCTGAAGCGCCTGATCGAACTGCGGGCGCCCGACATCATCGTGCGCAACGAAAAGCGCATGCTGCAGGAATCGGTCGACGCGCTCTTCGACAACGGCCGCCGCGGCCGGGTGATCACCGGGGCCAACAAGCGCCCGCTGAAATCCATGTCCGACATGCTCAAGGGCAAGCAGGGTCGCTTCCGTCAGAACCTGCTTGGCAAGCGCGTCGATTTCTCTGGCCGCTCGGTCATCGTGACGGGGCCGGAGCTCAAGCTGCATCAATGCGGCCTGCCCAAGAAGATGGCGCTGGAGCTGTTCAAGCCGTTCATCTACTCGCGGCTCGAGGCGAAGGGCCTGAGCTCGACCGTCAAACAGGCCAAGAAGCTGGTGGAAAAGGAACGTCCCGAGGTCTGGGACATCCTCGACGAGGTGATCCGCGAGCACCCCGTCATGCTCAACCGGGCGCCGACGCTGCACCGCTTGGGCTTTCAGGCGTTCGAGCCCATCCTGATCGAGGGCAAGGCGATCCAGCTTCATCCGCTGGTCTGTGCCGCCTTCAACGCCGATTTCGACGGCGATCAGATGGCTGTGCACGTGCCGCTGAGCCTCGAGGCCCAGCTCGAAGCGCGTGTGCTGATGATGTCCACCAACAACGTGCTGTCGCCCGCCAACGGCGCGCCGATCATCGTGCCGTCGCAGGACATGATCCTCGGGCTCTACTATGTCACGCTGATGCGTGAGGGCATGAAGGGCGAGGGCATGGTGTTTTCGTCGCTGGACGAGGTGCAGAACGCCCTCGATGCCGGCGAGGTCCATCTGCACGCCAAGATCACCGTGCGTGTGATGCAGATCGACGAACACGGAAACGAGGTCATGGTCCGGGTAGAGACCACGCCAGGCCGGGCGCGTCTCGGCGCGCTCCTGCCGCAGAACGCCAAGGCCCCGTTCAGCCTTGTGAACCGCCTTCTGCGCAAGAAGGAGGTGCAGCAGATCATCGACACCGTCTACCGCTATTGCGGGCAGAAGGAATCGGTCATCTTCTGCGATCAGATCATGACGCTCGGCTTCCGCGAGGCGTTCCGCGCCGGCATCTCGTTCGGCAAGAACGACATGGTCGTTCCGGACGGGAAATGGACCATCGTGGAGGAGGCCCGGTCGCAAGTGAAAGGCTTCGAGCAGCAATACATGGATGGCCTGATCACCCAGGGCGAGAAGTACAACAAGGTCGTCGACGCCTGGTCGAAATGCAACGACGAGGTCACCGAGGCGATGATGGGCTCGATCTCGGCCGATCTGAAGGACGAGACCGGTGCCACGATGGAACCCAACAGCGTTTACATGATGGCGCATTCCGGGGCGCGTGGCTCTGTCACCCAGATGAAACAGCTGGGCGGCATGCGCGGCCTGATGGCCAAGCCGAATGGCGACATCATCGAGACGCCGATCATCTCGAACTTCAAGGAGGGTCTGACCGTCCTCGAATACTTCAACTCGACACATGGCGCCCGGAAGGGTCTGTCGGACACGGCGCTCAAGACCGCGAACTCGGGCTATCTGACCCGGCGGCTGGTGGACGTCGCGCAGGACTGCATCGTGCGCGAGCATGATTGCGGCACCGAGCGTGCGGTCACTGTCGAGGCCGCGGTCAATGACGGCGAGGTCGTGGCGTCGCTGTCGGAGCGGTGCCTTGGCCGCGTCGTGGCCGAGGATATCGTCGACCCCCTGAGCGACCGGGTGCTGGCCGCAACGGGCGAGTTGATCGATGAGCGGATGGCGGATGCGTTCGAAGAGGCCGCGGTGCAGACCGTGCGCCTGCGCTCGCCTCTGACCTGCGAGGCCGAGGACGGTGTCTGCGCCATGTGCTACGGGCGTGATCTCGCGCGCGGCACGATGGTCAATATCGGCGAGGCCGTCGGCATCATCGCCGCGCAATCCATCGGCGAGCCCGGCACGCAGTTGACCATGCGGACCTTCCATATCGGCGGCGTGGCCCAGGGGGGACAGCAATCCTTCCAGGAGGCGTCTCAGGAAGGTAAGATCGAGTACGAGAACCCCCAGACGCTGGACAATGCCGGCGGCGAGACCCTTGTGATGGGCCGGAACATGAAGATCCGGATCATGAACGAGAAGGGTGTCGAGCTGGCCAGCCACAAGGTGGGCTACGGCACCAAGCTCTTCGTCAAGGAAGGCGAAAGGGTTGCGCGCGGCGACAAGCTGTTCGAATGGGATCCCTACACGCTGCCGATTCTCGCCGAAAAGGCCGGCACCACCAAGTTCGTGGATCTCACCTCGGGTGTCTCGGTTCGAGACGTCACCGACGATGCGACCGGCATGACCCAGAAGATCGTGACCGACTGGCGCGCTGCGCCGCGTGGCAACGATCTCAAGCCCGAGATCTTCGTGGTGGGCGATGATGGCGAGCCGGTCCGCAACGACCTCGGCAACCCGGTGGCGTATCAGATGTCCGTCGACGCGATCCTGTCGGTCGAGGACGGGCAGAAGGTCGAGGCCGGCGATGTCGTGGCGCGGATCCCACGCGAGGGCGGCAAGACCAAGGACATCACCGGCGGTCTGCCGCGCGTGGCCGAGCTTTTCGAGGCAAGGCGTCCCAAGGATCACGCGATCATCGCCGAGATCGACGGGTATGTGCGCTATGGCAAGGACTACAAGAACAAGCGTCGCATCAGCATCGAACCTGCCGACGAGTCGCTGGAACCGGTGGAATACATGGTGCCGAAGGGCAAGCATATTCCGGTGCAGGAAGGCGATTACGTCCAGAAAGGCGACTACATCATGGACGGCAATCCCGCGCCGCATGATATCCTTGCCATTCTAGGGGTCGAGGCGCTGGCAAACTACATGATCGACGAGGTGCAGGAGGTCTACCGCCTGCAGGGCGTCAAGATCAACGACAAGCATGTCGAGGTCATCGTCCGCCAGATGCTGCAGAAATGGGAGATCCAGGACAGCGGCGACACCACGCTTCTCAAGGGCGAGCATGTCGAGAAGCTCGAGTTTGACGAGGCCAACGAAAAGGCCATCGGCCGTGGCGGGCGTCCGGCGCAGGGCGAACCGATCCTTCTGGGGATCACCAAGGCCAGCCTGCAGACCCGGTCGTTCATCTCGGCCGCGTCCTTCCAGGAGACCACGCGCGTACTGACCGAAGCCTCGGTGCAGGGCAAGCGTGACAAGCTGGTGGGCCTCAAGGAGAACGTCATCGTCGGACGTCTCATCCCGGCGGGCACCGGACGCGCGACGCAGGAAATGCGCCGCATCGCCACGTCGCGCGACAATGTCGTGATCGAGGCGCGCCAGGAAGAGGCTGCCGCCGCGGCCGCGCTGGCGGCACCGGTGATCGAGGATGACGTGGTCGGCGGCGACGCCTTCGACAATTTCGTCGACACGCCCGAGAGCCGCGAGGACTGAGCTTCGCGCCATCCTCAAGCAGGTAAAAGCCCGGCCCGCGCGGCCGGGCTTTTTCGTGGGGACCGTCACGCTTTCACGCGATAAAAGAGAATCGAATTCCTTCAAGGATTTCGGCGTCGGTCGGGTCTTGCGTCAAGCCGTTCCAGCGGGATGTGACAGCGGATCCCGTGCCCGTCGCCGGCGTCTCGCAGGGGCGGCGTGTCGGTGTCGCAAACGGGGCCGTGTTTCACCGGGCAGCGTTTCTGAAAGGGGCAACCGCGCGTGGGCGGAGCCGGATCGACCGCATCCTCGGCCACCAATCGCGGTGCTTGGTCGGGATCGGGCGTCAGCACGGCATCCAGCAGGACCGCCGTGTAGGGATGCGAGAGTGCGCCATACACGGCGCGCGCCGGGCCGATCTCGCAGATCCGCCCATGGTAAAGCACCGCGACGCGGTCCGCCAGCGCCCGCACCACCGTCAAGTCATGGCTGACAAAGACGAAGGCCGTGCTCTGGTCGGTCTTGAGGTCGTTCAGCAGGTCCAGCACGGCCGCCTGCACCGACACGTCGAGCGCCGAGGTTATTTCGTCACAGAGCACGATCTCGGGGTTGGCGGCGAAGGCGCGGGCCACCGCCACGCGCTGTTTCTCGCCCCCCGAGAGCTGACCGGGGCGGCGTTCGAGATAGGTCGCGCCGAGGCGCACGAGGTCGAGCATCTCCGTTGCGCGGCGGCGCAACGCCTCGTTCCTCAGCCCGTGATAAAGCCGCAGAGGCTGCGCGAGGATTTCCGCCACGGACTGTCGCGGGTTGAGGCTGTCATCGGGATTCTGAAAGATCATCTGGATGCGGCGCAACTGGTCGGGGCGACGCTGCTCGACGTTGCGCGGCAATGCGGTGCCCTCGCCAAGCGTGATTTCGCCCTCGGATGGCGCCAGCAACCCGGCGATGGATTTCAGGATCGTCGATTTGCCGCTGCCGGATTCGCCCACAAGGCCCAAGGTTTCGCCCTTCGCGAGACCGAGATCGATCCCGTCGACCGCGGCAGGCGGCGCAGGCCTGCGGCGCAGGCGGTCGACCAATCCCGGACGACCATATCGGAGCGTGACATTGGAAAGCCTCAGCGCGGGCGGGCTGCCCGGCGCACAGCGCTGGATCTCGCGGCGCTGCGTGTGCTCGTCTGACCCGCCGACCCGATCCGGATAGACGCATCGCGCACACTGTCCGTCTGGCCCCCCGATCATCGGCGGTCGGGCGGTCCGACACTCATCGGTGACCAACGGACACCGCGGGGCGAAGGTGCATCCTTCTCGCGTCTCGCCCGGTACCGGGGGGCGGCCGTCCAGCGCGCGGGGCAGGGCGCGTTCGCCCAGACGGGGGATCGAGGCAAGCAGACCATGCGCGTAGGGATGTGCCGGGTTGCGTAACACCGCGCGCACCGACCCTTCCAGCACCGTCTCGCCGGCGTAAAGCACCTGCACCCGGTCACAGACCCGCGCGATCACGCCCAGATCGTGGCTGACATAAACCATCGCCATGTTGCGCGCGGCAGCCAGCTCGCCCAGGAGGTCGAGAATATGCGCCTGCGTGGTGACATCGAGGCCGGTTGTCGGCTCGTCCAGCAACAGTGCGTCCGGCTCGCCGGCCAGCGCCATGGCGATCGCCATGCGCTGTTGCTGCCCGCCCGACAGCTCATGCGGATAACGGCGCAGCATCGCGGCCGGGTCGGGAAGGCGCACCTGCGCCAGAAGGTCCAGCGCGCGGGGGCCGTGCTCGGCCGCGGGCAGGTCGCAATGCAGGTGCAGCGCCTCGCGGATCTGCTGGCCGACCCGCATGGTGGGCGTCAGCGCCTGTCCCGAATTCTGCGGGATAAGACCAAGCCGCCCGCCGCGGATGCGCGCGAGAGCGCGGTCAGAGCGACCGAACATGTCGGCCCCGTCATAGATGACCTTGCCCGAGATCTTCTGCAGCCCATGCTTGAGATAGCCCATGGCGGCCAGGGCCAGCGTGCTCTTGCCCGATCCGCTTTCACCCACGATGCCGATGCTTTCGCCGCGGCAGACGGTCAGATCGACCTCGTTCAGAACCGGCAGCATCATCTCCGCGCGTGACCGAAACCCCACGCACAGCTTGCGAATGTCGATCAGCGGGGTCGCATCTGCCATGTCAGATCACCGCCTTGCGACTGTGATCGAGGCCAAGCGTCTTGGCCAGCGCGTCGGCGGTCAGGTTGATCCCGATGATCAGCGACGACAGCGCCACGACCGGCCCGATGACGGCCCAGGGCGCGAGCGACATGTAGATCCGCGCATCTGACACCATCAGCCCCCAGTCCGGTTTTGGCGGGGACACGCCGAAGCCCAGAAAGGACAGCGACGAGAAGCCGAGAAGCATCCACGACCACCGCATCGCGCCTTCGACAAGCAGCGTGTCGGTGACGTTGGGCAGAAGCTCGCGCCGCACGATGTCGAAGGGTCGATGTCCGCGCGCGCGTGCGGCCGCGATGAAATCGCGCGCCACCACCTCGTGGGCCGCGGCGCGGGCGACGCGGATCACCGGTATGCCGAAGAAAAAGGCCAGAGTCGGCATCAGCACCTCGCTGCCGGTGCCGAACACGGTGACCAGCACCAGCAGCGGCAGGATGCCCGGAAGTGAAAGGAACGCATCGACCAGCCGCATCGTCACCTCGTCGCGCCACCCGCCCTTGAGGCCTAGATAGATCCCCAGAAAACCGCCCCAGAAAAGGGCGACAGGCGTTGCGGTGCCGGTGATCAGCAGCGCCTCGCGCCCGCCCAGAAGCACGCGTGTCAGAACGTCGCGCCCCAGGTGGTCTGTGCCCAGCCAATGCGCGCCGGACGGCCCGGCGAGGGTCTGCGCCGCATCCATGCTTGTGTAGTCATAGGGCACGACCCATGGGCTGAGAAGTGCGAGGGTTATGTGCAGTGCCACCAGCGTCAGCCCGATCGCGCCCGACGGACGGGCGACCATGGCGCGCAGGATCTCTGCGCGCGGCGCAACGCGAGCCTTGGTCGTCGCTTCCGTCACATGCGTCTCGTGTGGTGACTGCGCAGGCGCGGGTTGAGCAGCAGACCCAGCAGATCGGCGAACAGGTTCACACCGACATATGTCAGCGCCACTATCATGGTGATCGCCTGCACCACCGGCAGGTCGCGATCAGAGATGGCGTCCACGAGCAGCCGCCCGATACCGGGGTAGTTGAAAACCACCTCGACCACCACGACCCCGCCCAGAAGCCACGCGATGGTCAGCGCGATCACGTTGATCGCCGGCAACAGCGCATTGGGAAGCGCGTGGCGAAACACCACCCGCCAGTAGGGCACCCCCTTGAGCGTCGCCATCTGCACGTAATCGCCCGCCATCACTTCGATGACCGAGGCGCGCACCATCCGCATGACATGGGCGATCATCAGCATGGTCAGCACGGTGGAGGCAAGGATGAATTCCGGGAAGAAATCGAGTGGTGGCGCATCGGCCGGCATCAGAACGATCGCCGGTATCCAGCCCAGCCAGATCGCGAAGATCAGAATCAGGATTGTCGCCGCGACGAATTCCGGGATCGTCATGGCAAGGATCGCTCCGACAGACAGCACGAGGTCCGGCCAGTGGTCGCGCGTCAGGCCCGCGATCACGCCGGCAAGGATCGACAGCGGAATGCCGATGGCAAGCGCGCCGGCCGCCAGCAACATTGAATTACGCATGCGGTCGCCCACCAGATCCGAGATCCGCTCCTCGCCGCCGGCCGAAACGCCCAGATCGCCGCGCAGGATGCCACCGGCCCACTCGATGTAACGGGCAAGCGCAGGCGTCCCGAGATCCATCTTCTCGCGGCAGGTGATCAGCGCGTCGCCGACCGCATCGCGGCCGAGAATGGCCGTGCACGCATCTCCGGGCAGCGCCTCGACCCCGAGGAAGATGATGACAGACACGAGCAAAATGGTGACCAGCCCAAGGGCGAGACGACGGATGATCAATGCTGCCACGACCCGCGCCTCCTCGCATCCCGTCATGTTCTTTCGATCGCAGACTAGACTCGGATGCGCGGCCGCGTCGAGGGGGTTGCGCCAGCGCCGAGACCAGCCGCCACGTCAACCCGGTCGTCTCATGGCAGTCTGTTGATCACCTCGGCATGCCAACCCGCAGCGTCAAGACGCAGTTCGGTCACGGAGAGGTTGTCGATCCTGTGGGCAAACGCCTCGTAGGCCGTTATTCCGAGCGCCGTTTGAACCTGCGTGAGGATCGTCCCCATATGGGCGACCACGACGATATCGCGTCCCGGATGCGCGCGGCAGAGATGATCGACCCTGCGGGACACGCGTGCTGCGACCTCGTGCCAGCTTTCGCCATCGGGCGGCCGGATATCGCCGGGGGTCTCCCAGAAGGCGCGCAGGTGCGTCTGATCCGGAATGGTGTCGAAGGCCTGCAATTCCCACGCCCCGAAATGGATTTCGCGCAGATCGCAAACGTCTGGCAGGCGGTGGCGCGGCCCGGCTATGGCATCTGCGGTGGCGCGCGCCCGGATAAGGTCAGAGGATATGACAAGCGCGTCTTCGGGAAGATGTGCCGAAAGCCGCGCGATCCGCGCCGTATCACCGAGATCGGCGGGCAGATCGGACCAGCCGACCATGGACCGCGCATGCGTGGGGCCGTGCCGCACCCAGAAAAACCGGCTCATGGTATCCGGCCTTTCAGCACTTGCGGCAGTCCGGCGATCACCTGGATCACCAGATCGGCGCGCGCGGCCAGTGCCTGGTTCAGGTGCCCTTGCGCTGACTGGAAGCGCCGGGCGAGCGCGTTATCCGGCACGACCGACAGGCCGACCTCGTTCGCCACGACGACCACCGGTGCTGCACAGCCTGCCAGCGCATCGAGCAGATCCGCCTCGGCTTGTGTCAGATCGCTGTCGGCCAGCAGATGGTTACTGAGCCACATTGTCGCACAATCAAGCAGCACGACCTCTGTTGCTTCGGCGGCCGCGAGTGCCGGGCGCAGATCGTGTGGCGCCTCGACCGTGCGCCATTCCGGGCCGCGTCTTTTGCGATGAATATCAAGTTTTTCAAGCATTTCGGCATCATGGGCCTCGGCCGTGGCGAGATATATGCGGCTCCGCCCCGTGGCCGTGACAAGACCTTCGGCATAGGCCGACTTGCCGGAGGCCGCCCCGCCGAGGATGAGTGTCAGGGGTGCCAACATGGGACTCCGGCCTCCTGTTGTTGTGATCCGCTGGACCTTGTGTACCGTAACTCATGGTACAAATATCTAATAGAGTGCCTTGGCACGATATGCTTGACAGGGGAACACCATGCCACTTGATGCACCGCAAACAAGCAACATGTCCCGCACCGCCATGAAAGCGGAGATGCTGGACGCAGAAACGGAGCTGATGCTCGCCTACGCGTGGCGGGACCACCGCGACGAGGCCGCGCTGCATCGCCTGATCAACGCCTATATGCGGCTGGCCATCTCGATGGCGTCCAAGTTCCGCCGCTATGGCGCGCCCATGAACGATCTCATTCAGGAGGCGGGCCTGGGCCTCATGAAGGCCGCGGACAAGTTCGACCCAGACCGGGGCGTGCGATTTTCGACCTATGCGGTGTGGTGGATCAAGGCCAGCATTCAGGATTACGTGATGCGCAACTGGTCGATGGTGCGCACCGGTTCGACCTCCAGCCAGAAATCACTTTTTTTCAACATGCGCCGTGTCCAAGCCCGGATCGAGCGCGAGGCGATGTCGCGCGGTGAGGAACTCGACGGCTACCAGTTGCGCGAGATGATCGCGCACGAAGTCGGCGTCCCGCTGCGCGACGTGGAAATGATGGAAGGGCGCCTGTCGGGATCGGATTTCTCGCTCAACGCCACGCAATCCTCGGAGGACGAGGGGCGCGAATGGATTGACACGATCGAGGATGACGGATCGCGCGGCGACGAACTGGTCGAAAAGGATCACGACCTGCAGGCCCTGCGCGACTGGCTGACCGATGCCATGTCCAACCTCAATGACCGGGAACGTTTCATCGTGCGCGAGCGCAAGCTGCGTGACGGTCCCCGCACGCTCGAAAGCCTCGGCGATGAGTTGAACCTCAGCAAGGAGCGCGTGCGACAGCTTGAAGCGGCGGCGTTCCAGAAGATGCGCAAGCATCTCGAAAAGCACGGCGGCGAGGTGCAAAGCCTTCTGGCATGACGTTTCGTAGTCTGCTGACGTCGCTGGTGATATGTGCCGCCCTTCCCGGGGCGGCACAAGATATTTTCGTGTTGGGCGAAATCCACGATAACCCGCACCATCACAAGGAACAGGCGGCACGGGTGGCCGCGCATCGACCTGCTGCGATCGTGTTCGAGATGCTGACCGAGGATCAGGCTGCGCGTGTCACACCGGACCTGCGCGACGACGCCGACGCGCTGGCCGCGGCGATCGACTGGGACGCGGGCGGCTGGCCTGACTTTTACATGTATCACCCGATTTTCACGGCCGCCCCCAACGCGGCGATCTACGGCGCGCTAGTCCCGCGTGACGCGGCACGGGCGGTGTTCGACGACGGGGCGGCCTCGGTGTTCGACGGGGATGCCGCACGCTACGGGCTGCATCGGGATCTGCCCGAGGATCAGCAGGCCACGCGCGAGGCGTTGCAAATGCAGGCGCATTGCGATGCGCTGCCCGAGGACATGCTGCCCGGCATGGTCGCGGTGCAGCGCCTTCGGGATGCCGTGCTGGCGCGAACGGCCCTGCAGGCGCTTGACGAGACCGGCGGACCTGTCGCGGTGATCACCGGCAATGGACATGCCCGACGCGACTGGGGCATGCCCGCACTTCTGGAACGCGCCGCGCCCGAGGTGGACGTCTGGGTGCTCGGACAGACCGAGGAGGATCGCGCGCTCGACGGTGAATTCGACACTGTCACATCCGCGCCCGCGCCGGACCGGGACGATCCCTGCGCTCAGTTCCAGTGATAGTGCCGGCCTTGTGCGGGGGCTGTGTCGGGCCTAATGTCACAAGGAATTGACAAGGATCGTCCATGCCCGGCCCGAAACGCATTCTTCTGATCATCGGCGGCGGCATCGCGGCGTTCAAGGCGCTTGACCTGATCCGCCGGTTGAGAGAGCGCGGCGCCGCGGTCACCCCGGTGCTTACGCGCGCCGGGGCAGAGTTCGTCACGCCATTGTCGGTCTCAGCGCTTGCAGGGCAGAAGGTCTATTCGGACCTCTTCGATCTGACGGACGAGGCCGAGATGGGCCATATCGAGCTGAGCCGGTCCGCCGATCTGATTGTCGTGGCCCCCGCAACCGCCGATCTGATGGCGAAGATGGCCCACGGGCATGCGGATGACCTGGCTTCGACCCTTCTTCTGGCCACCGATACGCCCGTGCTGGTCGCGCCCGCGATGAATGTGCGCATGTGGCAGCACCCGGCGACGCAGCGCAATATCGCGACGCTCAAGGCGGACGGCATCGGGTTTGTCGGTCCGAACGAGGGCGACATGGCCTGCGGCGAACATGGCCCCGGTCGGATGGCCGAGGTGCCCGAAATGGTCGCGGTCATCGAGAGGGCGCTGTCGGACGGGCCGTTGAAGGGCCGCAGGATCGTCGTGACGTCGGGGCCGACGCACGAGCCTATCGACCCGGTGCGCTACATCGCGAACCGCTCGTCGGGCGCGCAGGGGACGGCGATCGCGCATGCGCTCGCTGCGCTCGGGGCCGAGGTGCTGTTCGTCACCGGACCCGCGACGGTCCCGCCGCCCGAGGGCGTCGAGGTGATCCGCGTCGAGACGGCGCGCGAGATGCTGTCGGCGGTCGAGGCGGCGCTGCCCGCCGATGCCGCGATCTTCGCCGCGGCGGTGGCCGACTGGCATGTCACGGGCCAAAGCGACCGGAAAATGAAGAAAACGGCGGGTGCCATGCCGGCGCTGGAGTTTGCCGAAAACCCGGACATCCTCGCGACCGTGTCGAAACGGGTCGAGGACCGGCCCCGGCTGGTCATCGGTTTTGCCGCCGAGACGCATGATGTCGTCGCGAATGCCACGGCGAAACGCGCGCGCAAGGGCTGCGACTGGATCCTTGCAAACGATGTCAGCCATGCGACGGGGATCATGGGCGGCCCCGAGAACGCGGTGACCATTATCACCGGCGACGGGGTCGAGACCTGGCCGAAAATGGGCAAGACCGAAGTGGCGCGGCAACTGGCCGACCGGATCGCACGGGTGCTGGCCTGAGGATGTTCGAGTATTTCTGGCAAGATGAAGGTGGGGGATGCTGACTGTCGCAGTGCAATGGGACGAGGGCGCGGATCAATCTCTGGGCTTGCCGAGCTACGCGACGGCCGGCGCGGCCGGCGCGGACCTGCGCGCGAACTTTCCCGACCGCCGCGCGGTGATTCTGGCCCCCGGTGCGCGCGCGCTGGTGCCCACGGGTCTGCGGATCGCGGTGCCAGCGGGGTACGAGGTGCAGTTACGTCCGCGATCCGGTCTGGCGCTGCGCCACGGGATCACACTGCCCAACAGCCCCGGCACCATCGACAGTGATTATCGCGGGCCTCTGGGGGTGATCGTGATGAATGCCGGGGCCGAGCCGTTCGAGATCGCGCATGGCGCGCGCATCGCGCAGATGGTGGTGGTGCCGGTCGTGCAGGCGCACTTTGACGTGGTTGCGGATCTGGACGAGACACCGCGCGGGGCGGGCGGCTTCGGCTCGACAGGGGAAAACTGATGTTTCTGGTGCTGGTCATGGCAGCCGTTCTCTGGGGCATCGGGGCGGCAATGGGCACGCCACGGCGCCAGAGATGGATGATGATCGCGGGTCTCTGGGTCGCGGTGACGCTGGCGCATCTGGTATTGCCAGAGGGTCATCCTGTCCGGGTCGCGACGGGCGAGGATGTGGCGCTTTGGTTGCTTATCGGAGGGGCGGCGGGGGTCTTGCTGATCTATCGTGCCGGTCTCGGGGCGTTGCGGACCCGCGCCGGTGTGCGCGAAGAACAGGCGGTGCAAGACGCCGCGGGCAAGGGCGAAACCCCGCTCTTCCGCGCGTCCGAACTTGAGCGCTATGCGCGCCATATCGTGCTGCGCGAGATCGGCGGGCCGGGGCAGAAGGCGCTGAAGAATGCGCGGGTGCTGGTGATCG
This sequence comes from Roseovarius sp., assembly GCA_041685205.1. Classification (GTDB taxonomy): domain Bacteria; phylum Pseudomonadota; class Alphaproteobacteria; order Rhodobacterales; family Rhodobacteraceae; genus Roseovarius. Next base: position 52,943 of record JAWLGF010000001.1, read on the forward strand.
GCGCAGGCGGCCTCGGGTCGCCCGCGATCCTGTACCTGGCGGCGGCCGGTGTGGGCATGATCGGGGTGATCGACGATGACGATGTCGAGAATGCCAACCTGCAACGGCAGGTGATCCACGACGATGCCGATATCGGCCTGCCCAAGGTCCAGTCCGCGCTCAACCGGGTGCAGGCGCAGAACCCGAATGTCGTGCTGCGCCCGTTCCGCAGGCGCCTGACGACAGAGATTGCCGCCGATCTTTTCGGTGACTTTGATCTCATCCTGGACGGCACCGATAATTTCGAGACGCGCTACCTGGCCAATGCGGCCGCGGTTGCGCAGGGCAAGCCGTTGATTTCGGGGGCCTTGTCGCAATGGGAAGGGCAGTTGAGCGTCTTCGATCCCGCAAATGGCACGCCTTGCTATGAATGCCTTTTTCCGGAGGCCCCCGCGCCGGGGTTGGCGCCGTCCTGCGCCGAGGCCGGTGTGCTGGGGCCGTTGCCCGGCGTCGTCGGGGCGATGATGGCTGTCGAGGCGGTCAAGCTGATCACCGGCGCGGGGGAATGCCTTCGCGGCGAGATGTTGATCTACGATGCGCTGCACGGTGAGACGCGCAAGATCGGCCTTCAGCGCCGCGCCGATTGCCCGATTTGCAGCACCAAAGGAGACAGAGATGATCAACCCCTTGCTGGCTGACTGGCAGACCCCGTTCGCCATCGCCCCGTTCGACCGCATCACGGACGAGGATTTCGCACCCGCGTTCGAGACCGCGCTGCACGCGGCGCGGGCCGAGATCAAGGCGATTGCCGACAATCCCGAGCCGCCGAGCTTTGCCAACACGATCGAGGCGCTGGAGGCGTCTGGCGGGGCGCTCGACAAGGTATTGTCGGTGTTTTTCACGCTTGCCGGAGCGGACAGCAACCCTGAACGACAGGCCTTGCAAAGAGATTTCGGGCCGAAACTCGCCGCGCATTCCTCGGCCGTGTACGGCAACAAGGCGCTGTTCGAACGGGTGCAGACGCTCTGGCAGGCGCGCGAGGATCTCGGGCTGGCGCCCGAGGAAGAGCGGCTTTTGATGCTGACGCATCGTGCGTTTCGTCGTGCGGGCGCCGAATTGACCGGTGACGAGAATGCGCGCATGCGCGCCATCATGGCGCGGCTGGCGGAGCTGGGCACGGCCTTCACCCAGAACCTGCTGGCCGACGAGGCGGGTTGGCACATGGAACTGGGCGATGACGATCTGGATGGCCTGCCCGATTTCGTCGTGGTGTCGGCGCGCACGGCAGGTCGTGAAAAGGGGCTCGACGGGCCGGTGATCACGCTGTCGCGCTCGCTGATCGTGCCGTTCCTGCAATTTTCGGCCCGTCGGGACCTGCGCAAGCGGGCATTTGAGGCGTGGACCGCCCGTGGCGCCACGGGCGGCAAGACCGACAACCGCGCGATCGCCGAGGAGATATTGCGCCTGCGGGCCGAGCGGGCGGCGCTTCTGGGCTACGAGAATTTCGCCGCCTACAAGCTGGAAACCGAGATGGCGCGGACACCCGAGGCGGTTCGTGATCTGCTGATGTCGGTGTGGACGCCGGCCCGTGCGCAGGCGGAACGGGACGCCCAAACGCTCACCGCGATGATGCGCGCCGACGGGGTGAATGGCGACCTGGAGCCGTGGGACTGGCGCTATTATTCCGAGAAACGACGGCAGGCCGAGCATGATCTCGATGAAGCCGCGCTGAAGCCTTATCTGTCGCTCGACCGGATGATCGAGGCGGCGTTCGGCTGTGCAACGCGGCTTTTCGGGCTGGAATTCACGCCGCTCGACGTGCCGCTCTATCACGCCGATTGCCGCGCCTGGGAGGTGACGCGCGACGGACATCATGTGGCGGTGTTCATCGGCGATTATTTCGCGCGTGCCTCCAAGCGGTCTGGCGCGTGGTGTTCGTCGATGCGCGGGCAGGCCAAGCGACCGCAGGTTCAGGGGCCCGTGGTGATCAACGTGTGCAATTTCGCCAAGGGCGACCCGGCGTTGCTCAGTTATGACGATGCGCGCACATTGTTTCACGAGTTCGGTCATGCGCTGCATCACCTTCTGTCGGATGTGACTTACGAATCCCTTTCGGGCACCTCGGTGGCGCGCGATTTCGTGGAACTGCCCAGCCAGCTATTCGAGCATTGGCTGGAGGTGCCCGAGGTGCTCGAACGCTACGCGACCCATGTCGAGACAGGCGCGCCGATGCCATGCGATCTGCTGGGGCGTCTTCTGGCTGCCACGACGCATGACATGGGGTTTCAGACGGTGGAATACCTCGCCTCGGCGCTGGTCGATCTGAGCTTGCACGAGACTGCGCCGCCGGCCGACCTGTTGCGTGCGCAGAATGCGGTGCTGGACGATCTGGGGATGCCACAGGCGATTGCGATGCGTCACGCCAGCCCGCATTTCGCGCATGTCTTCGCGGGCGACGGGTATTCCAGTGGGTATTACAGCTACATGTGGTCCGAGGTGATGGACGCCGACGCGTTCGCCAGTTTCGAAGAGGGTGACGGGCCCTTCGATACGGACCGGGCACAGGCCCTCGAGCGCAATATCCTGTCGCGCGGCGGCTCGGCAGATCCTGTCACGCTTTACGAGGCGTTTCGTGGACGTTTGCCTGGGGTGGGGCCTTTGCTGCGCGGTCGTGGGCTTATGATCTGAACGATCGTCGTCTGGTCTTGTCGGGGCGAGGCGACCTTGCTAATGGGCGCCGGTAAGCTGGAGCTTTGCAAAACAAAACCCTGCCAAGCTTGAGGCTTGGCAGGGTTCAAGATCGGCAAAAGGGCTGTCGTTATTCTTGCTGACCCATGAACATCAGAAGGAACTGGAACATGTTCAGGAAGCTGATGTAGAGGTTCAGCGCACCATCGTAAGCGGCCTTGTCGAGCCACTCCTGATCACCTTGCGCGGCATGCGCAACATAGACGTTCTTGATCTCCTGCGTGTGATACGCCGTTAGACCGGCAAAGATCAGCACGCCGATCGCCGAAATGGCGAACATCATGGCCTCACTCTGCAGGAAGATGTTCACGATCATCGCGACGATCAGGCCGATCACGCCCATGATAAGGAAGCTGCCCCAGCCCGAAATGTCCTTTTTGGTCGTGTAGCCCCACAGGGACAGGCCGGAGAACGCGATCGCGGTGACGACGAAGGTTTGCGCGATCGAGAAGTTGGTGAATACGAGGAAGATCGAGCTAAGCGACAGGCCGATCAGGGCTGCGAAGCCATAGAACCCGAGCTGCACGCCAGCGGCCGGCGCCCGGCGCAGGAGCGATCCCCAGCCGAGAAAGATGAAGGCCAACGGCGCGAACATCACCACCCATTTCAGCGGGGAGAGGTACAGCGCCGCACCCAGGCCAGTGAGCATCTTGCCGTTTCCAAGCTCGGCCGCTGCCATGGACGAATCCGTCGTCACGGCCAATCCCGAAATGGCCCAGGCCGCGAGCGCGGTGATGAGCATCCCGATGGACATGGTCGCGTAGACCTTGTTCATGTGGGCGCGAAGACCCGCGTCGATCTGGGTGCTACGCGCCCCAGTGGTCGCCCGGATCGTGTTGAACTCTGCCATTTTAACCCTCCGATATGTGTGACAGCTTTTTCCGAAAGCTTTGCGAATAATATCGGTCAGCGCGGGGACGTTTTCAAGCTTTTCCGACAGTTTTCGGTATCTTCCCGGCAAAGGCGCCTGTCCGTCGGGCAGACTGCACCGTCGCGGGCCGGAAATTCTTGGTGTGGCCTTGCGAAATTACGGCCGTCACCCCGTCGAAGGCGTGACGACAACCTTGCCGGTGGATTTGCGGCTGCGCAGAAGCTCCAGCGCCTCGTCAGCCTGGTCGAGGGGGAGAATGTGGCTTATATGCGGCTTGATCCGTCCCGCGTCATACCAGTCCAGCAGCGTGCGCAGACTGTCTGTCACCACGTCCGGGCGGAACTTGAGAAAGCCACCCCAGTAAAACCCCATCACGGAAAGGTTCTTGACCAGAAGGTGGTTGGCCGGGATCTGCGGCACCTCGCCACTGGCGAAGCCGATGGTGAGGATGCGCGCCTCGGGGTTGCAGGCGCGAAAAGCGGCCTTGAACTGATCGCCGCCAACCGGGTCATAGACGACATCGACGCCGCCCAGGTCCTTGCAAACGGTACGGATATCGTCGGTCTGCGCGTCGATGAGGTGATCCGCGCCGGCCGCGCGGGCAATTTCGAGCTTGTCCTGTCCGCGCGCGCAGGCGATCACCCGTGCGCCCATCACCTTGCCGATCTCGACAGCAGTCAGCCCGACCCCCCCGGCTGCGCCGAGCACAAGCAGCGTTTCGCCGTCCCGCAAACGAGCGGTGTGGTTCAGCGCGACATGGCTCGTTCCATATGCGATCTGGAAGGCGGCCGCGTCGTTGAACGTCATCGCGTCCGGCAGGCGGACCGCGCGCTCGGCCGGAAAACAGCCGTATTCGGCGAGCCCGCCCTGACCGCCGAACACCGCGACACGGCTGCCAATCGCAGGACCGTCCGTGTCCGGACCGATGCAATCGACGCGCCCCGCGACCTCCATGCCGAGCGTGAAGGGTGGCTCGGGTGTATCCTGATACTCGCCCCTCATCATCAGCAGGTCGGCAAAGTTCAGGCCGCACGCAGCTATTTTGAGGCAGATCTCACCGCGGTGCGGTTCCGGCTTTGGTCTGTCGATCAGACACGGCGCAGCACCGAAGGACGTGATTGTAAAGGCGCGCATGACCCCAACCTCATTAATGCTTTCTTAGGCTAAGGCGCGTACCGATCCGGTTTCAATGCGATTCGGCATGAGGCGGTGGCGAACCGAGCCGAAATGCGGATCTTCGCACTTCGGGGATGGGGTTGACACACGCGTTCGCGTTTGAATTGAGTGGTTTGCTGGAAAAGCACGTTAACGAATAGCAATATATCTTGTTTTCGAAAGCGCAATTGGTATGTAATACCCACGCTGCTGGGATGCGCGGCGTCAGTCTCAACAGGCGATGCGTCAGGTGCGTTTGGCGCCACGCATCCGATTATGAAAAGAGGAAAGATAAATGTCGCACCCAGTGGACGTGCATGTTGGAAAGCGGATACGCCATCGTCGGTGGCTCGTCGGAATGACGCAGCAGCAGCTTGCGGCCGCCGTCGGGATCAAGTTCCAGCAGATCCAGAAATATGAAACCGGCGCAAACCGGGTCAGCGCCTCCCGGCTTTGGGACATAGCTGCAGCGCTCGATGTGCAGGTCAGCTTCTTCTTCGATGGGATCGATGAAAAGGAAAAAGTGGATCGGGCAGGTCATGTCTCCGAGGACATCATCGGGGACAAGGAAGCGCTTGATCTCGTCCGGTCGTATTACGCGATTCCGGAAAATCAACGCCGGCGCCTTTTCGATCTCGCGCGTGTCCTTAGCGAGGTTGCCTGATTCAGCAAGTCCACGCGCGTGCCGGATATTCGAGGCGTGTCGATCACGGACGGTGACGCGGTCAGGGTGACCGCGCACGCCTTGGCCGATATGGCCAGAGAAACGGTTCTTCCCTATTTTCGAAAAACCACACTGACCGTTGAAAACAAGCAGTCCGGTCGGTGTTTCGACCCCGTGACAGAAGCGGATCGTGCGGTGGAAACGGCAATGCGATCCGTACTGGATGTTTCGCGGCCAGACGATTCGGTTTTGGGCGAGGAGTTAGGGTCGCGATCCGGACAATCGCGCCTGACATGGGTGCTTGATCCGATTGACGGGACGCGCTCATTCATGTCCGGCGCGCCGACATGGGGTGTCCTGATCGCGGTTATGGATCATGACAAGCCCATATTCGGGATCATCGACCAGCCCTATATCGGTGAGCGGTTCGAAGGTGGCCTCGGTCGGGCAATGATGACCGGACCGCATGGCGCGGCACAGTTGCGTGTCAAGGGGGATCGTGCCCTTGCCGAATGCGTGCTCTTCACCACATTTCCGGAGGTTGGCACGCCGGCCGAAGCGGAAGGCTTTGCCAAGCTGGCGGGCCGTGTGAAATTGACGCGATACGGGCTTGATTGTTACGCCTATGCACTGCTGGCGCTCGGGCAGATCGATCTGGTCGTCGAAGCCGGGTTGCATGCGTATGACATCTGCGCGCCGATTGCCGTGATCGAGGCCGCGGGCGGGATCGTCACCGATTGGCAGGGCGAGCCTGCGCAACGCGGCGGGCGCATACTGGCCGCCTCGGGCCGCGAACAGCACGAGGCCGCGCTGGCAATCCTGTCCGGAGTGCCGTGAGCCAGCCTTGGAGGGTCACAGTCGCGGATTCGGTGATCCCAGCCTACCACGGTTCCTTCTGTACTCTCAGAAAATCAGCCGAATATCCGCGGCTTCAGTTTGAGGATCGTCTCGCCCATCTCACGGCTGATTTCCCGGGCGGCGGCGAGCGCCTCTTGATGCGCGCCGTACCCGGTTGCGACGGCGTCGCTGATGGTGGCGCTTTGCACGAGGCTCGCAACAAGCTCGGGGTGATCGCGCGCGTAACCCTCGCCAAACTGGGCATCGATGGCATATGTCGCGTCGGCGAGATGTTTTGCCGGCGTCGTCCGGGTGTCGGTCATGGGCAGCTCCTGCTGAATGAATCATCAGCAGTATAGGACGGGTGGTGTCGGCAAGCCACCTCTCGTCCGCCGAACCAGACCTGCTGCGATGGTGCGATTATCCCCCATCGTCTAACCGCAAGAGCGCGTTGCTTGTCCGCGCCGCTTTCCTTTGCAGCGGATCCGGACGGGTGAGGGTGAACAGACGGTCACTGGCCTCCTCAAGCTATCGGCCAAGTCCCGGCATGTCTGGCGCCACTTGCACAGGAACGCCCTGCGGCGTGTCTCTGCCTCGATTGTCGTATCTGAGTTGACCATGTCGCGGTTAGCCCCCTGAAAAAGTGACGGGGCGATCTCGGCGCTGCGGTATGGCCGAAATGGCAGTTGAGCGTTGCGGGATCGGTCTTGTGCTGGCCTGTCAGGCGTTTGGCCTCCGCGAGACCTGCTGTCGCTAAGGCCCGACGCTGAAAAACGAGAAAGCAGAGATCGCCGACCTGCTGATCGGGTTAACCAAGGCCCGGAAGACATCGGGCTTCGGCCCTTGTGCGCGGACACCAACGCAACGTGAAGAGGCTTCATGGCGCCGCGCAAGGGTCTGTCGGATGCATTGCGCGCTGGCATGAACCTGCGGATCAGGCCCCGCACGCGGTTGAAGTGTCTGCCCGCTCGCCCGCGTGAACGACAATCGCGACGTCGGGCTGCCCACCGTGGCGTCCTGATCAGATCCCGGGCCCTCCCGAAGGTCACCCCTCCTACACCACGCCCAGGGACGCCGTCTGACCCAGAATCGGCAAAGCAAAAAATTACCTTTGCGCCCACCTATGCAGGTGCGTGACGTCTGCGTTGACTGGTGCTACAAGACGCGTTCCGGGTGCTACATTTGCAGCACCCCCCCCCACCAAAATCGTGGTGAATCGCAGCGAATGAAAGCGCATCGTAGCCTCCACCCAAGGCGGATAAGCCAATGAAACAAGGGAGTCTCAGCATGGCAGATGCCGCCCGCCTGTCTGTCGCGCCGATGATGGAGTGGACGGACCGGCATTGCCGGTATCTTCATCGGCTTCTGAGCCGCCACGCGCTTCTTTACACGGAGATGGTGACAGCGCCTGCATTGGTACGTGGCGGGGCGCTGCATCTACTCGAGCACTCCGCGCAAGAACATCCCGTGGCATTGCAACTCGGCGGCTCGGATCCAGACGAATTGGCGCAGGCCGCGCGACTGGGGGCGCAGGCGGGGTATGCCGAGATCAACCTCAATTGCGGCTGTCCGTCGGACCGGGTGCAATCGGGCACCTTCGGCGCGGTGCTGATGACGCGTCCGGGATATGTTGCGGAGTGTGTGGCCGCGATGCGCGAGGCTGTCGATCTCGACGTGACCGTGAAATGCCGCATCGGAGTGGACGATCAGGACCCCGAGACGGTGCTGCCTGCGTTTCTCGAACAGATTTCCGGGGCAGGGTGCCACCGCGTGATCATCCATGCGCGCAAGGCGTGGCTGCAGGGGCTTAGCCCGAAAGAGAACCGCGATGTGCCGCCCTTGGATTACGATCTGGTGCTGCGGATGAAGCGGCTGTTTCCTGGCCTGCATGTCTCGATCAATGGCGGGATCGGGTCGCTGGACGAGGTGCAGCATTTCCTCGACGCAGGGCTCGACGGGGTGATGGTGGGGCGCGCGGCCTATCATCAGCCGGCGGATATCCTTTGCGCGGCAGACCGCCGGATCTTCGGGGTGACCACGCCCGATCCGACCCCGGAAACCGCGGTGCACGCGATGCTGCCCTATATCGAGGCGCATCTGGCCCGAGGCGGCAGGCTGCATCAGGTGACGCGGCACATGCTGGGGCTCTTCGCGGGGCGGCCCGGGGCGCGGAACTGGCGGCGGGTGCTGTCGGAAGGGGCCACGCGCCGCGATGCAGGGCCAGAGCTGGTCGAGACGGCCCTGGCCGAGGTCGCGGCCTTCGCCTGACGGCAATCCCGTGCCTCAGAAATCCTGCACGCCGCCCTGCTGCCACGGTTTCACGAGATTGCCGAAGCGGGTGAACTGGTCCTCGAAGCTCAGCTCGACGGTGCCGATGGGGCCGTGGCGCTGCTTGCCGATGATCACCTCGGCCTTGCCGTGCAGACGCGCCATGGCCTCTTGCCATTCGGCCATCTTGTCCATCTCGTGGTCGCCGGGCTTCTCGCGTTCCTTGTAATATTCCTCGCGGAAAACGAACATGACCGCATCCGCGTCCTGCTCGATCGAGCCGGATTCGCGCAGGTCCGAAAGTTGCGGGCGCTTGTCCTCGCGGTTCTCGACCTGCCGGCTGAGCTGCGACAGGGCGATCACGGGGATGTTGAGCTCCTTGGCGATGGCCTTGAGCCCCATGGAGATCTCGCCGATCTCCTGCACGCGGTTGTCGGCCGAGCCGCGCACGAGTTGCAGGTAGTCGACGATCAGCACATCAAGGCCGTGCGTGCGCTTGAGACGCCGCGCGCGCGCCGCGATCTGCGCGATCGGGATGGCGGCGGTGTCGTCGATGTATAGCGGGCAGGATTCGAGCGTCTTGGCCGCCTCGACGAAGCGTCGGAACTCGTCCTCGTCCATGTCGCCTTGGCGGATCTTGTGCGACGAGATCTCCGAGGCCTCCGACAGCACGCGGCTGGCGAGCTGTTCGGCGCTCATCTCCAACGAGAAGAAGCCGACGACACCGCCATCGACAGCGCCTTCGGTGCCGTCGGGGCGCACGCCGCGCCGATACGACCGGGCGATGTTGAAGGCGATGTTGGTGGCCAGCGACGTCTTGCCCATCGACGGGCGCCCGGCGAGGATCAGAAGGTCGGAATTGTGCAGCCCGCCGAGCTTGTGGTCGAGATCCACCAGCCCGGTCGAGATGCCGGCCATCCCGCCCTCGCGCTGATAGGCGGCGTTGGCCACGTTGACGGCATCGGTGACCGCCTTGAGAAAGCTCTGGAAGCCGGTGTCGGACTTGCCCTGCTCGGCGAGGTTGTAGAGCGCCTGCTCGGCCTCGACGATCTGGTCGCCCGGGTCGCTGTCCACATTGACCCGCGCCGCCTTGCCGGCGATGTCGTGGCCAAGGACGATCAACTCGCGCCGGATCGCCAGATCGTAGATCATCTGCGCATAATCGCGCGCGGCATAGGTCGAGATCGCGGCACCGGCGAGCGTCACGAGGTAATTTGCCCCGCCCAGTTCCTTCAGCCCCTCGTCCTCTTCGAGAAAGGCGCGCAGCGTGACCGGCGAGGCCAGCGTGTTGCGGGTGATCCGCGCCGCCGCGGTCTCGAAGATGCGGGAATGGACCGGGTCGTAGAAATGCTGCGGTCCGATGATCTGCGCGATGCGGTCGTAGATCTCGTTATTGGTCAGGATCGCGCCGAGGATCTGCTGCTCGGCCTCGATGGAATGCGGCACCGTCTCGGCGGACTGGATCTCGGTTCCGGTGGCGTTGAAGACGCTGACCTCGTTCATCCCTGCTGTCCCCGTTTTATTGCGATGATGTTGCGTCTTAATGCCTATGATCCAGTCGCGCCACGTGGACCGATCTGTGCGTGACCCTGGGGATAACCGATGAATCGTTTCGGGACCGCCCGGGGATCGTGAAATTTACTACTGCATCATGCGTTTCGGCAGGAAGTCACCACAATATTTTGAAGCCATCTTCGATTCGTTGCAATGATTATCCCCAATGATCGGACGGCAATTTATTTTCTGTTTATGTCCTGCCATTTACGCGGATCGTGCAGGAACGCTTCGACCCTGTCGAGCGTTTTGGCCTCGAACGCATCTTGAGCGCGGGCTTCGGCAAGCACGTCCCACCAGGTGCAGAGATGATGCAGTCGCACCCCGTGATCCGCGAGCCGCGTCTCGGTTTCCGGGAAGATACCGTAATAGAAGATGACGCCGGTATGCCCGCAGCTTGCCCCGGTGTCGCGGATGGCATCGACGAAGCCGAGTTTCGATCCGCCATCGGTGGTTAAATCCTCGACCAGCAGCACGCGGTCCCCGTCGCCCATGACGCCTTCGATCCTGGCATTGCGCCCGTAGCCCTTGGGTTTCTTGCGCACATAGCTCATGGGCAGGCCCATGCGCTCGGCCACCAGCGCGGCGAAGGGGATGCCCGCCGTCTCGCCGCCGGCGATGTTGTCGAAGGCCTCGAACCCGGCCTCGCGCATCACGGTCACGGTCAGGAAATCCATCAGCGTGCTGCGGATGCGGGGAAACGAGATCAGCTTGCGGCAATCGATATAGGTTGGTGACGGCAAACCGGAGGCCAGAATGAAGGGCGTGTCCGCGTTGAAATGCACCGCCTCGATCTCCAGCAGCATGCGGGCGGTGAGGCGGGCGATCTCGGTGCGGTCGGGATAGGTGGCGGGGAGCATGGCGCGGTCCTTGTTGCGGGCGGTGTGCCGAAGAACAATGATGCCTCCGGCGGGGGTATTTCGGCCAAGAAGAACCTCAGGTCACGCGCCAATGCAGCGGAAATCCGGGATCAAAGACGGTCACGGGGCCGTCTCCGGTCTCGATCTTCTCGGGATAGTCCACGGCGGTGCCGCGGGTGAGGGTCACGGTCGTGTCGTTGGGTGCCATCCCGTAGAAGGCGGGCCCGTTGAGCGAGGCGAAGGATTCGAGCCGGTCAAGCGCGGCCGCGTCCTCGAAGACCTGCGCGAGGATCGACAGCGTGTTGGTGGCCGTGAAGCAGCCCGCGCAGCCACAGCCGCTCTCCTTGGCCGGATCTGTATGTGGCGCACTGTCGGTGCCCAGAAAGAAGCGCGCATCGCCCGAGATGGCCGCAGCGCGCAAGGCCAGCCGGTGCTCTTCGCGCTTGGCGACGGGCAGGCAGTAGTAATGCGGTTTGATCCCGCCGACGAGGATGTGGTTGCGGTTGATGACAAGATGATGCGTGGTGATCGTCGCTGCCAGATCGCGGGGCTGGGAGGTGACATACTCCACCGCGTCGCGTGTCGTGACATGCTCCATGACCACGCGCAGTCCGGGTGTCGCGCGGCGCAGCGGGTCGAGGACGCGGTCGATGAAGACCGCCTCGCGGTCGAAGATGTCCACATCCGGATCGGTCACCTCGCCGTGCACGCAAAGCGGCAGGCCGATCTTGGCCATTCTGTCGAGCACGCCGCGCACGCGGTCCAGATCACGCACGCCCGAGGCGGAATTTGTGGTGGCGCCGGCCGGGTAGAGCTTGACCGCCGTGATCAGCCCCTCGGAATGGGCGCGGGCGACGTCTGCCGGATCGGTCGCCTCGGTCAGATAGAGCGTCATAAGCGGTGTGAAACTCATGCCTTCGGGCAGCGCCGCGTAAATTCGGTCGCGATAGGCGCGGGCGTCATCCGCGGTGACGACCGGCGGCACGAGATTGGGCATGATGATCGCGCGCGCGAAATGCCGTCCGGTTTCGGGCAGGACCGCGCGCAGCATCGCGCCATCGCGCAGGTGCAAATGCCAGTCGTCGGGGCGGCGTAGGGTCAGCGTCTTGCTCATGGTGTTTGCGATACACAATCGCGCGGATCAAGGCCAGAGGCCGCAAGCGTGCCTTGCAGTCTGCAGGCGTTTGACCGGATCACGCACGCGCGCTTGACCCTGCGGTCTGCGGCATGCACTGCTGACGATCACGCAGCCAGCCCGGAGATCGACACGTGAAACATCCCTCATCCATCGGTGCCGTTCAGGAATTGCTGGCCGGGCAGGCCTATATCTGCGGGCGGGCGCTCGGCACCGTGGTCTTTCTGTCACTGACCCTCGGGCGGCCGCTCTTTCTGGAAGGCGAGGCGGGCACCGGCAAGACCGAGATCGCCAAGGCTCTGGCCAAGGGTCTCGGGCGGCGTCTGATCCGTCTGCAATGCTACGAGGGGCTCGACACCGCCAGCGCGGTCTACGAGTGGAATTTCGCCGAGCAGATGATCGCGATCCGCACCGCCGAGGCGTCGGGGGGCGTGGATCGTGGGCACCTTCGGGACGAGCTTTTTACCCAAGAGTACCTGATCGAGCGTCCGCTGCTGCAGGCGATGCGCCCGCAAGACGGCGGTGCGCCTGTCTTGCTGATCGACGAGATCGATCGCACCGACGCGCCGTTCGAGGCGTTCCTGCTGGAGGCGCTGTCAGATTTCCAGGTGACGATCCCCGAGCTTGGCACGATCCACGCCCCCGAGCCGCCGATCGTGATCCTGACGTCGAACCGCACGCGCGAGGTGCATGACGCGCTGAAGCGGCGCTGCCTTTACCATTGGGTCGATTACCCCGGTTTCGAGCGCGAGATCGAGATCCTGCAGGCTCGCGTGCCCGAGGCCGCCGAACAGCTCAGCCGCGAGGTGGTGGGTTTCGTGCAGGCCCTGCGCGCCGAGGATCTGTTCAAGAAACCCGGCGTGGCCGAGACCATCGACTGGGCCAAGTGCCTGCTTGCGCTCGACGTGATCAGCCTCAGCCCGGAGGTCATCGCGGACACTTTGGGTGCGATCCTGAAATATCAGGATGATATCTCGCGGATGCAGGGATCCGACGCAAAACGCATCCTGGACGAGGTGCGGGCGGGGCTCGACACCTGATCAAGACGATCCGGGCCGAGGCCGTGGAATATGGCCATTCGCCGAACGGCACGACATCGGGATTGCGGCCCGCCGCGGGGGCGTGCAAGCTGCGATGACAATAACCGATGTCGGGTGAGGGGCCGGACATCCCTTGGGGAGGATGAATATGAACGACGACCAGACGCAGCCGAAACGCCACGCGGCGCTTGATTACCACGAGTTTCCAAAGCCCGGCAAACTGGAGATTCGCGCGACCAAGCCGATGGCCAACGGCCGTGATCTGGCGCGCGCCTACAGCCCCGGCGTGGCCGAGGCCTGTCTTGAACTCAAGGCCGATCCCAAGACGGCCAGCCGCTATACCACGCGCGCCAATCTCGTGGGGGTGGTCACCAATGGCAGCGCGGTGCTGGGCCTTGGCAATATCGGCCCGCTTGCCGCGAAGCCAGTGATGGAGGGCAAGGCGGTGCTCTTCAAGAAATTCGCCGGGATCGACTGTTTCGACATCGAACTGGACGAGACCGACCCCGAAAAGCTGGCCGAGATCGTCTGCGCGCTCGGGCCCACCTTCGGCGCGATCAACCTCGAGGATATCAAGGCGCCGGATTGCTTCACGGTCGAGCGGATCTGCCGCGAGCGCATGGATATCCCGGTCTTCCACGACGACCAGCACGGCACGGCGATCGTCGTGGGGGCGGCGGCCACCAACGCGCTGCATGTCGCCGGCAAGCGGTTCGAGGACATCAAGATCGCGTCGGCCGGCGGCGGCGCGGCGGGCATCGCCTGTCTCAATCTGTTGATCAAGCTGGGCGTGAAGCGCGAGAATATCTGGCTGTGCGACATCCACGGGCTTGTCTACGAGGGCCGCGCCGAGGACATGAACCCCGAAAAGGCGGCCTTTGCCCAGAACAGCGATCTGCGCAGGCTCGACGAGGTGATCGAGGGGGCGGACCTGTTCCTCGGCCTGTCGGGGCCGGACGTGGTGACCCCCGACATGGTGCGCAGCATGGCGGCCTCGCCGATCATCTTCGCGCTGGCCAATCCCGACCCCGAGATCATGCCGGATGTGGCGCGCGCCGCCGTCCCTGACGCGATCATCGCCACGGGCCGGTCGGATTTTCCCAATCAGGTCAACAATGTGCTATGTTTCCCGTTCATCTTTCGCGGAGCACTGGATGTCGGCGCGACAGAGATCAACGACGCGATGAAGATTGCCTGCGTGCAGGGCATCGCAGATCTGGCGCGCGCCTCGACCAGTGCAGAGGCGGCCGAGGCCTATCGCGGCGAGCAGATGACCTTCGGGCGCGATTACCTGATCCCCAAGCCGTTCGATCCGCGCCTGTCGGGCATCGTCGCCCCGGCCGTGGCGAGGGCCGCGATGGACTCGGGCGTCGCCGCGCGACCGCTGCCCGATCTGGGGCAGTACAAGGCCGACCTTGATGCGAGCGTCTTCAAGTCCGCGCTGCTGATGCGCCCGGTCTTCGAGGCCGCCCGGACGGCCGAGCGGCGCATCGTCTTTGCCGAAGGCGAGGACGAGCGCGTGCTGCACGCGGCCCAGGCGATCATCGAGGATACGACCGAACAGCCCATCCTGATCGGGCGCCCCGAGGTGATCGAGAAACGGTGTGAGCGGGCCGGCCTGCTGATCCGGCCGGAGCGCGACTTCCGTGTCGTGAACCCCGAAAACGATCCGCGGTACCGGGATTACTGGGAAACCTACCACACCATCATGGCGCGACGCGGTGTGACGCCCGACCTGGCCCGCGCCATCATGCGCACCAACACCACGGCCATCGGCGCGGTCATGGTGCATCGTGACGAGGCCGACTGCATGATCTGCGGCACGTTCGGAGAATTCAGGTGGCACCTGAACTATGTCAATCAGGTTCTTGCAAATGAAGAAAAACATCCGCATGGCGCGTTGAGCATGATGATCCTCGAAGACGGGCCGCTCTTCATTGCCGACACGCATGTGCGCACCCGTCCGTCGCCGGCGGATCTGGCGGAAACCGCGATCGGTGCGGCGCGGCACGTGCGGCGTTTCGGGATCGAGCCCAAGGTGTCGCTCTGTTCGCAGTCGCAATTCGGAAACCGCGACGATGACGGGGCGGTGCGTTTGCGCGCGGCGCTCGAACTGCTGGATGCCGGAGACCATGATTTCAGCTACGAGGGCGAGATGACGATCGATGCGGCGCTCGATGCCGATCTGCGTGCGCGTCTGTTGCCCGGCAACCGGATGGAGGGGTCGGCCAATGTGCTGATCTTTGGCCATGCGGATGCCGCCTCGGGGGTGCGCAACATTCTCAAGATGAAGGCCGGCGGGCTCGAGGTCGGGCCGATCCTCATGGGCATGGGCAACCGGGCGCATATCGTGACGCCGTCGATCACCGCGCGCGGCCTTTTGAACATGTCCGCCATCGCCGGCACGCCGGTGGCGCATTACGGTTAGAATCACCGCTTTGCAGTGGGGAGTTTGCGAATTTGCGGAACTTGTGTCGACGAGAAAGGAAATGTGCCGCGGTCAATGATTTGCAAAAATTTGCCGCCGCTCTTCGGGAGATTCTGCAAAATTCGTCCGGTGTCGCGTGGGTCGCGCGCGTCGGGCGCTTGCCTGACGGCGTGACCATGCCGTAACACCCTTGGCAACACCGGAGGAGGATACCATGGGATACGACGAAATCTACGCGCGCTCGCTGGCCGATCCCGAAGCGTTCTGGATGGAGCAGGCCGACAAGATCGACTGGGTACAGAAACCGTCCAAGGCGCTCTTTGCGGACAAGGCCCCGATCTACGAATGGTACAGCGACGGGCTGGTGAATACCTGCTGGAACGCGGTGGATCGTCATGTCGAGGCCGGGCGCGGCGCGCAGGCCGCGATCATCCATGACAGCCCCGTCACAGGCACCAAGCACCGGATCAGCTATGCGCAACTGCGCTCTCGCGTGGCGCGTCTGGCGGGCGCGTTGCGCGCCAAGGGTGTCGAAAAGGGCGACCGGGTGATCATCTACATGCCGATGGTGCCCGAGGCGCTCGAGGCGATGCTGGCCTGCGCGCGGATCGGTGCCGTGCATTCGGTGGTGTTCGGCGGGTTTGCCGCGCAAGAGTTGGCGGTGCGCATCGATGATTGCAGGCCCAAGGCAGTGATCGCGGCCTCCTGCGGGATCGAGCCGGGACGCGTGGTGCATTACAAACCCCTGATCGACGGCGCGATCGAGCAGGCCACGCACAAGCCCGAGTTCTGCGTGATCTTCCAGCGCGAGGAAGAGGTCGCCCATCTGGTCGAGGGCCGCGATGTCGACTGGCATGCCTGCCAGTATGGCGTCGAGCCCGCAGACTGCGTCCCGGTCGAGGGTAATCACCCGGTCTATATCCTCTACACCTCCGGGACCACGGGATCGCCCAAGGGCGTCGTGCGGCACACCGCCGGGCATCTTGTCGCGCTCAACTGGTCGATGAAGAACATCTACAATGTCGATCCCGGCGAGGTGTTCTGGGCCGCCTCGGATGTGGGCTGGGTCGTCGGGCACAGCTATATCTGCTACGGGCCGCTGGTGCATGGCAACACCACGGTCGTGTTCGAGGGCAAGCCCGTTGGCACGCCCGACGCGGGCACCTTCTGGCGCGTGATCTCGGAACACAACGTGCGCAGCTTTTTCACCGCGCCGACGGCGATGCGCGCCATCAAGCGCGAAGATCCCGAGGCGAAAGAGCTTCGGAACTACGACATTTCCAACCTGCGGGCGCTTTATCTTGCCGGCGAACGGGCCGATCCCGACACGATCAACTGGTGCGCCGAAAAGATGGGCGTGCCGGTCTACGATCACTGGTGGCAGACCGAAACCGGCTGGACCATCGCGGGCAATCCTGTCGGGATCGAGGCTCTGCCTGTCAAGGTCGGCTCGCCCACGGTGGCGATGCCCGGCTTCGACGTATGCATCCTCGACGAGGGCGGGCAGGAACTTCCGCCCGGTACGCTCGGGGCGATCGCGATCAAGCTGCCTCTGCCACCCGGCACGCTGCCCACACTCTGGAATGCCGAAGGTCGGTTCCGCAAATCCTATCTCGATACCTTCCCCGGCTACTACGAGACCGGCGATGCAGGCATGAAGGACGGGGACGGGTATCTGTGGATCATGGCGCGCACCGATGACGTGATCAACGTGGCCGGGCACCGGCTGTCCACAGGCGCCATGGAAGAGGTTCTGGCGAACCACCCGGATGTCGCGGAATGCGCCGTGATCGGGGTCAGCGATGCGCTTAAGGGTCAGGCGCCCGTGGGGTTCCTGTGTCTGACCAAGGGGGTCACCCGGCCGCATGACGAGATCGTCGCGGAATGCGTGCGCCTCGTGCGCGACCAGATCGGGCCCGTCGCGGCCTTCAAGCAGGCTGTCGTCGTCGACCGTCTGCCCAAGACCCGGTCGGGCAAGATCCTGCGCGCGATCATGGTCAAGGTCGCGGATGGCGAAGCGGTCAAGACACCCGCAACCATCGATGACCCGGCCATCCTTGACGAGATCAAAAATGCCCTGCAGACCGTTGGTTTGGCAAAATGATCCTGTCAGACAGGATGTGATGGTGCGTCAATTCCGTCAGGCGTCTGCTTTGCTGAAATGGCAGGAAAAGTGCTGCCCGGCACGACTCACTCACGACATCGCGCCGGACAGCAGATGAACCAGACGCGCCGATTGGGGAAAGCACTCGGCACTGGTTCATCGTGTTTCGTGTCACAGGGACAATTGCGTACGCGGTAAAAATAACTTGGGTCACCCCGGCACACGAAACACACGTAATTGCTAGACGATTGTTTCGGGCCTTGCTGTGATCCACCTCACACGAACCAGCGAAAAGAAGGACAGAATGAATTTCAAGGTCGGACCCAGCCTCGTTGCGCTTCTCGATCAGCATGGACGCGCCACGGTCTTTGAGGAAGGCGCCACGATATATTGCGCCGGCTCGACCAGCACCAGCATGATGTTGGTCCTTTCGGGGCGGGTCGAGATCAGCCACACAGCCTCGGACGGTCGACGCTCCATTCTGACCCATCTCGGACCGGGGGATGTGCTGGGCGAACTGGCGGCGCTGGATGGCGGGCCGCGCAGCGCCGATGCGTTTGCCGTCACGGCGGTCAGCGGGCGAGTACTGGCAAGAGAGCACGTCTTGCGCCTTCTCAGGCAGGCACCCGATGCCGCGCTCGATACGATCGGCCTGCTGTGCAATAGGGTGCGCGAGACATCGGTCATGTATAGCGATTACATGCTGGCGGACGGGCGGACGCGGCTTGCCAGACTTCTGTTGCGCCTCGCTGAAAAATGGGGCGAGGCGTTGCCGGATGGCCGCTTGCGGCTCGACGAGCGGTTTTCGCAATCCGAATTGGGCGATCTCGTGGGTCTTACCCGGGAAAGCGTGAACCGCAACATGCGCGACTGGGAGCAGACAGGGCTGATCGAACGACGCGGACGGGGCATGATCCTGTGCGATCCGGTCAGTCTGGCGAAAGCGGCGGAGGTGGCGGAATGAAACTGGGACTTCTCGGGATCCTCTGGCTCTTGTCCGGGCCCGTTCTGGCGCAGGAGGGCGCGATGCTGGACTACACGCCACCGCCACCGGAAAAGTGGGCGTATTTCAGCGATCAGGTCATGGGCGGCGTGTCGCAGGGCGGGGCGCGCATCGCAGACCCCGACGGGTCGCCATATCTGCATCTGACAGGCGAGGTCAGCACGGAAAACCGCGGCGGCTTCATCCAGGTGCGCGGAGAGCTGGAGCAGCCGTTCCCAGCAAAGGCGCAAGGCGTGGTTGTCGAGGTCCGGGGGAACGGCGAAGGCTATTTCCTTCACCTGCGGACACGCGGCACGGTGTTGCCATGGCAGTATTATCAAGCGCCGATCCCGAGCGGCTCGGACTGGCAGCGCCTGCGCGTTCCATTCTCTGCCTTCAAGCGGTCCGGCGCCCTCTTGCGCGCAGAGCCGCGGCCCGAAACCGTCACAAGCCTTGCCGCCGTCGCCTATGGGCGCGATCACACCGCCGATCTGGCCTTTAGATGGATCGGTATTTATTGAAAACCCACAGAATTTTGCGTGAGCAAATGATGCTGGGCGCGGCCCGCGTCATGAAAATTGTTCGCGCAGCAGACGTTCTTCAAGCCCGTGACCGGGATCGAACAGTATGCGGTGCGCGATACGTTCCTCGGACCGCACTTCGAGCCACAGGACGCTATCGACCCACCGGCTGTCGGCATCGGCCATGACCGGGCGCTTGTCGGGGTCGATCACGTCGAAGCGCACCGTGGCCGTCTTCGGCACAAGCGCCCCGCGCCACCGCCTCGGTCGGAACGCCGCGACCGCTGTCAGCGCCAGCACATCGGACCCGATCGGCAGGATCGGCCCGTGCGCGCTGTAGTTGTACGCGGTGGACCCGGCAGGTGTCGCGACCAGCGCGCCATCGCAGACAAGTTCGTCCAGACGCAGCCGTCCGTCGATGCTGATCCGGAGCTTGGCCGCCTGCGGACCCGCGCGCAGCAGCGACACCTCGTTGATCGCGAGGGCGTCGTGCATGTTGCCGTCGCGGGATTGTGCGTGCATGCTAAGGGGGTTGACGATCTCTTCCTCGGCCACGGCCAGACGCTCGGGCAGGTCGGATTCGCTGTATTCGTTCATCAGGAAACCGACCGTGCCCCGGTTCATGCCGTAGACCGGCGTGTCGAGGGACTGCGTGCGGTGCATCGTGTGCAGCATGAAGCCGTCCCCGCCAAGCGCAACGATCACGTCGGCCGCGTCCTCGGGTACGTTGCCGAAGCGCGCGATCAGCGCGGTGCGGGCGGTTTGCGCAACCGGCATGTCGCTTGCGACGAATGCAATCTTTCGGCTCATCCCATCGGTTCCGTGGTAAAATGGATCCTTCCCAAGCTGGACCAGATCATAATCGCCAGTACGATACCAGTCGCGCCGTCCGTGCAATTGAATTCGTCGCTTTACAATCTTTCCCCGAGACCGAGTTTGAGATATGGAACTTTCAATCCGATAACCGCAGGAGTTGTCTCATGCCGCATGACGGAAACCAGAGCCTCGCGTCTCAGGACTTTTTCACCGAGGATCTCGCCTCGCGCGATCCCGACATCGCACGCGCGATCCGGCAAGAGCTTGGTCGGCAGCGCGACGAGATCGAGCTGATCGCGAGCGAAAACATAACCTCGGCCGCTGTGATGCAGGCGCAAGGCAGCGTCATGACCAACAAATACGCCGAAGGCTATCCCGGCCGACGCTACTATGGCGGCTGTCAATATGTCGATATCGCGGAAAATCTCGCCATCGAGCGTGCGTGCGAGTTGTTCGGGTGTGGATTTGCCAACGTGCAGCCCAATTCCGGATCTCAGGCCAATCAGGGGGTATTCACGGCGCTTTTGACGCCGGGTGACACGATCCTCGGGATGAGCCTCGATGCGGGCGGGCACCTGACCCATGGCGCGGCGCCCAACCAGTCCGGCAAGTGGTTCAATGCCGTGCAATATGGCGTGCGCCGCGAGGACAACCTCATCGATTACGACCAGGTCGAGGCGCTTGCACGGGACCATCGACCGAAGATGATCATCGCCGGCGGGTCGGCCATCCCCCGGCAGATCGACTTTGCCCGCATGCGCGAGATCGCCGACAGCGTCGGCGCCTATCTGCTCGTGGACATGGCGCATTTTGCGGGTCTTGTCGCGGCGGGCGAATATCCGTCACCGTTTCCGCACGCCCACGCGGCGACCACCACGACCCACAAGACCCTGCGCGGCCCGCGCGGCGGCATGATCCTGACCGATGACGCCGCGCTCGCGAAGAAGTTCAATTCGGCCATATTCCCCGGCATTCAGGGCGGGCCGCTCATGCATGTGATCGCGGCCAAGGCCGTTGCCTTCGGCGAAGCGTTGCGGCCGGACTTCAAGACCTACACGCAACAGGTCATCCGCAATGCGCAGGTGCTTTCGGATCAGCTGATCAAGGGCGGGCTGGATACCGTGACACATGGGACGGACACGCATCTGCTGCTGGTCGATCTGCGGCCCAAGGGCGTGAAGGGCAACTCGACCGAGCAGGCCCTGGGGCGCGCGCATATCACCTGCAACAAGAACGGCGTGCCCTTCGATCCGGAGAAACCGACCGTGACCAGCGGGATCCGCCTCGGATCGCCGGCCGCGACGACACGCGGCTTCACGGAAGCGGAATTTCGTCAGATCGGCGACTGGATCATAGAGGTCGTCGACGGGCTGGCCGCAAATGGCGAAAACGATAACGGTCCGGTCGAAGCCAAGGTCCGGGCTGAGGTCGAAGGGCTTTGCGCACGCTTCCCGATCTATCCGAACCTCTGACGGATCCTGTATCCCCGCAACCTCCACGCGCTGTGAACGGCGCAGCAGGTTCATTTGATTGGACAAGGAGGGCCTGCCGACAAATTGACGTCTCGCCGGAAAGCTGGCGGGGCGTAACCGCCCGTGCGGTAAAACGGGTGTCATCCGGCTCATTGCCGTCATACGGCCCCGGCCGCAATCGCATGGCCGGACCCTTGCCCCGGATTTCGTATTGCATGATGAAACTGAAGTAATGGATCAAAGCATCGACATGGGTCGCACATGAATTTGAACCGACGGCTCGTGATGATCGGCCTCGGGTACGCTTGGCTGGCGGGCTGTGGTGCGGTGCCTGATGATGAGCCCGACGCAGATGCGCTGACGGCCGAGTTTCGGCCGCAAGCCAATCGTGGCTACGACGCCTGGGTGGCGGCGTTCCGGGGTCGTGCCACGGGGCAGGGCATCACGGCGCGCACATTCGATGCCGCGTTCCGCGACGCGGGCTTTCTGCCCGGCGTCGTCACCCGCGATCGCAGCCAGACCGAGTTCACGCGCAGTCTCGAGGATTATCTTGCCATCGCCGCCTCTGATGAACGTATCGAAAAGGGACGTGCCGCGCTTGGGCGCCATGGACAGGCGCTCGCCGCCATCGAGGCGCGGTTCGGCGTGGATCGCCGCATCCTGACCGCGATCTGGGGGTTGGAAAGCTTTTACGGCGAGCGGCAGGGCGATATCCCGGTCATCTCGGCCACCTCGACCCTGGCCTATGACGGGCGGCGCGGGGCGTTTTTCGAGGCGCAGACGCTTGACGCGTTGCGGATCCTGCAGGCCGGCGACATCACGCCCGCGCGCATGACCGGAAGCTGGGCGGGCGCCATGGGGCATACGCAGTTCATCCCGACCACGTTCACAGGTTTCGCGGTCGATTTCACCGGGGACGGGCGGCGCGACATCTGGTCCGACGACCCGGCGGACGCCCTGGCCAGCGCCGCGAACTACCTTGCGCGGAACGGCTGGCAGCGCGGGGTCGCCTGGGGGCGCGAGGATCCGGATGGTGCCCTGCAGCCTCAGCCGGGGGGGCCGCGGTTTTCGGTGACGGGCAATTTTCGGACCATCAAACGCTACAACAATTCGGATGCCTACGCGATCGGCGTGGGGCACCTGGCCGACCGGATCGCGGGAAGCGGGCCGCTTCAGGCAAGCTTTCCGCCCGATCGCTACGGGCTGACCAAGGATGACCGCATCGCCCTGCAGCGCGGGCTGACGCGGCGGGGCTTCGATACCGGCGGTGCGGATGGCGTGATCGGCAGCCGGACCACGGCCGCCATCGAGGCCTTCCAGCGCCAGCAGGGGCAGGCCGTGACGGGCACACCGTCGCAGGCCCTGCTCGGGGCCTTGTAGCGTGTAATCCACCTTGACCAGGATGCGAGTTGGTCGAAAAAGGAGGACCACGTCTCCGTCTCTTGTTCGGGACAAAAACTCGTGCCCGCTCCCGCTTCGCCACACGGCATTTCCAAGAATTTCCGACCAGCGTTTCCGCGCTCGCCCTACCACACCGGAACACGCCTACGGAAGTCGAGAGAATCCGGTGAGGGCCTCAATTCTCCAGCCGTTGCTGTGGTCAGGGTCTCCGCCCGGTGCCCGGGGTGTACGTCAGGCCGTCTTGCTGCGGCGGTACTGCAGCACGCCCAAGCCGCCAAGCGCGCTCAGCAGCAGGCATACCCCGGCGGGCAGCGGGATCGGGGCGGGGGAAACATCATAGTCGAAACCCTGTTGCGCCGTCGAATCCGTCCAATTGAAGCTAAGGATCTGGTTCGTATCCGATGACGTGAAGGTCGTGTCCAACTCGGTGAGAGGAGAGGAAACGGACGTTGTCTCCAGGGCGGTACCTCCTGAATCCTGCCACTCCATGGTCAGGTCGCTGAACGTGCCAAGCACGTCCGAGGTCACCGACGCGGATACTGTCGCATTCTGGGGAATCGTCGAAGAGTTAAACTCCACACTGTTATCTCCGGCCCCTCCATCGGGATTGTCGACAACCCCCGAGAAAAGAGTGTCCGTCGTGACATCATACGGGCCATCGCTTTAATCTACGATGGTTATCGCCTCGGCTTTCTGTGCACCGAAAGCCAGCAGTGCCCCGATAGCAAACGTGCCAAGGCCGACTTTGCTTGAAAACTTGTTTTCCGGTTGCATAAATACTCTCCTTTACCGCACCGGTTCTATATAAAAATACCAAATTCATCGTATTGTGTCAAAAATAGAGTGATTTCTTAGTTGCGCGTCATTGGCGTCGCTTAAAGGTAGGTACGAAGAGGTGGTCCTGGTTTTTCGACCAGCTTGCAGCCCGGTCAAGGTCGATCAGGGTATCGTGTTACGCTGCCATTCTCATGGGTTCCGTTTTGCTGGGATGGACCTCGTAAGGGGTCAAGATGTCGTGGGTCGAGTGGGACCGATCGTCGTTGTAACAGGCCAGCCATCTGCCGATGCCGTCGCGGGCCTGTGACCGGGTGTCAATAGCACGCACTCGATCACATGTCCGGACGACGATCAGACACTCCTTGCAAACCGAGCGGCATTCACGAAACGACAGGATTTGCAGCATGTCCACCCAGATCAGCCGCTCGGGCGCAAGCGAGCGCGTCCTCGACGATCCGGCGCACCGCCACCCCCATTGCCGCAATGCCAAGGATAATCAAGTCCTCTACTCTCCGTCGATGCAGGAGGTTTCAGCAGCGTGGCAGACCCATCCGACGGACAACCTGGCGCGCCGCCTCAGTCCTTGACGAACATCTTGCGGGGGCGGTTGCAGAAGGTTTCGGCGGGCCCGGCGTCCTTGATCAGGATCGACTCGGTGATTTCCAGCCCCCAGTTCGACATCCAGAGCCCCGGCATGAAGTGGAAGGTCATGCCCGGCTCCAGCACGGACTCGTCCTCGGCGCGCAAGGATATCGTGCGTTCGCCCCAGTCCGGCGGGTAGCTCAGGCCGATCGGATAGCCGCAGCGTGCGCCGCGCTCGATGCCCGCGCGCTCCAGCGGGGCGGCCAGTGCGTTGGCCACGTCGCAGGCGCGGTTGCCGGCCTGCGCGGCCTCGAGCCCGGCCTCCAGCCCCTCGACCAGTGCCGTTTCCGCATCGAGCAGGAATTGCGGCGGCTTGCCCAGAAAGAGCGTGCGGCAGAACGGCGCATGATAGCGCCGGTAACAGCCCGAGATCTCGAAGAACGTCGCCTCGCCGCTGGTGAATTCGCGCCCGTTCCAGGTCAGATGCGGTGCTGCGGCATCGGATCCGGACGGCAGCAGCGGCACGATGGCCGGGTAATCCCCCCACGCGCCCTCGACCCCGCGGATCGCGTCACGAAAGATCTCGGCCACGATCTCGTTTTTCGGGATGCCCGGCTCGACCCGCTCCATCAGGCCGTCATTTATCTTTTCCGAGATCGCCGCGGCCTTGCGGATGAAGGCGAGCTCTTCCTCCGATTTGACCCCGCGCTGCCAGTTCACCAGAGCGGTCGCATCAATGAAACTGGCCTCCGGCAGTTCGGTCCGCAGCACGTCCATCGCCTTGGCCGAGAAATAGTAGTTGTCCATCTCGACGCCGATGCGCTTGTCGGCCAGCCCCATGCCGGTGAGACGTTCGGCCAGATCCTGCATCGGATGGCGTTCGGTGGATTGCACGTAATTGTCGGGGTAGCCGATCACCCGGTCGTCGGTCATCCAGACGGTGCGCACGCCGCCATTGGCGTCCTGGTTGCGCCCCCACCAGATCGGATCGGCCTCTGGCAGGACGATGACGCCCTGGTGCACGTAAAAGGTCCAGCCGTCATATCCGGTCAGCCAGTGCTGGTTCGAGGGATCCGTGACGAACAGCACGTCAAGGTCGCGCACAGCCATCTCGGCGCGGGTCTTGGCGAGGCGGCGCTGATATTCCTGCTCGGAGAACGGGAGGTCTTTTTCGATCATAGAGGTATCCATCTCTTGGTTCTTGCCCGACGAGGGGCGTCTGGTGCAGCCTGCCTGATCGGATACGGCGCGTCACGTCGTTTTCGCACCTTTCGAGACGCCAGTGTTGACGGCCGCGCGGTCACGGCGCAATTTGTGCGCACGAATTCGGAAGGAACCACAGATGATCCCTGTACTGGCCGATGTTCACGCCGCCGCCAAGGTGATCGCCGGTTTCGCCTACCATACGCCGCTCATCCCGTCCACGCACATGCAGGCGGCTTGCGGGCATGAGTTTCTGCTGAAGCTCGAAAACATGCAACCCATCGGGGCTTTCAAGCTGCGCGGTGCGCTCAATGCCGTGGCCTGGATCACCGGGAACACGGGCGTGACCTGCTGTTCGACGGGCAATCACGGGCGCGGTGTGGCCTATGCGGCGCGGACCCGCGGGATCCGGGCGGTGATCTGCATGTCCGAGCTTGTCCCGCAAGCCAAGGTCGACGGCATCCGTGCCCACGGGGCCGAGGCGCGGATCATCGGACGAAGCCAGGACGCGGCCCAGGTCGAGGCTGCACGGCTGGTCGCCGAAGAAGGGCTGACCGATATCTCGCCCTTCGACGACCCGGCGGTGATCGCCGGGCAGGGGACCATTGGGCTGGAAATCATGGCGGCGCGGCCGGATATCGACACGCTGCTTGTGCCGCTCTCGGGCGGCGGTCTGGCCGCCGGAGTGGCGATGGCCGCCAAGGCGATCAAGCCGTCGGTGCGCGTCGTCGGGATCAGCATGGATCGCGGCGCTGCAATGTATGAAAGCCTGCGCGCGGGCCGCCCCGTCGAGGTCGAGGAGGTCGCGAGCCTGGCCGACAGTCTGGGCGGCGGGATCGGGGCGCAGAACCGGCTGACCTTCGCGATGTGCCGGGATCTGCTGGACGAGGTGGTGCTTGTCACCGAGGACGAGATCTACCATGCGATGCAGGCGCTTTATTTCGAGGACCGGATCATCGCCGAAGGCGCTTGCGTCGTGGGGCTGGCCGCCGTGTTGACCGGAAAGGTCACGGTGAACGGGCCGACGGCCACGATCATCACCGGGCGCAATCTCGATATGGATATGTTCACCCGCGTGGTTACCGGGCAGGATGTGCATCTGCAGGACATGGTGATCGCGGGGCGGCCCTATGGCGCATGACATCCGGATCGTGACCGAGGCCGATCTGCGCGGAGCGGTGGATCTGGATCTCGGCACCGTCGACGTGATCGAAGAGTCGTTCGTCAAGCTGTCCGAAGGCGGCGTCGTCATGCCGCCGGTCATGTCGATGGACCTCGCCGAGGCGCATGGCGAGGTCGACGTGAAGACCGCCTACGTGCCGGGGTTTGCCGGCTTCGCGATCAAGGTCAGCCCCGGCTTCTTCGACAATCCCAAGCTGGGCCTGCCAAGCCTCAACGGGCTGATGATCCTGTTTTCGGCCCGGACCGGTCTGGTGAAGGCGGTGTTTCTCGACAATGGTTATCTGACCGATTTGCGCACGGCAGCGGCGGGCGCCGTTGCGGCACGGCATCTGGCCCCGGACGTGGTCCAGACCGCGGGGGTGATCGGCACCGGTGTGCAGGCGCGGCTTCAGGCCCGCGCGGCGCATCTGGTGCGGCCCTATGATCGCTTGCTGATCTGGGGGCGGGACGCGGGCAAGGCGCGGGCCTGTGCCGATGATCTGGCGCGCGACCTCGACTGCGACGTGCAGGTCGCGGATCATGCCGCGGATCTGGTGCGCGACAGCCAGCTCGTGGTCACCACGACGCCCGCGCGCCAGCCGGTGATCGAGGCGGACTGGCTGCATCCCGGATTGCACATCACCGCCATGGGATCGGATCAGGCCGGCAAGAACGAGATCGCCCCCGAGGCGCTGATCCGCGCCGATCTCTACGTTGCCGATCGCGCCGCGCAGGCCGAGGCCCTGGGCGAGTTGCGCGCCGCGATCGCCGCGGGGCTTTGGCAAAAGGGGACGCCTGTGGAACTGGGGGACGTGGTCCGCGGCGTTGCCACGGGACGGCAGTCGGTCGACGATATCACGATCTGCGATCTGACCGGCACCGGGGTACAGGACACCGCGATTGCCACGCATGTCGTGCAGCGCCTTGCCGGTCGGAACGTCGGCACGGTGATCCGCGCATGAAGCTCGACCAGCGCGACCTAGACATCCTTCGGGTTCTGGCCGACGAGGGGCGTATCAGCAAGGCCGATCTTGCAACGCGGGTGGGCCTGTCGGCCAGCCCCTGTTGGGAGCGGCTGCGCCGTCTGGAAGAGGCGGGGCTGATCGAGGGCTACAACGCGCGGATCGCGCTGAAGAAGCTGGGGCCTTTCGTCACGGTGTTCGTGGCGGTGGAACTGGCCGACCACACGCCCGCCAAATTCCACGCCTTCGAGGAGAGCGTGCAGCACTACCCCCAAGTGACAGCCTGTTGGGCCCTTGGCGGCGGTTTCGATTATCTCATGCAGATCGTGACACGCGATATCGATGCCTATCAGCGGCTGATCGACCGGATGCTGGAGGCCCGGATCGGGCTCGAGCGGTATTTCACCTATATCGTGACCAAGCCCGTAAAATCGCCGCGTCTGCCACCGCTGGACATGTTTTTCGGGTGAATCCTCTTTCAGGCGGATGCTCTGCCGATGAAAAATCTGCAGAAGACCCCGAAGTCAGCCACATGCTCTGCCACAAAAGAATAGTTTTCCGTGAGAAAGGAGTGCCCAATGTCCGACTCAGCGATATGGACCCGTAACGGGATCACCGACACACGTCTTGTCCGCAGCTTTGCCTATGTGAACGGCAAATGGGTGGCCGGCGACGAGAATGCCACGATCACGGTCAGCGACCCCGGCACCGGCACCGCGCTTGGCGACGTCGCCAGTCTGAGCGCCGATCAGGCCCGCGCGGCCGTGGATGCCGCGCAAGACGCATTCGACGACTGGGCGATGACCCTGCCGCAGGACCGCTCGGCGATCCTGCGCCGCTGGTTCGACATGATGATCGCCCACAAGGAGGATCTGGCGCGGATCATGGTGCTCGAACAGGGCAAGCCCCTGAGCGAGGCGCGCGGCGAGATCGATTACGCGGCGAGCTTCGTGGAATATTACGCCGAGGAGGCCAAGCGCCCCAATATCGAAGGGGTCACAAGCCATCTGCCCGATGCCGAGGTCGAGCTTTGGCTGGAGCCCGTGGGCGTTGCGGCGATGATCACGCCGTGGAACTTCCCCGCGGCAATGCTCACGCGCAAGGCGGCGGCGGCGATGGCGGCGGGCTGCACCGTGGTCGCGCACCCATCCGGCGAGACGCCCTACTCGGCGCTGGCGCTGGCCGAACTGGCCGAGCGCGCAGGCGTGCCGGCGGGTGTATTCAACGTGGTGACGGGGCGTGCATCGACGGTCGTCGAGCCGTGGACGGAAGACGCCCGCGTGCGCGCGCTCAGCTTCACCGGATCCACGAATATCGGGCAGCTGCTCTATCGCCAATGCGCTGGCACCGTGAAAAAGCTGGTGATGGAGCTGGGCGGGCATGCGCCGGTGATCGTGTTCAGGAATGCCGATCTCGACACCGCGATCGAGGAATCGATCAAGGCGAAATTCGCCACGTCGGGGCAGGACTGTCTGGGCGCGAACCGGATCTATGTCGAACGCGCGATCTATGACGAGTTCTGCCGCCGCTTCACCGAGGAGACGCGCAAGCTGACCCTTGGGCGTGGCATGGAGGACCCGGATATCGGGCCGCTTATGAACGAGAGTTCAGTGCAGAAGCAGGAAGAACATGTCGCCGACGCGCTGGAACATGGCGCGACGCTGGCCTGTGGCGGCAAGCGCGCTGATCTCGGGCCGCTTTTCTACACGCCCACTGTGCTTACGGATGTGCCCGACAGCGCCGCAATCATGTCCGACGAGACCTTCGGCCCGGTGGCCGCGATCACGCCGTTCGATACCGAGGACGAGGTCGTGCGCCGCGCCAACGCCACCGAATTCGGCCTGATCGCCTACCTGCACAGCCACGACCCGCGCCGCATCTACCGGATGACCCGCGCGCTGCAATTCGGGATGGTGGCGGTCAACCGCACCAAGGTCACCGGCGCGCCCATTCCCTTTGGTGGAGTCAAGCAATCGGGCCTGGGACGAGAAGGCGCAAGGCGCGGTATGGAAGAATTCATGGAGATCAAGTATGTCTGCCGCGATTGGGCGTGAGCGGACGAAATCTTGAAAAGATTTCGGTCCGGAATTCTTGAAGAATTCCGGCGCCAGGGAACAAGCGAAAGGAACGATAATGCTGCGCAATGACCAACTCGATCAGTGGGATCGCGAGAACTTCTTCCATCCCTCGACGCATCTCGCGCAATTCGCCCGCGGCGAGGCCCCAAACCGGATCATCACCGGGGGCACGAATTGCCATATCGAGGATCGTGACGGCAATCGCCTGCTGGATGCGTTCGCGGGACTTTACTGTGTCAACGTGGGCTACGGGCGTCAGGATATCGCCGATGCGATCGCGGCCCAGGCCAAGGAACTGGCCTATTACCACGCCTATGTCGGGCATGGTACCGAGGCGGCGATCACCCTGTCGAAGATGGTGCTCGACCGCGCGCCCGATCACATGAGCAAGGTCTATTTCGGCATGTCGGGATCGGATGCCAACGAGACCAACATCAAGCTGGTCTGGTATTACAACAACATCCTCGGCCGTCCCGAGAAGAAGAAGATCATCTCGCGGTGGCGCGGCTATCACGGCTCGGGGCTGATGACCGGATCGTTGACGGGTCTGCACCTGTTTCACCAGAAATTCGACCTGCCGCTGTCGCAGGTGCTGCACACAGAGGCGCCGTATTACTATCGCCGCGACAATCTCGACCAGACCGAGGCGCAGTTCGTGGCGCATTGCGCGTCCGAACTCGAGGCGATGATCGAGCGCGAGGGGCCTGACACCATCGCCGCCTTCATCGGCGAGCCGATGCTGGGCACCGGCGGCATTGTCCCGCCGCCCAAGGGCTACTGGGAGGCGATCCAGCCGATTCTGGAAAAGCACGATATCCTGCTGATCGCCGACGAGGTCGTGACCGGTTTCGGGCGTCTGGGCACCATGTTCGGGTCCGAGCATTACGGGTTGAAGCCCGATCTCATCACCATCGCCAAGGGGCTGACCAGCGCCTATGCGCCGCTTTCGGGCAGCATCGTGAGCGACAAGATGTGGAAGGTGCTGGAACAGGGTACCGACGAGAACGGCCCCATCGGCCACGGTTGGACCTACTCGGCGCACCCCATCGGCGCGGCGGCAGGCGTGGCGAATCTCAAGCTGCTGGACGAGCTCGATCTCATTTCCAACAACCGTGACGTCGGAGCCCATCTCAACAAGACGATGTCGGACGCGTTGGCCGATCACCCGCATGTCGGCGAGGTGCGCGGCGAGGGCATGATCTGCGCCGTGGAATTCGTGAAGGACAAGGACAGCCGGACCTTCTTTGACGCATCAGACAAGGTGGGGCCGCAGATCTCGGGTGCACTGGCGGCCGATCACGTGATCGCGCGCGCCATGCCGCAGGGCGATATCCTCGGCTTTGCGCCGCCCTTCTGCCTGACCCGGGCCGAAGCGGACGAAGTCGTTGAAAAAACCGCCAAGGCCGTGAGATCGGTGCTCGGCTGAATCCGGAGCTTGCGCGACGGGCTGCAGGATATCCGTCCTGCGGCCCCTGACGTTTTCGCAGAAAAATTCATGCGACCGGCGCTGCGCGGTGAGCACGTTTTTTGAGCCATTGCAGCGGGAATTTTTGGAAAACTGTCTTGGTTCACTTGCATCGGCAAATTTTTGAAGTTTAACTCATTTCGAACGTGAAGAAATCACGGACGATAAGACGATAAAGAGACAGGGAGTCTGCATTGGCAGAATCAGGACACAACGACGCGTTCGTTGCCTTCGAGCGTGTGCAAAAGAGTTACGACGGAGAAACGCTGGTCGTAAAGGACCTCAACCTGTCGATGCCAAGGGGCCAGTTCCTGACGCTGCTCGGGCCCTCCGGATCGGGCAAGACCACTTGTCTGATGATGCTCGCCGGGTTCGAGACGGCGACACATGGAGAAATCAAGCTCGATGGCGTCGCCATCAACAACATCCCGCCGCACAAGCGCGGCATTGGCATGGTGTTCCAGAACTACGCGCTTTTCCCGCACATGACGATCGCGGAGAACCTCAGCTTTCCGCTCGAGGTGCGCAAGATCGGCAGGTCGGATCGAGAGGCGAAGGTCAAACGCGCGCTGGAAATGGTCGAGATGGGCGATTTCGGCGGTCGGCGTCCGGCGCAGTTGTCGGGGGG
Organism: Roseovarius sp.; assembly: GCA_041685205.1. Classification (GTDB taxonomy): domain Bacteria; phylum Pseudomonadota; class Alphaproteobacteria; order Rhodobacterales; family Rhodobacteraceae; genus Roseovarius. The sequence continues at coordinate 84,634 of JAWLGF010000001.1, forward strand.
GCAGCAACAACGTGTCGCGCTGGCGCGGGCACTGGTCTTCGAGCCGGAACTCGTACTGATGGACGAGCCCTTGGGCGCGCTCGACAAGCAGTTGCGGGAGAAGATGCAGTTCGAGATCACGCATCTCGCACATGAGTTGGGGATCACGACGGTTTACGTGACACACGACCAGACCGAGGCGTTGACGATGTCGGACCGCGTGGCGGTGTTCGACGACGGAAAGATCCAGCAGGTCGCCGCCCCCGACGAGCTTTACGAGAGCCCACAAAACAGTTTCGTTGCGCAATTCATCGGTGAAAACAACACGATGGACGGCACGATCAAGGAGATCAAGGGCGGCAATGCCGTGGTGCAACTTGACAATGGCGAGCTCATCGACGCCAAGCCCGTGAATGTCGAGAAAGCGGGCGATCGCACGCTGATTTCCATTCGTCCTGAGCGTGTCGAGTTCAATCGCGAACGTCTCAGCCCGGATGCGCATACGCTCAAGGCCGAAGTCCTCGAATTCATCTACATGGGGGACATCTTCCGCACGCGGCTGAGGGTCGCGGGCAGCGACGAGTTCATCATCAAGACCCGAAACGCGCCGGATCAGCGCCGCCTGAAACCCGGTGAGCAGATAGAGATCGGTTGGCTGCCAGAGGATTGTCGCGCGCTCGACGCGCGCTGAAGGATTGACGCGCGCCCGGCACGACCGTCGCGATGCGCGTCCAGAAAGGGCGATGCCGTCCCACCCGTGACGCTCGGCCAGATCACTCACAAACGGGTAAACTGGGAGTATGCAGATGAAACTTGCCAAAACCCTGCTCGCGACGACGGCGATGACCGTGGTCGCGACAGCGCCAGCCATATCGCAGGACATGGCCGACAGCATGACGCTCGTGTCTTGGGGTGGCGCCTACCAGAACAGCCAGCAGAAAGCGTATGTGGAGCCGTATCTGGCCGATAATCCGGATGTCAGCGCGACCTGGGACGAAAGCTCGGCCGAAGCCGTCGCAAAGATGCGCGCGATGTACGAAGCGGGCAACGTGACGTGGGATCTTGTCGATGCGGTGGCCTCGGACGCCATGCGGCTGTGCGACGAGGGTCTCGCAATGGAGATCGATCACGACGAGATGCTCGCGGAGGCGCCTGACGGCACATCGGCCAGCGAGGATTTTGGCGATCTCATCGTCAGCGAATGCTTCATTCCGCAGATCGTCTATTCCACCGCATTCGGGTACCGGACCGACATGGTGCCCGAAGGCGTCGATGCGCCCGACGATATCTGCGACGTATTCGATCTGGAAACCTATCCGGGCAAGCGCGCGCTGGAGCGCCGCCCGATCAACAATGTCGAATGGGCGCTCTACTGCGACGGGGTGGCCAAGGAAGACCTTTACGAGGTGATGAGCACCGATGAGGGCGTCGAGCGTGCGCTCGACAAGCTCGACACCATCAAGGATGAAGTGGTCTGGTGGACAGCCGGCGCCGAAACGCCGCAGCTTCTGGCCGATGGCGAGGTCTTCATGGGCTCGACCTATAACGGGCGCCTGTTCTCGGCGATCGCCGAACAGGACCAGCCGATCGGCATGATGTGGGACATGCAGGCCTTCGACATCGATGGCTGGATCATTCCGGCTGACCTGCCGGAGGACCGTCTGGCGCGGGTGACGGATTTCCTCGTCTTCGCAACGGACACGCAGCGTCTGGCGGATCAGGCCGCCTACATCTCTTACGGTCCGGCGCGCGAGTCTTCGGCTTCCGAGGTTGGGCGGCACGCGGAACTCGACATAGAGATGGCCGAACACATGCCGACCGACCCCGCGAATTCCGAAAACACGCTCATCTACGATTACGAGTGGTGGGCCGACAACCGTGACGATCTGGACGCGAAATTCCAGTCCTGGTTGTCGCAATAAACGGTCTTGCACCACGGAAAGGGGCCCGCGCGGCCCCTTTCGCATCTGTCGTGTAAAAGACCCGCCATAACATCGATGTCCGACAGGAATGACAATGAGCGATACAACCGACACCGGCCCGGTGCTTGCGGCCGACGGCACGCCGCTGAAACGAAGCCTGCGACGCGCTTTGCGGGCGCAGAAGCTGCGGGCGCTCGCGCTTATCGCGCCCCTGCTGATTTTCGTCATGTTGGCGTTCATCGCGCCGATTGCCGATATGCTGTTCCGGTCGGTCGAGAATCAGATCGTCGGCAACACGATTCCGATGACGGTCGAGGAATTGCGCGAGTGGGAGGGCGAGGATGTCCCCGATGAACAGGTTTTTCGTGCCCTCTTTTTCGATGTCTTCTACGCGTTCGAGGCCAAGAAGCACACGCGGCTCGGAAGCCGCCTGAATTTTGAGCAGAGCGGGCTTTCGTCCCTTTTTCGTACGGTCGGGCGCGGCGCGGGCGTCATCGGCGGGGACTTCCAGGATGCGCTCGAGGACCTGAACCCGGACTTTGCCGAGGCACAGGTCTGGTACGACATGATGTCCGGCGGGGAGGGGGCCGAAGGCGACACGGTGCTGATGTCCAACCAGATCTCGCGGTTGGAACGGCTGGAGTCCACGATCTATCTCGGGGATCCCGACTTTGCACCAGGTTCCGAGATCGCGCGGATCCTGCCCAACACGGCGCGCGAATACGCCGCCTTCGCAGCCTTCACGCATTTCGAAGATGAGAATGTGATCGCCGAGACGCAACCTTGGGCAGCCGTCCATGCCGCCCTCGTGCTCGACCTCGAATCGTCGGACACCAGATCCGCCCTTTCCGATTACGAAGGTCCCGGCGCCGATCTGTTGAGGGAGGCCGCCGAGGCGGACTTGCCATCCGTCGACATGAAAAACGCCTTCGCGGACTCGAACGAGGATTGGTCGCGTGTCGACTACTGGGAGGTGATCAAGATGTATTCGCCCCCCTTCACGAACGGGTATTTCCTCAACGCCGTTGATCTCGAAAAAACGACCGAGGGGCTTGCCTTGCGCAGCGAAGACGAACGCATCTATGGCCTGTTGTTCCAGCGCACGATCTTCATGTCGCTCGTGATCACCTTCAGCTGCATCGCGCTTGGCTATCCAATCGCGTGGCTTCTGTCGAATCTGCCGGCGCGCAAGGCAAACCTTCTGATGATCCTTGTGTTGCTGCCGTTCTGGACGTCGCTTCTGGTGCGCACATCGTCCTGGAAGGTCATGTTGCAGCAACAGGGTGTGATCAACGACACGCTCGTGTGGCTCGGCATGGTCGCGGATGGAAACCGGCTGGTTATGATCAACAACCAGTTCGGCACCATCGTCGCGATGACCCATATCCTTCTGCCCTTCATGATCCTGCCGATGTATTCGGTGATGCAGACCATTCCGCCCTCCTACCTGCGCGCCGCCAAGAGCCTTGGCGCGACGCCCTTCACGGCATTCCGACGGGTCTATTTCCCGCAATCGGTACCGGGGATCGGCGCCGGCTCGATCCTCGTGTTCATCCTGTCCATCGGCTATTACATCACGCCGGAAATTGTCGGTGGCACGTCGGGCACGTTTATCTCGAACCGGATCGCCTATCACATATCGACCTCTCTGAACTGGGGGCTCGCAGCGGCGCTCGGGTCAATCCTGCTGGCGGCCGTGCTGATCCTCTACTGGGCCTATGACAGGATGGTCGGCATCGATAACGTGAAACTGGGGGGCTGAGAGATGAGCGATCTCACATTGTCACAGGGCGAGAAAAAGCCGCTTTCCTTCGCCTTGTCGGTGATCGGCGCGGCCGGCGGATTTGTCGGGCTGTTCGTGGGCACGGCGCATGGGGCCGGCCTGATCGGCATTCTTCTGGGGGCCGCCATCCTGTGCGGATTGGCTTTCATCGCGCTCGCGTTTCTGGGTCCTGAACGGGAAAAGGCCGCTCGCTGGGGCATCATCGTCCTTCTCACCATTCTCGGGGCCGCACTCGCGGAGGTGCCAGGGATCGTGCTTGGCGTCCTCTTCGGCTGGTTCTTTTCGTGGTTTATCTTCTGGATTGGCGAGGGGCGTTACCGCGCGGCCCTGCCACCTTATCTCAGCCGGGGCGAGGTGCTCTGGCACTATGGGTTCAACGTGCTGTGCGGCGCGATCTTCGTGTTTCTGATAACACCGATCCTCGTGGTGATTCCGCTGAGCTTCAACGCGCAGAACTTTTTCACCTTCACGCAGGAAATGCTGCAATTCGATCCGATCGGCTACAGTACCCGGCATTATGAGGATTTCTTCACATCGAGCGGCTGGCAACAGGCCCTGCGCAATTCGCTCTCCATCGCGCCCGCCTCGACGTTCCTTGCGGTCACCTTCGGCACGCTGGCCGCGATCGGCCTGTCTTCCGAACACGTGCCCTTCAAGCGCGCGATCATGGCGATCCTGATCTCGCCGATGATCGTGCCGCTCATCATTTCGGCGGCGGGCATGTATTTCTTCTACAGCCGGCTTGGCCTGCAGGGCACCTATCTGGGCGTGGTCCTTGCGCATGCGGCGCTCGGCATCCCGTTCGTGATCATTACCGTGACCGCGACGCTGGTCGGGTTCGACCGTTCGCTGACTCGCGCGGCGGCGAGCATGGGGGCAAATCCGCTCACAACGTTTTTCAGGGTGCAGATGCCGCTGATCCTGCCGGGGGTCGTCTCTGGCGGTCTGTTTGCCTTCATCACCTCGTTTGATGAGGTGGTCGTGGTGCTCTTCGTCGGATCCTCCAATCAGCAGACCCTGCCGTGGCGCATGTTCACGGGCCTGCGCGAGCAGATCAGCCCGACCATCCTCGCGGTGGCGACGATCCTTGTGACCATCTCGATCCTGCTGCTGGTCACCCTTGAACTGCTGCGCCGGCGGTCCGAACGCCTGCGCGGGATGTCTCCGGGGTGATCAGCGCGCCGGGCGCGGCGGATCAGAGACCCAGCCGGTCGCGCAGCGAGAACCAGGTCATCGCCAGCACAAGAAGCGGCGTGCGCAGCGCCGCTCCTCCGGGAAAGGCCGGCGTCGGCACGCGGGACAGCGTATCGAAGCCCTCGGCCTCGCCCTGCACGGCATCGGCCATCAGTTTTCCCGCATGCGTGGCAGTGCCCACGCCATGCCCGGAATATCCCGAGGCCGACAGGACATTCGGCGCCGGTCGCGTGAGATAGGGCATGCGTTTAAGAGTGATCGCCAGCGTACCACCCCAGGCATGGTCGATCCGCACGTCGGCCAGATGCGGAAAGATCTCGCGCATGGGCTTGCGTACTACCGCCGCGATATCGCGCGGAAATTTGTAGCCATAGCTTTCGCCTCCTCCGAAGAGCAGCCTGCGATCATGGCTCAGACGAAAATAGTTGATCACGAACTTGCTGTCGGCCACGGCGACATCCCGTGTCAGCACACGCGCGGCCTCGTCGCCCAGAGGCTCGGTTGCCGCGATGAAATTGTTGATCGGCATGACCCTTGCGGCGATCCGGTCATCGAGATTTCCGAGATAGCCGTTGCATGCGAAGATCACGTGGTCGGCCCTGACCGCGCCGCCATTGGTGATCACCCGCGCCGGGCGGCCATGCGCGATGTTCTGCACGAGGGTGCCCTCGTGGATGCGCACGCCGGCCTTGAGAGCCGCGCGTGCAAGCCCCAAGGCATAGGCAAGCGGATGGAGATGCCCGGCCCCCATGTCAAGCGTCCCACCCCGGTAGACGGGCGAAGGGCACAGCGCCCGCATCGCGTCCGGATCAAGCTTCTCGATCCGGTCGTAGCCATAGCGCTCGGCCAGATGATCGGCGTTGGCGTGCTCCGCCGCCGTCTCGCGCTCGGTGAAACACGCATGCGCGACGCCCGGTTTCAGATGGCACTCTATCCCGTGCCGTGCCACGAGGGATTTCACGAGATGCTTGGCCTCTTCGGCAAGGTCCCATAGCTTGCCGGCATCCTCGGGCCCCACAAGCTTTTCCAGCGCCGTCTGCTCCATCCGCTGGCCACTGCCCAGCTGTCCGCCATTGCGCCCCGACGCCCCGAAACCGACGCGCTGCGCCTCCAGCAGCACCACGTCCAGCCCCGCCTCGGCCAGGTGCAGCGCCGCCGACAGGCCCGTGTACCCCGCCCCCACGACACAGACATCGGCGCGCGTCTCGCCCTGCAACGGCGCGAACCGCTCCAGCGGGGTTGCGGTCGCGGCGTACCAGCTGTCGGGATACGCGCCGCGCCGGTCGTTGGCATAAAGCAGGTTCATCGTTTCTTCTTGGTCCAAATACCCGACTCCGACAGCGCCGCAGGCTCAGACATTGAGCAGCAGGTGCTCGCGTTCCCACGGACTGATGACTTGCAGGAATTCCTCGTACTCGCTTCGTTTCACGATGCTGTAGACACGACAGAATTCGACACCAAGGATCTCGTGCAGGTCCGTGGCCTCCTCGAAGAGGTTCAGCGCCTCGCCCATCACGTTGGGGATGTCCGGCTCTCCCGCATAGGCGTCGCCCTTGAACTGCTTGTCCGGCCACTCCTCGTTGAGGATCCCCAGAAGCCCGCAGGCCAGGCTCGCCGCGATGCACAGGTACGGGTTGCAATCCATGCCCGCCATGCGGTTCTCGATCCGGCGCGCCTCGGGGCCGGATAGCGGCACGCGGATGCCCGTCGTGCGATTGTCGCGTCCCCATGCAAGGTTGATGGGCGCGGCATGATCCTTGACGTAGCGGCGATAGGAATTGACGTAAGGTGCCAGGATCGCGATCGCCGAGGGCAGATGCTTCTGCAACCCGCCGATGAAGTGAAAGAACGCGTCCGTCTCGCCGCCCTGCGGTCCGGCAAAGAGATTGCGCCCGGTCTCGCTGTCCAGAAAAGAGTGGTGAATATGCATCGCGCTGCCCGGCTCATCGGCGATCGGCTTGGCCATGAAGGTGGCAAAACAGTCGTGACGCAGGGCGGCTTCCCGGATCAGCCGCTTGAAGTAGAACACCTCGTCGGCCAGCTTGATCGGGTCGCCGTGCCGCAGGTTGATCTCGAGCTGCCCCGCGCCGCCTTCCTGCGTGATGCCGTCGATCTCGAACCCCTGCGCCTCGGCGAAATCGTAGATATCGTCGATGACGGGGCCGAACTCGTCGACGGCGGTCATCGAATAGGCCTGCCGCGCCGCGGCCGGGCGGCCCGAGCGGCCCATCATCGGCTTGATCTCATGCGCGGGATCGAGGTTGCGCGCCACCAGGAAGAACTCCATCTCCGGGGCGACGACCGGTGTCATGCCGCGCTTGTGATACATGTCGACCACGCGCCGCAGCACGTTGCGCGGACTGAACGGGATCGGCGCGCCGCGCCTGTCAAAGGCATCGTGGATGACCTGCAGGGTCCAGTCGCCGGTCCAGGGGGCGGCGGTCGCGGTGGACATGTCCGGGCGCAGGATCATGTCCTTTTCGATAAAGCCGTCGTCGCCCGCGGCCTCTCCCCAATCCCCGGTGATCGTCTGGTAGAAGATCGAATCCGGCAGGTGAAAATACGCCTGCCGCGCGAATTTCGAAGCCGGCACCGCCTTGCCGCGCGCGATTCCGGGCAGGTCGGCGATGATGCATTCCACCTCGTCGAGCCGCCGGTTTTCGAGGTATGCCTGGGCCGCGTGCGGCAGGGTCTTGGTAAAATCCCGCAAGTTGCTCATGTCAGGCGCCTTTCCTGAACGTTTCAGCGATGCGTGCTGCGATGGCTGCATCGTCGCGCGGGGTGTCGAGCCTGTCGCGGGCCCGGTCGCGCAGCGGGTCGGGCACGACACCCGGCGCGCGGTGCTCGATCAGCCCGACCATCATCCCGCGCTCGAACTCGGGATGTGGTTGCACGGTGAACACATTCGGCCCGTAGCGCAGCGCGGCGATCGCGCAGCCCTCGGCCTGGCCGATGATCTCGGCCCCCTCTGGCGCCTCGATCACCTGGTCCTGGTGCCATGCGTTGAGTGTGAGGGGCTGGCCGTCGATCTGGTAGTCGGTGGCCCCGACGCGCCAGCCGTCGGGATGCTTTATCACTTTGCCGCCAAGGGCCTGGGCGATGATCTGGTGTCCGAAACAGATGCCCACCAGGGGCCGGTTCGACGCCACGATGTCGCGGATCAGTTCCTCGAGCGGCGGGATCCAGGCGTGATCCTCGTAGGTGCCGTGTTTCGAGCCGGTGACAAGCCAGCCATCGGCCGCGTCGGCGCCGGGGGGAAACGCGCCATCCACGACCGCGTAGGTTTCGAACGCGAAGCCATGCCCGGCCAGCATGCGCGCCATCATGGCGTCATAATCGCCCAGCTCTGGCTGCACGATATCGGGGGCGTGGCCGGTCATCAGGATGCCGATCTTCATGAGGCTCTCATTCCGGGTCATTTGAAAACGGGTATTTGCGCGTCAAGGCTCAGACCGTTTCGAGATAGGTTTTCCAGTGATCCTCCGCTGCGATCCTGCTCATGTGGGCGTATTCCTGACGCTTGGTCATAACGAGGTTACGCACAAGATCCGCCGGAAAGATACGCGCGATCAGAGGGTCATGCTCGAAGCAGTCGATGGCGCCGCCCCAATCGGCGGCCAGTTGCGGCAGATCGGCCTCGTAGGCATTGCCGGTGATCGGCGCGGGGGGGGCAAGCCCGTCCTCTATGCCGAGGATGGCCGCCCCGAGGATTGCCGCGAAGCTCAGGTAAGGGTTGATGTCGCCGCCCGCCACGCGGTGCTCGATCCGGCGCGCGGCCCTGGGCCCACCGGGTATGCGCAGCGCCGTGGTGCGGTTCTCATAGCCCCAGCCGGCCCCCGTCGGCGCATGTGCGCCCGGCACGAGACGCGCGTAACTGTTCGCATGCGGGGCAAAGATCAGCGTCGAGGGCGGCATGGCGGCAAGGCAGCCCGCGACTGCGGCGCGCAGCGTTTCGGTGCCTTTTTCCGTGCCGTCATCGAAGACGTTGCGCCCCTCGCGGTCGAGCACCGAGAAATGCATGTGCATGCCGTTGCCGGTATCCTCGGCAAAGGGCTTGGCCATGAAGGTGGCGACATAGCCATGCTGGCGGGCAAGGCCGGTGATCATGGTCTTGAACAGCCAGGTGTCGTCGGCGGCGCGCAGAGCGGATTGATGATGTAGGGTCAGCTCGAACTGGCCGATACCGGCCTCGCTGATCGCGGTTTCAACCGGGATGCCCATGGCGGCCCCGGCCGAATAAAGCGCCGTCAGGAACGCATCGAACGCGTCCATCTGCCCCAGGGACAGGATGCCCGGCGCCTTCATGCGCCGGCCGGATCTTGGGTCCCGCACCGTTTTCAATGACTTGCCGGATGGGTCGACCAGGGTGAATTCAAGCTCGGTCGCCGCGAAAACCTCCCACCCGCGGTTTGAATAGCGGCTCAGCACGGCGGAAAGCGCATGGCGCGGGTCGCCCGCGAACGGTGCGCCATCCTCGGTATGCATCACCATCGGCACCAGCGCCTGCGGCGTGTCCAGCCATGGCAACGGCACCGCCCCGCGATCGGTGGGAAAGAGCCGGCCATCGGCATCGCCGCTTTCGAACACCAGCGGAGAGCCGGTGATATCTGCGCCGAAAATGTCGAGGTTCAAGGCGCTGAGCGGCATGCGCAACGTACCGCCCTCCAGCTTGTCGGCGTTGCTGGCGGGCAGCCGCTTGCCGCGCATGCGCCCGTTGAGATCGCAGGCGGCCACGCGAAAGGTCTGGAATTGTGTCAGGTCCATAGGGACGGGTCCGCTTGGTATTTGCGACAGGGTATCGCGGCGCATGGGGAATTGCCAAGGCGATTTGATCAAAAAATTAAGCGCAAAGGCAGACGGGATATGCGGGACGTTTCCGACGCACCGTTAGGGGTCGCGGCTTGACCTGCCGTAGCCCGAGCCCGCGTGTGGATGACGCTAAACGGAAATGGCCGGCGGGTTGGGGTGCTGCGATCATCGCAACGTCATGTCAGCCGGGTCTGCCATTTGCTTTCGAGCTTCTCGATTTCCGCGATCCGGTCGGCTGTCGTGGGGTGGCTCATCAGCCACGCGGGCATCGCGCCGCCACCGCCGGTCAGTGCCTCGAGCTTGGTGAAGAGCGACTTCTGCGGCGCGGTGCCGATCCCGGCCTTGGTCAGCAGCGCGGCGGCATAGGCGTCGGCCTCGTACTCGTCGCCACGCGACAGACGGGCGGCAAGCAGGCTGGCGACGCCGTTGGCGATCCACACGCCGATGCCGGGCAGAAAGCGCGACAGGATCATCGCAAGCGCGGTGCGTAGCGCGTTCTGGCCGGAAAAGTCGATCATCCGCCGCCTGGTATGGCCCAGAGCGACGTGTCCCAATTCATGCGCGATGACCGATGCAAGCTCGTCCGAGGTCACCTCGCCATTCTGGAACTTGCGGTAGAAGCCGCGCGTGATGAAGATTCGCCCATCCGGCGCGGCCAGACCGTTGACCGGGTCGATCTCGTAGATGTGGACCGGTACGCGGCGGACATCGAGCGCCTTGGCCAGACGGTCGGTGACGTGTTTCAGCATGGGATCGGCCAGTTCGGTCGAGCGCGCATCGAGCTCACGCTTGGTGCGCCATACCGAGAAGCGGTACATCGCCAAAGCATAAAGGATTGCAAGCAGGATCGGCGCGAACTTGATCATGGAGAATATATGGTACGGCGGCATTGCCATGGCAAGCGCGGGGGGTGTGTAATCCCGGCCGCTGAAAAAGCCGGTCCCGGATGTGGACCACCTGACTGGATCTTGGTCGATTTGTTGACCTTGTGCAACAAGAGGCCCATGATGTGCATAATTAGAAACAAAAATTATCTTTCCGGCATGACACGGATCCGCACGGGGCTAGATCCTTGCCCACCCAGACAGAGAGGATGACGGATGACCAATCGCAGATTTTCGGCCGGTGGTCTCAGCCGCCGGGGCATGCTTCAGGGGGCAGGGGCCACGGGGCTGGCGCTCGGTCTGATCGGGCTCGATGGACGGCCCGCCCGGGCCGAACCCAAACATGGCGGCACATTCCGCGTCGGCGTGCATGATGGCAACACGAACGACAGCTGGGACCCGGCCACGACCGCCAGTATCCTGATGATCCATTCCAGTCACGTCTGCCGAGCGTACCTGACGGAGATCACCAACGAGGACACGCTTGGCCCGGACCTTGCCACGGATTGGGAGGCGACCCGCGACGACGCAAGCGAATGGCGGTTCGAGCTTTCGCGCGAGGCCACGTTCCATGACGGGCGCGCCGTGACGGCGCGCGATGTGGTGGCGTCGCTCAACTATCACCGCGGCGAGGAGAGCACCTCGGCGGTGGCCGAGCTTCTGAAGGACATCAGTGATATCCGCAGCGATGGCGATCATACGGTGATCGTCACCCTGTCGAGCGGCAATGCCGATCTGCCGCACCTGATGACGGACTATCATCTCGTGATCCAGCCCGCGACAGAGGATGGCGGCATCGACTGGGAGAACGGCATCGGCTGCGGCCCCTACAAGGTGACCGAGTTCGAGCCCGGAATCCGCGCCAGGTTTGAGCGTCACGATGGCTGGCACCGCGCCGACCGCGAGGCGTGGTTCGATGAGATCGACATGACCGTGATCAACGATGCGAACGCACGGCAGACGGCAATCGTCACCGGCGACGTGGACGCGGTCACCGATATCGACCTCAAGACCGCTGACATGCTGGCACGTGCGCCGGGGGTCATCTTGGACGATGTGCCGTCGGGCACGCATATCACCCTGCCGATGTTCTGCGACACGCCGCCGTTCGATGATGTCAACGTGCGTCTCGCGCTCAAGCATGCCATGGACCGCAACGAGATCATCGACAAGATCCTGTTCGGGCGTGGCACGATCGCCAACGACCACCCGATCGGCCCCACTATGCCTTATGCGGCGGATCTGGATCAGCGCGAACAGGATCTCGACAAGGCGCGCTACCATCTGAAACAGGCCGGGCATGACACCCTGTCGGTCGAGATATCGGTGGCCGACACGGTGATCTCGGGGGCGACCAACATGTGTTCACTCTTTGCCGAGCAGGCCCGTCCCGCCGGCATCGACCTGACGGTCAAGCGGGAACCGGCGGATGGCTACTGGACCAATGTCTGGCTGAAAAAGCCTTTCAGCGTGGTGTCGTGGACAGCGCGCCCGACGCCGGACGTGATGTTCTCGCTGGCCTATCAGTCCGGTGCCGACTGGAACGAGAGCCGTTGGGAAAACGAGCGGTTCAACGAATTGCTGCTCCAAGCGAAATCCGAGCTGGATCAGGATCTGCGCGCGGAAATGTATGCCGAGATGCAGGAACTGTGCCGCGACGATGGCGGCACCATCGTGCCGTTCTTCCGCAACCGCACCTCGGCGCGGCGTGACAACGTGATGCATGACGACCAGATCGCCGCCGTGTGGGAACTGGACGGCGCGCGTGGCTATCACCGCTGGTGGTTTGCCTGATCGCAGGTCGTCCGGCCGGTCATGCCCAAAGGTGTGACCGGCCTTACTCGTAGCCCGTCATCTCCAGATAGCCGCGCCCGGTATGGCTGCCCGAGACATGAACGGGGCCTTCCCAATAAGGAACCGACGTGTCCATCCAGGCGGTCGGATTGAGCGCTTCAATCTCGATATCGAGGTCGCGGGCGGGCAGGGTGAGGCGCCATGTGGTCGGCACGTCGCGGTCGGCGACTTCGGTGCTGGCAAGCGGGGTCGCCTGCAGCGCGCCGTCGTCGAATGCTTCGGTCTGCCCGTCGGGCATGATCCATGTGCCGGAGGTGAAGGCGGTGGCGCCGTCATCCTCGCGCAACTGGAAGCCCATCAGTTTCTCGCCCGTCTCGAAACTCAGCGAGAACCAGTCCCAGCCGGTCTGGCCCTCGGACAAGGGTTGAGACGACCATTCGCGGTCGAGCCAAGCCGATCCCGTCACCTCGACCGGGCCTTGGGGCAGGGTAAGCGTGCCCTTGATGTCGTAAAAGGGCTGCGAGTAGTAATAGCTCGCCTGGCCGTCGTTGGATTTCACAGAGAAGCCGCCGTCGCCGTGAAAGACCAGCGGGCCCTGGGCGTCCAGCGTCATGTCATAGGAAAAATCCTCGGCCGTGGCGGCAAGGGCAAGCGTGTCGAAATCTTCGCCGCCCATGCGCCAGTCGTCGATCCACGCCTCGAACGGGTCGGGTGTGACACCGGCCTGCCCGATGCCGCCGCGTGCAAATCGTTCCGCGCTGAGGTGGCGGTCGGGCGTGGTGATGGCGGCATGGGCGAACCAGATCTGCGGGCTTTGCCAGCTCTCTGCCTCGCCCGGGGCGAGGGCCGACCGAAAAAGCGTCCATTGCAGCCCGTATTCGGTGCCGTCCTCGGCGTCGAGATTGGCGGTCAGGTACCACCATTCGATCCGGTAATCGGGATGGGGCCCGTGATCGGCGGGGAAATCGAATGAGGGGTTGGGCTGCGGGTTGGCAAAGTCGTCGGCGTCGCTGCCCATTCCGGCAAATCCCTGTGCATGCAGCGGGGAGGTAAGCAGAAGACAGGCCAGGAGCGCGTCAATTCGCATTGGCAAACACCTTGAGCAGATGCGCGGCGGGCGTGCGCGCCAGCCGCCGCGCGGGCCAGAGCGCGGCGAGCAGCGCCGCCAGAAGGGCAAACGCCGAAAGCCGCGCGTAATCGAGCGGAAAAAGATACATCGGCAGGCGCCAGCCGAACGCCTCGACATTGATGACCGCGAGCAGCATCCATGCCAGTGCCAGCCCCAGGGGCAGCGCCACCAGCAGCGAGAGCGCGGCCAGGATCACCGCGCGCAACAGCTCCAGCCGCCCAAGCTCGGACCGCGTGATCCCGAGCGCCCAGGCCGGCGCCAGCTGCGGCACGCGCATGCCGGCGATGGTCAGAAGGCTCATCAGCATTGCAAAGCCCGCCACCGCAAGCGTCAGGATGTTGAGCGCGCCGGTCACGGTGAAGGTCCGTTCGAACACGTCGAGCGAAAACCGCTTGAGCCCGGCCTGATCGGTGATCTGCCCGGGATCGAGGCCGAACTCGTCCACGAGGGCCGCACGCAAGGCCTCGGGGGTATCGCTGCGCAGGCCGAACCGCGTGGCCGTGAAAGACGGATGAAGATTGCGAAACAGCGTCTCGCCGATCACCGCCTGACCTTCCGGGTTGCCGTAATCGCCGACGACGCCGGCAATGGGCAGGGTGACATCCGGTGTTAGATCCAGGCTGTCACCGGGCCAGAGATCGGCACGTCGCGCGAGTTGCTCGTTGATGATCACCGCCTCGCCGCGCTCCACCCGGTCCCAGACAGGGCCGTCGCGGGCGATGAAGGTCCAATTGTCGGAATAACTCGGTCCGACCCGTGCGCCGAATAGTTGCGTCGGCTGATCGGCGAGCCGCGTGTCCACCGACAGCAACGGCAGGATCGCGTCGGTTCGCGGCCCCGCGAACTGCTGCAGGCGCGTGGCCTCGTCCTCCGTCTTGACCCCGACATATAGCTCGGAGGTCAGGCGCTGGTCGAGAAAACCGATGAAGGTCAGCCGAAAGCTGGAGACCATGGTCGACACGCCCACATTCGCCGCCATTGCCAGCAGGAGCGCCATAAGCGCCAGCCGCAGCCCCGGCAATTGCTGGCGTGTGTCGGCCCAGAACCATTGCCACCGGACGCCGCGTGCCCGGCGTTGCGCGAGGCTCAGCGTCACATCGAGAATCAGCGGCAGCCCAAGCGCGGCGCCGATCAGCAGACAGGCCAGCCCGGCAAAGCCCGCAATCAGCCCGTCGCCGAGCACGATCAGGACGGCCGAGCCCGCCAGCAAGACCGCGACCGCACCGCCCTGCAGCCCGCGCAGCCGGCCCGAGTCGACGGCCCAGGCCCGCGCCTTTCCGCTGGCCAGAACCGGCATGCGCGCGATCCGCCACAGGGCACCACCGGCGGCCAGTGCCGTGCCCAGAAGCGCGATCGCGAGGCTCGACATCCACCAGGACGGGTTGAGGTTCAGCGCGCCCGAGATCTGTGCGCCGTAGAGCCCTTCGAGCGTTGCGGCGACATCGGGCAGCAGGCTGGCCGCGATCATATAGCCCAGAACCACGCCGATCCCGCCCGCGACCAGCGCAAGGATCAGCAATTCCAGCACCATCAGCCCGATCAGTCGCCGCAGCGGCAGACCAAGCGTGCGCAATGTGCGGACCATGCCCCGCCGCTGTTCGAAGGCCAGCCCGATTGCGCCATGCACGATGAAGATCCCAACCGCAAAGCTGAGCATTCCGAAGGCCGTCAGGTTGAGGTGAAAGCTGTCGGTGAGCTGGGCGATATCTGCGCTTTGCTGCGACGGTTGCAGGACGAGATCGGGCGCGACCTCGTCGAGTGGTGCGCGCCCCATCGGCTGGGTCTCTGACAGGACAAGGCGGCTGATCTCGTCCGGCCGGTCGAGCAAGCGCTGCGCTGCGCCGATATCGGTGAGCGCCGTGTCGGGCGGCAGGCCGGAATCGGCCACAACCGTCTGTGACACCGCGTCTCGCAACGCTTCGGCGACGTCAGGATGCGCGAATATCACGCCCGCGGTGACCATATCCTGCAGCGCCGTATCGCCGGCGCGACTGACCGGGCCAAGACCTGCGGGTGCGGTCAAAGGGTCGATCCCGACAAGGCGCAGGCGGGTCGCGCCGGCCGTGAACTGTCCCTCCAGCACCGGCCCGGCCTGCCAGCCGTTGCGGCGCAGGTCGAGGTAGAGATCCTGGGAAAAACTCTCCCCGGCCCGCGGCACCACCTGATCATAGCGGCCTTCGCCAAGCACCGACGCTGCGGCATCATAGCTTGCGCGTGCCTCGGCGTTGAGCGCCTGCACCCCCGACCAGAGCGCCGTCGCCAGTGCGAGCCCGGCCACCAGCGTGAAAAGCTGCAGCGGATTGCGCCGCCAGAATGACCAGAACGCGACGAGCGCTGCCCGGTTCATGCGAGACGCCCAAGGCTGAGATGCACGCGGGTGTCGAGCCGTGCGGCGAGGCCCGGCGAATGCGTGGCCATCATCAGCGCGGCGCCCGTCTCGGCCACCAGCGCCAGCATCTGCTCGAGCACATTGGCCGCCGTCGCCTCGTCAAGGTTTCCGGTCGGCTCGTCGGCGAGCACCAGCCGCGGCTTCGCGGCCAACGTGCGCGCGATCGCCACGCGCTGCTGCTGGCCGCCCGACAGATCCTCTGGATACTTGCCGAGCTGATCGGCAAGGCCAAGCGCATCGGCCAGCGCCTGCGCGCGCGCGGCGTCATGCTTGCCCGCGAGCCGCGCCTGAAAGGCGATGTTGGCGGCCACGTCGAGCGAGGGAATGAGGTTGAACTGCTGGAAGACGATGCTGACAGTCTCGCGGCGCAGCGCCGCCCGACCGGCATCGTCAAGCCCGGTGATGTCGGTGCCATCTATCGCGATACGCCCCTCATCTGCCTCGTCGAGCCCGCCGACGAGGTGAAGCAGCGTGCTCTTTCCCGATCCCGACTCGCCGGTCAGCGCGAGGGTCTGCCCGGAGTCAATCGACAGGTCGATGCCGCGCAACACCTCGATGCGCCCGTCGGGCCCGATATAGGATTTCTTGAGGTCTGTGATCTCCAGAAGCATGCGGCTTTCCCTTCCCGTCGACAACGTATCGCGGTCCGGGGGAATGGAAAGGTGCAGTGACGTGCGCCAATGTCAGGATTTGCGGGCCGATGCGGATTTAGCGGCGGCCTCGATCTCGGCGGCGATGTCGCGTGCTTCGTCGGGGGTGAAGTCCATCGGGATCTCGACGCCCCGCGCCTCGACATAAAGCCGCACCATGCCCTGATCAGTCGGCCCGATCTGCAGGTTGGCCTCGACATCGCTTTCGGTATTGATACCCATGGCTGGCTCCCTCAAGATCAGCTCCGGCGTAGCGCCTCGGGCGGCGCTTGGCAAGCGCCGCATCGGTCGAGAAAACCGGGTGTCGCGGGATTGGGAGGCTTGCATTCGCGCAGCAGGATCGGTAGATCGCCTCCACGTGCCGCCTTAGCTCAGTTGGTCAGAGCGCTGGATTGTGGATCCAGAGGTCCCCTGTTCAAGCCAGGGAGGCGGTACCATTTTTTAGCCGACTCGATCAATGACTTGCCGAACGTCTGCACGGGACGACGTCAGCGCGTGGCATTTGATGCGCGCTTGCAATCTTGAGCGCGGGCGAATTGACGGTGGTATAGGTATCAATGGCTTGTGGTTTGGACTTGAAGTTTTCTACGAGTAAAATCCGGCTGTTGGGCGGGGGCTGGTCACGGCGTGTAGGGCGCGGTATGTCGCACGCATGTTGAATGTCATCGAGCATGGTGTACCGACTGATCGTCCCGGACTGGTGATCGTGCATGGGCTTTACGGCTCGGCGCGGAACTGGGGCGTAATTGCGAAACGGCTGTCGGATACGCGCCACGTTGTTGCTGTCGACATGCGCAATCATGGCTCAAGCCCTTGGTACGACACGCATTCCTACGAGGATCAGGCCGGAGATCTGGCCGAGGTGATCGAAAGCCTGGTCGGGCCCTATGACGTGCTCGGGCATTCGATGGGCGGCAAGGCGGCGATGGTGCTGGCGCTGACGCGGCCCGCTCTCGTAAATCGCCTGGTGGTCGCAGACATCGCGCCTGTGCCGTATGACAACACCCAGTTAAAGTATATCGAAGCGATGAAGTCGGTCGATTTGGCGCAGGTGACAAAGCGGTCCGACGCGGCGGATCAGTTGCTGAAACGGATCGACAATCCCGATCTTGCGCCGTTTTTTCTGCAATCGCTGGATGTCCGCGACAAGCGCTGGCTTCTCAATCTCGACACGCTGGCGCGCGAGATGCCGAAGATCACAGGCTTTCCCGAAATATCAGGAACCTACGAGGGGAACGTGATGTTTCTTTCCGGGGCGAACTCCGATTACGTGAGACGCGAATATCGCGACCGGATCAAGGCGATTTTCCCGCGCGCACAGTTCGCCAAGATCCCGGGCGCGGGGCATTGGTTGCATGCCGAGAGGCCGCGCGAGTTCGAGGCGGCGGTGCGTCACTGGCTCGACAGTTAGCGTGCATGCCCCATTTCCCGTAACGGACCGTGGAAGACCGTGCTTGAGTCGTCGCGCTCTGCATGGTCATGTCACGCCGCAAGACCGGACCACGCATGGCGGTCTTTGAATGGTGCAAGCGGAGGCCGGGATGGATATGAACCTTGGGATGCGGGCCGAGGCGCGCGCGTTGCTGGACCGGGTCGCGGCAATGGTGCGCGACGAGATCATGCCGATGGAAGCCGAATATCATGCCGAGATCGCCAAGGGTGATCGCTGGGCGTATACCCCGCGGCAGGCCGAGATCCTTGAAGGGTTAAAGACGCGCGCCAGGGACGAGGGCCTGTGGAATTTCTGGCTGACCGACAGTACGCGGGGGCCGGGGTTTAGCACGGTCGAATATGCCTATCTGGCCGAAGAGATGGGGCGCACGCCGATGGCGGCCGAGGTGTTCAATTGCAACGCGCCCGATACCGGCAACATGGAGGTGTTCGAGCGCTACGGCACCCACGCGATGAAGGTGCGCTGGCTGGCGCCGCTTCTGTCGGGCGAGATCCGCTCGGCTTACCTGATGACAGAGCCCGATGTGGCGAGTTCCGATGCCACGAATATCGCGATGGCGTGTGTGCGGGACGGCGATCGTTACGTGCTCAACGGCGAGAAATGGTGGGCCACGGGCGCGGGCGATCCGCGCTGCGCCGTCTATATCGTGATGGTGAGGACCGGTGGCGACGATCTGCCCAAGCACCAGCGCCATTCGATGATCGTGGTCCCCGCCGATACGCAGGGGATCGAGAAGCTGCGTCCGATGCAGGTCTACGGCCATGACGATGCGCCGCACGGGCATATGCATATCCGGTTCACGGATGTGAGGGTGCCGGCCGAGAACCTGCTGCTGGGCGAAGGGCGCGGCTTCGAGATCGCGCAAGGACGCCTTGGCCCCGGACGCATCCATCATTGCATGCGCGCCATCGGGCAGGCCGAGGCGGCGCTGGAGATGATGTGCAAGCGCAGCCTTGCGCGCGAGGCGTTCGGCAAGACGCTGGCGCAGCTTGGCGCGAATTACGATATCATCGCCGAGTGCCGCATGGAGATCGAGCAGGTGCGGCTCTTGTGTCTCAAGGCGGCGTGGATGATGGACCAGGGCGATGCGCGCGCCGCCGCTCCGTGGATCAGCCAGATCAAGGTCGCCGCCCCGCGCGTCGCGCTGAAGGTCATCGACGAGGCCGTGCAGATGTTCGGCGCACAGGGCATCAGCCAGGATGTGCCGCTGGCCGCGATGTGGACGCATGTGCGCACCCTGCGGCTGGCCGACGGACCCGATTCGGTGCATCGCCGGCAGGTCGCCCGGGCAGAGCTGCGCAAGTATACCGACGAGAAGGTCTGACGGACCGAGCCGCTACTTGGCGCTTCTTTAATCCCTTTGTCCCGACCTATTGCAGATCTGCGAAGGCGGCCTGAAGCCGTTCGACCGCCTCGGCCACGCGAGACCGGGGTGTTGCAAGATTGAAGCGCAGGAAGCTCTCTCCGCCGGTGCCGAAGGTTGGCCCGTGATTGACGCAGATGCGCGCCTTCTGTTCGACCCGGCGGGTGAATTCGGCTTGGGTTATGCCGGTGCCCGAGAAATCCACCCATGCAAGATAGGTGGCCTCGAGCGGCATGGATTTCAGTCCGGGGATGGCGGCGATTCCGGCGTCGAACATCCTGCGTGTCCTGTCGAGATAGGCGGTCAGGGCATCGACCCAGGCCGCACCCTCGGGGGAATAGGCGGCCTCGGCCATCACCAGCCCGAAGGAATTGGGCGACAGGCCGAGCGCCGCCATGCGTCCGGCGAACGTCGCCCGAAGGGCCTCGTCGGCAATGATGACATTACCCAGATGCGCGCCGGCGATGTTGAAGGTCTTGGTGGTGGCGGTCAGCATCACGAGCCTATCCTGGATGCCACCGATATGCGCCATGGGGATGTGGGTATGGCCCGGCATGACAAGGTCGTGGTGGATCTCGTCCGAGACGAGGATCAGCTCGTGCCGCCGGGCGAATTCGGCCACGCCGATCAGTTCCTCGCGGGTCCAGACACGGCCGCCGGGATTGTGCGGCGAGCACAGGATCAGCATCCGCTCGGTGCCGGTCATCGCCGCCTCGAACGCGTCAAAATCCATCTCGTAGCGGCCATCCGCCAGGCTCAGCGGGCATTCGCGCACCTCGCGCCCCGCTGCCTTTATGACCCGCGCGAAGGCATGGTAAACGGGTGTGAACAGCACGACCGCGTCGCCGGGATCGGTGAAGGCGTCGACGCACATTGCGGTGCCGTTCACGAGCCCGTGCGTGGTGAAGATCCACTCCGGCTCGATCCGCCAGCCGTGGCGCGTGTCCATCCACCACTGGATCGCGGCACGGTAGCCGGTATCATCGCCGTAATAGCCGTAGATGCCGTGATCGGTCATTCTGCGGAGCGCCTGCGTCACGCCGTCGGGCGGGCGGAAATCCATGTCGGCGACCCACATCGGGATGCCATCCTCGGCTGGGACGCCGTAATTGGGCTCCATCATGTCCCATTTTTGCGAATGGGTGCCGTGGCGGTCGATGATCTCGTCGAAATTCATGGCGGTCTCCGGTACGTGTTCGCCGCACACGCTAGACGATTGCGCCCGAGGTGCAAGACCGGGTGCGAGGGCGTTGCGCAAGGGGCAGGGATGACCTAGATCTTCTGCCATGAAACGCCCGATCCTCATCCATCCCGATCCGCGCCTGAAGAAGGCATGCGCGCCCGTGCCCGATCTTGACGACGACCTGCGCCGACTGGCCGATGACATGCTGGAAACCATGTATGACGCGCCGGGCATTGGTCTGGCCGCACCGCAGGTCGGGGTTGCCAAGCGGCTGATCGTGCTCGATTGCATCAAGGACGAGGGGGCGGCCCCGCGCCCGCTGGTGATGTTCAATCCCGAGATCCTGGCCGCCTCGGACGAGGTGAGCGTTTACGAGGAAGGGTGCCTGTCGATCCCAGACCATTATGCGGAGATCACCCGGCCCGAGGCCGTGGACGTGGCCTGGATCGACCGTGAGGGGCGGGAACAGCGCGAGAGCTTCGACGGGCTCTGGGCGACCTGCGTACAGCATGAGATCGACCATCTGAACGGGCGGCTGTTCATCGATTATCTTGGCGCGATGCGCCGGCAGATGATCACACGCAAGATGCAGAAGCTCAAGCGCGAGCAGGCGCGGGCGTGATCCGGCGCCGTGCAACGCATCGGGCCGGGCGCGTGTGGCGCGACCGGATCGTGGGTATTTTTTCCAAGAAGAAAGAATGCGGATGCGCGTGATTTTCATGGGAACACCGGCGTTTTCCGTGCCGGTGCTGGAGGCGGTCATCGCGGCTGGCCACGAGGTGGTCGCGGTCTACTGCCAGCCGCCGCGCCCGGCGGGACGCGGCAAGCGCGACCGGCCGAGCCCGGTGCAGGCGCGGGCCGAGGCGCTGGGGCTGCCGGTGCGCCATCCCGAGAGCCTGCGGGACGCCGGGGCGCAGGCGGATCTTGCGGATCTGAAAGCGGATGTCGCGGTCGTGGTGGCCTACGGCCTGATCTTGCCGCGCGCGGTGCTGGAGGCGCCGAAGGCGGGCTGTCTGAACGTCCATGCCAGCCTTCTGCCGCGCTGGCGGGGTGCCGCGCCCATTCAGCGCGCGATTTTTGCGGGGGATGCCGAGACCGGTGTGTGCATCATGCGGATGGAGCCGGGGCTCGATACCGGGCCGGTGCTGTTGCGCGAGGCCACGGAGATCGGGCCAAAGGACACCTGCGGCGACCTGCATGACCGGTTGTCGGTGATGGGGGCCGGGCTGATCGTGACGGCGCTGGCGCGTCTGGACAGCCTTGTGGCCGAGCCGCAGCCGGAGGCGGGTGTCACCTATGCCGACAAGATCGACAAGGCCGAGGCGCGTGTGGACTGGGGGATACCGGCCGACGTCGTGGACCGGCAGATCCGGGCGCTGTCGCCCGCGCCCGGCGCGTGGTGCATGGCCGGTGAGGCGCGTGTGAAACTGCTCGGCTCGGAACGGGCCGAGGGGCAGGGCGCGCCGGGCGAGATCCTCGATGATTCGGTGACGGTCGCCTGTGGCCGCGGCGCGGTCCGACTGCTGCGCCTGCAGCGCGCGGGGCGGGCGCCGCAAGACGCACCGGACTTCCTGCGCGGCATGGCGCTGACGCGTGGGATGCGGCTGGGATGAGGCTCAGTTGCGCGGCGGGCGGGCGCGGTAGACCGGCAACCGCCAGCCGAAGGCAAGCGAGCCCGCGCGCAGCGCCCATGTGAGGGCGCCGCAGGTGCCAAGGACCAGCAGCGGGTCGCGTGTAACTTGCGCCACGACGACCGCGCCAAGCGCGCCGGCAAAGGCGGCCGAGACGTAGAGCTCTCCCTGTTTGAGGACCAGCGGCACCTCGCCCACGACGACGTCGCGCATCAGCCCGCCCATGCAGCCTGTGACCATGCCCATCAGCACCACGATCACCGGGCTATCGGTCAGCGGCATGGCCGCACTCACCCCCGCCGACACCGCCACGGCGAGCGCGAAGGCGTCGAGCCACAAGAGCAGGCGGTAGCGGCTTTCCACGAGGTGGGCGGTGAAGAAGATCAGCAATGCGGCCGCGCAGGCGATCAGGATGTAGTTCGGATTGCCCAGCCAGAAGACCGGGTCGCGATCCAGAAGCACGTCGCGCAGCGTGCCGCCGCCCACGCCGGTCAGGCAGGCGACAAAGGCGAAGCCCACCAGGTCGAGCTGTGCGCGCGAGGCCACCAGCGCACCGGTCATCGCGAAGATCAGCACCGCCGCGTAATCGAGCAGCGTGAGCGCCGTCATGCGCGCGTCTTGCCGTCTGTCTTGCCCGGCTTGAACGGAGCCATGCCGGCGCGGGCGAGTTCATCGGCGCGTTCGTTTTCGGGGTGGCCGGCGTGGCCTTTTACCCATTTCCATGTGACGTCATGCCGCTGCTGAGCGGCATCCAGGCGCTGCCAGAGTTCGACATTCTTCACGGGTTTCCTCGCAGAGGTTTTCCAGCCGTTGCGCTTCCAGCCGTGGATCCAGCCGGTGACGCCGTTCTTCACATAAGCGCTGTCGGTGACGATGGTGATGGCAGAGGGCCGCGTCAGAGCCTCGAGTGCGCTGATCGCCGCCATCAGCTCCATCCGGTTGTTCGTGGTCGCGGCCTCGCCGCCCGACAGTTCACGTCCCTTGAGGACGTGCGTGCCCTCGACCGCGTGCATCAGCACGCCCCAGCCGCCGGGGCCGGGATTGCCCGAACAGGCCCCGTCGGTATACGCAACCAGGGCCGGCATCAGAGCAGCACCCCGACGCCAAGGCAAGCAATGACGATTGCCGTCAGCAGGATCCGCAGGGACATCCACCATGCGGGGGCAAGGCCGGCCCTCGCGAAATGCCAATCGAGGGCAATCAGACCGGCAAAGCCGAAGATGAGGTTGATCCCGGCCGAAATCGGCCCGCCCCCCGTCATGAAGAACGCCCAGAGCGCCGGGATGACCGACAGCGCGTAACCGGTGCTGGCCAGCGTGCCCGTGGCTTTCGCGGCAAAGCCCCAAAGCACACCCGACATGAACGACAGGATCACCGCGCCGTAAAAGAGCATGACGTAAGGACCGACAAAACGCGGGCCGATGATCTGCGCGGTCCAGAGCCCGAGAT
Organism: Roseovarius sp.; assembly: GCA_041685205.1. GTDB lineage: Bacteria > Pseudomonadota > Alphaproteobacteria > Rhodobacterales > Rhodobacteraceae > Roseovarius. Next base: position 108,246 of record JAWLGF010000001.1, read on the forward strand.
CGGGCAAGAGCACCGTCAGCGCCCCCCAGAGGAACGGCAGGAGGCCGGCGAGGCCGAGGATGAGGGGCGCGCGGGGGATGGTCTGGAACATGCGGTGTCAGGCCCGGCTGCGAGGTGGGATTTTGGGTATTTTTACCAAGAAGAAGCCTCAGGCCGGTTCGCGCAAGGCCCGGGGCACCTTGAATTCCACGTTCTCGGTGGCGGTTTCGACAGTCTCGACGGTGATGTCATGGCGGGCGCGGACCGCGTCTATCACCTCGTCGACCAGTACCTCGGGGGCCGAGGCGCCGGCGGTGAGGCCGAGGCTGCGCACGCCGTCGAGCGCGCGCCAGTCGATATCATCCGCGCGTTGCACGAGCTGGGCGTAGGGGCAGCCCGCGCGGGCACCGACCTCGACGAGGCGTTTCGAGTTGGACGAATTGGGCGCGCCGACGACCAGAAGCGCCTCGATCTTCGGGGCCATCGCCTTGACAGCGTCCTGCCGGTTGGTGGTGGCGTAGCAGATGTCTTCCTTGCGGGGGCCGACAATGGCGGGAAAGCGCGCGGTGAGGGCCGCGACGATCTCGGCCGTGTCATCGACCGAAAGCGTGGTCTGGGTGACGAAGGCGAGCCGTTCGGGGTCGCGGACCTTGAGCGTGGCGACATCGGCGACGGTTTCGACCAGCAGCACCTCGCCCGGCGGCAACTGTCCCATCGTGCCCACGGTCTCGGGGTGGCCGGCATGGCCGATCATCACGATCTGCAACCCGGCCTCGTTATGACGCTCTGCCTCGACATGGACCTTGCTGACCAGCGGGCAGGTGGCATCGACATAGAGCATCTCGCGCGCGGCGGCCGCGGCGGGGACGGCCTTGGGCACGCCGTGGGCGGAAAAGATGACGGGCCGGTCGGTGGGGCACTCGTCGAGTTCCTCGACGAAGACCGCCCCCTTGGCGCGCAGATCCTCGACGACGTAGCGGTTGTGCACGATCTCGTGGCGTACGTAGACGGGTGCGCCGTATTTTCCGAGCGCGAGTTCCACTATCTTGATGGCGCGGTCGACCCCGGCGCAAAAGCCGCGCGGAGCCGCAAGATAGAGGGTGAGGGGGGGCTTGGTCATGGCGCGTCTCCTTCACGGTCAGAGGTAAGGCAGAGCGCGGGCGGCGTAAAGGGAGCGTGTGGCGCGGCAAGCGCGCGGCGCAGATGCGCGTCAGCCGCCGGCTTGCGCGGTGATCCAGCCGAGAATGACATAGCGCCCGGTCTTGGAGATCGCAACGAGCGCGAGAAACAGCCAGACCGGTGTTCGCATGACGCCCGCGACCACGGTGAACCCGCCCGTGAAGGGGGCCCAGCTCATCAGCAGGGTCCAGACACCCCAGCGGGCGTACCAGCGTTGCGCGCGGGCCAGTTGAGCGGCGTTGACCGGAAACCAACGCTTGTCGCGGAAACGCTCAATGCCGGCCCCCAACGCGTAATTGACGACCGCCCCGAGCGTATTGCCGAGGCTGGCCACCAGGATGATCGTGACGAGCGGAAGGGTGCCCGCGAGCTGAAGCGCGACGAACACCACTTCGGACTGGAAGGGCACGAGGGTCGCCGCCGCGAACGAGGTCAGGAACATGCCGCCGATCTGCGCGGCGACATGCGCGTCGGTCAGGCCCATGCCCGCTGACCGCGACAGTCCGGTCCGCTATGCGCCCGGCGCCTGTCAGTCCTGCGCCGCATAGGCTTCGCGCGTGTCGGCTTGGGCGTCGCGCGGCGGTCGGCCGATGACATCCTTGAGGTCGGCCAGCTCGATGTAGTTGTCGGCTTGACGACGCAGCTCGTCGGAGATCATGGGCGGCTGGCTGCGGATCGTCGAGACGACCGACACGCGCACCCCCTGCCTTTGCAGGCTTTCGACCAGCGGGCGGAAATCCCCGTCGCCGGAAAACAGCACGGCATGGTCGATGCGTGGCGCAAGCTCCATCGCGTCGACCGCAAGCTCGATATCCATGTTACCCTTGACCTTGCGGCGACCCTGGCTGTCGGTGTATTCCTTGGCGGTTTTCGTCACCATGGAGTAGCCGTTGTAATGCAACCAATCGACCAACGGACGAATCGGCGAATACTCCTCATTGTCGAGAAGTGCCGTATAGTAAAACGCGCGCAGAAGTTTCCCGCGACGCATGAACTCCGACCGCAACAATTTGTAGTCGATGTCGAACCCCAGGGCCTTTCCCGCCGCGTAGAGGTTTGATCCGTCGATGAACAGGGCAAGCCTGTCGTCCTTGTAAAACATGATCCAATGCCTTTCTGAATTCGATCGTCATGCGGAAGATGTGAGTGATGCGTTGGCTGCTTTTGCCACATGACAATCGTATGACGAAGTAGAGTTCTCGGGAGGTCTTTACAAGTGCATGCGCCAGCACCTCCGGATCACACGCGGATGACGTGGGATCAACTTTTCCTGATTGCAATCGGTGGAAACACGCCTTCTCGCGCAGGTTGTCCCCGGCACACGATAGAAGCCGCTTTGCGGCAACTCGACCAAGCGCCGGGGCATGTCGTGGCGGTCAGCCGATTCTTCCGCACGCCGGCTTTCCCGCCCGGGGCCGGGCCGGATTTCGTGAATGCCGCTGCGGCCGTTCGGATGCCGGGCAAGGCGGCCTCGGTGCTGGCGCACTTGCACGCGGTCGAGGCGAGTTTCGATCGGGTGCGCGATGTCAGATGGGGGCAGCGCACGCTCGATCTGGATCTGATCGCGATGGGGGATGCTGTGCTGCCCGACATCGCCACCTTCCTTCGCTGGCAGGGGCTGGATGCGTGGGCGCAGCGCCGCCGCGCACCTGACCGGTTGATCCTGCCGCATCCGCGGATGCAGGACCGCGCCTTCGTGCTGGTGCCGCTGGCCGAGGTCGTGTCGAAGGCGTCGCCAGCGTGGCGCCACCCGGTGCTGGGCCGGAGCGTGCCGGAGATGCTGGCGGCGCTGCCGCGGCAAGATCTCGACACGGTCGTGGCGCTTTGATTCGCTCTTGTAAATCCTTCTCTCATTCATTACGAAATATACTTCACTTGAGATATCTGCCGGAGGGGTCATGGCGCGCGTAACAACCGAAGACTGCGTGGACAAGGTTCCGAATCGTTTCGAGCTCGTCTTGCTCGCTGCACATCGTTCGCGGGAAATCGCGTCCGGGGCGCCGCTTACGGTTGACCGGGACAATGACAAGAATCCCGTTGTCGCCCTGCGCGAGGTGGCGGAAGAGACGCAATCGGCCGATGACCTGCGCGAGCGTCTGATCCAGTCGAACCAGTCCCAGATCGAGGTCGACGAACCCGAAGAGGATTCGATGGCGCTGCTCATGGGCGGCGAGGCCGACAAGCCTGAACCCGACGACATGTCCGAGGAAAAGCTTCTTCGCGCTCTGATGGAAGCGCAAGGCCAGGGCTAGGATCGACCCCGCCAAAGGGGCGGGGTGCACTCATGATCGCTGCTGACGACCTAATCGCCCTCGTGCGGCAATACAACCCGCGCACCGACGAGGCGCTTATCCGGCGGGCCTACGAGTTTGGCCGGAGCATGCACGAGGGCCAGCAACGCCATTCGGGTGAACCCTATTTCACGCATCCGGTCGCCGTGGCCGCCATCCTGACCGAACAGCAGCTGGATGATGCCACCATCATCACCGCGCTGTTGCATGACACGATCGAGGATACCAAGGCGTCTTACAGGATCGTCGAGGAAAAGTTCGGGGCCGAGATTGCCGACCTCGTGGACGGCGTCACCAAGCTGACCAATCTTCAGCTGTCGAATTCCGAGACCAAGCAGGCCGAAAACTTTCGCAAGCTGTTGATGGCGATGTCCAAGGATCTGCGCGTGATCCTCGTGAAGCTTGCCGACCGGCTTCACAACATGCGCACGATCAAGGCGATGCGGCCCGACAAGCAGGCGCAGAAGGCGCGCGAGACGATGGACATCTACGCGCCGCTTGCGGGGCGAATGGGCATGCAGTGGATGCGCGAGGAACTGGAGGATCTGGCGTTCCGGGTCCTCAACCCCGAGGCCCGGGCGAGCATCATCCGACGCTTCATCACCCTGCAGCGCGAGACCGGAGATGTGGTGGAGCGGATCACAGGTGACATGCGACACGAGCTCGACCGCGCCGGAATCGAGGCCGAGGTTTTCGGCCGCGCCAAGAATCCCCATTCGATCTGGCGCAAGATGGAAGAAAAGGAGATGGGGTTCTCGCGCCTGTCGGATATCTACGGCTTTCGCGTGATCACCCGCTCCGAGGATGATTGCTACAGAACGCTTGGTGCGATCCATCAGCGCTGGCGCGCCGTCCCGGGACGCTTCAAGGATTACATCAGCCAGCCGAAGTCGAACGGCTACCGGTCGATCCACACGACGGTGTCGGGACGCGACGGCAAGCGCGTCGAGGTGCAGATCCGCACACAGGCCATGCATGAGGTGGCCGAAACCGGCGTCGCCGCGCATTGGTCCTACCGCGACGGGGTGCGGGCCGAGAATCCGTTCGCGGTCGATCCCGCGCGCTGGCTGTCGAGCGTCACTGAACAGTTCGACGCCGAGGAGGATCACGAGGATTTCCTCGAAGCCGTCAAGCTGGAAATGTATGCCGACAAGGTGTTCTGCTTTACGCCCAAGGGCGACGTGATCAAGCTGCCGCGCGGCGCGACGCCCATCGATTTCGCCTATGCCATCCACACCCGGATCGGCCATGCCTGCGTCGGCGCCAAGATCGACGGCATGCGCGTGCCGCTCTGGACCCGGATCAAGAACGGCCAGTCGGTCGAGGTGATCACCGCCGATGGCCAGACGCCGCAGGCCACGTGGCTCGACATCGCAACCACCGGCAAGGCGCGGGCGGCGATCCGCCGGGCGCTGCGCGAGCTTGATCGCAGCCGCTATGTCAAGCTGGGGCGCGAACTGGCGCGCTCGGCCTTCGAGCATGTCGGCAAGAAGGCCACCGACAAGGCGCTGGAAACCGCGGCGCGCACGCTCCGTCTTAAGGATGCCGATGAGGTGCGTGCCCGCATGGGCAGCGCCGAGCTGACCGCGCGGCAGGTGCTCAACGCGGTCTATCCCGATCTGGCCCCCGAGGCCGCCGACGAGGTCGCGCGCGATCAGGCGGTGATCGGCCTGCGCGCAGATCAGAGCTTCGAGCGCGCACGCTGTTGCCAGCCGCTGCCAGGCGAGCGGATCGTTGGCATCACCTATCGCGGGCGCGGCGTTGTGATCCATGCCATCGATTGCGAGGTCATGTCACAATTCGACGATCAGCCCGAGCGCTGGATGGATCTGCACTGGCATGCCGGGACGCATCCTGCCGTATATGATGCGACGCTCGACATCACGATCGGCAATGACGCCGGCGTGCTCGGGCGGATTTGTACCTTGATCGGCGAACAGAAGGCCAATATCTCGGACCTTACATTCGTTGACCGGAAACCGGATTTCTACCGCCTTCTCGTGGATCTTCAATTGCGGGACGTGGAACATCTGCATGGCACCCTTTCGGCGCTCGACGCCGAAAGCGATGTCGCGTCGGCCGAGCGATATCGCGACCCGTCCCGCTTTGGACCGGGGCAGAGCCAGAAACCCTAGGAGCCGCACCGGTGGTGTTCAAACGTCGAGACCGGAGACCTTTCTGGAAGGTGCTCGCAGACTTCTTCTGGCCGCGGGGCGGCTGGACCCGGGCGGCAACTTATGTCAAGCACCGCCTGCACCGCTTGCCGGATCCGCCGCATCGCATCGCGCGCGGGATCATGGCTGGCGTTTTCGTTGTCTTCACGCCGTTCTACGGGCTGCATTTCCTGCTGGCCGTCATTCTGGCGCTCATGCTGCGGGGCAATGTGATGGCGTCTCTTCTTGGGACGTTCGTGGGCAATCCTTTGACCTACGTGCCAATCGGCGTCATCTGTCTGCAATCCGGATACGCAATCCTCGGGCGTCCGACGCTGGCCGAGGACGAACTCAACCGTTCGCTCGGCGGCAAGTTCGTCGATGCGGGCGAGGATCTGTGGACCAATTTCCTGTCGGTCTTTTCAACGCGCACCGCCGACTGGCACAATCTGAAGATATTTTACGACGAGGTCTTCTTTCCCTACATGATCGGCGGGTTGCTGCCCGGGATCGTCGCGGCGCTGGCCTCTTATTATATCAGCCTGCCGGTGATCACCGCCTATCAGAATCGCCGCCGGGGCTTGCTCCGGGCGAAATGGGCGGCGATGAAGGAAAAGAAGGCCCAAGGTGAAAAAGCCGGACCAGAGGCTGACGAACGCGGTAAAGGGGGCTAGTTTAATCGTCTTGCTTGCAGGAAATGAGGGAGCGCCCGATGCCGTCCGATGAGAAACTGCGTCTTGGTGTGAATATCGACCACGTGGCGACCGTGCGCAACGCGCGCGGCGGCGCGACGCCCGACCCCTTGCGCGCCGCGAAACTGGCCGAAAAGGCCGGCGCGGACGGCATCACCGCGCATCTGCGCGAGGATCGCCGCCATATCACCGATGCCGATATCGAGGCGCTTGTGGCCGAACTGCGGGTGCCGTTGAATTTCGAGATGGCCGCGACCGACGAGATGCAGGCGATCGCTCTGCGCCACCGCCCGCACGCGGTCTGCCTTGTGCCCGAAAAACGCGAGGAACGCACCACCGAGGGCGGTCTCGATGTTGTGCGCGACGAGGCCCGGCTGGCGCGCTACATCGCGCCCTTGCGCGAGGCAGGCGCCCGGGTGTCGCTGTTCATCGCCGCCGACGCCGCGCAGATCGAGGCCGCGCTGCGTGTCGGGGCGCAGGTTGTCGAGTTGCATACCGGGGCCTATTGCGATGCGCAGGCCGAGGGGGATTTCGAGACCCGCGACAGCGAACTGGACGGCCTGCGCGAGATGGCGGTTTTTGCCCATGCCCTCGGGCTGGAGGTGCATGCCGGCCACGGGCTGACCTACGATACCGTGCAGCCGGTCGCGGTCTTGCCGGAGGTCGCCGAGCTCAATATCGGGCATTTCCTGATCGGCGAAGCAATCTTTCGCGGGCTGGAGCCTGCGATTGCCGAGATGCGCCGACTGATGGACGCGGCACGCGGGTGAGGGGCCGGTGATGGCCATGACAACGGCACGCCCGGGCCCGGTGATCCCCACCGATACCGAGGCCCGCGTCCTGTCGGACCTGTGCGACTGGGCGATCGCGCTGGCTGCGACCGAGGGCGCCCCGCAATTCACCGCCGCCGTGCTGGACGGCGACACCGAGATCAGCCGCGCGCGCAACGAGGTGGCGCGGACCTGCGATCCGAGCCGCCATGCCGAGATCGCCGCGATTGCCGAAGCAGGGCGGCGGCTCGGGCGGCGGGACCTCGCGGGGCACACGCTGATCTCGTCCTGCCAGCCCTGCGAGATGTGTCTGGCCGCGATGCGCTGGGCCGGCATCGACCGGCTGATCTTCGCCGCCCGCCAGGAAAATCTCGGACCCGGCTTCTTTCAGTTCGGGGCCTTGAGCATCGCGGATCTGCAACGCGCCTCGGGCGGGGCCTTCGCCTATGCCGGCGGTGTGGACGAGGCGCGCGTGCTGCATATCTACCAACCGCGCGGATCGGGTCGGCCGGCATGACGCGTCTGCTGGTCCTTGTGCTGGCCGGGCTGGTCGCCTGTGCGGCCATCTGGCAGCTCGAGGCGCAGCGGGCGGGGCTGGATATCGCGACGCGTACAGTCGGCGACACGCCGGTGACGCGCTATGCCGAACCCGGGGCGATGGGGCCGGTTGTCGTCGTCGCGCATGGCTTTGCCGGGTCGCGGCAGATGATGCAGGCCTATAGCCACGATCTTGCGCGGACGGGTTACCGCGTCTGGGCATTCGACTTCGAGGGGCACGGGCGGCACCCTTTGCCGATGTCGGGCGATGTTGACAGCCTCGACGGCACCACCCGGATGCTGGTCGAGCAGACGCGCAGCGTCGTCGAGGCCGCGCAGACCGCCGAGGACTGGGATGGCGAGGTCGCGCTGCTGGGCCACTCGATGGCGACCGACATCATCATCCGCACGGCGCTGGACGAGGCACGCGTCGGGCCGCTGGTGGCCATCTCCGCGTTCAGCCAGGCGGTCACCGAAACCGAGCCGGACACCCTGTTGCTGATCTCGGGTCAGTGGGAGCCGGGACTGCGCGCCTTCGCCCGCGACGCTTTGGCGATGGTCGACGCGGATGCGGGTGAAGGCGACACGGCGCGCGAAGGGGGCGTGAAGCGCCGCGCGGTCGTCGCGCCCTGGGCCGAGCATGTCGCGGTGCTGCACAGCCGGGCAGGCCGGGCCGAAGTTGTGGCGTGGCTCGACGCTGCCTTCGAGCGGGAAAGCGATACGGAAATCCGCGCGACCGGTCCGTGGCTGATGGCGCTGATGTTTTCCATCGTGGCGCTTGCATGGCCGCTGGCGCGGCTCGTGCCGGAAACCGGGCCGTCCGTTCCGCGGCCCCTAAGTGCGAGGGGCTTTGCCGCGGTTCTTGCGGTGCCGGCCATCCTTGCCCCGCTACTGGCGGTGCAGGTGGAACTGACGGTCCTGCCTGTACTTGTGGCTGATTACCTTGCGCTGCACCTCGCGCTTTACGGCGTGCTGCAACTGGCGATCCTGTGGTGGCTGGGACGGCGGCCCAGCGGGTTGCACCCGGTCGCGACCCTTGCGCTGCTGGTCTGGGGGCTGGGCGTGTTCGGCTTCGCGCTCGACCGCTACGGCGCCAATTTTTGGCCCACGCCCGAGCGCATGACGATCATCGCAGCCCTTGCCCTGGGCACGCTGCCCTTCATGCTGGCCGATGCGGTGCTGACGTGCGGCGCGGCGCTGTGGCAGCGGCTGGTGGCGCGGGTGGTGTTTCTGGCCTCACTGGCGATTGCAGTTCTGCTCGATACCGAGCGGCTGTTCTTTCTCGCGATGATCGGGCCGGTCATCCTGCTGTTCTTCCTGATCTACGGGCTGATGGGCCGGTGGGCAGCATATCGCGCGGGGGCGGCGAGCGCAGGCGTCGCGCTCGGCCTGATCCTCGCCTGGGCGCTTGGCGTCAGCTTTCCGCTATTTGCGACCGGAGGCACCGGATGATCCTCGGCATCGGCACGGATCTTGCCAATATCGACCGCATCGCCGGCACGATCGAGCGGTTCGGCGACCGCTTCAAGCGGCGCGTCTTCACCGAGGTGGAGCAGGCCAAGGCGGAACGCCGCGCCGATGTCGTGGGCACCTACGCCAAGAGATGGGCCGCGAAAGAGGCGTGCTCCAAGGCGCTTGGCACCGGCCTGCGCATGGGGATTGCGTGGCGCGACATGGCGGTCAGCAATCTCGCGACGGGCCAGCCCGTGATGCAGGTCACCGGCTGGGCCGCCGACCGGCTGGCCGATATGACGCCCGAGGGCTGCGAGGCGATCATCCACGTCACGCTGACCGACGATCACCCCTGGGCGCAGGCCTTTGTCGTGATCGAGGCGCGTGCCCTGCCGTGACGCCCTGCCTTGACACCCTGCCGCCCGCGCCGCATGAAGCGGCACATTTATCCCCTGTCCGGAGACGTTGAATGGCATCTGACGCCAAGAAGGGAAATACCATCGTCGAGACGATCAAGACGGTGTTCTGGGCGCTGCTCATCGCGGGGCTGTTTCGCACGCTTTTCTTTCAGCCCTTCTGGATCCCGTCGGGGTCGATGAAGGACACGCTGCTGATCGGGGATTTTCTCTTCGTCAACAAGATGGCGTATGGCTATTCCTACGCGTCCTGCCCGTCGATCCGGCTGGGGTTCGTGAATGTCGATGCCAAGGACATCTGTGGATTCCTGGGCGACGAGAACGAGCGCATCCTCGGCTCCGAGCCCGAGCGCGGCGATATCATCGTGTTTCGGCACCCCGCCGATGGCACGGATTTCATAAAGCGCCTGATCGGCCTGCCCGGAGATCGCGTGCAGATGCGTGACGGTGTGTTGCATATCAACGACGAGGCCGTCGAACTGGAAGATGCCGGCACCTTCACCGAAACCTTCGAACGGCAGGGGCCCATGGGCATCCGGCCGCGCTGCGAGAACGGCGCGGTCGGCGAGGGGGGCGACTGCACCAAGTCCCGCCAGATCGAGACGCTGCCGGGCGGGCATTCGCACGCGATCCTGAATATCGGCAATCAGAGGGCCGACAATACGGGCGTGTTCACGGTGCCGGAGGGGCATTATTTCTTCATGGGGGATAATCGCGACAATTCCACCGACTCGCGCTTCCCGCAGGCCGTGGGCGGGGTCGGTTTTGTCCCGTACGAAAACCTGATCGGCCGTGCCAACCGGGTGATCTTTTCCTCGGCCGGCTCGTCGATGCTGGCCTTCTGGACATGGCGCGGCGACCGCTTTTTTGAGGGGTTGGAGTGAAGCTGTCGCGCGAAATGACCGATTTTCAGGCGCGGCTCGGGCACAGGTTCAGCGATCCCTCGCTGCTGGTCCGGGCGCTGACGCATTCATCGATGTCCACGCCCAATCGCGACGACAATCAGCGGCTGGAGTTTCTGGGCGACCGCGTGCTGGGGCTGGTGATGGCCGAGGCGGTGCTGGCGCATGACGCGGGCGCGACCGAAGGCCAGCTTGCGCCGCGCTTCAATGCGCTGGTGCGCAAGGAGGCCTGCGCGGATGTGGCCCGCGCGATCGGCCTTGGCACTGTGCTCAAGCTCGGGCGCTCCGAGATGCTGTCGGGCGGGCGCCGCAAGGAGGCGCTTCTGGGCGACGCGATGGAGGCGGTGATCGCCGCGGTGCATCTCGATGCCGGTTTCGACACGGCCCGTGCCATGGTGCTGCGCCTTTGGGGCGACCGGATCGGCGCGGTCGAGGAAGACGCCCGCGACCCCAAGACCAGCCTGCAGGAATGGGCGCAAGCGCGCGGCCTGCCGCCGCCCGACTATGCCGAGACGTCGCGGTCCGGTCCAGACCACGCGCCGGTCTTCACGATCGAGGCGCGCTTGCAGGGCGGCGATTGCGCCGCGGCCACCGCCGGATCGAAACGCCAGGCCGAACAGGCCGCGGCCCGCGCGCTGCTGGCCCGGCTGGAGCACCGGACATGACCACGCGCGCCGGTTTCATCGCCCTCATCGGGGAACCCAATGCGGGCAAGTCCACGCTGCTCAACCGCATGGTGGGCGCCAAGGTCAGCATCGTGACGCACAAGGTCCAGACCACCCGCGCGCGCATCCGCGGCGTCGCCATGGAAGGCGACAGCCAGCTTGTCTTCGTCGACACGCCGGGTCTGTTCCAGCCGCGCCGCCGGCTGGACCGCGCGATGGTCGCGGCCGCCTGGAGCGGGGCGGCGGATGCCGATATCGTGGTGCTGCTGATCGAGGCGCATCGCGGCATCACCGAGGGCGTGGGCCGCATCCTCGACACTCTGGGCGAGATCGCCGCGGGGCGCCGCGTCGCGCTGGCCATCAACAAGATCGACCGGGTCGAGGCGCCGGTGCTGCTGGCCTTGACCAAGGAGATGAACGCGCGCTTCGCCTTCGAGAAAACCTATCTGATCTCGGCCGAGAAGGGCCACGGCGTCGACGATCTGCGCGGCTGGCTGGCCGAGGAGGTGCCCGAGGGGCCGTGGCTTTATCCAGAGGACCAGATCGCCGATCTGCCGAAGCGGATGATCGCCGCCGAGATGACGCGCGAGAAACTGACCCTGCGCCTGCACCAGGAACTGCCCTACCAGCTGACCGTCGAGACCGAGACCTGGCAAGAGCGCAAGGACGGCTCGGCCCGCGTCGATCAGGTGATCTACGTGATCCGCGACGGCCACAAGGGCATCGTTCTGGGCAACAAGGGCGAGACGATCAAATCGGTGTCGAAGGCCGCGCGCGAGGAGCTGGAGGAATTCCTGGGGCGCCGCATCCACCTGTTTTTGCAGGTCAAGGTGCGCAGCGGCTGGATGGACGACGCCGCGCGCTATTCCGAGATGGGGCTTGATTTCAAGGATGGGGGCTGAGTGCGTGCCCTGTTTCTTCTTGGCAAAAATACCCCCATGCCACCTTGCCACGGGCGCGCCATGGCCCGTCTGACCGCGCGGTTCTGGATCGACGCCTATCTCGCGCGGCTGTCCCAGGCGAATATCCCGGCCTTCATCACCGCGCATGGCGATGACACCGGAGGCGCGATCCTCGTCAAGCTCAACACGCTCGACGGCAATGCCACGCTTTATCAACGCTCTGTCGACCCTGCCACGGGCGCCCGCGTCTGGCTGCCGCTGGCCGAGGGTGCCGAGGCGTCGGTGGATACCGCCATCGCGCGACAGCGTGCGACCGATCCCGATCTGTGGGTGGTCGAGGTCGAGGACCGCGAGGGGCGGCATCTGCTCGACGGGGACGGCCTCGAGGGGTAGGATCAGCGTATGGAGTGGCGCGATCAGGGGATCCTTCTGCGCAGCCGCCGGCACGGCGAGACCTCTGCCATCATCGAGGTGTTCACGCCCGGGCACGGACGGCATGCGGGTATCGTGCGCGGCGGCGCATCGCGCCGCATGGCACCGGTGCTGCAGCCCGGCGCGCAGCTTGATGTGGAATGGCGCGCGCGGCTTGAAGATCACCTCGGGACATTCCGGGTGGAGCCCGTGAGGTCGCGGGCCTGGTCGATGGCGGATCGCATGGCGCTTGCCGGGCTGAACGCGGTCTGCACGCTGCTGATCACTGCCCTGCCGGAGCGCGAGGTGCACGGGCCGCTTTACCGCAAGAGCCTGGTTCTTCTGGATCTTCTCGACCAGCCCGAGATCTGGCCCCTGGCCTATCTCAACTGGGAGATGACCCTGCTGGAAGAAATGGGATTCGGCCTCGACCTGCGGCGCTGCGCGGTTCTGGGAGAAAAAGCAAATGATCTCAGCTATATATCCCCCAGAACCGGGCGGGCCGTATCGCGGGCTGGCGCGGGGGACTGGGCCGACCGGCTGCTGCCGCTGCCGCCCTGCCTTCTGGGTGAAGGCCCCGCGCCGGATGCCGAGATCCTGCAGGGGTTGCGGGTGACGGGGTATTTCCTGTCAGAACATCTTGCCCCCCAAATGGGGGAAAAGCCGCTGCCCGAGGCCCGCGCGCGCTACATCGCCCGCCTTGCCACGCGGATCGACGGCACCGCCGCGGTCCGAGGCTGCGATGTCCCGTGAACAGCGTCAGCGCAGCGCAAGAATGAGATCCACGAGCGAGCCGATGGCGTTCGCGGTCTGGTCGCGGTCGGCATCCTGAAGCCCCTGCATGCCGGTCGCCGCGGCGTAAAGGATGCGGGCCATTTCCGGGTTGCCGATGCCGCCGGCGCCCAACAGATCACGCAGCCGCGCAAGCCGTAGCGCGTCCATGTCGCCCAATGCGTCGGCGGCGATGGCATCGCCCTGCGCCCAGGCACGTATCATCGGCTCGCAACGCAGGGCCGGGGCTTCATGACCTTCTGTGTCGGCGATGGCCTGCGCGATGGCGCGCAGGCGGGCGGTATCGGTGACCCCGCCCGTGTTTTCAAGTGCCGTCTCGGTCTCGGTGCGCCAGCGACCGAGCAGGGCTCGGTGAAACTCGGGGACATCGCGAAAATGCCAGTAGAAGGACCCCTTGGTGCTGCCAAGGCGTCGCGCCAGCGGCTCGGCCCCGAGCGCGTCCGGCCCGCTGGCCTGTAGCGCTTCGAGACCTGCGTCGATCCAGTCGTCACGGGTCAGGCGGGCGCGCGGAGAACCGGTCATGCCCACCGTCTACGCCGCGACGTGCAGTGTCGCAAGTGTCGGGCCATGGGATGATACAGGGGAGGGTCTTGTCGGAAAAGGGAAATGGGCGGCCCCATTGGGGAAGAGGCCGCCAGATCGGAGTTTAAATGCTGTTGGTAAAAACCGGGTCATGAACGTGCAGCGCTTAATAACCACGCGTATACAGATAGCTTTTGTCGATATTGTGACGTATTGTCGGCTTTTTTGCGATGTCATGCGTCGTTTCCGATTGCGCCCCTCGCGCCAAACGATTGACGCCGGACGAGGTGAAACCGACCTTGCGAATCTTCGCCCATCAAGGACAGTGCGTCGATGGGAAACGGGGTGGGCGCGACCGGCATCAGGTGACGCGAAATCACCCGGCGGATCGCGGTCAGTTCCGGTTCGGGCCGCTTGCCGGTCAGCGTGATGTGAAAGTGGAACTCCGACATCACGTGAGGATAGCCCCAGCGGATGAGATTGGACTCCTGTTCGGGCGTGAGAGAGGCCTTGCGGCGGCGGGCAAATTCGGCGTCGTCGAGCGGTGCGCGGACTGCGTCGAACGCCTGCACCGCCTCTGCAGCTAGCGCGTCGAGGGCCTTTGTATCGCCCCTGGGCACCAGTGCAAGAAACCGGCCCATGGTCGCAATCGCGAGCGCGTCGAGGGTCACAGGGCGTGTTGCCGCACAGAACCGCGCAAGCCTATCCAGAAGTGTCGCTTCGGTCTGTCCCTTGGCCAGCCGGAAGGGCGCGACGATCGTCGCGTGCAGCCCGTAGCGGCGGGGGCTGTCGGTGATTTCGTGCACGGGGGCGGGCAGGCCCGACACTTCGGGGGCGGGTGCCGGCTGTCCGGCCGCGCTGTCCCATCCCAGCCATGCAGCCCCCCGTTCGGCAAAGGCGCCGGCGGGCGGTGTGACATAGATGGCGTAGCGTGCGAAACCCATCCGTTCGGCCACGTGCCGTTCAGCCTGTGGCGTGGTCGGACGCGCGTTCGAGATGTGCGCGCAGCTCGTGGATCTCGTCGCGCGCGGCGCGCAGCCCGTCCATCGTCGCGCGCAGCTCGGCCTCCGACTGGCTGAGCTGGTTGGTCAGCTCTGCCTCGCGCTGCTGCAGATAGGTGATCGCCTGATCGCGGGTCTCCTCGGCCTCGTGCAATTCCTGTGCCAGACGCTCCAGTTCTCCGAGCTCGGAGGCCGGCACGCGAATGAAACGGTGCACCAGCCAGTTCGCGAACCATCCCATGCAGAAGGCGATGAACAGCACTATGGCTGTCGCGATGATGAATTCAGTCCTGTTCATCGGCTCTTTCGTCCTGCGGGTCCGGCGCGTCTTCGGGATCACTGTCGTCTGTCCGGTCCGGCGGTTCAAGTTCAGTATCGTAATTCACGATCTGTTCGGGGCGAATGACCCGGAATTCGATACGCCTGTTCGCCTCGCGACCGTCGGCGCTGTCGTTATCGGCGATCGGGCTGCTTTCACCGTAGCCCTTGGCCGCGATCGACGAGGTGAGCACCCGGCGCATGCGCAATTCCTGAAGCACAGCCCGGGCGCGGTCCAGGCTCAGCCGCTCGTTCATCTCCTCGCGGCCCTGACTGTCGGTATGTCCGCCGATCTCCATGCGCAATTCGCCGCAATCCTCGATGACATCGGCGATCTGGTCCATCGTACGGATGCTTTCGGGCGAAATCTGGGCCGATCCGGGTTTGAACCCGATCTTGTTCTCTTCCTGGATCTCGGCGATCCGCGCCTCGCACTGTTCAGGCGTCGGCACCCTCTTGGCGGGATCGAGCGACTCGTCGTAGACGACTTCGATCGTAAACTGCGCATCGTCGTCCAGCGTGTCCGACAACAGCCCCGACAGATCACTGCCCGTGCTTTCGCTGCCGGTCCGGCCCTTGACCTCGACATGGTCGGGGGTGACGGTGACGGTCCCTTGCGCGAGATGCGACAATGCCTCCAGGCCCAGCAACACACGTATCGGCCAGTCGCGGGGCAGACCTTCGGCCACGCGCGCGGCCATATGTACCGAATTCGAGGCAAAGCGCGCCTTGGCAAAGCTTTGCGCGGTCTCGCGCAGCTGCGGCGTGCTGAGCTGACCGCGCATCAAGACCTGCCCCTCGGGCGAAAGCGTGGCGATGAACTCGGGCGTTTCGGGGGTGGTCTCTTGCTCTGGCTCGGGACGCGTCGCCTTGAGCGCAAACACCTCCGGCAGGTCCGATTCGAGTGATCCGACCACATCGTCGAAACGGTCGGCCGGGGTGCCTTCCGGCGCGCGCAGCGCGATATCGGCATCGGTGAATGTGACGGTGCCACCGCCCAGATCGTCGACCGCCGCGATCGCCATTTCCGCGGCTTCGGCCCAGCGTGGTGACGGCACGCCCATGCCGATCGTGCAACTGGTCTTGTCGCGCAGGCCCGCGCGTCCTGCCGCGCCCAGGATCCGGTCGCGCGCCTCTTCGGTATCGGCAGAGCAGGCATCGAAGCGCGCGCCGCCGTCATCGAGGACGAACCGCAGCGTGAAGGGCGTGATCACGGGGCGCGGTTCCGACAGGTCGAGCGCAAGCCGCACGTCCGGCGGGGACGTTCGGGCGAGATCACTCTCGAGGCGGCGCCGATCGGCCGCACTTTCGGCCGTAGCGGTGATCTCGACACGCTCGGCACTGAGCGAGATCTTGGCGCGGGGCAGATCCCCGAGCGCGTCCACCGCGAAATCCAGCGCGGCGTTCCAGCCGGTGGGGGCGGCGTGATCAGCCGTCTCAAGCAGGTCGGCCACACGCGCGTCGCCGGTCGCGTTGGCGATGGCGAGGATCAGCCGTTCGCGGTCGAGGGCATCCGGCACAAGCCCGATCAGTGACACGCCGCTTTCGTTGCGCAGGATCTCCATGGCGAAACGTGGCGGGGCGACGTCCTCGGCCTCTTCCACCTGCATCTGGTCGATCACGCGCGTCGCATCGACCGCGCTGCCGGCGACGGACAGGGCGCGAAATCGCGCGGCCTCCGAAGGCGCGGTGCCGCCGACCTCAACTTGAAGGCCGTCGGTTTCGATCCTGGTCCAGGCCATGTCCTCGCTGTCGAAGGCGTCCTGCACCTGCGCGTGCGAGGCATCCTCGATCTCGGTCACCGCGAACCCTGCTGCGACGACGCTGAGCGCCGCGGCGGTGGCAAAGGTCGTCGTGATGGCGAATATGACGGATAACCGCATTGAGGCTCTCGTCCCATGTCTTCAGTTGCGCGGTTCTAAGCGGGTGCCGAGGCGATATCAATCACAGTAAGAGAGCGACGGCGAAAAACGGCACAGGCAACAGACCCGCGTCGCGGTTCGAGCGAAAGAGGGTCAGCAGGGTCGCGTCATCGCCGAGATCCAGCCGCTGCAATTGCCGCCAGAGGTGCCAGCCCATGGCGAGCGGCCCGCAAAGCGCGACGATGCGCCCGAACCCGGTATCCGCAGCCGCGACCGCCACCGCGACCGCCATCAGCACAACCGCGCCGAGGGCAAAACCGCGCAGCCAGCGCGGCGAGCGGTCACCGAACAACCGTGCGGTGGATTTGACCCCGATCAGCGCGTCATCCTCGGCGTCCTGATGCGCATAGATCGTGTCGTAGAAAAGCGTCCACGCCATGCCCGAAAGATAAAGTGCGACCGCCGGCCACCCGAGCGTGCCGGTATGGGCCGTCCAGGCCAGCAGCGCGCCCCAGTTGAAGGCGAGCCCCAGGAATATCTGCGGCCACCAGGTGAAACGCTTGGCGAAGGGGTAGACCGCCACCGGCACCAGCGCCGCGATGCCGAGGACGATCGCGGCCAAGTTGAAGGTCAGAAGGATGCAGAATGCCGCGAGCGCTTGCAAGATGAGCCACAGCAACGCGCCGCGCGCCGAGACCTGCCCCGACGGGATGGGGCGCGAGGCGGTGCGCGCCACGGACCCGTCTATATGCCGGTCGGTGATGTCGTTCCAGGTGCAGCCCGCGCCGCGCATCAGCACCGCGCCGATGGCGCAGCCCAGCCCGATCCACAGATCCTGCCAGCCCGCGCGCCCGTCCGCGAGCATCGCCAGCGCCAGACCCCACCAGCAGGGCAGCAGCAAAAGCCATGTGCCGATCGGGCGGTCCGCACGGCTCAGCCGCAGGTAGGGCCGGGTCGCGGGCGGGGCCAAGTGGTCCACCCAATTGCCGCGGTACGCATCGGCCACCGCGCCCGCGGCCTCTGGCGTCTGGTTCTGTCGGAACATATGTAGACCTCATGACAACGGCGAAAATCAGGGTGCATGTAGAGCAGTCGCTGGGGGAAGGGCAAACCGTTCCGCTGACCCGCGATCAGGCGCATTACCTCTTCGGAGTGATGCGGCAGGGTCCGGGCGATGCGGTCCTGCTCTTCAACGGACGCGATGGCGAATGGCGCGCCGAGGTGGCCGAGGCGGGCAAGCGCGCCGGCACGCTGACCGTCGTGGCGCAGACGGCGCCGCAGCAAGATCCGCCGGACCTGTGGCTGATCTTCGCGCCGATAAAGAAGGCGCGCACCGACTTCATTGTCGAGAAGGCGACCGAGATGGGGGCTGCCCGCATCCTGCCGGTTCAGACCGACTACACGAATGCCGAGCGTATCCGCCGCGACCGGCTTCAGGCGCATGCCGTCGAGGCGGCCGAGCAATGCGGCGGCACCTACGTGCCCGAGGTCTGCGACCTTCAGAAGCTGGGCGCGTTGCTGGAGGCCTGGCCCGCAGACCGGCGCCTGATGTTCTGCGACGAGGCGTTGGCCGGGCACGGCGCGTCTGTGGTGGCTGCGCGCGGCTATCCCTGGGCGATCCTGATCGGCCCCGAGGGCGGCTTCTCCGAGCCCGAGCGCGCGCGGCTCGCCGCGCTACCGGGCGCGCAATCCGTGGCGCTCGGGCCGCGCATCCTGCGCGCCGACACGGCTGCGGTCGCGGCGCTGACCCTCTGGCAGCAGGCCCTGGGGGACTGGGCGTGAGGGAAGGGGCATGAACTTCATCCGGCCGGATGCGCGCGCGGCCCTCTGGCGCTGGCGCGAGGTGCTGACCGGCGCCGCGCTGGCCTGTCTGGGGCTGTGGTGGACTCTGGGTCTGGGCGGGCTGCTGCACTGGCTGGGATACGTGGTTCTGATCCTGGCGGGGGCCGTATTGACGATGGGCGTGCAGCGGGCGCGGTTCAGACATGGCGGGGGTGGGCCCGGCGTGGTGCGCGTGGATGAAGGGCAGGTGGCCTATTTCGGCCCGCTGACCGGCGGGCTCGTGGCAATCCATGACCTTGAAAGCCTGACGCTCGACCCGACCGGACACCCCGCGCATTGGGTGCTCAGCCAGCGCGGCGCGCCGGATCTGCACATTCCGGTCAATGCCGAAGGGTCCGAGGCGCTGTTCGATGCCTTCGCCACGCTGCCCGGCCTGCGCACCCAGCACATGCTGGCGCAGATGCAGCGCCTGCCGGACTTTCCGACGGTGATCTGGCAACGGGACGCGCCGATGTCCTCATCCGTCCGGCTGCATTGACACCGCCGGGGATTGCCGCCAACTGTGCGCTCCAGAAAAAGACGCGCAGAGATTCAGGAGGCCCGATCATGTCCATTCCACAAACCGGCGGCGGGCCGATCGAGCACGAATCGCAACTGGCCGAATACCTCGCCGCGGGGTGCAAGCCGCCCGAAGAGTGGCGCATCGGCACCGAGCACGAGAAGTTCGGCTATTGCAAGGACAACCAGTTGCCGATCCCCTATGAGGGACCACGCAGCGTACGTGCGGTTCTGGAAGGTCTGCGCGACGTCCATGGCTGGGAGCCGGTCGAGGAGGATGGCAAGCTCATCGGGCTGGAAAAGGACGGCGCCAACGTGTCGCTGGAACCCGGCGGGCAGCTCGAACTGTCGGGTGCGCCATTGGAGAACATCCACCAGACCTGCAACGAGGTGAACGTACATCTCGCCGAGGTCAAGGATGTGGCCGACAAGGTGGGCGTCGGTTTCATCGGCCTCGGGTCGGCGCCGATCTGGACGCATGAGCAGATGCCGATGATGCCAAAGGGCCGCTACAAGCTGATGGACAGCTACATGCAGCGCGTCGGCACGATGGGGCAGACGATGATGCGCCGGACCTGCACGGTGCAGGTCAATCTCGACTTTGCGTCAGAGGCGGACATGGTGCAGAAGCTGCGCGTGGCTCTGGCGTTGCAACCCGTGGCCACCGCGCTTTTCGCCAATTCGCCGTTTCTGGACGGCAAGCCCAACGGTCACAAAAGCTGGCGTGCCCGCGTCTGGCGCGATCTCGATCCCGACCGGACGGGCATGCTGCCGTTCGTCTTCGACGAGGGTTTCGGGTTCGAGGCCTATGCCGAGTACGCGCTCGATGTGCCGATGTATTTCGTCTATCGCGAGGGGCGCTATATTGACGCGCTCGGGCAGAGTTTCCGCGATTTCCTGCGTGGCGAGCTGCCGGCGCTTCCCGGCGAGAAGCCGACACTGTCGGATTGGGCCGATCACCTGACCACGATCTTTCCCGAGGCGCGGATCAAGAAATTCATGGAGATGCGCGGCGCCGATGGTGGGCCGTGGCGCCGGTTATGCGCACTGCCCGCGTTCTGGGTGGGGCTGATGTATGACCAGAATGCGCTTGATACGGCGTGGGATCTGGCCAAGGGCTGGGATGCCGAAACCCGCGAGGCCCTTCGCGTCGCGGCCAGTGTCGACGGGTTGCAGGCCCGCGTCGGTGATATCCGCATGGAGCGGCTGGCCCGCGAGGTGCTGGATATCTCCGAGGCCGGTCTCAAGGCGCGCGGCCGGCCCGGCGGCGGCGGCATGATCCCCGACGAGTCGCATTTTCTTGGGGCGCTGCGAGACAGTGTGGAGACGGGCACGACGCCAGCCGACGAGCTGCTGGAGGCCTATCATGGCCGCTGGCAGGGCGACCTGAGCCGAATCTACGACGAATTCAGCTACTGACGCGCCACGGCCTGCCTGCGGAGTTGGTCGGCCTATCAGGCGCCGATCAGCGCGATCAGGATCAGGAGGCCGATGATCGCGACCGAAGCCCATGTCACGATCTTCACGAACCCTTCGAAGGTCTTTTCCTGAACTTCGGTGTTCATCTCACCATGCTTGTGCTCGGCCATGTTGTCTTGTCCTTCATGATCGTTCCGGGTGTTGTCGGTCACCGTTTCCCTCCTTTCGTTAGGTCATCTGGCGCGCCGTGTCACGCCTGAAGCGTATTTTTTTGGCCGCAGATCTGCCAGAGCCATGCGTCGTCGCCACGCTGCCAGCGGGTCAATTCGCCCGCATGATAGAGGTGGTTGAGATGCGCGATCGCCTCGACCAGCGCCAGCCCGTAGGTGCCCGCGTCCACCTTGCGCTTGAAGAGCAGCGGAAAGCAATCGGCGGCGGTGCGCGGCTCGGTCAGGAAATCGCGCAGGCGGTCGAGGGCGGCGTGATGATTCTCGGTCAGTTGCGACATGCGCTGCGGCAGCCCGGTGAACGGCAGCTTGTGCCCCGGCAGCACGAGGTGATCCTCGCGCGCGTGCCGCGTTAGCCGCGCGCAGGCCGCCAGCCAGTCCGACAGGGGGTCGGCCTCCGGTTCGGTCGGATAGACGCCGATATTGGGGCTGATGCCGGGCAGGATCTGGTCGCCGGCGATCACCAGCGTGTCATCCCGCGACCACAGCGTGACATGCTCGGCCGCGTGCCCGCCACCCATGCGCACGTCCCACATCCGTCCGCCGGCGCGGATCACCTCGCCCTCCTGCATCCGGCGGTAGCCCACGGGCAGTCGCGCGCAGACATCGGCGAAGTTGAACGGGCGCGTCGTGCGGCGCTGCTCAAAGATCTCGGGGTCCATCCCGCCCGAGCGCCAGAAGGCCAGCGCTTGCGGGGTGGGGCGATCCTCGACATCGAGGATCAGCATGCGCGCCATCAGCCAGCTCGTGCGCGACGCCCAGAGATCCGCGCCGCAACGGTCCATGATCCAGCCGGCCATGCCCACATGGTCGGGATGGTGATGCGTGACGATGACGCGACCGACGGGTTTGTCTTGCAGCGGACCGGCCAGGATATCTTCCCACATCGCCACGCTGCGCCGGGAGTGGATGCCGGTGTCGATCAGCGTCCAGCTATCACCCTCGTCCAGCGCGTAGACATTCACATGATCGAGCACCATGGGCAGGGGCAGCCGCAGCCAGAGCACGCCGGGTGCCACCTCGGTGGCTTCTCCGGGCGCGGGCGGCGCGGACCACGGGTGGCGCATGAGATCGCCGCCATCCATCACGCCGCGAAATCCTCGGCCGTGAGCGCGTAAAGATCATCCGACCCGGCCGTCGCATGTGCCAGATGCCCGGCATGTTCGGGCAGAAGCCGCGTGATGTAGAACCGCGCAAGGCGCGTGCGCGCACCATCGCCCCCTTCGGCCCGCGCGGATTTGAGGTGGAAATGCCCGCCCAGCACCCGCGCGAACCCACGCAGGTAGGGCATCGCGCCGGCGAACCTCTGGGTCATGTCGTCCTGCCCGACCATCCAGTCGGTGGCCTCGCGAAGCGTTTCGGCGGCCTGCCAGACGGCATTGGCAAGCTCCGGCAGATCGCCGCGCGCGGTCTCGGCGGCGGATTGTACCTCGTCGATCAGCGCAAACGCGGCCTCGCCCCCGTCCATCATCTTGCGTCCGACCAGATCCATCGCCTGGATGCCGTTGGTGCCTTCGTAGATCGTCGTCACCCGTACGTCGCGCAGGTATTGCGCGGCCCCCGTTTCTTCGATGTAGCCCATGCCGCCATGCACCTGCAGCCCGGTATTGGCGACGGAAATTCCCGTCTCGGTGCCACAGACCTTGGTGATCGGGGTCAGCAGGGCGGCGCGCGCGGCGGCGGCTTTCGTGCCGGTCGCGGTTTCCATGTCGATCGCCTGCGCGCAGGCCAGCGCGATGCTGCGGGCCGCGAAGATCTCGGATTTCATGCCCGCCAGCATGCGCCGCACATTGGCATGGCCGAGGATCGTGTCGGGATTTTCAGGGTCCGGCGTGCGGCCCTGCTTGCGATCCTGCGCATAGGCCAGCGCGTGCTGATAGGCGGCCTCGGCCACGCCGATGCCCTGACTGCCCACGCCGAGCCGGGCGTTGTTCATCATGGTGAACATCGCGCGCATGCCTTCATGCGCCTCGCCGATCAGCCAGCCCGTGGCACCCTCGTACTGCATCACGCAGGTGGGGCTGCCGTGCAGGCCCATCTTGTGTTCGAGGCTGACGACCTTGAGATCGTTGTGCGCCCCCAGTTTGCCTTCGGCGTCGGGGAGGACTTTCGGCACCAGAAACAGGCTGATCCCCTTGGTGCCGGGAACCCCGTCGGGCAGGCGTGCCAGAACAAGGTGGCAGACATTCTCGGTCATGTCGTGATCGCCCCACGAGATGTAGATCTTCTGACCCGTGATGGCGTAGGTGCCGTCGCCGTTGGGTTCGGCGCGGCTGCGCAGGGCACCGACATCCGAGCCCGCCTGCGGTTCGGTCAGGTTCATCGTGCCGGTCCATTCGCCGCTCACGAGTTTCGGCAGGTAGAGATCCTTGATCGCGTCCGGAGCGTGATGCTCCAGCGCCTCGATCTGGCCTTGCGTCAACAGCGGCGCGAGTTGCAGCGAAAGACAGGCCTGCGACATCATCTCGTTGACGGCCGCAGTCAGCGTCATCGGCAGGCCCATGCCGCCATGGTCGGGATGCGCGCTGATCGCCACCCAGCCGCCAGCCGCGATGGCGCGCCAGCCGTCGGCAAAGCCGGGGGCCGTGCGCACCACGCCGTTTTCCAACCGGGCGGGGTTGAGGTCGCCGGGGCGTTGCAGCGGGTAGAGCACGTCTTCGCACACGCGCGCGGCCTCTGACAGGATCGCGGCGGTCATGTCGGGGGTCGCGTCCGCGAACCTGTCGGTCGCGGTGACATCGGCCAGCCCGATCACGTTGTCGAACAGGAACCGGTACTCTTCGACGGGGGCACGATAGGGCATGGACACCTCCTGATGCGGGGGGCTTGGCAGTCCGGCCACGCCCCCGTAAAACGTATCGTCCGTGCAAAGCGTAATCAACCGCGGCCGGTCTTCAACCGCAACGCGGCGTAATAAGGACAGGTTTGGTGCAGACGCGGATCTTGAGCGTGGGGAAGGACGGGGCCGAAGTGGCCGCCGGCATCTGGCGCGCGGGTGGCTGCGTGGCCTTCCCGACCGAGACGGTCTACGGGCTGGGCGCAGATGCGCGCAACGATATGGCCGTGGCACGGATCTTCGAGGCCAAGGCGCGGCCGCGCTTTAACCCGCTGATCGTGCATGTCGCGCAGATGGAAGAGGCGCAGCGTTACGTTGTGTGGTCGGAGGCGGCCGAGGTCTTGGCGCGGGCGTTCTGGCCCGGCCCGCTGACGCTGGTCCTGCCCTTGCGCGCGGGGTCCGGGTTGTCGCCGCTGGTCACCGCCGATCTGCCGACGCTGGCGGTGCGGGTGCCGGGTCATCCGATGGCGCGCGATCTGCTGGCGGCATTTGGCGGACCGGTCGCCGCGCCCTCGGCCAATCCGTCCGGGCGGATCAGCCCGACAGAGGCGGGGCATGTGCTGGCCGGTCTGGGCGGGCGGATCGAGGCTGTTGTCGATGGCGGGGACTGTCCGGTCGGCGTGGAATCGACGATCCTCGGGCTTGTCGGTGATCCTGTGCTCCTGCGCCCCGGCGGGGTGCCGGTCGAGGCGCTGGAGGAGGCGCTTGGCCAGGCCGTCGGCCTGCGACCCGAAGGGAAGGCATTGAGCGCCCCGGGGCAGATGTGCTCGCATTATGCGCCCGGCGCGCGGGTGCGACTGGACGCGGAGTCGCGGGACGCCGGCGAGGTGATGCTGGGGTTCGGCGCGGTCGAGGCGGATCTGAACCTGTCCTCCTCGGGCGACATGACAGAGGCGGCGGCAAACTTGTTTCATCATCTGCACGCGCTGGATGGCATGGGCGCCGCGGGGATCGCGGTGTCGCCGATCCCCGAGCGCGGTCTGGGGCGTGCGATCAATGACCGGCTGCGCCGGGCGGCCGCGCCGAAAGACTGAAGAGGAAAGCGGCCTGTCGTGTGTCTTTCGGGGGCTCCGCCCCCGCCGCGCCAAGACGCGACTCCCCCGGAGTATTTGCGGCGAGATGAAACGGGTGCCTGTCAGCCGATGAGGGCCAGCCCCGCGAAGAGCGTGACCGCACCCAGCAGGATCGCCACGATCACGTTGCGCAGGAAATACCCCGCCGCGAGCGTGACAAGCGCGGCGGCCATGCGCGGCGCGTCGAGACTGCCGCCCGTTGCGGCAGGCCAGACCACCAGCGGCGCGACCAGCCCCGGCAGCACGGCCACGGCGGTGTAGCGCAGGTGACGCAGCAGCCACGCGGGCAGCGGGCGGTCGCCCACCAGCCCGGTGAACACGAAGCGCAGCGCGAAGCTGCCGAGCCCCAGCCCGATGATCACAAACCACAGATCGGCGGTATCGATGCTCATGCGCGGGTCTCGCGGCGGCGGTCCAGCAGCACCTCGACGCGGGCGCCAGTCATCATGCCCGCAAGTCCCGCGACCAGCAGGCCGAGATTGTAGGGCAGGCCCGCGAAGACCAATGCGACCGTGACCGACACGAAAGCCGCTGCCAGATGAGCGGGCGTGCGCAGCATCGGGCCGATCATCGCCAGGAACGTGATCGGCAGCGCGAAATCGAGCGCCAGCCCTTGGGGGATCCGCGTGCCCACGAGCGCGCCCACCAGCGTGAACAGGTACCACAGCGGGCAGATCGGCGTGACCACACCGAAGAAATACGCCAGCCGCCGCGAGATGTCCCAGCCGGGGTTCTTCTCGAACTTGACGATGGCGCAGGCATAACTTTGATCGACGGTAAAATAAGCCGCGAGCGCGCGCTGGCCGAGGCTTGCTTCGCCAAGGTACGGCGTGAGCGAGGCCGAATACATCGCCATGCGCAGGTTGACCGCGAGCGACGAGACGAGCGCAATCATGGTCGGCGCGCCATCGGTCAGCAGTTGCAGCGCCGTGAATTGCGCCGCGCCCGCGATGACCAGAACCGAAAAGCTGAGGGTTTCTAGAACGTTGAGGCCCGCCTCGGTCGCGACGACGCCGAAGAGCAGCGAGAACGGCACGATCACGAGAATGAAGGGTGCGCCGTCGCGCACGCCTTGCCAATAGACCGATTTGGTGGTTTCTGTCGTCACCGGCGCGCCCTTGAGTGTCCTGCTGTCGAAGGCTCGCCTATCCAATGCGGGGAGGAGATGCAATTGGCCACGCATGATGCGCCACACGGCTATCTGATCGCCCCTGATCCCGAGGCCACGCGCTTGACACGGGCTGTCGAGGGGGTGGATCACGACGGCTTGCCCACAAGGATCTCGGTGGTCGAGGAACGGCCGCTGACGATCTTTCTCAACGGGCAGGAGATCGTCACGGCGATGACCATCGGGGATTACCCCGAATATCTCGCGCTTGGCTTCCTGCGCAATCAGGGGATGCTGGCGGCAGGCGAGGTGGTGCGCGGCGTGGATTTCGACGAGGATCTCGAGACGGTCGTGGTGCGCACCGACGGTCAGACCTCCTACGAGGAAAAGCTGCAGAAGAAGACCCGCACCAGCGGCTGCGCCGTGGGCACGGTCTTCGGTGACATGATGGAAGGGCTGGAGGCCGTGACGCTGCCGCAGCTGACGGTGCGCACCTCGAATCTTTACGCGCTTGCCGCCACGATCAACCGCACGCCATCGCTGTATCTTGCCGCCGGGGCGATCCATGGCACGGTGCTGTGCGAGGGATCCCGCCCGCTGGTCTACATGGAGGATGTGGGCCGGCACAACGCGGTCGACAAGATCGCCGGATGGATGTTCAGCGAAGGCGTGTCGCCGGGCGACAAGACCCTATACACCACCGGGCGGCTGACCTCGGAAATGGTGATCAAGACCGCGCTGATGGGCATCCCGGCGCTGGCCTCGCGCTCGGGCTTCACCGCATGGGGGGTGGAGATTGCGCGCGAAGTGGGTCTGACGCTGATCGGGCGGCTGCGCGGACGGCGCTTTGTCTGCCTTTCGGGCGAGGACCGGCTGCTGCGCGATGCCGACCCGGAAAGCGTGGCCGAGGAGAGCCCGAAGGCCCGCCGCAAGAGCGCGCGCGAATGATCCCGTCGGGCGTGATCCTCGCCGGCGGGCAGGCGACCCGGATGGGGGGCGGCGACAAGGGGTTGCTGCCTTTGGGTGATGCGACGATCCTCGATCATGTGATCACGCGGCTGGCGCCGCAGGCGGGGGCGCTGGCGCTCAACGCCAATGGGGATGCGGCGCGGTTTGCAAGATTCGGCCTGCCGGTCTTGCCCGATCCGGTCGAGGGCTTTCCCGGGCCGCTGGCCGGGGTGCTGGCCGGGCTTGACTGGGCCGCGGGCGCGGGTGCGGAGACCATCGTCACGGTGGCCGCCGACACGCCGTTCTTCCCGATCGATCTGGTCGCGCGGCTCCGAGGCGCGGCAGAGGGCATGACGCATCCGCTGGTGCTGGCCACGACGCCGCGCGGGTCGGAAGACACCAAATCCATGAGCCGCGGCGGGCAGGTGCGGCATCCCACGTTCGGCCTCTGGCCGGTGGCGTTACGCGATGATCTGCGCGCGGCCCTGCAAGACGGTTTGCGCAAGGTCGTGCTCTGGACGGATGCGCATGACGGGCGCGAGGCGCTGTTCGAGGACCCGGATGCCTTCTTCAACGTCAATACGCCCGAGGATCTCGCCGAGGCGCGCAGGAAGGCGGGCGCGTGAGGCTTTACGGCGTGACGGGCTGGAAGAATGCCGGCAAGACCGGGCTGATGGAGCGGCTGGTGGCCGAGATCGCCGGGCAGGGACATTCGGTATCGACCGTCAAGCACGCGCATCACGGCTTCGATGTGGATCAGGCGGGCACGGACAGCCACCGTCACCGGGTGGCCGGAGCGCGCGAGGTGCTCTTGTCGTCGCGCCACCGCTTTGCCCTGATGCACGAGCTGCGCGGGGCCGACGAGATGCCGCTGGAGGCGCTGCTGGACAAGCTTGCGCCGGTCGATCTGGTGCTGATCGAGGGTTACAAGCGCGAGCGCCATCCCAAGATCGAGGCGTTCCGCGCCGAGACGGGGCATGCGCTGATCGCGCCCGGCGATCCGACGATCCGGGCGGTCGCCGCCGATTGCGTGCTGGATCTCGAACGGCCGGTCTTCGATCTCGATGACACGGCCTCAATCGCGGATTTCATTCTGGCCGAGGTGGGGCTTTGACCCATTTCGACACGTTCGCCATGCTGGACTGGTCGAGCGGCAACGACACGGGGCCAAGAGAACGCCGCGACGCCATCTGGCTCGGATGCGTCCGGGACGGGCTTGACGAGGCACCGCGTTACCTGCGCAACCGTATCGAGGCAGAGGCGGCGCTGGTGGCGCTGATCCAGACAGAGCTTGCGGCGGGACGGCGGCTGTTCATCGGGTGTGACTTTCCGTTCGGGTTTCCGACGGGGTTTGCGGACCAGCTCGTGGCCCGCCCGGATCCGCTGGCCGTCTGGGACTGGCTGGAGGCGCGGATCGCGGACGCGCCGCGTGCCAATAACCGCTTTGACGTGGCCGCCGAGATCAACGCGCGGTTTCCGGGCGTGGGACCATTCTGGTTCAACGGGATGAAGCGCGATATCGAGGGTCTGCCGCGCCGTGACACGCGCCATGGTCACGGGCTGCCCGAGCGGCGGCGCGCGGACACGCATGCGCCCGGGGCTTTCAGCGCATGGCAGATGGGGGGCGCCGGGGCCGTGGGCGGGCAGACGCTGATCGGGCTTCCGGTGCTCAACCGGCTGCGGCGACATTTCGCGGGCGAGATTGCCGTCTGGCCTTTCGAGCCGCTGGACCCACCGGTGGCGCTGGTCGAGGTTTGGCCGGGATTGATCAACCCGGCAGTCAAGCGCGCCGAGGCCGCGGGCGGCATTCGCGACGCGCACCAGGTGCGGCTGATGGCGCGGGCGCTGGCGGGCTTGCCTCGTGACCGTCTCGCCGCCATGGTCGCAGTGGAGGCCTCTGAAGAGGGCTGGATATTCGGCCTCGGTCATGAGGAGGAGTTGATGAGAGATTGCAACGACCGGCTTGATCCGCCGCCCTTGCGTGACGACTGCTTCGCGCTGCCCGCCGGGGTCGATTGGACCCCGGTGGAGGACGCCCTGTCGATGCTGCGCGACCGGCTGCGCGCGGTCGTCGGGACCGAGACCGTGCCGCTTCATGACGCGGTGGGCAGGGTGCTGGCCGCGACGGTCGTGGCGCGGCGCGCCAATCCGCCCGAGGCGAACACGGCGGTCGATGGCTACGGCTTTGCCCATGCCAGCCTCGGCGAAGGTAACCAGGTATTGCCGCTCGTCGCGGGACGCTCAGCCGCCGGGGTGCCCTTTGGCGGTGTTGTGCCCGCGGGTCATGCGATCCGGGTGCTGACCGGGGCCGCTTTGCCCGAAGGTGTGGACACGGTGATCCTGCAGGAGGACGTGACCGAGGCCGACGGCCGCATTGCCTTTCGCGGCGGGGTGAAGCGGGGCGCCAATACCCGCGCGGCCGGCGAGGATGTAGCGGCCGGCGAGACCGTGCTGGAGCCGGGCCGCGTGCTGACCCCCGCCGATCTCGCGTTGTGCGCCGCGATCGGTGTCCGGGATCCGGACGTGCGAAGGCTGCTGCGCGTCGCGGTCATCTCGACCGGGGACGAGCTGGTCGAGCCCGGAGAGGCGGCGCGGACGGGACAGATTTATGACGCCAATCGTCCGATGCTGACGGCCCTGGTGCGGCAGATGGGATTTGAGGCGGTCGATCTGGGACGTGTCGGTGATGATCGCGCGGCGCTGCGCGCCCGGCTTGACCGGGCCGCCGCCGATGCCGATTTGATCCTGACGTCGGGCGGGGCGTCTTCGGGAGATGAGGATCATGTCTCAAGCCTGCTCAACGACGCGGGCGCGATGGCCGAGTGGCGCATCGCGTTGAAACCGGGACGGCCCTTGGCTCTCGGGCTGTGGGGCGGTGTGCCGGTCTTCGGGCTTCCTGGCAATCCGGTGGCGGCCCTTGTCTGCACTCTGATCTTCGCGCGACCCGCGATGGCGATGCTGTCGGGCGCGGGCTGGTTCTCGCCGCAAGGATTTGAAGTGCCGTCCGGTTTTTCAAAATCCAAGAAACCGGGCCGGCGCGAATATCTGCGTGCGCGGATCCGCGGCGGACGGGCGGAGGTCTTTGCCTCGGAAGGATCCGGGCGGATCAGCGGTCTGAGCTGGGCCGAGGGGTTGGTGGAACTGGGCGACGATGCGGCCGAGATCGCGCCGGGCGATCCGGTGCGTTACATTCCGTTCAGCAGCTTCACGACCGGCTGATGTGCCTGGGGGCGCTGCCCCCGTCGCCCGTTCCGGGCGACTCCCCCGGGGGTATTTGGGCCAAGAAGAAATCAGGGCCGCTGTCGAGAATCAGGCATGCGGGGCGGCAACATGCACCTCGGTCCGCCAGTGGGCGCAGCGTTCCGAGAGGCGCCTGGGCAGGGGGGCATCCGTGAAGATCCGATCGACATCGCGGACCGAGCCGATGCGCACCGGTGCGCTGCGCTGGAACTTGGAGTGGTTGGCCACAAGATACACCTCGCGCGCGCGTCTGAGCAGGGTCTGGGCGACGACCTCCTCCTCGATGTCGAAATCGAGCATGTCGCCATCCTCGTCCAGAGCCGAGCAGCCGAGAATGGCGTGATCGAACTTGAAATTCTCGATGCTGCGCGCGGCGAGATGACCGACGAGGCCATTGTCGGCGCGGCGCAGCGCGCCACCGGCGATGATGATTTCGCAGTCGGTTTTGGTCATCAGGATACGTGCGACGTTGATGTTGTTGGTCATGACCATCAGGTTATGGTGCAAGGTCAGTTCGCGCGCGACCGCCTCGGTCGTGGTTCCGATGTCGAGAAAGAGCGACGCATTGTCGGGGATCGCCGCCGCGCAGGCGCGCGCGATGGCGAGCTTGCCCGGCTCGTTCAGGCGGCGGCGTTCCTCGTAGAGAATGTTGCTGACCCCCGACGGCAGGATCGCGCCGCCATGCACACGCTCGAGCTTGCCTGCATTGGCCAGTTCGGTGAGATCGCGGCGAATGGTCTGGACGGTAACGTCGAACCTCTCGGCGAGGTTTTCGACCGTGACCTTGCCCTCGGTGCGGGCAATCGCGAGGATGTCGGGCAGGCGAAAGGTTTGCGACATGGGGGACTTTCTGGTGTTCCGGTTCGAGTATGTTCGTTTCAGTTCCAGGCGCAAGGATCGTCTCCGCCGCGCTGCAGCGTTCTGCACAAGGCGCGGCGAGGATCGGGATTGGCGTTTCGCGTGACTTCGGATTGGCCACCATGATCTGAGGCATGCAAAAAGAACGGAAACGAACATTTTCCTTGACCGGTTGCAGGCACATGTGATGCGTCTCAAGGCGAAGCTCGGGAGGGCCTTTCAGTGACAGAGCGCGCGGAAGACCGAATCGTCGATCTGTTCGTCATCGGCGGCGGCATCAATGGCTGCGGTATCGCACGGGACGCGGCGGGCCGGGGCCTGCGTGTCGAGCTGGCGGAGATGAACGATCTTGCATCCGCCACATCGTCGGCCTCGACCAAGCTGTTTCATGGCGGGTTGCGGTATCTGGAATATTTCGAGATCCGGCTGGTGCGCGAGGCGCTGATCGAGCGCGAGACGCTGCTGCGCGCCATGCCGCATATCAGCTGGCCCCTTCGCTTCGTGCTGCCTTATCACTCCGAGATGCGCTTCGAGGGCGAGACGCCGGCCTCGCGTCTCCTCAACGGGGTGATGCCATGGACGAGGGGCCGGCGGCCCGCATGGCTGATCCGGCTGGGTCTGTTTCTTTACGACCATATGGGCGGGCGCCGGATCCTGCCCGCGACACGCACGCTCGACCTGCGCCACGCGCCCGAGGGCGTGCCGTTGCACGACAGGTTCGAGCGGGCTTTCGAGTATTCCGATTGCTGGATCGAGGACAGTCGTCTGGTGGTCCTGAACGCCCGCGATGCCGCACTGCGCGGTGCCCGCATCCGGGTGCGCACCAAGGTGCGGTCAGCCGAGCGCGTCGGCGATCTGTGGCACGTGACGCTGGAGGATGGCGAAACCGGTGCGTCCGAGACGGTGCACGCGCGGGCGCTGGTCAATGCCGGCGGACCGTGGGTCAAGGATGTGATATCCAACACGTTGCGGATGAACTCCAGCGAGGGCGTGCGTCTGGTGCGCGGCAGCCATATCGTGACCCGCAAGCTATACGACCACGACAAATGCTATTTCTTTCAAGGTACGGACGGGCGGATCATCTTCGCCATTCCCTACGAGCGCGAGTTCACCCTGCTGGGCACCACCGATGCCGAGCAGTCCGACGTGCATGCTGCGCCGGAATGCACGGATGAGGAGGCCGACTACCTCTGCGAGTTCGCCAGCCAGTATTTCGAGCGTCCGGTGACGCGCGACGATATCGTCTGGTCCTATTCAGGCGTGCGACCGCTTTATGATGACGGGGCCAAGTCCGCGACCGCGGCAACGCGCGATTATGTTTTGTCGTTGAGTGATGTGCAGGGGCCGCCGCTCCTGAACGTGTTCGGCGGCAAGATCACCACCTATCGCAAGCTTGCCGAGGCCGCACTGGCGAAGCTCGTGCCGCAATTCGAGCATGCGGGCGGCAACTGGACCGCCGGGGTGCCGCTGCCCGGCGGCGATTTCGCCGTTGACGGCGTGGCGCGGCTTGCACGCGATTTGGCGGCGGCGCATCCGTTCTTGACGGACGCATGGGCCCTGCGACTGGTTCGCGCTTACGGCACCGAGGCCGCGCAGATCCTGGCAGGCGCCAAGGCATCATCGGATCTGGGTGCCGATTTCGGTGCGACGCTGACAGGGGCCGAAGTGCGCTGGCAGATGGAACACGAATTCGCGCGTCAGGCGGCGGATGTCGTGTGGCGGCGAACGCGGTTGGGGCTGAAGATGACCGAGGCGCAGATCGCGGATCTCGACGCGTGGATGCATGAGCAACGGGGGTTGCTCATGCCCGCGCAGCGGGCCGCCGAGGCATGAGCGAGGCGAGACAGGCAGGACGCCGACATCGGTTTCCAACTTATGGATTATCCGCGTCTTGTGCTGTTTTGACAGCAACATATCGGCGACGCCGCCTGGAGTTTCAAGACGGGACAGGAAGCCCGCGATGCGCTGTGCAGAGCGTCGGAGTGGGTGATCGAGCGCCCTTGTTGCGGGGCGATCTTGGGCCGAAGCTCAACGACGCGCGCCCCCCGCAGGAATACATCACGCGCCGGGCGCGCGGAAACTCGCGCTCGACAACGCGGACCCTGAACGGTCACACTCGCCCGTGACCGACCAATCAGTCCCGGCAATGACGCGCAAACCGATGGGGACCGAAAGCATGACCCATATCCTTGCCATCGATCAGGGCACGACCTCGACCCGGGCGATCCTGTTTGATGCCGCGATGCAGGTGACCTCCACGGTGCAGGAAGAATTCGACCAGCATTATCCGCACTCGGGATGGGTCGAGCATGACGCCAACGACCTATGGTCGACCACTGCAGGAACCTGTCGCGCGGTGATCGAGAAGGCCGGGCTGAACGGCTCCGATGTGGTCGCCATCGGCATCACCAACCAGCGCGAGACGACCATCGTTTGGGATCGGCACACCGGACGGCCGGTCTACCGGGCGATCGTCTGGCAGGACAGGCGCACCGCACCCTTTTGCTCGGATCTGCGCGAGGCCGGGTACGAGCCGATGGTCGCGGATCGCACCGGGCTTTTGCTCGATCCGTATTTCTCGGGCACGAAACTGCGGTGGATCCTCCAGAATGTCGAAGGCGCACGGGACAGGGCCGAAGCCGGGGATCTGCTGTTCGGGACCGTGGACACCTATCTCATATGGAAGCTGACCGGCGGGGCCGTCCATGCCACCGACGCCACAAACGCCGCGCGCACGCTGCTCTATGATATCCGCAAGGGCCGGTGGAGCCAGACGATGTGCGATCTTCTGGAGATACCCATGAGTATGCTTCCTGAGGTGCGCGACAGTGCGGATACGTATGGAAACGCCCGCGCCGACCTTTTCGGGCGCGAGATCCCTATTCGCGGGGTGGCCGGGGATCAGCAGGCGGCGACCGTCGGTCAGGCCTGTTTCGAGCCGGGGATGCTGAAATCGACCTACGGAACGGGGTGTTTTGCCCTTCTGAACACCGGATCGACCCCGGTTGTGTCACGAAACCGCCTGCTGACGACCATCGCCTACCAGATCGATGGCCAGCCCACCTACGCGTTGGAAGGGTCGATCTTTGTCGCCGGTGCGGTGGTGCAATGGTTGCGCGACGGCCTGCGTATGATCCGCCATGCCAGCGAAACGCAACCGCTCGCGGAAAAATCTGATCCGCATCAGGAGGTCGTCCTGGTCCCGGCCTTCACCGGGTTGGGCGCCCCCTATTGGCGCCCCGATTGCCGCGGCGCGATCTTCGGTCTGACGCGCAATTCGCGGCCCGAGGAATTTGCGCGCGCGGCGCTGGAAAGCGTGGGGTTCCAGACCCGCGATCTGCTGAAGGCGATGCGCGACGACTGGGCCGCCCACGAGGATGCGGAAGGTGGAGGCCACAGAGAGGTGGCGACCCTGCGCGTCGATGGCGGGATGAGCGCGTCGGACTGGGCGATGCAGTTTCTGGCCGATATCATCGATGCGCCGGTGGACCGTCCGCACGTGCTGGAGACCACGGCGCTCGGGGCTGCGTGGCTTGCCGGGATGCAGGTCGGGCTCTATCCCGGGCAAAGGGAATTTGCCGAGACGTGGAAACTGGAGCGTCAATTCGCCCCAAATATGCCCGAGGCCGAACGTCGCGCCAAGGTCGATGCCTGGACGCGGGCAATCAACGCGACGCTGACGTTCTGACGGCTGCTGCATGATCGCGGGCCTTGTTGCGCGTCGGCATGCGTGACGCTAAGGCAAGCCAAACGATCGCCGTTGGAGTCGCCATGTCACACCCGGTAAGCGTGATTGTGCCCGCGCGCAACGAGGCACAGACTATCGGGCGCGTTGTGGCCCAGTTGCACGAAATGGCAGGAATCGCCGAGGTCGTGGTGATCGACAACGGCTCCACCGACGCGACGTCGGAACGCGCCAGGACGGCCGGCGCCCGCATCGTGTCCGAGGCGCGCCCGGGAATGGGCCACGCGGTGCGCAGCGGGATCGCGGCCGCGCGGCACCGTTGGGTGATGAAGGTCGATGCCGATCTCGATCGCTTCGACTTGCCGCTTTTCGCCCGCATGCAAGCGGCGCGCGCAGAGGGTGTCGGGCTGATCAAGGGCGCGTGGAACGACCCCGAGGACGACATGCCGATGACCCGGCTGCTGGTGCGGCCGGCACTGGCGCGGATGTTTCCGGGGCTGGCGCATCTAGGCGCGCCGAACTCGGGGATTTACCTATTCGACAAGTCTCGGATCGCGCATGCCGAGCTTGTCGGCGATTACGCGGTCGATATCGACGTGATGCTGCGCGTGCATGCCGCCGGGGCCACCGTGACCGAGGTGGATATCGGGCGTATCGTGCATGATGCCCGCGATCCGCGCCATTACGCGGGCATGGCAGAACAGATCTTCGGGTTTTTCCTCGGCCGTCAGCCGCTCGATCCGATGGGCGAGGTCGTGATCCTTGCGAAGACCGGCGATGCGGTCATTCGATCTGCTCTTGGTCATGCCGTGTGCAAGCTGCGCGCCGGGGCGCGGGTCACCGTCGCGCTGGCCGACAGGCAGGGCGTTGGTGCGCAGGCGCTTGCGGACGCGATCAAACCCTATCCGACGGCGCGGATCGTCAATCTGGCGGACGCGGCTGACATAAAGCCCGGCCGGGATGCGGCGCGGGTGACGCTCATCGCCGAGGCCGGACCTGCCCTGGGAGACGCCGAGGTGGTGCGGGCGCGCCTGTCCGGTGACAGGCCGATCTCGCTTTTGCAGATACCCGATCCCTGGCGGGATCGCGCGGATGTCGCGGTGCGGATCGACGCGGGCCAAGGCGTCAAGCGCGCCGCCCTTGCCCGCATCGGCGAGATCGGGGCGGTCGCTCCGCGCGAGCTGTTCGTTGATCGCACGGATAACGGACGCGCCTGAGGTTACACGCTGTCCATGTTGCCGAGCAGGATACCCGTCATGTCGATCTCCTGATCCGCGCCGAGCGACGCGATGTCGATGCCTGTGTCCACATCGACGTTGTTCCTGTCAGCCTCAGCCGCATCCCAGTCGGTATCCTCGTCGAAGAACGCCCATTTCGGCGCGTTGTCGCTTTCGAGGCCGACGGCACTGCGCAAGACTTCGAGCGCGTCTCCGGCGGTCACCTGGTTGTCGCCATTGATATCGGCGGCGATGAAGTTCTGCGTCTGAGCGGGACCGAAGGACGGCTCCAGCCCGACCGCGATGCGCAGAACGTCGAGCGCGTCTCCGGCAGTGATATCGGGATCGCCCGTGCCGTAGGAAAGCTCGGCGTCAAGCCGCCCGCTCTCGCCATCCTCCAACCCGAGGGCGAACCGTCCGTCTGCCCCGGTTTGCGCGCCCAGCCCGGGGGTCGGGTCGCCGTCGGGGGTGAAGGTGACAGAGGCCCCTTCGAGATCATTGCCCGCGGTATCGCGTAACTGTCCCGCCAGGCTGCGCGGACCGTCGCCCGAGTCGAGCGGGGTGTCCAGCAGATCGTCAATCCCGAAGTCGCCATCCGAAAAGCGCAGCGTCGCGATCTCGCTCAGGGTATTGGCACCCTGGTTCAGACCTTCTTCTTCCCGTGTGTCGGTGACGGTGATCGTTCCATCCTCGTCGCTGATATCGTAATCGTCGCGGCTGCCCGAAAACTGCGCGATGTCCTCGCCGCCGCCCCCTGCGAGCGCGTTGTCGCCGCGCCCCGCGATCAGCAGGTTGTCGAGCGAGTTGCCCGTCAAGGCAAGATCGTCGACGCCAAGAAGCCCGCCTTCGGCTATGCCGTCGCCCAGTGTCAGATCGCCTGACGAAAGCAACCGGTCGCCGCCCACCAGATCAACCTTGACGTTGCGGCCGTCCATGTCGACGCTCGCCGTCCGCGTCTCGCCGTCCCATGTGTAGCTGAGTTCGGCCGTCGTGGTGGTATCGTCGAGCGCCATCGCATAGCCGCCGGCCGAGGCGGTCTGCTCGGTCATCCCCTCGACAGAGATTTCGACGCCCTCCTTGGCCTCGTCGATCGAGTAGAAGTCATCTTGATCGGTGTCCGTGTAGGCGACACCGGTCAGGAAGATGTCGGTGCCCGACGTGGCAAATTTATGGGTGAGCATCGAGGTTTCCTCGTCGACCTCACTCCCATCGGACCTCGGTGTAGGGAAAAAGCCCTCCTGCTGTGCTATGCCGGTTTCGCGAAAGCTGTCGTTCAGGATATTTTCCCGGTGACCCGCGCTGTCAAAAAGGCCGTTGTAATGCAAGCGAATGGCTTCGTTCAGGTCGAGATCCGTTTTTGAATAAATCGCAAGATTTTCTCCGACAGCCCACTCGCCGTCCAGCGTGTACTCCGCGTCCTCGATACGTTCCTGCGGACCGACGCCGTTCGGGGCCGGGTCAGGCGCCTCGTGGTCGAAGTAATTCCGGTCGAGCATGTCGTCCGAATGCCGCTCGGCCGCGAGACCGAGAAAACCGTTGAAGGCCAAGGGCTGTTTGGCATCCGGCGTCAGCTCGGTAGATGGCTCGTCAAGTGGGTCGCCGGGTGTGGAATCGTTCAGCCCGATGTCATTGCGCGCGGCCTCGGCCGCG
>JAWLGF010000099.1:0-6403 GCA_041685205.1 Roseovarius sp.
GCTGGCCTGGGGCGAGCAGGGCTTTCGCCACATCACCAACAACCGCAACCCGATCGAGACACCCGCCGATGTCGAGGGTCTCAAGATCCGCACGATGGAAAACCCGGTGCATCTCAAGGCGTTCAACGCCATGGGCGCGGCCCCCACCCCGATGGCCTGGCCCGAGGTGGTCTCGTCGCTGCAGCAGGGCGTGATCGACGGGCAGGAGAACCCGCTATCGGTCATCGTCTCGGTCAAGCTCGACGAGGTGCAGGAGTACCTGACCCTGTCGGGACATGTCTATTCCCCGGCGATGCTGCTGGTCTCGGGATCGTTCTGGGAGGGTCTTGACGAGGCCCAGAAAGCCGCGTTCGAGACCGCCGCCGCCGAGGCGGTGACGGCCATGCGCGGCTATGTCGATGATGTCGAGACGAGCGGCGTGGAAACGCTGAAAGAGCGCGGCATGACGGTCAACGCCCTGTCGAACGAGGAAAAGGCCCGGTTTCAGGAGGCCATCACCTCGGCCTATGACGACTATTACGAGACGTATGGCCGGGATCTGGTCGACTCGATCGTGAATTTCGAGTGACACGTCACCGCCGGCGCCGCAGTGGCGCCGGCACGCAGTCCGGGGTTTCATCGTGAAACGGTTGGAACGCATATTCGTCGCCGCGAACGCCTGGGCCCTGATCGGGATGCTGTCGGCCATGACGCTTGTGATCGGGGCGAACATCACCTCGCGCTACCTCACTGGGCATTCGGTGCCCTGGGCCGACGAGGTCGCCCGTTACCTGATGATCTGGCTGACCTTCACCGGCGCGGGGCTGATCCTGCGCCAGGGCGGCCACGTGGCGATCACCCGGTTGCAGGACGCCCTGCCCGACATCGGGCAGAAAATTCTGCGCGCGGCCATCGTCGCGGGCCTGCTGATCTTCTTCGGGTTCATGGTGCATGTCGGGCTGCAATACGCGCAGCGGATGCAGTTTCAGGTGACACCGGCCCTGCGCCTTCCCTTCGTCTATGTCTACGCCGCGATGCCGATCGGCTTTGGCCTGCTCATCGTGCATCTGCTGATCATCGCGCGCCAGTTCATCACGGCGGGCACCTACAGGGGGGCCGACCCCGACGGTGCCGATACCGGTGCGCAGCCCGGTGGGGCGCATGGCTGAGATTCTCTTCCCGGCGCTCTTCATCCTGCTGGCGCTCGGCCTGCCCGTGGCCTTCGCCATGGCGATCGCGGTTTTCGCGGCGCTCGGCCTCGGGTCGGGCTATCCGCACATCGTTGTGGTCAAGGAGATGTTCGCAGGCCTCGACAGCTTTCCGCTGCTGGCCGTGCCGTTCTTCATCCTTGCCGCCGAGATCATGACCGGCGGTGCCGTGACGCTGGCGATCCTGCGGCTCGCGCAATCGCTGGTCGGGCACCGCAAGGGGGGGCTCGGGCACGCCAATGTCGTCAGTTCGGCGATGTTCGCCGGCATTTCCGGCTCTGCGCTGGCGGATGCGGCCGGTCCGGGGACGATGATGATCCGGATGATGGAGAAGGGCGGCTACGACCGCGCCTATGCCGGGGCGCTGACCATCGCCAGCTCGGTCGTCGGGCCGATCATTCCACCCTCGATCACGATGATCATCTACGCCATGCAGGACCCGTCCGTGTCGGTCGGCTCGCTGTTCATGGCCGGTGTGCTGCCGGGGCTGCTGATCACCGCGCTGGTGCTGGTGGCCAATGCGCGCGTCAGCCATCTGCGCGGCTATGCCACCGGCGCGCCCATGCCGCCCTTGCGCGAGATCCTGCGCATCGCGATCCACGCGCTGCCCGCATTGTTCCTGATCGTGCTGATCGTGGGCGGCATCCGTTTCGGCATCTTCACGCCGACCGAGGCCTCGGTGATCGCGGTGTTCTACGCGCTATTTGCGGGCATGGTCATCTACCGGTCGCTGCGCATCCGCGATCTGCCCGACATCATCCTGCGCGCGGCACTGACATCGGGCGCGGTGCTGCTGATCCTCGGGGCGGCGCGGGCCTTTGCCTGGATCCTCGTCATCGAGAGCCTGCCGCAATATCTGGCCCAGACCATCATCGCATGGGATCTCGCGCCCATCGTGTTCCTGCTTTGCGTCAACGTGCTTCTGCTCGCGTTCGGCCTGTTCATGGATCCGCTGCCGGGCGTCATCATCCTGGTGCCGATCCTCGCGCCGATCAGCCTTGCCCTGGGGATCGATCCCAATCATTTCGCCATCGTGGTGATCTTCAACCTGACCGTGGGGCTGACCACGCCACCGGTCGGAAGCCTGATCTTCGTCGTCTCCTCGACGGTCCGGTTGACGCCCGGCACCCTGATCCGGGAAATGCCGCCCTTTTTCGCGGCCCTGCTCGCGGCGCTGCTGATCATCACCTTCGTCCCGGTCCTGTCCACCTGGCTGCCGACGGCAAGCGGCTTCTGAGCCGCGCGGGCGACGGGATGGTGACCCCGGCAGGACTTGAACCTGCAACCTATCCCTTAGGAGGGGATTGCTCTATCCAGTTGAGCCACGGGGCCACGGGTGGTCTCTTAGCGCGCGTCAGGGGGTTTGTCATGGGGCGATTTATGCAATATTCCGATACTTTCCGTCCCGCGTCGCAGGATCCGCGCTGCGGATGCGCGGCAACCCGTCATCCCTTCCGGAAAGCACCGTGATGACCGAAGACAGACACCCCCTGACCCTGCGCGATGTCTCGGAAGCGGCGCGCGTCTCGGAGATGACCGTCAGCCGCGTGCTGCGCAACAAGGGCGATGTCTCGGAAGCCACGCGCCAGCGGGTGCTGGAGGCGGCCAAACGTCTTGGCTACGTACCCAACAAGATCGCCGGGGCGCTTGCCAGCCAGCGGGTCAATCTGGTGGCCGTCATCATCCCGTCGATGTCCAACATGGTCTTTCCCGAGGTGATGACCGGCATCAGCGAGGTGCTGGAGGAAACCAGCCTGCAACCCGTCGTCGGCATCACCGGCTACCACCCGGAAAAAGAGGAAAAGGTCCTTTACGAGATGCTGTCATGGCGGCCGTCGGGGGTGATCATCGCCGGGCTGGAGCATTCCGATGCCAGCCGTGCGATGTTGCGCGCCAGCGGCATTCCGCTTGTCGAGATCATGGATGTGGACGGCACGCCGATCGACTCGGTCGTGGGCATCTCGCACAGGCGGGCCGGCCGGCAGATGGCGCAGGCGATCATCCGCGCGGGCTATCGCCGGATCGGGTTCATGGGCACCAAGATGCCGCTCGATCACCGGGCGCGCAAACGCTTCGAGGGCTTT
Source organism: Roseovarius sp. (assembly GCA_041685205.1). Classification (GTDB taxonomy): domain Bacteria; phylum Pseudomonadota; class Alphaproteobacteria; order Rhodobacterales; family Rhodobacteraceae; genus Roseovarius. The sequence continues at coordinate 3,272 of JAWLGF010000099.1, forward strand.
ACCGAGGCGCTCGCGAAAGCGGGCGTCGAGATGGCCAATCATGCGTTCTATTCCGGCGGCTCGGCGCTTTTGAAGGGGCGCGAGATGACGGCCGCGATGCTGAAGGAGACGCCGGATCTGGATTTTCTCTACTATTCCAACGACATGATCGGCGCGGGTGGCTTGCTCTGGTTGATGGAGCAGGGCGTCGACATTCCCGCCAGGATTGGTCTGGCCGGGTTCAACGGTGTCGAATTGCTGGACGGGCTGCCGATGAAACTGGCGACCATGGATGCCTGCCGTCTGGAGATCGGCCGCAAGGCGGCCGGGATCATCGCGGCGCGCGCTGCAGGCGAGGCGGACCCCGCGCCGGTGCGTGTCGCGCTGGAGCCGCGGATCGATCCGGGCGACACGCTGCGCGGTGTCTGATCGGGTCTTGTCGGCTTCTGCCGTACTGCGCGAAGGCACGCCGACATCCCGCAGCTTTTCGCGGCGCGGTTTCCATCCTCCGCGTTGGATGATAGCGAAAGAGAATGCACTGCAGGAATGAAAGGCAGGAGCCCATGAACTCGATCATATATCTCGTCGGCCTCGTCGTGATCGTCCTTTTTCTTCTAAGCTTCTTCGGCCTGCGCTGAGCGGCGCGGCCGCTGTGATCTGCGGCCATGCGGGAGGTCTGCCGCACCGCGTGGCACAGCCGAGGCGCATGGTGACATCGCCAGATCCCAACGTCCCGTCGCCATCGCGCCGCACGACCGGGCGACCCCCGCAATGACGGTGCCGATGGTCCTGGGGGCACATGGCGGTTAACCCTCGTCAAGGTCTGCGCTTGCTCCGAAGGGGCGTATGTGCTTACCTATCCACAATTTGCGTGGTGATGGTATGCTTTCCATATTCGGCCTTCTCGGAATGACGGCGGTCGGTGCCGCCGCGTTTGTCGGTCTCGACAGCGATGACAAAGACCGGGACGCGCCTGACCGTGACTCCGAAGGCGACGGTCCGGATGACAGCCTCCCCGAGACCCCGCCGGACCTGTTCGCACAGGTGCTGAGGGACATGTCGGCGGCCCCATTGGAGATGGACGAGCCGACCGGTGCAGACGGTGACACGCCGTCACCCCCGGACGCGGCCTTGTCCGCGGATGGCGGGGCAGATGCGTGGTGGGACGTGACCAGCGGCGGGACCGAGGCGGACATCATCCGCGGCATACCGGGGTCCGATCAGATTGGCGGGTATGGTGGGGACGATACCATATTCGGTTACGCCGGCGATGACGTGCTCCGTGGCGGGGCAGGCGACGACGTCGTTTCGGGCGGTGAGGGCGATGATACCCTGCACGGTGGCGATGGCGGTGACTTGCTCGCCGGCGATGCCGGCGACGACCTGCTGTTCGGCCAGAACGGAAACGATAGCCTCTGTGGTGGCGATGGCGACGACACGCTGCATGGCGGGGCGGGCGACGATACGCTGCATGGCGGTTCCGGCGATGTCGCGCTGCATGGTGGCCTCGGGGACGATCACCTTTTTGGCGGTCAAGGGCAGGATACGCTGTTTGGCGGACTCGGGAACGACACGCTGATCGGTGCGGAGTTCGATCCCGAGGTCGAGGGATTGCAGGACCTCGACGGCCGTGATTACCTCAACGGTGGACCCGGCGACGACGTGATCCTTGCCGGCAAGGAGGATATCGTGACGACCGGTACCGGCGCGGACAGCGTGATCCTCGGGGATTGGCTCGATGGCGAACATCAGGCCGAAATGCTCGATTTCTCCCCCGATGAGGACGCGCTCGTGGTGGTCTATGATGACGCTGCCGGGGCCGAGCCCGAGGTCACGCTGGAACCTGACGCTGAAAACCCCGACCACCAGCGCCTGCTGTTGAACGGCGAGCCGATCACGCTGATCGCCAATGCCCACGGCCTGACGCTGGATCACGTAGCGCTCCTGCCGCAAAGCGAATTTGCGCTGATGACCGGCCTCTGAGCCCGGGACGCGATTCCCGCTTCCAATTTCTGCAAAATTCTTCTACACGCGCGATGTCTCGACGGGATCGCCCGCTCGAGGCCACGCCCGGACCTTGCTGGACGACATCCCGGCTTGCGCCCATAACGCCGACTTTTGAAGGAGATCCCGATGTCGATTACCGTCGAAGAAAAGCACCGCCTGATCAAGGAATTCGCCACCAAGGAAGGTGACACCGGCTCTCCGGAGGTGCAGGTCGCAATCCTGACCTCGCGGATCAGCACCCTGACAGAGCATTTCAAGACCCACAAGAAAGACAACCACGGGCGCCGTGGCCTTCTGATGATGGTCGCGCAGCGCCGCAAGCTGCTCGATTACCTCAAAGGCAAGGATGCGGATCGCTATCGCGACCTGATCAAGCGCCTCGGCATTCGCCGCTAAGACAAAGGACCGCGCCCCATGAGGGCGCGGTTTTCACATGATCCGAGGCCGCCCCGGTCCGGCTTTGCCGGGGCACAAGGCCAAGACCAGAAGCCATGGGGCAATGCGGCCCCGGATGAAAATGGGCCCGACGGGATACGCCCGGACCGGCCAGTGTAGGAAACGTGATGTTCAAAGAAACGAAAAAATCGATGCAATGGGGCGAGGAAACCCTCACCCTTGAAACCGGCAAGATCGCCCGTCAGGCCGACGGCTCGGTGATTGCCACCTTGGGCGAGACCTCGGTCATGGCGAACGTGACCTTTGCCAAGGAACCCAAGCCGGGAATGGATTTCTTCCCGCTGACCGTGCATTATCAGGAAAAATACTATGCTGCGGGCAAGGTGCCCGGCGGCTTCTTCAAGCGCGAGGCGCGCCCGTCGGAGAAAGAGACATTGACCGCACGTCTCATCGACCGGCCCGTGCGCCCGCTTTTCGTGCCCGGCTTCAAGCATGAGACACTGATCATGTGTACCGTGCTCAGCCACGATCTGGTCAACGACCCGGACATGGTGGCGATGATCGCCACCTCGGCGGCGCTGACCATTTCGGGCGCGCCCTTCAGGGGTCCGATCGCCGGCTGCCGTGTCGGCTATGTGGATGGCGAGTACATCCTCAACCCCGAGATCGACGACATGCAGGATCTGCGCAATGATCCCGCGCAGCGGCTCGACCTGATCGTCGCGGGCACCAAGGACGCCGTGATGATGG
>JAWLGF010000100.1:0-6288 GCA_041685205.1 Roseovarius sp.
AGCGAATACTTCCGGGAGCTGGTGCGGCGGGACCAGGAGCGCAAGGAAGCCGCCATGGCCGAACTCCGGACCATGCTTGAGCGCGCGGAAGCGCGCGGTGTCTCCGATCGCGCGTTCCCGGATATCTTGGAGGCGGCGCGCCGGGAGGCCCGACACAAGGGTCTCCTTCGTGACGAAAATTGACTTCACTTCACGCGCGACGCCGAACGGGACCTGATCAACATCTTCCTCTACGGGATCGAACATTTCGGTGCGGGTCAGGCCGAGCGATACCTGGAGTCGATCAACGCGAAGATCGAGATGGCCGCGGTGCACCCGGATTTTGGGGCGGACTACGGCTTTGTCATCAGGGGTATTCGCCGGTACGAGGCAGTGTTGTGTCACACGCTGTATACCCATAATGACACATCTAGCTCTTCATAACCCGACGTGATGTCCGCCACGTTTTCTGTCTTTGCGTCATGTGGATGCCTCCAGTTTCTATGCTTGCGTGACATCTATACAGCTTGGCACGAAGGGTTCGGCCCGAAACATGTACACCGGCCGTTCAGACCGCCCGGTGTGCAGGTGGTCCCACCGTGTCGCGCAGCACCAGTCTTGGGGGCAGCAGAACGCGTTCGTTCCCACCCTTGGCGTGCAGCAAGGCTTGCGCTGCGCTCCGGCCGATCCCGGCCTTGTCCACAGCAATGGTCGTCAATCTTGGCCATGTCAGTCCTGCCTCTTCCATATCGTCGCAACCGATGATCGACACGTCGCGCCCCGGGCGCAGGCCCTGATCGAGGCAGCCCGCGTTGAAGCCGAAGGCGATGAGATCGCTGAAGCAGATCACGGCCTCGGGTGGCGTCTCGCGTGTCATCAGGGTGCGCGCGATCTCGTGGCCGAACTGACGCGATGTGGGGCCATGCAAATATTCGACCGGGGGCAGGCCTTCACGGGCAATGGCACCTTGAACCCCGGCCAGTCGATTGCGTGCTGTCCAGGTATCCTGTCCGCCCCCGACCCACACGATCCGCCGATGCCCCCGCTCCAGAAGCGCCTGTGCCGCAAGCTCCCCCGCGCGCAGATCATCGTTGACGAATTGTGGCAGGGCGACATCTTCCATGGCCCGGGACATGATGACGGCCGGCACGATCGGCGTCGTCCGCCCGGCGGGTAACAGGCAGCCGAGATCGGCCCGCGTCGTGCCCCGCACGGGCAGCAAAACGATGCCGCCAATGCCCTGTTCCAGCGCGGTTTGCAGAATCCGGCCCTGAAGCGTGATGTCCTCGCGTGCGATTCCGAGAAAAACCTGTAGATCATGCTGACGAAGTTCATCCTCGATATGGACAAGGAATTCGTTGAAGACCGGGTTCGACAGATCACTCAGGCAGACCGCGACGAGGTTGCTGGATGTGCGGCGAAGATTTGCCGCGGCCCGGTTGTATATATAGCCCAGCCGCACCGCAGCTTGCTCGACGCGCAGTCTGGTTTCAGCCGAGATGCGCGAATTGCCCCTGAGCGCGAGCGAGACCGTGGCAACCGTGATGCCCAACTCATCGGCGATATCCCGCAGGGTGACGCGTTTGTTCATCCCGCAAGAATAGTCGTCGAAAGAATGGCGATCCAGATCATTTCGCACCATGGTGAAATTTTGTTTAATCGATTGACCTCTCGGTTTACTCTTGGTTAGCATCATCCCGTCGGGCGCCTGTCGAAAGGTCCCGCAAGGTGATCCCTGGAGGAGGAAAATTCGATGAAGGCAATGATGAAAGCTGGCGTCCTGAGCGCCCTCGCTGCAACGGCGGGCACAACCGCCATGGCACAATCCTGCGACTGGGCTCCGGATCGGGCCGTGACCTATATCGTGCCTTGGGGGGCAGGCGGCGGGACCGATGCCAATTCGCGGATGATGGCGTCCATGCTGGAACAGAAGTGGGGCGTGCCTTTCAACGTGGTCAATCGCACGGGCGGAAACGGCGTGACCGGTCACAGCGCGATTGCGACAGCCGACCCCGATGGCTACACCGTCGGCGCGGTCACCGTGGAAATCAACACGATGCATTGGGTCGGCCTGACCGACCTGACCTATGAGAACATCACGCCGCTGGCGCTGATCGATATCGTTCCGGCAAGTGTGCTGGTGAGCAATGACAGTCAGTTCGAGTCGATCAACGGGCTGCTGGACTTCGCGCGCGAAAACCCGGGTGAGCTGACCGCCTCAGGGACCTCGCTGGGCGGCATCTGGCATCTTGCGCTTGCCGGAATGCTGAACGCCGAAGACATGGATCCCGATGCGATCCGCTGGATTCCCTCCCAAGGTGCGGCGCCGGCGCTTCAGGAGCTTATTGCCGGGGGTGTCGATATTGCCACCCCGGCCTTGTCGGAAGGCAAGGCGCTGATCGACTCGGGAGAGATCCGGGCGCTGGCCTATATGCATGATGAACCGATGGCAGCACTGCCCGATGTTCCGCTGACCGCCGAGGAACTGGACAGCGGCTGGACGCTGGCGGCCTATATCACCACCTCCGGTCCTGAAGGCATGCCGGAAGAGATCGCCTGTGCCTATGAGCAGGCGGTGTCGGAAATCGTCGAAACCGAGGAGTGGGCCGAATTCAAAGCCGGTCGGGGTGCTGATGTCGTGTTCGTCGGCGGCGATGATCTGGCTGACTACATGGAAGTGCAGGACGCCGCACTTGGTGCGACGATCGAAGCGGTCGGGCTCGCACAGTAAAGGATGTCGGGCGTGACCGGACGACGTGATATCCTTGCGGGGGCGGCTTTGATCGCCCTCGCGCTTGCCATGATCTGGGGAGCGCGGGGTTTTCCGTCGATCCGGGCCATGGCCTACGGTCCTGACCTCTTTCCCAACATTATCGCCGGAGGCCTAATCCTGTCGGCCCTCGGCATTTTCCTTGAAGCATTTCGCGGAGCCGCACCCGGCCCGGACCACGAAGGCCCTGATCGGCGCGGTGCGCTGTCCTTCGTTGGTATCGTACTTCTCGTGGTGGGCTTTGCCGTCTTCCTGCCGATCCTTGGATTCCATGTGGCGGCGGCTTTGACCCTGATGTTATCCACCCGGATTTTCGGAGGAAGCTGGATGCTGGCGACCATCCTTGCCGTATCCGGGTCGGTCATCCTGCACTACATCTTCTATTCATTTCTCCGGGTTGTGCTGCCTTGGGGCGTGCTGGCCCCGGTCGCCTGGTAGGTCGGCATGGACCTTGTCTCCATCCTGTCTGTCGGATTGAACCCGACGATCCTGGGCACGGTGCTCGTCTGCACGCTTTACGGGGCCTTCATCGGCTCTATGCCGGGGCTGACGGCGACCATGGCGGTGGCCTTGCTGGTGCCGTTCACCTGGTTCATGGACCCGGTTCAGGCGGCGGCCGCCATCGTGGCCACGACCACGACCGCGATCTTTGCCGGTGACATCTCGGGGGCCTTGCTCAAGATCCCGGGAACGCCGGCCTCGGCGGCTTATGTCGAAGACAGCTACCGGTTGGCGCAATCGGGCCAACCGCGTACGACGCTTTTCACGGCGCTGTTCGCGTCAGTCGCGGGCGGTGTGATCGGGGTGGTCATTCTGGTGGTCGCCACACCGCAGCTTGCTGATCTGTCGCGCCAGTTCTCCAGCGACGAGGTGTTTTGGCTCGCCACGCTGGGCCTGTCCTGCGCCGTCTTTGTCGGCGGTCCGTCCGTGCCACGCAATTTCGCGAGCCTCTTCATCGGGCTGGCCATCGCCACGATCGGGATCGACGTGGCGGTCGGACACCCGCGTTACACATTCGGCAATCTCGAGCTTTACGACGGTGTCAGCTTTATCCCCGCGATGATCGGGTTGTTTGCCCTGTCGGAATTGCTCCGCAACGCCGCACTGGGAAAAGAGGCCAATCTCGCGCGATTGACGGTAGAGCCGCTTTGGGGTGCGGTGCGTGCAGCAGGGGCAGAGTTCCGACGGCGCTGGGTCAATGTCCTGCGGTCGGCCAGTGGCGGTACGGTGATCGGCGCGCTTCCCGGGGCCGGGGCCGATATCGCGGCCTGGATCGCCTACGCGGTGTCGCGCCGGTTTTCGCGCCAGCCCGAGGCCTATGGCAAGGGCCATATCGAAGGCGTGGTCGATGGCGGGGCTGCCAATAATGCAGCCGTGGCAGGGGCCTGGACCCCGGCTCTGGTCTTCGGAATTCCGGGCGACAGCGTGACGGCCATCGCCATTGGTGTGCTGATGATGAAGGGGCTGACCCCGGGACCGGGCATTTTCACCAGTGATCCGGTGCTGGTATCGACCATCTTCGGCTCGTTTCTTTTGGCCAATATCCTGATGCTTCTGACCGGAGGGCTTGCGGTCAGCCTGGCCACCCAGGTGCTGCGGGTGCCGCGTGCGGTGTTGATGCCGCTGATCCTGCTGCTGGCGCTGATCGGCGGCTATGCGATCACCGGCAGCGTTCTGGCGATCTGGATCATCCTCGTGCTCGGGCTGCTTGCGACCGGGATGACCTGGGCCAGCATCCCGCTGGCGCCCGCGATCCTGGGCATCGTGCTGGGCCAGATCGTGGAAGACAATTTCATGGTCTCGATGATGAAGGCGCAGGGTGATCTGACGGAGTTTTTCGCCCGCGACGTGGCGGCGGTGCTGGGCGGGCTGACGGTTCTCATCTGGGCGGCACTGCTGATCCGCGCGGGCTTGACGATATACAAAGGACCGGAAGACTTCCGGCGGAAAGAGGATAAAAATGACAGGTCACAACAGACTTAAGGCGCGGTTGAAGGCCGGTGAAACGGTAGCGGCGGCGTGGCTCGATCTTGGCTCCGCAGATGTGGCCGAGCTGCTGGTTCATGCGGGTTGGGACGTGATCGTGGTGGATTGCGAGCATGGCGCGGCAGGGCTGGAAGAGGCGGTGAACCTGATCCGCGCGGTCGAGGCGGCAGGGGGAGACGCGGTCCTGCGGGTCCCAGATGGCAATGAGAGCACCCTGAAACGCGTGCTCGACAAGGGCGCGCGGTCGATCATGGTGCCGATGGTCCAGACCGCGGAACAGGCGCGAGAGATCGCACAGGCCTGCCTTTATCCGCCGCGCGGCCGGCGTGGCTATGCCGCCCCCATCGTGCGGGCCACCGGCTACGGCGCACGGGCCGACTATGCCCGCGAGGTGGCCCATGACGAATTGCTGCTGATGGTGCAGATCGAACATCCCGATGCCGTGGACGAGGTGGCGCAGATGGCCACCATACCGGGGATCGACATGATCTTCGTGGGACCCAACGATCTTGCCGCCGCGATGGGCCATCTCGAGGAGATGGACCGCGATGACGTGCGCGCCGTGATTGCCCGTGCAGAAAGTCATGCCAAGGCGGGCGGGCTGATGCAGGGGACGGTCCTGTGGCCCGGACAGGATTACGCCAGCCTGCGCGATGCGGGCTACGGGTTTATCGTCGGGCCATGTGATGTGGCCATATTGGCTCAGGCCGCGCGCGACGCCCGGGCGGATTGCACCCGACAACTCGGCTGATCCGGCATGTCAGGCCATGCGCCTCATATCCTGTGCGCAGGTCTGGTTGCGCTCGATCTGGAAATGAGGGTCGCGGACCATCCCTTGCAGGGGATCAAGCATCGGGCGACCGGCTCAAGCATGACCCATGGGGGCGGCGCGCTGAATGCAGCCGCGGCGATCGTCCGGCTGGGCGGGCAGGTGACCCTGGCAGGGGCAATCGGAACGGATGATCTGGGGGCGATCCTGTGTGGACGGATCGACTCGCTTGGCGTCGGGCGTGACCTGTTGCAGGTCGTGGTAGGGCAGGCCACACCGCATTCCGCCGTGCTGATCACGCCCGATGGCGAGCGGACGATCATCAATCGTCGCGATGATGGCCTTGATCTTTTGCCTTCGATTCCCGAACCGTTCGCCTTCGGAGCAGCCCTTGCGGATACGCGGTTTCCGCGTTTGAGCGCGGCGGTCCTGGCTGCGGCCCGTGCCGCTGGCCGGCCCGCGGTTCTGGATGCCGAGGCCCCGGTCGGGATCGCGAAGGCGGCGCTGCGCGAGGCCAGCCATGTGGCCTTTTCGGTGCAGGGGCTGGTCGATTACGCGGGTCGCGCCGATGCAGTGGCACTGGCAGAGGCTGCGCATGACCTGGGAACATGGGTTTGCGTTACACGCGGCTCGAGCCCCGTTCTGTGCCATGACGGTCAAGGCAGCTATGAGGTCCCCGTGCCAGAAGTCGGGGCCGTCAACACCAACGGTGCGGGCGACATTTGGCACGGCGCCTTCACCCTCGCACTTGCCCGGGGCGAGAGCGAGGCCATCGCCGTCAAGC
>JAWLGF010000101.1:0-6188 GCA_041685205.1 Roseovarius sp.
GGTCCTTGGCCTGGCTGATGTCGAGGTTGCCCTTGTCCCAGGTCTCGAAATCAGCGAACTCGTCATTCGGCGACAGGAAGGGATGGGTCTCGCCGTCACCCTTGGTCTGAGTGATTTCGTAGAGCGGTTCCCAGCGGGCACGGGCCTCGACGTAGTCCTGGTCGATCGGCAGGTCGGTGAAGGGCTGCGTCAGGCCGAACATCAGCCCGTTGCTGAGATTGCCGTTATGCGGGATCGCCAGAACGTCGCCGCCGGTGCGTGCCTCGTAATCCGCCATCCAGCGCCAGAGGTCCGTCTCTCGCGGGCTCCCGAGGGGTGGCAATGTCGTGAAGGGCTCCACCATCGAGGCGCGCTGCGCACCGTCGCGAAAGATGACGTTGCGATGGATGTTGAAGGCACCCTGCGCGGTCCATTCATAGCCGATGAAGGCCGTGAAACGGCCGGGGTCGTTGGCCTCCTCGGCGGCCGCGATGGTCTCGCGCCACGCGGTGCGGTAGCCCGGCGTCTCGGGCAGAAGGTTCAGTGCTTCGGGCAGACCGGGCCCGGAAAGGGCCGTGACCATTTCCATAAGCACGTCAACCCCCTGTCCGGACTGGATCATGTCGTGCCAGCGGCGGCCGGTGGGGTCCGCCATGACTCCGGGATCCCCGTCCAGCAAAAGCGGGAAGAAACCCATGTTGTCGGAATGGTCCGCGACGACCAGGAAATCCAGCGGACGCGACAGCTGGGCCGGCAGGCCGGCCGAGGCTGTAACCTGCTCTCCCCGGGCGAAACGGTAGGCGGCGCGAGGATCGAGCCGCGCCCCCGCCGCGCCCGCGTCCATCGAATAAGACGTGTGCAGATGCGTGTCTCCGAAGAATGGCCTGGTTGGGAAATTGCGGTTGACGTGCGGCGAGTAGGCAGGCCGAGAGGGGAGAATCCGGCGCATCGCATCGGGGTCGATATGACCCGCGTCGCCCGCACCGGCAGGGCCGCCGACAGGAGGGGCAACCTGCGCGACGGCTGGCGTCGCCAAGCTTGACCCCTGCAAAGCGAGGATGGTCGCAAGGATGCTCACGCTACCCTTGGCACTTGAAAGCAGACTTTTCCTGTTCATCTTCGTTCTCTCTCTGTGTTTTTGTGTTGCACGACGTCATTTCTCTCTCTCTGGCGCCCGCTCATCCGAACGTCGCCACCCGTTCGATCAGCCAGAACGTCGCCAGCGACCCGATGGCGTAGGCGGGCATCTGAACCGCCCATCGCGGCGGTGCGGCGATCATCCTGCGCCCGGCCCAGACGATGGCCAGAACCATTGCGACAAAGCCAAGCTGCCCCGCCTCGACACCAAGGTTGAAGGTCAGCAGCGCCAACGGGATGTCGGATTGCGGCAGCCCGACCTCGTGCAGCGCCCCGGCAAACCCGAAGCCGTGCAAAAGGCCGAAACTGAAGGCCACCAGCCACGGCGCGCGCGCGGTCAGCCCCGGCAGCCCGCGATCCAAACGGGCCATCTCGCTGGCGAGAAACAGGATGCTGAGCGCGATGACCGCCTCGACCGGGGCCTGCGGCACACTTGCATAGCCCAGTGTCGCCATCGCGAGCGTGATGCTGTGGGCCACGGTGAAGGCGGTGATGGTCTTGATAAGCAGCCCGGCCCCCCGGACGATCAGCGTCAGTCCAAGCACGAAGAGCAGATGGTCGATGCCGCCCAGAATATGCTCGACCCCGAGGACGAAATAATCGACGGCCACGGCAAGGGACGACTGCGGACCCGCCACATCCAGCCAGGGCTGCGCAGGTTTCAGGATGTCGATCCCGGCATCGCCCCCGGCGAAACCGATGCGCACCAGCACATCGCCGCTGACCCGTTCCAGCCCGTCGATCACGATCCGCTGGCCGACAAGCCCGTCGCTGCCGCACTCGATCATCTGACGTTCGACCATGGCATCCTGGACCTGCCGGGCACTGCCGGTCGCCGCCGCACCGCAGTTCTGAGGCCAGACGACCGACAGCGGCATCACCCGATCGCCCAGCATCGGCCGTTTCCAAACCACATCGAAAAGACCGCCCCGCACCTCGCTGATCTCCAGATAGGCGGGACGCGATTCATGCGCGCCCGATGGAAGGGCCGTCAGGCCAAGGGCCACCAGGATGAGCCAGAAACGCAGCATCAGCCTTGTCCCTCTCCACCCGGTTGCGGCAGGGCAACCGGCGCCACAATGACCTCGTAGCGGGCGCGCAGGCTTTCATAGATCTCGTCGCTCGACCTCTGGATCTGCTCGTGTTCCCAGCCGGCCCGCACCTTGTCGGCGACCTCTTCATAGGGACGGGTTGCGCCGCTGGTTCGCGCGTCGATGCGCACAAGGTGCAGACCGTAGGCCGAGCCGATCGGTCCGGCCCAGATCCCGGGCTTGATACCGTCCACCGATGCCGCGAATTCCGGGCCGAACACCGCCTCGATGTCGCGCGTGGTCTGGTCCCGAAACGTATCGGGAAAAAGCTGGCCGTCGCCTTCGGTCAGCGCCGCGTCTTCGTCGCGCCCGCCGTTCAGTCGGGCAAGAACGGCCCTCGCGTCCTTTTCCGCTGCTCTGCCGCGCCGGTCCGCGGCGAAATAGATCTGGGTGAACGACAGCAGCGACGGCTTGCCGTAGCGATCAGCGTTGGCCTCGTAATAGGCGACGAGGTCGGCAGCCGACGGCTCGGGGGGACGCACGACGTTATCGGTGATGAATTCAAGCTTTCTCTGCATCAGGCGACGGATCTGCACATCGTCGCGATCCAGCCCGAGCGCCAGAGCCTCGCGATAATAGACCTCTTCCCTGACCCGCTCCTCTATCAGCCCGGCCAGTTCCTTGTCGGTGGGCTGACGCTTCCACCGCTGTTCCCAGATCGACGCAAGCTGTTCGACCTCGGCGGCGGGGATGGTGATGCGCGCCTGCGACCCCGCCTCCCCGGACCCGTTCATCATGGTGAAGAGACCAAAGATCGCGGCCCCGATCAGGAGAAAGTGCACGAGCGGTTCACGAACAAGGGCATCACGCCATTTTCGAGGGACGGCGGGTGACGTGCTGAACGCTTGCCTGTTCATCGAACTCAGCCCTTGGGAACGAGATAGGTCAGGAACAGGCGTGCACCCAACCTTCGGGACCGTTCCGGCTGCTGTCGGCCCAGTAGCGCACGCTGGCACCGATACTGACGGGTTGCTTGCCAAAAAGGGTCATTTTGGAAATCGTCGTAATTTGCCTGAAAGGGCACACTGATCAATGACGAGATCGGGTTGGCAAGCTTCTTGGCCAAATCCGCGGCCTCCTGGCCAGATACGGCCGTTGCGCAGGCAAGGGCCACGCAGTTCAGGATTACCACCTGCAAGGCGCGGCGGGCCGGGCTGTTGAAAGTGAAACCACAAGATGCCGGCAGCGGGGGATTTTCGATATGGGACGGGTTCCGCATGATCAGAACCTCACCGTGAGGCCCAGAACCGAGCCATATTGTTGCAGCTTCAGTTCCGCCCTTTCGGCTTCGTAATCGATATAGGTGTAGCGAAAGCCGACATTGGTGCTGAACCGCTCGTTGATCGCATATTCCAGACCGCCAAAGACATCGAATGTCAGTTCCGATCCGACGCCGAAGCCGCCGACATTGGCAAAACCGCCAAGCGAAACCTTGTCGGCGATCTTGACGCGACCGCGAAGACCCACGACCGGATCGACCCAGTCCTCGTCCACGCTGGCGTCGAACCCGGCACCGACCGGTCCACCACCGACGGCGGACACCTTGGTCTCGATGTTGACGTAACGGATGCCGCCATAGCCCTGAAGCATCGTGTCGTTATCTTCGTGAAGCACGTAACCAAGCGCAGCGGTGGCGAGCAGCATCTCGACATCGACCTTGCCGCGTCCTGCGAAGGGGCCACCCAATGTGCCGCTCTCTCCGAGGTTCGAATACATCAGATCGTGCAGAAAGCTGACATTTCCATAGCGGAACTCGCCGGCGGCCATGTAGGTGAAATCGAGGGAACTGATGATGTCGCCCGGATTGGCCAGCGACTCGACGGAATTGCCGCCGGTTCCGGTGATTTCCGTATCGACCCAAGGGATGACACCGTAGAATGTGAGGCTGTTTTGCCATTCCTGCGCGCGGGCGCTGCCAGCGGCAAGGATCACGGCCAGCGTTGCGGCAGCCGCGATCCGCACCGAACGTCCTGCGGGCACCGTATGCGTCAAGCAGCAGACCATCCTGCGTTGTCCTTTCTGTCGCCGGCCCTGTGTGAGCGGAAGGCCGACGGGCCGGAAAGTGCGCGTACGCGTCCGCTGACGGGACGCGGCTGTCCTGATCGGTGGATCGCCTAAAGTCTCGATGGCGGCATTGCGCGCCGATGATCAGAAGGATGAATGCTTGCTGCGAAGCGCGGAGGTTATTTACTGTAGCGTTCGGTCAGACATCATCTGCTGATGATGGCATGTCCTGCGCCAACACCCCGAATAATTGTCAGTGCCGGGCATCGAGCGCCGTCGCCGGCAGCCCCGCCTCTTGCAGCGCAAGCACGATCATGGTGACGAGATCGGGATGGACATTGCGCGTGCCAAGATCGGCGGCCACCATGTCGGCGAAATCCGGTTTTCTGGCAAGGATCCGATCCACCACCGCCCGGGCCGCCGCCGTGTTGCCCAGCCTGGCCTCGGCCATGGCAATGATGACGTCCCCGTAGATCACATCGGGCATGTTGATGATCCTGGCCTCCGTCAGTGCCGCATCGAAGCGGCCGTTGATGAAATGATCCAGGAAGAATGCCAGCCGGTAGACGCTCGGCTGCGAGGGATTGCGCGCAAAGGCCTCGCGGACCAGTTCAACACCTTTTTCGCATTGATTGCGCGCGCAATACCTGTAGCCAAGATCGGCCATCAGTTCGGTGTCACCGGGTGACATCTCCAGCCCGGTTTCGGCGGCGTCGAGGCTGCGCTCGACCTCTCCCGACAGCCAATAGGCCAGCGCCAGGGCGTGATATCCCCGTGCGTTGCGCGGCGCGATATCGACGGCGTGCTGGGCGAGCTGCCGCGCACGCAAAAGCGGGTCACTCGTCGCCCTGTCATCACCGAAACCGACGCGGAACGCATCGATCAATGCCAGCGACAGAGCGGCGGTTGCTTCGGCGTAATCGGGGTGTTCGACAACGGCCACCTCAAGACAGTCGCGAACCGTCTGGTATTCGTCGCGCTGATAGGACCGCCAGTAATGGTAAAAGCGGGTAACGCACTGATAGGGTGTCAGTGCCGTGAACCGGGCGCCCAGGATCGGACCGATCTCGTTGGCGTAGATTGCCCCATAGGGCAGCGCCACGGCCTGTGCGATGTCATGTGCGATGGCCTCGCGTTTGCCGTGCATCGGGCCGTGAGTCACGTCATCCTCGAAATTGCCGGACCAGACATGACGCCCCGTCCTTGCGTCTACCAACAGGGTGGTCACGCGAAATCGATCCTTCTCGATGCTGACCCCGCCCTGCAGAGTATAGTCAGCCGCGGCGCGCCAGGCCTGATCGAGGCGGGTGGCATCACCTGACGGATCGTGGGGCAAGGTTGCGGCCATCACATGCAGCCCGTTGAACGCCGTCAGGGCGCTCACGATGTCGCGTTTCAGACCAACGGCGAATTCAGGCATGTCCGGATCGTCACTTTCCTGATCGAAGCGCTCGACATAGACGCTTGGACCAAGTGCGTCACCGGGCCGGGCCAAGGAAAAGCCCCGGTAATGCTCGATGGCAAACCAGGCCACGGCAAGGCCGCTCAGGACCAGAACCGTCAAGGCCGCAAGACGCGTGCCGCGGTGGCGCCCCCTCGATGGCGCGAGCCGCGTCCCGGCGGCAGTTGCTGCCGGAAGATCATTTTCCGAAACGTCCGGCGCCGGCATCAAGGTGGTGAACGTGGCGATGTAGGAGCCCTTGGGGATATCGATCCGGATCGGGTCGGTGGCCCCGGCGGTCAGGTAGTAGCGCTCCAGCGACCGGCGCAGCCGGCTTGCCTCGATGCGCACGATGGGGTCAATCAGCGGGTCAAAGCTTTCGTCGCGCCCGAACACCACGGTGGCAATGCAATAGCCCTTTATCCGGTCCGAACGGCCGGCGAGCGATTCCCTGACGACATATTCGAGAAACCGGCGATTGCGCTGCGATGCGTCGAAGGCGGGTGATGTGCAAATCCTCTCCAACTGGGCAAGAA
>JAWLGF010000033.1:0-24923 GCA_041685205.1 Roseovarius sp.
CTGGGCGAGTCGTTCGACATCCACGGCGGCGGCAACGACCTGATGTTCCCGCACCACGAGAACGAGATCGCGCAAAGCTGCTGCGCGCATCCCGAAGGAGACTTCGCGCGCTACTGGCTGCACAACGAGATGCTGCAGGTCGAGGGCAAGAAGATGTCCAAGAGCCTGGGCAATTTCTTCACGGTGCGGGACCTGCTGGACCAGGGAATTCCGGGCGAGGTGATCCGGTTTGTTTTTC
Source organism: Roseovarius sp. (assembly GCA_041685205.1). GTDB lineage: Bacteria > Pseudomonadota > Alphaproteobacteria > Rhodobacterales > Rhodobacteraceae > Roseovarius. The sequence goes on from JAWLGF010000033.1 coordinate 239, forward strand.
TTTCCACGCATTACCGCAAGCCGATGGACTGGACGGCGGAGAAGGCATCGGAGGCGGAGAAAACTCTTAGAAAATGGTACGCGCAAGCCGAAAGGGGCGTTGGAAGGGGGGAGCCGTATAGCGCGGTGGTCAATGCGCTATCAGACGATCTGAATACGGCTGCAGCAATCGCTGAGTGTCATCAGTTATCGCACGCTGATGACGTGTCGACTTTGCGGTACACGCTTCAGTTTCTCGGCTTGATGGGTGAAACAGTTCCGGATTGGTCTACGCGACATCAAGTAGATTTGCGCGAATGGGCGGACCATCTACAAAAAGTCAGAGAAACGGCACTTGAAACAAAAGATTTTTCTGAGGTTGATCGTCTTAAATCTGGCTTCGTTGAAGCAGGGCTTGAAGTTCGAATGAGCAAGGATGGCGTTAGTTTTGCGGTTCGCCCAAACTTCGATCCTGCCAAGCTGGAGTCGTTGAAGTGACGCGCCTTTACGCAAACCGCTTGCCTGCCGCGCGAGGGCCCGACCGCGGGGGGGCGCTGCAACGATTGCTTGGCGCGCTTTATGGTGACGACCACTTGAACGATGCTACGGCTTGCACCGTTGAAGAAGCGCCCGCCCGGGGGGCGGTCGGGCGCTCGCGCGGCGGCGTGCACGCACGCCTTGACTCCGCGCGGAGGGATTTCTGCGATGGGGGCGCGTCGTGACCAAGGAGCGGCTCTATCTGTATGACACCACGCTGCGGGACGGTCAGCAGACGCAAGGCGTGAGTTTCTCGACGCCCGAGAAGGTCCAGATCGCCACAGCGCTTGACCGACTGGGAGTCGACTATATCGAGGGAGGATGGCCGGGCGCCAACCCGACCGACAGTGCGTTTTTCGACGCTGTTCCGCAAACGCGGGCCACGATGACCGCCTTTGGCATGACCAAACGCGCGGGGCGCTCGGCGGAAAACGATGACGTGCTGGCCGCCGTGATGAATGCCGGCACCCCCGCGATCTGTCTGGTGGGCAAATGCCATGATTTTCACGTCCGCGATGCCCTTGGCATCAGGCTGGACGAGAATGTCGAGAACATCGCGCGGTCGCTCGCGCATCTTGTGGCCGAGGGCCGCGAGGCGGTGTTCGACGCCGAGCATTTCTTTGACGGTTACGCGGACAATCCCGATTACGCCCTGACCTGTCTGCACGCTGCACTGGAGGCCGGTGCGCGCTGGATCGTGCTGTGCGACACCAATGGCGGGACGCTGCCCACCGAAGTAGGGCGCATCGTGGCCGAGGTGATCGACGCCGGCGTCCCGGGCAACCGGCTGGGCATCCACACGCATGACGATACCGGCAACGCGGTGGCGGGCAGTCTCGCGGCCGTGGATGCCGGGGCGCGGCAGGTGCAGGGCACGCTGAACGGGCTGGGCGAGCGCTGCGGCAATGCCAATCTGACGACGCTCATTCCGACGCTGATGCTCAAATCGCCCTATGCCGACCGGTTCGAGATCGGGGTAAGCCGGGACGGATTGCAGCGCCTTACCGCCGTGAGCCGCCAGCTTGATGAGATCCTCAACCGCGTGCCGCTGCGGCAGGCGGCTTATGTCGGCGCATCGGCCTTCGCCCACAAGGCCGGGCTGCATGCCAGTGCGATCGTAAAGGATCCGAGCACCTACGAGCATATCGACCCCGAAGCGGTCGGCAATGCGCGCGTCATCCCGATGTCCAACCAGGCCGGGCAGTCGAACCTGCGCCGGCGGCTCACGGAGGCGGGGATAGAGGCCCACCCAGGCGATCCGGCGCTGGCCCGGCTGCTGGAGACGATCAAGACGCGCGAAGAAGAGGGCTATACCTATGACAGCGCGCAGGCGAGCTTCGAGATCCTCGCGCGCGAGCAACTGGGGCAGATGCCGCATTTCTTCGAGGTCAAGCGCTACAAGGTGACGGTCGAGCGGCGCAAGAACAAGCATGACCGGATGGTCAGCCTGTCCGAGGCCGTCGTCGTGGTGAAGGTCGACGGCGAAAAGAAGCTGTCGGTGAGCGAATCGATGGACGCGCGTGGCTGCGACCGGGGGCCCGTCAATGCGCTGGCCAAGGCCTTGGCCAAGGATCTGGGGCGCTATCAGGGGCAGATCGCAGACATGCATCTGGTGGATTTCAAGGTGCGCATCACGCAAGGCGGCACCGAGGCCGTGACCCGCGTCATCATCGACAGCGAGGATGCCTCGGGCCGGCGCTGGTCCACGGTCGGGGTGGGTCCGAATATCGTCGACGCCTCGTTCGAGGCGCTGCTGGATGCCATCAACTGGAAGCTGCTGCACGAGACCGCGGCGTGAGCCAGACCTTCGACAACGATCTTGTCGCCTGCGCGGATATGGTCCGTCGCGGAGATCCGTCGCGCTTCAAGGCCGTCATGGCCGCACCGGTCGCGGCGCGCGCGGTGCTTTTCCCGATCTATGCCTTCAATCTCGAAGTGGCGCGCGCGCCTTGGGTCACGCAAGAGCCGATGATCGCCGAGATGCGCCTGCAATGGTGGCGCGACGTGCTTGAGCAGATCCGCAGCGGTGGCGGCGCGCGGCGGCACGAGGTGGTGACACCGCTTACCCGTGTGCTCGATGCCGAGGCGACCCGTCTGCTCGACGCATTGATCGCGGCGCGGCGTCGCGACACAGAGCGGGCGCCGTTCGACAGCGACGCGGCCTTTCGCGACTATATCTCCGCGACCTCGGGCAATCTGATGCTGGTGGCCGCCCGCGCCCTCGGGCCCTCCGAGGACGCGGTGGTGCGCGATGCCGGCTTTGCGCTCGGGATCGCGAACTGGTTCCGCGCCATCCCGGCGCTGGAACGGGCAGGGTGCAGACCGCTTCCCGACGGCCGGCCCGACGCCGTGCGCGGTTGGGCCGAGGAAGGTATGCAGGCGCTTGCCCGCGCGCGTGATCGGCGCGCGTCTGTCTCGAACGCGGCTGGTCCGGCGCTTTTGACCCTCTGGGAGACGGGTCCGGTATTGGACGCCGCGCGACGGGATCCGCGCAAGGTCGGCGAGGGCGCGCTTGATCCCTCGCCGGTGCGCAGCCGCGCCATGCTCATGGCACGCGCGATGTCCGGGCGGTGGTAGGGGCTTGCCCCCCATGCGCGCCGCGGCCTACATCGAAAACGACGTGCCGCACCCGCAAGAGCTGGAAACATTGGGATTGTCGATAACGAAACGTGCACCGATCAGCTCGTCGTTGAAATCGATCGTCGCGCCGGACAGGAAGGGCAGGGACACGCTGTCGACGATCACCTTTTGCCCGTCTGCTTCAAGGACCAGATCATCCTCGGACGGGGTGTCGAGCTTGATGTCATACTGGAACCCCGAACAGCCGCCGCCCTCGACCGCGACGCGCAGGGCCTGGTTCGATTGGCCCGCGTCGATCTCTGCCAGCCGGGCGAAGGCGCGCGGGGTGACCTTGGGAGGCAATTGCATGGCGGATCTCCGGTGTTGGTTCAGGACGATGTTTAAGCTCGATGCGTACCCAGAATATATGACCCGACGCAACAGGCGACAAGGACACGCATCATGATGGCCCCCTACGCCAGCGATCCCGCACGGACACGCGGCCGGTTGGTCCGTGAAGAGGAAAGCGCATTCCGCTCGCCGTTTCAGCGCGATCGCGACCGGATCATCCATTCCAGCGCATTCCGGCGGCTCAAGCACAAGACGCAGGTCTTCGTCGCGCATGAGGGGGATTATTACCGGACGCGCCTGACCCATTCCATCGAGGTGGCGCAGGTGGCGCGCACGATCGCCGGCGCGCTGGATCTCGAGACGGATCTGACCGAGGCGGTGGCGCTGGCCCATGATCTGGGCCACACGCCGTTCGGGCACGCGGGCGAAGACACGCTGGCGGCGCTGATGGCGCCCTATGGCGGGTTCGACCACAATGCGCAGGCGCTGCGCATCGTCACCTCGCTGGAACGCCATTATGCCGATTTCGACGGCCTCAACCTGACCTGGGAAACGCTGGAGGGGCTGGCCAAGCACAATGGCCCGGTGACCGGCGCCTTGCCCTATGCGCTGGCCGACGTCGAGGCATGGCAGGATCTGGAGCTAGCGACCCATGCCGGGGCCGAGGCGCAGGTGGCGGCGCTGGCCGATGACATTGCCTATAACAACCACGATCTGCATGACGGGTTGCGCGCGGGGCTGTTCACGGATGAAGAGATCGCCGCGTTGCCCATCGTGGGCGAGTGTCTGGCCGAAGTGGACCGGCTTCATCCCCGGCTTGACGTGAAACGTCGCCGCCACGAGGCGCTGCGCCGTGTCTTCGGTGTCATGGTGGGCGACGTGATCGCGCAGTCGCGGGCGACACTGGCCGAGATGCAACCCCGGAGCGTCGAGGCGTTGCGTTCAGCCGGCGCGCCGGTGATCCGGTTTTCGCCGGCGCTCTGGCGTGATCTTCAGGTTATCCGCCGCTTCCTGTTCAACCGAATGTATCGCGCGCCCTCGGTCAACGAGATGCGGGCGCGGGTACACCGGGTGGTCAGCGAACTCTTTCCCTTCTACATGACCGCCCTGGAGCATCTGCCCGAGGAATGGCGCAACGATGTGGCCCGGGCCGCGGACGAGACGACGCTTGCGCGGCTGGTTGCTGACTATATTGCCGGGATGACCGATCGCTTCGCCCTGCACAGCTATGCGCGGCTGATCGGGAGCCTGAGCGATTGACGCGCGGGACCCTGATGGGTAACCGAGCGGCAACGCAGCAGGAAGGCGGGACATGAACCTTTTTACCGACATTCACCAATCGGTCCTCGACGCTCTGGCCGGGATGCAGGCGGCGGGCCAGCTGCCCGAGGGGCTGGACACGGCCAATGTCACGGTCGAGCCGCCCCGCGATCTGGCGCATGGCGACATGGCGACCAATGCCGCCATGGTGCTGGCCAAACCCGCCGGCATGGCGCCCCGCGATATCGCGACCCCGTTGGCGACCCGTCTGGCCGCTGATGCGCGCATCGTCTCGGCCGAGGTCGCCGGACCGGGTTTCATCAATCTGCGGCTGGCCACCACACAGTGGCATGACGTGCTGCGCGCCGCGTTGCAGACCGGCGCGGATTTCGGCCGCTCGGACGTGGGGCAGGGGCGGCGCGTGAATGTCGAATATGTCAGCGCCAACCCGACCGGCCCGCTGCATGTCGGCCACACACGGGGGGCCGTCTTCGGGGATGCGCTGGCCAGCCTGCTGGATTTCACCGGTCACGAGGTGACGCGGGAATACTACATCAACGATGGCGGGGCGCAGGTCGACGTGCTCGCCCGTTCCGTTTATCTGCGCTACCTCGAAGCGCACGGGCAGGAGGTCGCCTTTGCCGATGGCACCTATCCCGGCGATTACCTGATCGATGTGGGCCGGGCGCTCAAGGACAAGGTGGGCGCGGCCTATGTGGATCAGCCCGAAGAGGTCTGGCTGGCCGAGGTGCGCGACTTCTCGACCGACGCGATGATGGTGCGCATCCGCGAGGATCTGGCCTCGCTCGGCGTCGAGATGGATCATTTCTTCTCGGAAAAGTCGTTGTATGGCACCGGGCTGATCGAGGCGGCGATCGAGGATCTGCGCGGCAAGGACCTGATCTATCGCGGCGTGCTGGAGCCGCCCAAGGGCAAACGCCCCGAGGATTGGGAACCGCGCGAACAGACGCTCTTCAAGTCGACCGAACATGGCGACGACGTGGATCGTCCGATCATGAAATCCGATGGCGGATGGACCTATTTTGCGCCCGACATCGCCTATCACTACGACAAGATCTCGCGCGGGTATGACCTGCTGATCGATGTGTTCGGGGCCGATCACGGCGGCTACGTCAAGCGCATGAAAGCGGCCGTCTCGGCGCTGTCGGACGGCCGGGTGCCGATCGAGATAAAGCTGTGCCAGTTGGTAAAGCTTTTCCAGAACGGCGAGCCTTTCAAGATGTCCAAGCGCGCTGGCACCTTCGTCACGTTGCGTGATGTCGTCGATCTGGTCGGCGCGGATGTGACGCGCTTCGTCATGCTGACACGCAAGAACGACGCGCCGCTCGATTTCGACTTCGCCCGTGTCCTCGAGCAATCCAAGGACAACCCCGTCTTCTACGTCCAGTATGCGAATGCACGGGTCAACTCTGTCCTGCGCAAGGCGCGCGAGGCTGGGATCGGCGTGGAGGATGCCGTGCTGAGTAAGGCGGACCTTTCGATCCTGACCCATGAGACCGAGCTGGCCGTGGCCCGAAGGATCGCCGAATGGCCGCGCCTTGTCGAGACCGCCGGGCGCGCGAACGAGCCGCATCGTGTCGCATTCTATCTCTACGATCTTGCAAGCGATCTGCACGCGTTGTGGAATCGCGGCCATGACGAGCCCGCACTGCGCTTCCTGCAAGAGGGCGATCCGGCCACATCACAGGCGAAAATCGCGCTGGCACGTGCTGCGACCGTTGTTATTTGCGCGGGTCTTGGTATTCTCGGGGTCAAACCGGTCCAAGAGATGTGACGTGCAGATCACGCAGGCCGGGTATGAGGCAGATATCATGACTCCCCGGCGGTGACGTTGCGCCGGAGAAGCGAGAGGCGAAGCATGTCTGGAATGCAGGATGCGCGGCCGCGGGCCGTGCATGATGGTGTCGCCACCCTTGCGACGGCCACGAATATCACGGGTGCGCTCCTGTCGATCGCGTTGATCGCGGGGATTGGCGTCTGGGGCTACAAGCTTGTCATGCGGGACGTGTCGGGCGTACCAGTGGTCCGCGCCATCGAAGGTCCGATGCGCGAGCAACCCGCCGACCCCGGCGGCCGCACCGCCGCGCATCAGGGCTTGACCGTCAATTCGGTCGCGGCCGACGGCACGGCCACGGATCCCTCTGACCGTCTGATCCTTGCACCGCCGCCGCTCGACCTGACCCTTGATGACGTGCCGCGCCCGGCAGGATCCGCGTCAGAGCGCGACGCGGCCGACCTCGTGCAGGACGCGTCCCTGACGCTCGACGACGACGCAATGGCTTTGGCCGAAGAGGGGCTGGGACGTTCCTTGCGTCCGCGTCTAAGGCCCGATGTCCCCGAAGCCGTCGCCTTCGCCGTGGCTTCCGTGCGCAACAGGAACCGAAGCGCGCCAGCCGAAGAGGTGGAGGCCGACACGATCTCGGAAGGCACGCGGCTCGCGCAGCTTGGCGTGTTCGATTCAGAAGATGTCGCACGTGAAGAATGGCAGCGCATCGTGTCACGTTTCGAGGATTACCTTGAAGGAAAACAGCGTGTTGTGCAGCGCACTGAAAGTGGTGGGCGAACTTTCTACCGACTGCGTGCCATGGGATTCGAGGATGTCGGAGAGGCGCGGCGTTTCTGCTCGGCCCTCGCCGCCGAGAACGCGGAGTGCATCCCGGTTCTGGCGCGATGAGCAGGCCCGGCGCGACAATCCTCGACGCGGGCGGGCTGCGCCTGACGGAGGATGAAAAGGCGCTGTTCCGGGATGCGCGGCCTTTCGGCTTCATCCTGTTCGCGCGCAATATCGACACCCACGATCAGGTCCGGGCGCTCTGCGCCGAGATGCGGGAAGCCGCGGGCCATGCTGCCGTCATCACCATCGACCAGGAGGGTGGGCGTGTGCAGCGCCTGCGCGCGCCCCATTGGCGGGACTGGCCGGCGCCGCTCGATCAGGTTCGGCAGGCGGGGGCTGATGCCGTGCAGGTGATGTACCTGCGCTATCGTCTTATTGCCACGGAGCTTCACGCGCTCGGGATCGACAGCAATTGCGCACCCTTGGTCGATGTGGCGGGGCCGCGAACGCATGCGTTCCTGCGGAACCGGTGTTACGGGGACAATGCCGAAACCGTGGCCCTCCTGGGGCGGGCCGTGGCCGATGGCCTGCTGGACGGGGGCGTGTTGCCGGTGGTCAAGCATATCCCCGGGCACGGGCGGGCCGAAGCGGACAGTCATCACGATCTGCCGGTTGTATCCAACATCAAGAGAGAACTTCAAGACGTTGACTTCGAACCGTTTCAAAGATTGAACGATCTGCCGATGGGCATGACCGCCCATCTGGTGTATTCCGCGATCGACAGCAGAGCCGCGACGCTGTCACCGACCGTGATGCAGGTCATCCGCGACGAGATCGGCTTTGACGGGCTGATCATGACCGACGACATTTCCATGAAGGCGCTTGATGGACCGCTTCCAGTGCTGACCCGGCAGGCATTGGACGCCGGTTGCGACGTCGTTTTGCACTGCAATGGCACGCTCGCCGAGAGGATGGCGGTGGCTGAGGCTGCGGGCGAGATGGACAATGCTGCACACAGGCGGGCGCAAGCGGCGCTGGCCTGGCGCAAAGCCCCTGCATCCGTTGACATTTCGGCCCTCTCGGCGCAACTTGACGCGCTGACAGATGGGCGGGGGCATGGCTGAGACCGATTTCGACCCAGACCGGGCACCCGGACACGTGGCCGACAGGCTGGCGGCAGAGGCGCTCATCGTCGATGTGGAAGGGTTCGAGGGTCCGCTCGATCTTCTACTGACCCTCAGCCGGACGCAGAAGGTCGACCTGCGCAGGGTCTCTGTCCTGCAATTAGCCCAACAGTATCTTGCATTTGTCGAGCGGGCAACGGCACTGCGCCTTGAGCTGGCCGCCGATTACCTCGTGATGGCGGCTTGGCTGGCCTATCTCAAATCGCGGCTTCTGTTGCCGCCCGATCCGACCGAGGACGGGCCCTCGGGCGAAGAGATGGCCGCGCATCTGGCGTTCCAGCTCGAGCGGCTTCAGGCGATGCGGGATTGTGCCGCGCAGCTGATGGCGCGTGACCGGCTTGGGCGGGATTTCTTTGCGCGCGGCCGGCCCGAAGAAGTGACGCGCCAGCGAAAGGTGCAGTATACGGCCACCCTGCTCGATCTCATGCAGGGTTACGCGCGGATCCGCACACGCGACGAGTTCCGGCCTTTCGTCATGGACCGGGACAAGATCTTCACGATGGAAGAGGCGCTCGAACGGATGCGCACGCTGATCGGCTACGCCGGAAGCTGGACCGATATCGCAAGTTACCTGCCGGATGGCTTCGGTGGCGATCCCGCCCGGCGACGGTCGGCCACGGCCTCGACCTTCGCGGCCTCGCTGGAACTTGTGAAAGAGGGGCAGGTCGAGATCCGGCAGGCGGAAATGTTCGCGCCGATCCAATTGCGGCGCAGGGATGCGTGACGTGCCGCAGGACGATGAAAATCGCAACGCGGGCTTTCAGGATGTTCCAAGCCTGTTCGAACAGGAACGCATGATCGAGGCGATGCTCTTTGCCAGCGCCGAACCGCTAGGCACGCGTGACATGGCCGAGCGGATGCCGCCGGGCAGCGATCCGGCCGAGGCCGTCTTGCGCTTGCAACAAAGCTACGCGGGGCGTGGCATGCAGGTTGTTCGGGTGGGGGACGCGTGGGCGATGCGCACGGCGCCCGATCTGGGTCATCTGATGCGCCGCGAGACGGTCGAGACACGCAAGCTGAGCCGGGCGGCGATCGAAACGCTGGCGATCATCGCCTATCACCAGCCTGTCACCCGCGCCGAGATCGAGGAAATCCGCGGCGTGTCGGTCAGCCGGGGCACCGTCGATCAACTGCTTGAAATGGAATGGATCCGCTTTGGCCGGCGCAAGATGACGCCGGGCCGGCCGGTGACCTTCGTCGTCACCCAAGGGTTTCTGGATCACTTCGGTCTGGAAAGCGCGCGCGATCTTCCCGGCCTGCAGGAGCTGCGCGCCGCGGGCCTTCTGGAGAACCGCCCGCCGCCGGGCCGGATTGCGGACGGAGACGAGCCGCAAGACGAGGACGAGACCGCGTCCGGCCAGAACGAGCTTTTCGAGGATTGAACGGTCGAACACGGGTCCGGACACTGTCGATCCCGCCGCGACCGTGCCATGCCGTCGGCGCGATGTCAGACCCGACGCCGCGCCAGCAGCGCCCATGCCCGCAGGTCGATTAGCACCTTGACTGTCGCCGCGAGCGCCAAGGCGCAGAGGACCCCCTTGGACACAGGCCCCATCGTGCCCTCGATCAGCACCGCGTGGACGACGCTGCACACCACCACTATCGCGACCAGTGTGGAATGTCCGACGCGCCATGTGCGTAGTCGCAGGCCCATAGGGCGGCGCAACACCGCGAGCAGCGCGGCCCCGAACAACGCCCACATTGCCACCACACCCCAGGCCGAAAACGGGGTCGGAGAGGCAAAAAGCAGGGCGTCGACCACGTCGGGCGGGCTGGTGATCCACAAGCCCGCCACATGCGCAATTACCGCAGCGACAAGCGTCGCCCCGACCCAACGATGCACACGACGCCCAAGGTGCATCGGCAGGCCCGGCAATCGCCCGCCTGCCAGCAGGGGTTGCACCAGCAAGAGCGCCATGGCGACAGCGCCGGCGAAGCCTGACGCGATATAGATCGGCTCGCGCCATTGCAGCAGCGGGCTGGTCGCGGCTATTACAAGTGGTGTCGCGATGATGGCACAGAGCGTCGCCCAGATCGCAATCGCGCGCAGAAACCGTGCGACCATCAGACCGGTTTGAGAACGAAATCCGCGCTGAGGCTCGTATCCTCGGGGCTGGACATGAGCGGTCGCAGGAAGACTGTTTCGAACGCGTCGCTGTCATAGGCAAGATGTCCGTGCGCCTGCCCGAAGGCGGGCACGATCTGCGGCATTTCCAAGCGGAACTTGCCGTCGGCATCGGTGAGCGTAGCCCCGTGACTGCGCTCGTCGCGTTCGTGCCCTTCCGTGGTGTGGGCCCAGATCTGGATGCGCGCGCCCTCGATGGGGGCACCGTCGCCCGCCCGACGCACCGTGCCGCTCATCCAGAAGCCGCCACCGCCGATGCGCTCGACGATCGGGGCGCCGGGCAGATAATTGTTTGCGCCACCGCGCATGTTCGGTGTCGGGGCCACCTCCTTGGCGCGGGCGGGCACGAAAAGGCCGGAAACGCCTGTCGTTATCGCAGCCCCGGCAAAGGTCGCTCCGCACAGGAGAAGCGTACGACGACTGGGTGAATTGCAGATCATTCCAAGGTCTCCTTTTCAGGCGGGATCCGCAGTATATACCACTCTGGCACATCTTATGGTAGGCGGCTCTAGGGCGTTGTCAACATGCACCCGCCGGCCTCTGGGTCTTTGTGAGGGTCGTTCACACAAACGTTTCGTACCGCCGGATGATGTCATCGGCCGGCTGGTCATTTCGATGCAATGGCTTGCGTGACATGACATCAAGACGGTGTCATCCTCGGGTCCACATCTGATCCTGCTGCGGCATTGAAAAGGAACGGACATGGTCAAACGGATCCGCAAGGCAGGGCTCGCTGCACTGGCGGTCATGCTTTTGCCCGGTCCGGCCGCACCGACGGGCGGAGCGGGGCACGGCGCCGCGACGCGGTCCCCGCCGCCAGCAGGAGTGTTATGGAACCTGACAGGATTGCCGGCGGTGTTTCCGCTGCAGGTCAAGACGCAGCCCGGACGGGATTACATGCTGACCCTGATCGACACAGAGACCGGCGCCGAAGCCTTCGCCGCGTTTGTCAAGGGTGGGGCCTTCTTCAAGGTGCTTGTCCCTCCAGGCACCTTCCGCGTTCGGTTCGCCACGGGCGATGTCTGGCAGGGCGAGACGCATATCTTCGGATCCGGCAGGGACACGCAAGTGTTCGACCTGCCCGAGCCGCTGACATTCGAGACGCGGGGGCTGAGCGTCAAGGCAGGCCATGTCGTCACTCTGCCGGATGGTGGGTCGCAGAGACGTACCGCGACGACCGTCGTGGACCAACTGATCTGCCAGTCCTTCAGGCCGCAATTCCCGATGCCCGACGACACGTTTCCCGTACCGCCGGCGCTGCGCTATGCCGAGCGGTCGGAGCGTTTGCGGGACGAGCACGACACGGGGCCCTTGGATCACCCACGTTACAGCACACCCTCGCGGCGCGATGTCCGGTCGCGCTACTGCGGATGATCGAGGCCCTGCGTCGGGATCTGGCTGCGTGCCGATTGTCGCCCATGGCGGGGCTTGCCTTTGCTTGCGCGCTTGTCCGTGGCCCGGCGACTGGATAGAAACAAGGGCATGATCCGAACCGTCTGTCTTTCCGCCGTCGCGCTTTGTCTCTCGCTTCCGATCGGCGGCGCGGGGGCGCATCCGCATGTCTTCGTCGATGTCGGCCTGCAGTTCGAACATGACGGCACGGGCCAGTTGACCGCGGTCGAGGTGACATGGCGCTATGACGACTTCTTTTCGCTTCTCATCCTGAGCGACATGGGGCTGGACGAGGACGGCGACGGGGTGCTGACCGAGGCGGAACGCGCCGAGCTCAAGGGGTTCGATCTCGAAGAATGGCCCGAAGGGTTCGAGGGCGATCTCTACATCCACAGCGATGGCGAGAAGATCACGCTCGACCACCCGGTCCCCACCGGCGTCGCGCTGGAGGATGGCCGCATCGTCGCCACGCATCGGCGCGGCTTCGCCCCGGTCCCGGCCGACGGGCTGGAGGTCGAACCTTACGATCCGACCTACTATGTCGAGTACACCGTTGCCGGGCCTGTGGACCTGCCAGATGGCTGCGATCATTCCGTGACCGAGCCAGACCTCGACGACTCGCAGCGCGCGTTTCGCGACATGATAGCCGATTTGCCCGCTGAAGAGCAGTTCGACGGGATAGAGGTCGGCAATCTCTTTTCGGACGTGATGGTCATCTCATGCGACACCAGTTTCTGAACCGACCTGTCCTGAGTCTGGTGGCGCTTGGTCTTCTGGCGTTTGCATTTTGGCTGTGGGGCCTTGGCGGCGCCGCGGATGTGGCCGCATGGGCCCGCGCCGGGCAGGCCGAGACGCAGCAGGCCATGGCGCGGCTGCTGCGCAGTCTGCGGGCGGGTGATCCCGGCGCGTTGAGCGGTCTGATGGGATTGTGTTTCGCCTACGGGTTCTTTCATGCCGCCGGGCCGGGCCATGGCAAGATCCTGATCGGCGGCTACGGCATGGCCGCGCGGGTCAGCGCGCTGCGCCTCTCTGCTCTGGCGCTGGCGTCGAGCCTGGCGCAGGCGGCCTCTGCGGTGGCGCTGGTCTATGCCGGGGTGCTGGTGCTGGATCTCACGCGGCAGCGCATGACCGGACTGGCCGACGATATCATGGCGCCGGCGAGCTACGCGGCGATCGCGGCCCTTGGCGGCTGGCTCGCTTTGCGCGGACTGCGTCGGCTGCGGCGCTTGCGTCATCATGATCCTGACGCTGACGACGCGGGCGTTTGCGGCACCTGCGGGCATCACCACGCGCCGACACCGGACGAGGCCGCGCGCGTCACCGGGTGGCGCGATGCCGCGATGCTGATCGGTGCGGTGGCGATCCGGCCCTGTACCGGGGCACTGTTCCTGCTGATCCTGACATGGCGCATGGATCTGGAGATGGCGGGAATTCTGGGCACCTTCGCCATGGGGCTGGGGACGGCGAGCGTGACGCTGGCCGTGGCGCTCGCGTCGGTCACGCTGCGCGAGGGGGCGTTGGCGCGTCTGGCCCCGGGGCCGGGCGGCGGGCTGGCGCGGGCGCTGCCGCTGCTGGAACTGGCCGCCGGCGTGATCATCGCGGCCCTTGCGCTGCAACTGATGCGCGGCGCCCTCTGAGGGGGCTTGCGCGGGGCCGCGGTCGCGGCTAACGCCGCCCTCATGCAACCGCGCCTTTCATATCGCCAGCACGCCCGCGCCGTGCTGGGCCTTGGCCTGCCGCTCATTGGCAGCCATGTGGCGCAGTTCGCCATCAACCTCACCGATGCGCTGATGCTGGGCTGGTATTCGGTCGAGTCGCTGGCGGCCGAGGTTCTGGGCGGCACGCTGTTTTTCGTGCTCTTCATCATGGGGTCGGGGCTGGCCTGGGCGGTGATGCCATTGGTCGCGTCCGCCGAAGCCTCGGGCGAGGGCGCGCAGGTGCGGCGCGTGACGCGCATGGGGCTTTGGGCCTCAGCGATCTTCGGCCTCCTGTCCTTGCCGCTGATGCTGGGATCGGAGTTTCTGTTCGGATTGCTCGGGCAGGCGCCCGGCACCTCGGCGCTGGCCGCCGATTACCTGATCATTGCGGGCTGGGGGATATTGCCGGCGCTGGCCGTCATGGTGCTGAAATCCTATCTCGCGGCGCTTGAACGAACGGCCGTCGTGCTCTGGGTCACCCTGGCCGCGGTGGGGCTGAATGTCTGCGTGAATTACCTGCTGATCTTCGGCAATTTCGGCTTTCCCGAGTTGGGCATAGAAGGGGCCGCGATCGCGTCGTTGTTCGTGCATCTCGGCTCGCTTGTCGCGCTGGTTATCTATGTGCGCCATGTCACGCCCGAGCATGCGCTGTTCACCCGTCTGTGGCGTCCCGACTGGACGGCGCTGGCCCAGGTGGTGCGTCTTGGCTGGCCCATCGGGATCACTAATCTGGCCGAGGTCGGGCTGTTCGCGGCGGCCTCGGTGATGATGGGCTGGCTGGGCACGCTGCCGCTGGCGGCGCACGGGATCGCGCTTCAGATCACGTCGGTGGTGTTCATGGTGCATGTCGGCCTGTCAAACGTCGCCACCGTACGCGCGGGGCAGGCGCATGGGCGCGGGGACGGGCAGGGGCTGCGCGACGGCGCGCGCGTGGTGCTGGGCGTCTCGGGTGGCGTGGCGGCGTCGACCATGGCGCTTTTCCTGCTGGTGCCGGATCCGCTGATTGCCCTGTTCCTTGATCCCGGCGACCCGGCGCGGGATGACGTGATCGCCATAGGGCGGGTGTTTCTGGCGGCGGCGGCGCTCTTTCAACTCGTGGATGCGGGGCAGGTCATGGCGCTCGGGCTGCTGCGCGGCGTGCAGGACACGCGTGTGCCGATGGTCATCGCCGCCTTCAGCTACTGGGCCGTCGGCGTGCCGGTCAGCTACGTGCTTGGTTTCGTCCTTGGCTACGGTGGGGCGGGTATCTGGCTTGGCATGGCCTTGGGGCTGGCGCTGGCGGGCGTGTTCATGCTGGCGCGTTTCTGGGGCTGGTCGGTGCGCGGCGTGCAGGCGCATGCGGGAGGCCTGCCGGGGAAGTGATGCCGTGGCGGGAGACTTGGTGGCTACAGCCTTGGCGCGATACGCGATGCGACGCGCCGCGTCGCAGCGCCATCGCATGTCCGCCCCCCGGACAGGCGATTTGTCGAAGCCGGCGCATCGATTGGGGCTTTTGCGGGGTCGCGCGATAAAGTGCGCTGAACACCGCCCGATTCGCCTGTCCGCGGACATGCGATGGCCCTGCCTGCCGGGATGGCTGCATCGGCCCATGCCCCGGCACACATCACTTGTCCTTCAGCACCCGGTCCGCCTTCTTGCGCACCAGCACGTTGCGCAGATCGTGCATCGCAAGCAGCAATGCATCGGTAACCTCGTCAAGCTGCGCGGCGGTGGCCCGGGACTGGGCCCAGTGCGCCGTGGTGTTGAGATGGTCCACCGTGCGCAGGATGTCGTCGATCTCGCGCCATGCGAGACGGTCCTGCCGCGCCTGCATCCAGTCGGTGATCGCGGCCCTGTCGGCCTCGGACAAGTCCCGATCGCCATGTGGTCTGATCTCGCCCTTGCGGATATTGACCACGGCGATCTGGTCCATCTCCATCCGGCGCTGCCGGTTTCCGGTATCGACCCGGAACACGGCCGCGCCGTTCTCGCGCACGCGGAAATAATAGTCCGGCAGATCGTCCGACATCTCAGCGCAGCGCCGTGCAGAAGCGCTGGATGCGCTCGCAGGCGTCCGTCAGGACCGTGTCCGAGGTGGCGTAACTGACCCGGAAATTCGGCGACAGGCCGAAGGCCGCGCCGAACACCACCGCGACGCCGGTCTCGTCCAGCAGCGCCGTCGCGAAATCCTCGTCGGTGTCGATCCGCGTGCCGCCGGCGCTGGTCCGGCCGATCAGGCCCGCGATCGACGGGTAGACGTAGAACGCACCATCCGGCACAGGGCAGGTCACGCCGGCGATGGCGTCGAGCATCCCGACCACCAGATCGCGGCGGCGCTTGAACACCGCGTTGTTGGCGGCGATGAAATCATGGGAACCGTTCAGCGCCGCCACGGCCGCCCATTGGCTGATGGTGCAGGGGTTCGAGGTCGATTGCGACTGGATCTTGCGCATGCCGCCGATCAGATCCTCGGGGCCGGCCGCAAAGCCGATCCGCCAGCCGGTCATGCAATAGGCCTTGGAGACACCGTTGCAGGTCAGCGTGCGCGGATAAAGCCCCGGTTCGACCTGCGCAGGCGTGCAGAACTCGAACCCGTCATAGGCCAGATGTTCGTACATGTCGTCGGTCATCACCCAGACATGGGGGTGGCGCATCAGGACATCCGTGAGGGCCTTCAACTCGTCCCGCGCATATCCCGCCCCGGTGGGGTTCGAGGGCGAGTTGAAGATGAACCAGCGCGTGCGGGGCGTGATCGCGGCCTCGAGCGCCTCGGGCGTCAGCTTGAACCCGGTCTCGATCCCGGCGGGTGCGATCACCGGCTCGCCGCCGGCGAGCCGCACCATGTCGGGATAGCTGACCCAGTAGGGCGCCGGGATCACCACCTCGTCGCCCGGGTCGAGCGTGGCCATCAGCGCGTTATAGAGGATCTGCTTGCCGCCCGAGGCGACGCTGACCTGGGCCGGGGCATACTCCAGCCCGTTATCGCGCCGGAACTTGGCGCAGATCGCCTCTTTCAGTTCGGGGATGCCGTCAACGGGAGTGTATTTCGTGCGGCCCTGCTCGATCGCGCGGATGGCGGCGGCCTTGATGTGTTCGGGCGTGTCGAAATCCGGCTCTCCGGCGCCCAGACCGATCACGTCATGCCCGTCGGCCGCCATCTGCTGCGCTTTGGTCGTCACCGCGATGGTGGGCGAGGGTTTCACCCGTGCTAATGTCGCAGACAGCACCGACATCGACGTCTCCGGTTTGAATTCACCTGACCGATCCCATAAGATACCGAAGATGGGCGATCAAGGATGATCACCGGAAAGGGAAGAGATGACGACAGACACCAACGACAGCTGGTTCGACCCGGATGCGACCACCTTCGGCGACAGGGTGGCCGGTGCGCGCCAGCACGCGAACATGTCGCAGGCCGACCTGGCCAAGCGGCTCGGGGTCAAGCTAAAGACCCTGCGCGCGTGGGAAGACGACCAGACCGAGCCGCGTGCCAACAAATTGTCGATGATGGCGGGGCTTCTGAACGTTTCGCTGCTCTGGCTTCTATCAGGCGAGGGCGAGGGCCCCGACAGCCCGACCCTGGGCGACTTGTCCCCCGATATCAGCGAGATGCTGACAGAGATCCGTGATATCCGCGCCCAGATGGCGCTGTCCACGGACCGTCTGGGTCGTTTGGAGAAAAGCCTGCGCGCCAAGCTGAGGGAAGAAGCCGTTGAGTGACGAAACCCGCGACATCCGGATCAAACGCCTGTCGATGCGCTCGATGCGGCGGGGCATCAAGGAAATGGATGTGATCCTCAGCCGCTACGCGGCCGTTCGTTTGTCGGACATGGACGAAGCTAGCCTTGATGGGTATGACGCGCTGCTGATTGAAAACGATCAGGACCTTTACCAGTGGGTGACCGGGCAGGTGGCCCCGCCCAAGCGGTATGACGCGCTGATCGAGGACATCGCCGAGGTGGCCCGTACACTCGAATAGATCGCGTTTTACACGTTATTGTCGGAGTTTAACCGATTATTGGGGCTTTGTCGTGCAATCTCCGTTGCGATCAGCATCGCACGGAGCGCATCATGAGTTTTCACAAAGCCCCCGCGTCGGCGGAGAATCAGTCCGCATTCATCACCGGATATCTCGACGCATTGTCGCTTGTCGAACGCCTGCACCGTCTTCTGCTTGATGTCATCAAGGACGAGTTCGAGCGCGTGGGAATCCTCGATATCAACGCGGTTCAGGCGCTGTTGCTGTTCAATGTCGGCGACCACGAGGTCACTGCGGGCGAGCTGAAGACGCGCGGCTATTACCAGGGCAGTAATGTCAGCTACAATCTCAAGAAGCTGGTCGAAACGGGTTACATGAACCACCAGCGCTGTCAGGTGGATCGCCGGGCCGTGCGCGTGCGGCTGACGGATAAGGGGCAAGGGATCCGCAACGTGGTGGCGGCGCTGTTCGCGCGTCATGCCGACGGGCTCGAGTCGCATGGCGTGCTCGGCCCCGATGGACTCGATCAGATCACGCGGTCGCTGCGCCGGGTGGAGCGCTACTGGACCGAGCAGATCCGGTACATCTACTGAACGGGGCGGGCGCCGATCACCACGTCGCTGATCTCTCGAAAGAGCTTGTGTCCCATGGCGCGCTCGAAATCCTTGTACCCGTTGGCAAGCTCCAGAAAGGCGCCCGGTCCGTGCAGGACCTCGTCGCGGTAATGCGCGATCACGGCCCGACCGCCGCCACGGACGACGAGGCCATTGACCGTGATCCCGTCGAATTCGAAATGCCGGTAGGCGAGCGCGGGGCCGTAGCCCTGGTTGTTGGCCCCGTCGCCCGACAGGTCGATCACCCGTCGCGCGCAATCCGGGGCACGCTTCATGACCTGCGCCCCGTATCCAAGGGCCGACCCGATCGCCGTGGGGAAATCCGAGGTGACGCGACGCATGCCGGCGATCGTGGCAACGGCGCGGGTGATATCCTCTTGGCTGCGCAGCGGGGTCCAGTCCATATGCTGGTACTGCTGGAAACGGCCGCTCCATTCATAGACGGTCAGCGCGACCTCGCCACCCTCGCCGGTCAGGATCGCGTGGCGTATGTCAGGCGCGTCAAGGGCGGCCGCCAGCCCGTCGCGCTGCAGGGCGTAGTCCCGCGAATCAACCGAGGCCGACGCGTCGAGCGCCAGCGCGAGCGCAAGGCGACAGGCCGCGTCGGCCGGGGCTGCGATCAGTCCCGTCAGAGTTGCGGCAAACCTTACCACGTCCCCGTGTTTTCCATGCTCGCCCATGGCTCGACCGGTGTGAGGGGATCCCCTTCCTGCAACAACTCCACCGAGATGTTGTCGGGGCTGCGCACGAAGGCCATCCGCCCGTCGCGCGGGGGCCGGTTGATCGTCACGCCGTTTTCCATCAGATGCTGGCACATGTCGTGGATGTTGCCGACCGAATAGGCGAGATGCCCGAAATGCCGGCTGTCCGAGGGCAGGCCCTCGTCGCCATCCCAGTTCCAGGTCAGTTCGACCGGGCAGTCTTCCTGCCCCTCTGGAGCCATGAAGACGAGTGTGAACCGCCCCGCCTCGACGTCGATACGGCGCGTCTCCTTCAGGCCTAGAAGCCCGAAGAACCGCATCGTCGCATCCAGATCCTTGACCCGAAGCATGGTGTGAAGATACCTGATTTTCATGTTCACTCCTTTTTTGCGCATCCTGCCATCAGGATAAGTCCATGCGGCTTTATGTCGAGAACAAAGCCGCGCGAGAATGGTGGGTGATGTGGCACGACATGCTTGCCTTTCCTGATATATGCTAGCACACCGTGACATATCATGCAGAAAGGCCCTGCCATGCCCCTTAGCACCGACCAACAGGCCGAAATCGACGCGCAGCGCGGCGAGGCGCACGAAACCCTGCGCGCCACCGCCCCGGGGATCGAGCGGCATCTGTACACCGCGTGTCCGGTGCTCGACCACGGCTTCGTGCGGGTTGTCGATTACATGGGCGACGATGCCGCGATCTGTCAGGCCGCAAGGGTCAGCTACGGGCGCGGCACCAAATCGGTCAGCAATGACGAGGGGTTGATCCGTTACCTGATGCGGCACTGGCATTCGACACCGTTCGAGATGTGCGAAATCAAGCTGCATGTCAAATTGCCGGTTTTCGTGGCGCGGCAATGGATCCGGCACCGCACCGCCAACGTCAACGAGTATTCCGCGCGCTACTCGATCCTCGACCGCGAATTTTACATCCCCGCACCCGATGCGCTGGCCGCGCAATCGACCACGAACAATCAGGGTCGCGGCGCCGCGCTTGAGGGCGAAGAAGCCGACCGCGTGCTGCGGCTGCTGACCGAGGATGCAATGCGCTGCTATGATCATTACGAGCAGATGATCAGTGATGATGGCCAGCAGGGCCTTGCCCGCGAACTGGCCCGGATGACCCTGCCCGCGAATGTCTACACGCAATGGTACTGGAAGACCGACCTGCATAACCTTCTGCATTTCCTGCGTCTTCGCGCCGACGCCCACGCGCAATACGAGATCCGTGTCTATGCCGAGGCGATCTGCGCCATCGTCGCCGACTGGGTGCCCGCGGCCTACCGCGCTTTCGCCGATTACCGGATGGGCGGCGCGACCCTGTCGGCCACGGCGCTCGACTGTGTGCGGCGGATGCTCGCCGGCGAGGAAGTGACGCAGGAGACTAGCGGCATGTCCAAGGGCGAATGGCGTGAGTTTCAGGCGGCGCTCGGGCGCTGAGGCGGTATCGAAGGAGAGGACGCGATGGCCGGGGACATTCATCCGATCTTGCTGTGCGGTGGCTCGGGCACGCGGCTCTGGCCGCTGTCGCGCAAGAGCTATCCCAAGCAGTTCACCAAGCTGACCGGCGAGGAAAGCCTGTTTCAGGCCTCGGCAAAGCGGTTGTCGGGACCGGGTTTCGCCGCGCCTGCGGTCATCACAGGGGCCGATTACCGTTTTGTCGTGACCGAGCAACTGGCCGGGGCCGAGATCGCCGCCGCTGCCACGCTGATCGAACCCGAGGGGCGCAACACCGCGCCCGCGATTCTGGCCGGGGCGCTGGAGCTACAGGCCCGCGATCACGATGCTCTGATGCTTGTCGCCCCGTCGGATCACGTCATCCCGGATGAGGCGGCCTTTCGCGACGCGGTCCTTGCGGCGGTTCCGGCGGCCGAGGCTGGGCGAATCGTGACCTTCGGCATCCGCCCCGACCGGCCGGAGACAGGCTATGGCTGGCTTGCCCTCAGTGAGGCGCCCAGCGCTGATTTTGCGCCCGTGCCGCAGCCGCTGCGCGGCTTCGTCGAGAAACCGGAAGCCGCGACCGCGAAGGAGATGCTCGCCGGAGGCCTGCATCTTTGGAATGCGGGCATTTTCCTGTTTTCCACAAACGCGATCATCACGGCTTTCGAGAGACATCAGCCCGAAATGCTGGACGCCGTGCGCCGGTCCGTGCACGAGGCCGAGCATGACCTGCATTTCCTGCGCCTTGCTCCCGGACCATGGGCGGACTGCGCCGATATCTCGATCGACTACGCGGTGATGGAGAAGGCCGACAATCTCACGGTGGTTCCCTACGGGGGTGCATGGTCGGATCTGGGAGGCTGGGACGCGGTCTGGCGCGAAAGCGGCCCGGACGAGGCGGGTATTGTCACCTCGGGACCTGCCACGGCGATCGACTGTACCGACAGCCTGTTGCGGGCCGAGGACGACCAGCAGGCGCTGGTCGGGATCGGGTTGCAGGACATCATTGCGGTGGCCATGCCCGACGCGGTGCTGGTCGCCCACAAGGATCGCGCGCAGGACGTCAAGCAGGCGGTCGCGGCGCTGAAGGCGCAAGGCGCCAAGCAGGCCGAGACCCTGCCGCGCGATTACCGCCCCTGGGGCTGGTTCGAGGGCATCGCGCTCGGGCAGCGGTTCCAGGTGAAGCGCATCCATGTGCATCCCGGAGCGGCCCTGTCGCTGCAAAGCCATCACCATAGGTCCGAGCACTGGATCGTGGTGGCGGGAACGGCGAAGGTGACCATCGATGACGAGGTCCAACTGGTGACCGAGAACCAGTCGGTCTATATCCCGCTTGGCGCGGTGCACCGGATGGAGAACCCCGGAAAGGTGCCAATGGTGCTGATCGAAGTGCAGACCGGAACCTATCTGGGCGAGGACGACATCACCCGCTATGACGACATCTACGCTCGCGGCGAAGGCGCCAAGGGGTGAGCAGGCGCTGTGCCGGCCGATCCGGCAAAACGATTGACCGGCGCAGATCCATCTGCCATGCGCCGGTCCCGGGCAGGATGGGGCACGCGCCATGAAGGTCATCATCTGCGGCGCCGGTCAGGTGGGCTGGCAGATCGCACGACATCTGTCGGGCGAGCGCAACGACGTCACCGTGGTGGACAACAATCCCGATCTGGTCCGCCGGGCGACGGATTCTCTGGATGTGCAAGGGATCACCGGCTTTGCCTCCTACCCGGACGTGCTGGATCTTGCGGGCGCGGGGGACGCCGACCTGATCATCGCCGCGACCTATTCCGACGAGGTCAACATGGTGACCTGTCAGGTGGCGCATTCGGTCTTTGACATCCGCCGCAAGATCGCGCGCCTGCGCAGCCAATCCTATCTGGACGCGATCTATTCCGATCTTTACCGGCGCGATCATCTGCCCATCGATGTGGTCATCAGCCCCGAACGCGAGGTCGCGCAGGCAGCCCTGCAACGTCTGGCCGCCCCCGCGGCGTTTGACACCGAGACCTTCATGGGCGGGGCGGCCCGGCTGATCGGTCTGCGGCTCGAAGAGGATTGCCCGGTTCTCAACACGCCGCTGCGCCAGTTGAGCGATCTTTTCTCCACACTGCGGGCGGTCGTCGTGGGTGTACGCCGCGACGGGCGGCTTTTCGCGCCGGAACCCGGCGATCAGCTGTTTGACGGGGACGCATGTTATCTCTTCGCGCCCACAGAGGACGTGCCGCGCATGCTCGACGTGTTTGGCAAGGCGCAGAAAAAGCAGGATCGCGTCGTGATCATCGGCGCCGGCAATATCGGGCTTTCGGTCGCTCAGGCGCTGGAGTCGCGGCCCGGAAAACGGGTGCGCACCAAGATGATCGAGATGAACCGCGCCCGGGCGGAGCGCGCGGCGGATACGTTGGAGCGGACCATCGTGCTCAATGGCGACGGGCTCAATACCGGGATCCTGACCGAGGCGGGGATCGCGCGCGCCGATGCCGTGCTGGCGGTGACCGATGACGACAAGACCAACATGCTGGCGGCCGTGCGCGCAAAGTCCGAAGGCTGTCCCTTCGCGATCTCGCTGATCAACGACCCCACGATGGTTTCGCTGCTAGATCCGCTGAACATCGACGCCTTCATCAATCCGCGCGCCACCACGGTCAGCTCGATCCTGCGCCATATCCGTCGTGGCAAGGTGCGGGCCGTCTATTCGATCGGCGATGCCGAGGCCGAGGTGATCGAGGCCGAGGTGCTGTCCACCTCGCCGCTGGCCGGGGCGGCGCTGCGCGACATAGATTTTCCGGAGGGCGTTTTGCTTGGGGGCGTCAAGAAGGGCGATGAAATCCGCAAACCGACCGGTGGCCTGCGCATCGAGGCTGGCGACGTGGTGGTAATCTTCGCGCTTGCCGCCGATGTCGCCGCGGTCGAGAAGATGCTTCAGGTCTCGATCGACTATTTCTGATCCGATGCGCGCGCGGCTGCTCGACATTCCCCTGATCCTGATACTTGCCGCTGTTGCGGCGCTGATGATGCTCTTGCCCGGCATCGACGCGGTCATGCGCGGCGAAGACCATGTGGCGCGGGCGTTCTTCAGTTCCGGTCTTCTGGGGCTGGCGGCCTTTCTTGCGATCGGTCTGGCGCTGTCGGGGCGCGGATCGGCCCGCCGGATGAGCGACACGCAGAACCTCGCCGCGCTGCTCATGGCCTATATCCTGCTGCCTCTCTATCTTGCGCTGCCCTTCCAGGAAGGCGTTCGCAACACGACCTACCTCAATGCCTATGTTGAGATGGTATCGAGCTTCACTACAACCGGCGCCACGTTTTTTGGCAATCCGGGGCGCATCGGCGACAGCCTGCATCTGTGGCGCGGACTGGTGGGTTGGGCGGGCGGTTTGCTCATCTGGATCTCCGCCTCGGCGGTGCTCGCCCCGATGAGCCTTGGCGGGTTCGAGGTCACCGTCCGGGCCGAGCGGGGGCAGGATGACGCGGCACTCGGGCGGTTCCAGCGGGCAAGCCCCGCGCGTCGGCTGGGTCAGGTGACGCGAACCCTGGTGCCGGTCTATGCCGGGTTGACGCTGGTGCTGTGGATCCTCTTGATGGCCTGTGGCGAGCGTGCCTTCGTGGCCGCGATCCATGCCATGTCGACGCTGGCGACGAGCGGGATTTCGTCGATCGGCGGGGTGCAGAACGGAATATCGGGGATATATGGCGAGGCGGCAATCTTCGCCTTTCTGGTCTTCTCGTTGACGCGCCTGACATTCTCGTCCGATACCGTGTCGACGGTGCCGCAGGGCGTGATGCGCGACCCCGAGTTCCGGCTGGGTCTGACCATCGTCTGTGTGGTGCCTGCGCTGCTGTTTCTCAGGCACTGGATCGGGGCGATGGACGTGCGGGGCCCTGATGACGTCCTCGCGGGGCTGCGCGCGCTCTGGGGGTCTGCCTTTACGGTCCTGTCCTTCCTTTCGACCGCCGGTTTCGAAAGCGCGGACTGGCAGGCGGCGCGCGACTGGTCCGGGCTGCGCACGCCCGGCTTGATCCTGATGGGGCTCGCGATGGTCGGTGGCGGCGTTGCCACAACCGCCGGCGGGGTCAAGCTGCTTCGGGTCTATGCGCTGTACCTGCATGGCCAGCGCGAACTCGAGCGTCTGGTCCATCCTGCATCGGTGGGACGGGCCTCGGGTCCGGGGCGGCGCATCCGGCGGCAGGGCGCCTATATCGCTTGGATTTTCTTCATGTTGTTTGCGATGACCCTGACAGCGCTTACCGCCGCGCTGGCGCTTTGCGGGCAGGGGTTCGACGAGGCGCTGATCCTGGCGCTGTCGGGATTGTC
>JAWLGF010000034.1:0-19900 GCA_041685205.1 Roseovarius sp.
GCGTCCGGCCCGCAGATCGCGGCGCGGCTCGGGTCCGACCCGGTCCTGTCGGGTGGCACCTACAGCAGCGGCGGCGGCCTGACCGTGGCGGCGGACCTGCAGGAGTATCAGGGCCGCACGCTGGTCTGCGGGGTCTGGGCCGAAAGCGAGGCGCAATCCATCCTCAGCAAGGGCAAGGCGCGCGGCGTCGTGGCGACTGGCAACGTCTCTGTCGGCGGCGAAACCCTGGTGCGCGGGCTGAGCTTCATGAAAGAGGTGCCGCCGACGGACGATTATTCCGGGCAGGAGGCGGGGTGCACCCTGACCGACCGCGCGTGGCAGGCGGGCGATGACGATGTGCGGCCCGAGATCCGCATCCCCCGACAGGTCGTGGAGATTCAGGACGACGAGTCCGGCGGCTTTGCCGTGACGTTCCGCCAGACGGGCCCGGGCGCGGGCGAGTGACTCGGGGAACGCGGTTGCGCGTCAGGCCGGTGTCTCGTCAAGACGCGCCGTTTCTCGCAGGTGAAAATCGCGGTCGGTTTCATCGGCCGCCGGCCCGCGGGACAGGCGGCGCGCCAGATCGAAGAAACCGCGCCCCGGCAGCCCGTCCCCGGCGCGGCTGACGACACGCGCCGCGATGAACGGCCGGCCAGCCGCGGCATCCTCGCGCATCGTGATCTCCAGCGCGCGGGTGACGCGTTTCACTGATCCGGGTGCCCAAAGGCCGAGGGCCCGCGCGAGGGCGCCATAGGTGATTGGTGTCCTGCCCGGGTCCAGGCTTTGGAGGTGGGCGCGCACCCGGTCGGCGAGGTCATGTTCCTTGTCGGCCGCAACGTCCGTCGCGCGGGGCGGCGGGATCTCGCGCGCCGTCCCGTCTGGGCGCACTTCTGCGGCCCAGGCCCGGGTCGCGCTGCGCAGCACGATCCGAGTGTTCCCCGCATCCTCGTCCTCGCCGGTTTCGGTGACGCCGACCACGTCGCCGCTGTGCAGCCCTTCGCGCAAGGCTTCGGGCGTCAGGCCGAGACGCGGTGCGAGATAGTCGGGATCGACCATCAGCTGCCCGTCCTGCCTCGTGATGACACCGGGCGGCACAGGTCGGTTGAGCATCGGCGACGGTCCGTCATCGCGCGCGTAATATGGTGCGTCCCCGGCCGCGTGATCGGTCACATCCCGGATTTCGCGGATCTCTGGCAGCGCGGCGCGCAGCATGCGTTCGACCCCGTCGCGCAGCGTGGCCGCCGACGCAGCACAGCCCTGACACCCGCCCGACATGCGCAGATGCACCGTGCCCGTCTCGACCCTTTCAACGGCGATATGCCCGCCATGCGCGGCGATGGCGGGGTTGATCTGGCTTTCGAGAAGCGCCTCGACCTCGCGCATCAGCATGGTGTCGGCGTCCTGGTCGGTATCGGGCTGCCCGAGCGGTGCGTCGGTCATGTCCAGCACATGCCGGATCGCGCCGGCGATCGCCGGTTTCAGGTCGGCCCATGTCGCATGGTCGTCTTTGCGAACCCAGATCGTGGCGCCGGACACCTCGACATGGCGAATGCCCGCGAGCTCGAACAGCGCGCGCGGCAAGGGCGATGTGCCGGGTTCATCAAAGCGCACGGACCGACTGTCCGCGATGGCCTCGTCCAGCGCGAATCCCATGACCCTCGGATCCCGCGCTGAACTTTGTGCGCGGATGCGGCGTTTCTGCACGGTCTCAGACATCTTCGACCTCGACATTCTGCATGGCCCGCAGGGCCTTGAACGTGTAGATCCCGGTATCGTGCCCGTCACTGAATGCCATGCCGAGCGCGTAATTTCCCACGCTCCAGATGCGCGTGACGCGTACGTCGAGCGGCACGCCATCGGGGTCGAGCATCCGTTCCCCCGAGACCTCGTTGCGGCACTTGGCGCAAGCGCAATCGATCCGAAGGTCGCGCGGCGCGAGCCGGCCTTGCCGTCCATCCCCCCAGCCAAGGAGGAGCGCGGCGCCGTCATGATCCAGCGACATGAGACGCTCTGGCGGGCCATCCGACGCAGGCGGCGCGTTGGCCGGTTTGCCCTCGCCTGTCTCCACCGTCCAGACGAAGGGCGTGGCGATCCCGGCGACCGGCGCGGCCCCGGTCGCGAGCGCCTCGGCGATCCGGCGATAGGCGGCGGCGGCCGGGCTGTCGGGCGCAGCGGTCAGCAGCGGTGTGCCGTCATCGCCGCAATCGACAACCGAAGGATCGAGCGGCACCTTGCCCAGAAAATCGACCCCGAGGTCCCGCGCGATGGCCTCGCCGCCGCCTTGGTGGAAGATATGCGTCACCGTCCCGCAAGAGGGGCAGGTGAAGCCGCTCATGTTCTCGATCACGCCCAGCACGGGGACGTTGACCTGCTCCATCATGCGCAGACCCCGCCGCGCGATCTTGAGGCTGACATCCTGCGGGGTGCTGACGACCACGGCTCCTGTTAACGGGAAGCTCTGTGCGAGCGTCAACTGGATGTCACCCGTGCCCGGCGGCATATCCAGCAGCAGCACGTCCAGCGCGCCCCAGTCAACCTGGGTTATGAACATCTGAAGGTATTTCGTGACCATGGGACCGCGCAGGATCGCCGGGGCGTCATCGTCGCTGAGCATGGCCATCGACATCACCTTGACGCCATGCGCGTGCGCGGGAATGACCTTGCCCTCGGGGGACATGCCGGGCTTCTCATGCGTTGCGATCCCGAGCATTCCCGGGATCGACGGGCCATAGACATCGGCATCGACGACACCGACGGACTTTCCCGCCTCGGCCATGGCAACGGCGATATTGGCGGTGACGGTGGATTTGCCGACCCCGCCCTTGCCACTGCTGATGGCGATCATGCGGGGGTGGCCTTGGCTGCCGCCCGGATCACGGTCTGTCATTCGTCGTTTCCTCTTCCAGTTTCGATGCGCGCACTGGGCCGTCATAGCTGGCGCACAGCTTGTCGATCTCGTCGGTCGCAAGGGCGACGGCCATGCAGGCGCAATATCCGCTGTCGCCGGTCGGCGTGAAATGCGTGCAATCGCTGCAGGTCCCGAAGGCCCGTGTCTGTCGCGTGCCGGCCAGCGAGGCCGCCAGTTGCGACAGGGCGTCCATCAGATCGGCGCGCTGCTCGGCATCCAGATCGTCGATGCTGACGACAAGGTCCCGCAAGGGGTCCTCGGCCAGCATTGTGACGCCATCCTCTGTCAGATCGAAGCGGACGCTGCGACCGTCGGTGGATGATTTGTGCCGGATGATCAGGCCCTTGTGTTCCAGCGTCTTGATGGTCTGAGAGGCCGTGCCGCGTGTCGTGGCCTGGAAGCGCGCAAAGCCCGAAGGCGTGCGGGTGCTGCCGTTGGCACTGGCGAAAAAGCGCAGACACGTCCACTGCGCCGCCGTCAGCCGCGATCGCGTGTCCTCGACCCGCGCGGCGCGACCGAGATGCACCAGCAGTTCGGCGATGCGGCGCGCGGGTGCCAATCCATCAGTCATGCGAAGGAGATATGGAATCGAAATCATTTTGACAAGCGGTCCCTCGATCATTTAGTTTCGAATCGAAATTATATGAGGCGTAGTCATGAACAAGCCCGTTATGAACTGGACCGCCGGGTCGCAAGGAAAGAGACCCTCGGGGATGCTGTCCGCGCAGGACGAGGCCGCGCTGTTGCGCGCATGGCAGGAGCGCGGCGACCGGAAGGCGCGTGACAGGATCATCCAGGCCTTCGCCCCTCTGGCCGCGGCCAGCGCGGCGCGTTTGTCCGGCGCGCCGGGCGAGGCCGACCCGGACCTTGTGCAGCAGGCCAATATCGGTCTGATGAAAGCCGCGGACAGGTTCGATCCGGCGCTCGGACACCGCTTTTCGACCTATGCGATCTGGTGGATCAGGGCCGAGATCCAGAGCTACCGGCGGGGCAACATGTCCGTGGTGCGCCGTCCGAATTCGCCGCAGATCCGCAAGGTCGCCGCCCAACTGCCCCGCCTCGATGCCGAGATGTCGGCAGAGGACGGGGCCGACCGCGCCGAAACGGAGCGGCGCATTGCCGAGAAACTCGGGATCACGCCGGATCGTCTGGCGGACTTGCGCGCGCAGCTTTCGGTCACGGACCGGTCGCTGAACATGCGCCCATCCGGCCCCGACGGGGATGAAAGCGTCGCGCTTATTCCCGATCCGTCTAGCATCGATGTCCCGGAGCGCATTCACCCTTTGGATGTGGATGTCCTGAGACACGTTCTGGTCGAGGTGCTGGGTGCTCTGCCGGATCGTGAACGCGAGATCGTTCTGGCGACCGAGTTGCGTGATCCGCCGGCGACACTGGCCGTCCTTGGTGCACGTTTCGGCATTTCCAGAGAGCGTGTACGTCAATTGCGCGAACGCGGTCTGGAAAGGCTGCGTCAGGCGCTGCGCAAGCGCGCGCTTGCGCCGGACTGTTTCATGTAATCAACGTCATGCACTACCGTCGAACATAGAAAAACGGCGACCCGATGGGCCGCCGTTTTTCGGGTTTGACATATGCGTGCCGGGCTATTCGGCCGTCAGAAGCGGTGGCTTCTTCTTGCCGGACAGGCGGCGGTTGGACGGTCCCTCGATCTCCAGATCGATCGCATCATCCTTCACGCCGACGCGGACAAGCCCGCCCTTGGCCAGCTTGCCAAAGAGCAACTCCTCGGCCAGAGGTTTCTTGATGTGCTCCTGAATGACGCGGCCGAGGGGGCGTGCGCCCATCTTGTCGTCATAGCCCTTATCGGCCAACCATGCGGCGGCCGGTTCGGTCAGTTCGATGGTCACGTCGCGATCCAGAAGCTGCGCTTCGAGTTGCAGCACGAATTTCTCGACCACTTTCAGGATCACCGATTTCGGAAGCGCACCGAACGAGATCACCGCATCCAGCCGGTTGCGGAATTCGGGTGTGAATGTCCGCTCGATGGCCGCCGTATCCTCGCCCTCGCGGCGGTCGCGGTTGAAGCCGATCGCGGATTTCGCAAGTTCCGTTGCGCCGGCATTCGAGGTCATGATGAGGATGACGTTTCGGAAATCCACGTTGCGCCCGTTATGGTCGGTCAATGTGCCGTGATCCATGACCTGCAGCAGGATGTTGAACACGTCCGGATGCGCCTTCTCGATCTCGTCGAGCAGCAGGACGCAATGCGGATGCTGGTCGACACCATCGGTCAGCAACCCGCCCTGGTCGAACCCGACATAGCCCGGCGGGGCCCCGATCAGGCGGCTGACGGCGTGTTTCTCCATGTATTCCGACATGTCGAAGCGCAGGAGCTCCACCCCGAGCGTATCGGCAAGCTGGTTGGCCACCTCGGTCTTGCCCACGCCCGTCGGGCCGGCAAAGAGGTAGTTGCCGATCGGCTTCTCGGGTTCGCGCAGACCCGCGCGCGCCAGCTTGATTGCCGAGCTGAGCGCGGTGATTGCCGCATCCTGACCGAAGACGGCGCGCTTGAGCGTGCCTTCTAGATCGCGCAGCACCTCGGCATCGTTTTTCGAGACGTGCTTGGACGGGATGCGGGCAATCTTGGCGATTACGTTCTCGATCTCCTTCACGCCGATCGACTTGCGCCGCTTGGAGGCTGCCACGAGATGTTGCGCCGCCCCGGCCTCGTCGATGACGTCGATCGCCTTGTCGGGCAGCTTGCGGTCGTTGATGTAGCGCGCCGACAGGTCGACGGCGGTGCGGATCGCGTCACTGGTGAATTTCACGCTGTGATGATCCTCGAAATACGGCTTCAGCCCGTTGAGGATCTTGACCGCGTCCTCGACCGTCGGTTCGACCACGTCGATCTTCTGGAAGCGCCGCGACAGCGCGCGGTCCTTTTCGAAGTGCTGGCGATACTCCTTGTAAGTGGTCGAGCCCATGCAGCGCAGCTTGCCGCTTTGCAAGGACGGCTTGAGCAGGTTGGACGCATCCATCGCCCCGCCCGAGGTCGCGCCGGCACCGATCACCGTGTGGATCTCGTCGATGAACAGGACCGCGTCGGGGTGCTTTTCAAGTTCGGTCATGACCGCCTTGAGACGCTCTTCGAAATCGCCGCGATAGCGGGTTCCGGCCAGCAATGCCCCCATGTCGAGCGAGTAGATCGTCGTGCGCGACAGCACCTTGGGCGTGGCACCCTTGACGATCTTGAGCGCCAGCCCCTCGGCGATGGCCGTCTTGCCGACCCCCGGATCCCCGACAAGGATGGGGTTGTTCTTGCGCCGACGGCAGAGCACCTGGATGCAACGCTCGACCTCCGAGTCTCGCCCGATCAGCGGATCGACATCGCCGGTGCGCGCCTTTTCGTTGAGATCCACGCAGTACTTCGCGAGCGCTGAATCGCCGGCCTCGACCGCGTCGGATTCACCGGATTTGGTCGTGCCGTCATCCTCCATGTCGGCGGCGCCGGTAACCGGGCGCGATTCACCGAAGGCCGGGTCCTTTGCGACGCCATGGGCGATGAAATTCACCGCGTCATAGCGGGTCATGTCCTGTTCCTGCAGGAAGTAGGCCGCGTTCGATTCGCGCTCGGCAAAGATCGCGACCAGAACGTTGGCCCCGGTCACCTCGGTCCGGCCCGAAGACTGAACATGGATCGCGGCGCGCTGGATCACCCGCTGGAACGCGGCCGTCGGCACCGCCTCGGACCCGTCGATATCGGTCACGAGGTTGGCCAGATCGCTGTCGATGAATTCAACCAGCGTGGTGCGCAGTTCCTCGGTCTCGACGCTGCATGCCTTGAGCACGCGCGACGCGTCCGGTTCGTCGACGAGGGCCAGCAGAAGATGCTCCAGCGTCGCGAATTCGTGCCGCCGCGCATTGGCCAGCGCGAGAGCCGCGTGGATTGCCTGTTCGAGTGTGTTCGAAAATGAAGGCACGGTCGTGCTCCTTCTGATCTTTTACGGGGCGGGCGACCCCGAACTTGGCCTCATGGACTTAAAGTTTGGTCGATAAGGACCATGCTTCAAGAATTTTCTCGTCAAACCGTGCCTGATTTCAACCGCTCGCATGACATTTCCGTCACAGGCGCCTCAGAAACGGTCTTTTCTCGCGCGCAATTCCGCAAACACCTCGGCGGGGTCTGCACCGGTCATTCCAAGATGTGCCTGGATATCCGGATCGTCGGCGCGCAGGAACGGGTTGGTGTCCAGTTCAAGTTTCAGGCTGCTTGGCACGGTCGGCTGACCTGCGTTGCGTGTCCGGGACACCTCATCTGCTCTTGAAATAAGCTTCGGGTTTTCGGGATCAACGGTCAACGCAAATTTTGCGTTCTTCTCGGTATATTCGTGGCCCGAACAGATCGTGGTGTCCGGCGGCAGCGCGGCCAGCTTGCCAAGGCTGGCATGCATCTGCGCCATCGTGCCCTCGAACACCCGGCCACAGCCGAGGGCCATCAGGCTGTCGGCGGTGAAGGCGACCCGGCTTTGGGGAAAGTGAAAGGCGACATGCCCGACCGTGTGACCGGAGACATCCATCACCGTGCCCTCTTCGGCGCCGATTCGCACCGGATCTCCGGGCTGCAGCGCGATATCGAGCGGTGGCAGACGGTGTGCGTCCGCAGCCGCGCCGATCACCCGCGCCGGTGCTTGCGCCAGAAGCTCCGACAGGCCGTCCACATGGTCCGCGTGGTGATGGGTGAGCAGCACATCCGACAACGTCCACCCCTGCCGCCCGAGCACCGTGAGCAGCGGACCGGCCTCCGGCACGTCGATTGCCGCGGTCGCCCCGGTCGTCGGATCATGGGCCAGAAAAGCGTAATTGTCCGAGAGGCATGGCACTGTCACGATTTGCAAAGTCATGGGATTTTCCAACTCGCCAGATGGTGCTAACACGGTCACGTTGACCGATTATGGACCTTTTCGCAATGCATCTGGACGTGCAGGATCTGCGAAATTTCTATTACCGCAGCGAGCTTGGGCACGCAGTGCAGAAAACCCTTCGCGAGCATATCGCGGAATTCTGGCCCGAGGCGCATGGACAGACCGTGGCCGGGTTCGGGTTCGCTGTCCCGTTCCTGCGCCCTTATCTCGAAAATTCGCGCCGGGTCGTCGGGCTGATGCCGGGCCCGCAAGGCGTGATCGGCTGGCCGCGCGGCAGGCCCAACATCTCGGTGCTGTGCGAAGAGACGATGTGGCCCATCGAGACCGGCCATGTCGACAAGTTGCTGGTCGTGCACGGGCTGGAGACGTCCGAGCGCCCCAGTGACCTGATGGCCGAGTGTTTCCGTGTCCTGGGACCGGGCGGATCGGCGCTTTTCATCGTGCCGAACCGGGCCGGGCTCTGGTCGAGGTCGGACAGCACACCTTTCGGGTTCGGCAGGCCCTACAGCCAGACCCAGCTGGAAAACCAGTTGAGACGTCACGACTTCCTGCCCGAACGGCATGACACATGCCTGTTTCAGCCGCCTTCGGAGAGACCGTTCTGGCGCAGGACGGCCGGCATGTGGGAGCGCATCGGCGCGCGCCTGACGCTGGCGTTGGCCGGCGGCGTCCTGATCGTGGAGGCGACCAAGCGGACTCAGGCGCCCGGCGGACCGGGGTTGCGCGAAAGGGTGCGCAAGCCGCTTGGCGTGCTCGAGCCGCAGCCCGAGGCCAAGCCCGTCTGACTATTATCCCTTTCGGGCGATGCCGATCCGGCGCCCCACGCCATCGGGGGGCGGCAGTGCCGAATGTGCCCGTGCCATGTCCGCGACGCAGGCCTGCACATCGTCGGGCATCGGGACGACGCGCGGGCCGTCGAGATCCACATGCAGCGTCAGACCTTCGCCCGTCGCCGCAAGCCAGCCATCCTCGTGATAGAGCTCCTGGAAGGAATGAAAGCGTTTGGTGTCGTGGTCGAGCAGATGGAAGGTGCTGTAGAGCCGGTCCCCGAGCTTCACCTCGCGCAGATAGCGGATGTGAAACTCGGCGCTGAAGGTCGTGAGGTTGCGCGCCTCGCGGTAGTCGGGGCCAAAGCCCATCTCGGCAAAGGCCTCGTCGGCGCACCGGTCGAACACGACCGTGTAATAGCCCATGTTCATGTGCCCGTTATAGTCGATCCAGCCCTCCTCGACCCGGTGATAGCTGGAGCGGAATGGCGCGGCGTCGGTCATCGGATAGGCCTTCGTTCGGGGGTCGCGATGGCGCCGTTCTAGGGGAAACCGCGCAGGTTTGGCAATGATCGGTTGCCGGTTTTGCGGCCGGTTCAGGCGGTCACTCCACGGTGACGGATTTCGCCAGGTTGCGTGGCTGGTCGACATCCGTACCCTTGGCGATCGCCGTATGGTAGGCGAGCAATTGCGCCGGCAACGCGAACAGGATCGGCGACAGGATCGGGTCGACCCGTGGCAGGGTGATGGTCCGCGATGTCCCGGCGCCCGCCGCCTCGACGCCATCCGCGTCCGAGATCAGCAGGATCTGCCCGCCGCGGGCCATGACCTCCTGCATGTTCGACACGGTCTTGTCGAAAATCCCGTCATGGGGGGCCATCACGACAACCGGCAGGGTCTCGTCGATCAGCGCGATCGGCCCGTGCTTCAGCTCGCCCGAGGCATAGCCCTCGGCATGGATATAGCTGATTTCCTTGAGCTTCAGTGCCCCTTCAAGCGCCAGCGGGTACATCAGTCCGCGCCCCAGGAACAGCGCGCTTTGCGCCGTCGAAAGATCGCGCGCGGCGGCGCGGATCTCGTCGTCGATCCCCATCGCGGTGTTGAACGTGGCTGGCAGGCGGCGCAGCTCTGACAGCTTGTCCGCCAGATCGTCGTCGCTGATGTGCCCGCGTGCATGGCCTGCCTTGAGGGCCAGAAGCAGCAGGACCGTCAATTGACAGGTGAAGGCCTTGGTCGAGGCCACGCCGATTTCGGCCCCGGCGAGGATTGGCAGCGCGAGATCGCTTTCGCGCGCGATCGAGCTTTCGGGCACGTTGACAACCGACAGGACCTGACCCGCGCGGGTCTTGCAATAGCGCAAGGCGGCCAGCGTGTCGGCCGTCTCGCCCGATTGGCTGACGAACAGCGCCGCGCTGCCTTGGGTGACAATCGGGTGGCGATAGCGAAACTCCGACGCGATATCGACATCCACGGGCATCCCCGCCAACTGCTCGAACCAGTATTTTGCGGTCAGACAGGCATAAAAGGCCGTGCCGCAGGCGACGAGGTTCATGCGCTCGACCCGGGCGAAATCCGGCGTGTTGCCGGGCAGAACGAGATCGCGGCCATCGGCCGTGAGGTAATGGTCAAGGGCCGTGGCGATCACCAGCGGCTGCTCGGCGATCTCCTTGGCCATGAAGTGGCGGTGTCCGGCCTTGTCGACGCGGGCCTGGTGGCGTTCGATTGTCTTGACCGGGCGCTCCACGGTACCGCCCTGCGCGTCCGTGACAGTCGCGCCTTGCCGGGTGACCACCGCGATGTCGCCATCCTCGAGATAGGTGATACGGTCGGTGTTCGACCCCAAAGCGATCGCGTCAGAGCCCACGAACATCTCGCCCTCGCCGTGACCGATGGCCAGCGGGCTGCCCTTGCGTGCGGCGATCAGCAGATCGGGGTGCCCATCGAACAGAAAGCAGAGCGCATAGGCCCCGTCGAGTCGGGCGATCGTGGCGCGGGCCGCGGCCTCGGGATCCATGCCCTGCCTGATGAATTGATGCGCCAGCATCGCGACCGTTTCGGTGTCGGTCTCCGTCTCGTGCGCATACCCGGCTTCGGCCAGATCGGCCCGCAGATCGCGGTAATTCTCGATGATCCCGTTATGCACCACGGCCACGGACCCCGCCGTGTGCGGATGCGCGTTGCCTTCAGTCGGGGCGCCATGCGTGGCCCACCGTGTGTGCCCGATCCCCGTCTTGCCGGCGAGCGGCTGATGCACCAGCGCATCCGACAGGTTGACCAGCTTGCCCACGGCGCGGCGCCGGTCCAGACGCCCATCATTCAGCGTCGCGATCCCGGCACTGTCATAGCCGCGATATTCCAGCCGCTTGAGCGAATCCAGCAGCATCGGTGCCGCTTCGTGATTGCCAAGAACCCCGATGATTCCGCACATTAGCCGCGTTCCTTGTCGCTTTGGGCCTTCTTGGCCCGCAAGATATCCATCAATTTGCGCGCGAAGCCCGGCTTGTCGACCTGCGTGGCACGGCCGATGGCCAGCGCACCGGGCGCCACGTCCCGCGTGATCACCGATCCCGAGCCGGTCATCGCGTCGTCGCCCACCGAGACCGGCGCGACAAGCATCGTGTCTGATCCGATGAAGACGCGATCCCCGATCCGGGTGTCGTGCTTCATCATGCCGTCGTAATTGCAGGTGATGGTGCCCGCGCCGATGTTGCTGTCGCGGCCGATCTCGGCATCGCCGATATAGCTGAGGTGGTTGATCTTGGTGCCCTCGCCGATCCGGGCCTCTTTCACCTCGACGAAATTGCCGATGCGCGTGTCCTCGGCCAGCTCGGTGCCGGGGCGCAGGCGGGCGTAAGGCCCCACGACCGCGCCGCGCGCCACGTGACAGCCTTCGAGATGCGAAAACGCCCGGATCCGCGCGCCGGTCTCGATGGTGACGCCGGGTCCGAAGATCACGTTCTGCTCGATCAGGCAGTCACGGCCGAGATAAGTGTCATGCGCGAAATGCACCGTGTCGGGCGCGACCAGAGTTACGCCGTCCTCCATCGCCTCGGCCCGCCGGCGCGCCTGAAAGGCGGCCTCGGCAACGCTCAGCTCGGCGCGGCTGTTGATGCCCATGGTCTCGGATTCGGCACAGGTCACGGCGGTCGCCGACAGGCCCCGTGCGCGCGCCAGCCCCACGATATCGGTCAGGTAGTATTCTCCCGCGGCGTTGTCGTTGCCGACCTGCGCAATCAGATCGAACAGCACGGGGGAGGCCGCCATCACCACGCCGCTGTTGC
Organism: Roseovarius sp.; assembly: GCA_041685205.1. Lineage (GTDB taxonomy): Bacteria > Pseudomonadota > Alphaproteobacteria > Rhodobacterales > Rhodobacteraceae > Roseovarius. The sequence goes on from JAWLGF010000034.1 coordinate 11,816, forward strand.
ACAGGCTGATTGCCTTTTCATCCGGGGTGGCATCCTTGAATTCCATGATCCGCTTAAGGGATCCGCCGTCGACCACCAGCCGACCGTAGCGCCCCGGATCGGCGGCCTCGAACCCGAGGACGACGATATCATGCGTGCGCCGCGCCTCGGCCATCCGTTCCAGCGTCTTGGGCCGGATGAAGGGCGTGTCGCCGTAAAGCACCAGCGCGTTGCCCTCGTAGCCCTCAAGCTCCGGCCGGGCCTGTGCGACGGCGTGGGCGGTGCCCAGTTGCTGTTCCTGATGCACGACCCGGATCGGCGGATCCTGCTCTGGCAGCGCGGCCGCGACGGCGTCGGCACCGTGTCCCGCAACCACCACGGTTCTATCGGGATCGAGCGTTTGCCCCGCCTGAATGGCATGCAACATCATCGGGGCACCGCCGATCTCGTGCAGGACTTTCGGCAGGTCGGATTTCATCCGCGTGCCCTGGCCCGCCGCCAGTATGATCAACGCTATCGACATCGCGGGGTCCTTGGTCGTTGGGCCTATCGGGTTTTACCGGATCAAGGCGCGGGTACAAGAAAACTCGCCCGTGATCCACCGCCGGTGCGGAAACCAGCCCAATTCCGCTATCGCCGAAACCGTATCAGCGATAGGTGCGTGCATCCATGGGCGTGGCGTCGATGCGCCCGGCCAAACGGTCGAGCAGCGATTGCTCGGCCCGGTTCAGGGCGGCCTGTGGATTGCGGACCACGTGCACATCGACGGCGGCGGTCTGGTCGTAGGGTGGCAATTGCCAGAGCAGCCCGTCCGCGACGTCACGCGTCGCCACATGCAGCGGCAGCGGTCCGATCCCGAGCCCGGCGACGATCATGCGCCGCACTTCTTCGAGATGGCTGGAGGTGGCGATGATCCGGTCGCCCAGTTCGGCCTGCGCGCGCATCAGCGTCACCGGCTTAAGCGCATCCTGCAGGCGGTCGGTCTCGAAGCTCACGGCGCTTTGCCCGGCGAGGTCGGCGCGGGTCAGATCCCGGCGCCCGAAGAGCGGATGCGGTGGGCCGCAGAACAGCCCGAAGAACTCGCGGTAAAGCCGCAGATAGTCCAGCCTGGGGTTGCGCTGATGCACGAGGCAGATCGCGCAGGATGCCGCGCGGGCCGAGACCTGCTCGATCGCCTGCGCCGAGGAATGCACCTCGATCGACAGCGTGGCGCGGGGGTTCTCCGTGTGAAATTCCGCCAGCACCTGATCAAGAAGTGGGCAGACGACATGGCTGGCCAGCGCGAGGCGGACATGCCCCGTCACTTCGTCGGTCATGTCGCGCATCAGGGTCGACAGACGCAGGATGGCCCCCTGGATCTCCAGCGCCTCGCGATAGAGCACCTCGCCCGCCTCTGTCAGTTCGTAGCGTCCGGGCGAGCGGTTGATCAGGCGTTTTCCGACACGATCTTCCAGCCGTTTCAACGCGGTAGAGACGGATGGCTGCGTCAGGCGCAGACGCTGCGCGGCATCCGTGACAGAGCGCGACTGCGCCATCGTCACGAAACTGCGCAGGAGGTTCCAGTCCATCTCGCGCATGATGCGTTCGGGGCCATCGCGCATGTCCATAGATTTCATCTATTATCATAATTCCCATTATCTATTTGATAAATGATTGCCTGCTTTGCACGCTCTGCACAAGCCCGCATGTGACGGGCGTGTCTGAAAGGAAGGTGCATGTCGGTCGAGGCCCGCGAGGCACGACAGCCGTGGATACTGCTCTCGCCCGCCCTGACGGCGGTGCTGTTCCTGTTGGTGATCCCGCTGATCTTCATCGTGGTCTATTCCTTCTGGCTGCGCTCGGCCATGGGCGCGGACACGGTCGGGTTCCATCTCGACAACTGGCAGAAGGCGCTGACCGATCCGTTCTACCGCGACATCCTTCTGAACACGCTGAAGATCGCGGCAATCACCACGGGTCTGTGCGGGCTGATGGGGTATCCGGCCGCGTATTTCATCGCGCGATCCGGGGGCAACAGGCTGATCCTGCTGCTTTTGCTGATACTGCCTTTCTGGATCAGCTACATCATCCGCACCATGAGCTGGATCAACATCCTTGGCACGTCGGGCGCGCTCAACACGCTGTTCGTGTCTCTCGGCATCCTCGATGAGCCGATCCAGATGCTCTATAACGAGGCCACGGTGATCCTTGGCCTCGTGCATTTCCTGCTGCCGTTCATGGTGCTCAATGTCTATGTCAGCCTCGAGGGGATCGACACCAACCTCGAAGATGCCGCGAATTCCCTTGGCGCGACGCGGTGGCAGGCCTTCACGCAGGTTACACTGCCGCTGTCGCTACCGGGTCTGGCGGCGGGAGGGTTGCTATGCTTCGTGCTGGGGGCGGGCACCTATATCACGCCGATCGTGCTGGGCGGGCCGCGCGACGCGATGTTCGCCAATCTGGTTTACGAGGCGATCATCACGCAGCTCAACTGGCCTCTGGGGTCGGCGCTGTCGCTGCTCCTGCTGATCGTGCTGGGCCTGCTGGTGGCGATCTACAACCGTTATCTGGGCCTGTCGCAACTGGCCAAGGGACTGGGCTGATGGGGTGGCAGGCGATCCGCATCTGGACCGTGCTGGTCTACGGCTTCATGTTCCTGCCGGTGGCGGTCGTGGTGCTGCTCTCGTTCAACGCCAACCAGTTCGGCAGTTTCCCGATGACTGGCCTGTCGCTGCGCTGGTTCGGGGAATTGTGGAACAACGATGCGGTGATGAGGGCCTTCCGCACCTCGCTGGTGCTGGGGCTGATGACGGCGGCGATCTCCACCACGCTCGGCATCCTCGCGAGCCTCGCGCTGGTGCGATACAACATTCCCGGGCGCAACACGATCAGCACGCTGCTGATCGCCCCCATTCTCGTGCCCGAGGTCGTGCTGGCCGTGGCGCTGCTGCTGTTTCTCAACTGGCTGGGCATCGGCAAGAGCTTTGCGATGCTTCTGGCCGGGCATGTCATCTTCACGCTGCCCTTCGTGATCCTCGTGGTGCAGGCGCGGCTCGTGTCGATCAAGCGCGACGTGGAAGAGGCGGCGCTCAGCCTCGGGGCATCGCCGGTGCAGACCTTCTTTGCCATCACGCTGCCGCTGATGCTGCCCGCCGTGGCCGCCGGCGCGCTTTTTGCCTTCACGATCAGTTTCGACGACATCACCGGCACGCTGTTCTGGAAGCCGGGCGGCGTCGAGACGGTGCCGACGCAGATATTTTCCATGCTGCGCAATTCGATCAGCCCCGAGATCAACGCGCTTGGCACGGTGATGATCGTGCTGACTGTGGGCCTGCCGCTGCTTGGTGCGGCGGTGGCCCGGAAACTCGCCATGAAAGGCGGCGCTTAAGAACCGCCACAACCCCTCAACACGGAGAACCGACAGATGGACAACGGCAAAAGATACGAACGACTGCTGGAACGCTACCGCAACGGCGATCTCGACCGGCGCAATTTCCTGGGCCTGATCGGCGCGGCGGGTCTGGCCTACGGCGTGCAGACGCCCTTCGCCCGGCTTGCCCGTGCGCAGGACGTTCAGAAGGTCCGCTTCGACGGGTGGGGCGGTGTCGTCTCGGACGCGTTCCGCGAACACGCCTTCCGGCCCTATACCGAGGAGACGGGTATCGAGGTCGAGGACGGCACGTTCTCGGGGGGTGACGAGTACCTCGCGCAGGTCCGCTCCAGCCAGGAAGGTGCCTACAACATCGCGCATCTGTCGGGGGTGTTCGACTATGCCCGCTACGTGAATTTCGGGCTGACGACCGAGCTGAACCTCGACAACATACCCAATATGGACCTGGTGATGGACACGCTGACCGACGCCTATCGCCGCGTGACGCCCGATTACCTGTCCGCCGTGCCCTACAATTACGGGACCACCGGGCTGGCCTATAACCGCAAATATATCTCGGACGAGGAGATGCAGGAAAAAGGCGCGTCGATCCTGATAGACGAGGCGCACAAGGACAAGATCGGCGGCTGGTCCGACTGGCGCACGCGCATCTGGTACGGCGCACTCCAGACCGATCAGGATCCCAACGACATCCAGGACATGGAGGCCGTCTGGGACGCGATCCGCAGCCATCGCGATCTGGCGCTGAAATACTGGTCCTCGGGGGCCGAGTTGATGAGCCTTCTGGCCGAGGAGGAAATCCACGTCACCGAAGGCTGGTCCGGCCGCATCGCTGCCCTGCAGCAGGAAGGCCACGATATCGGCTATTACGACGCGCCGGGCAGTTTCGCGTGGCAGGAATGCCTGTTCGTGATCAAGGGCAGCCCGGTCGAGGCCTGCGAGGAATTGCTGAATTTCATGTTGGCACCCGAAACCTCGATCGCCGTGGCCGAGGGACAGAGCTATCCGCCCGCGCTTGACGGCACCAAGGTGGATCTCGGCGACAAGATTCCGGAACTGCCGGCCTATGACCCCGAGGGCACGCTGGCCTCGCTGACCTTCGCCGACCCGAATTACTGGAACGGCAACGAGGCCGAGTGGTCCGAGACCTTCAGCCGCGTGCAGCGCGGCTACTGATCGCAGATCCCGTCCCGGTATGTCCCGGGGCGGGGGCCGCCCACAAGGAGACAGCCGATGAGCGCCGTCACCCTCAAGGATATCGTCAAGCGCTTCGGCACGATGACGGCCGTGCACCGCACCACTCTGGAGATCCCCGAGGGCACGTTCCTGACGCTGCTCGGCCCGTCGGGTTGTGGCAAGACCACCAATCTGCGGATGATCGCGGGGCTTCTGGACCCTTCGGAAGGCGAGATCCTGATCGGCGGCAAACGGGTCAACGATGTGCCGATTCACAAGCGCAATCTTGGCCTTGTGTTCCAGAACTACGCGCTCTTCCCGCACAAGACGGTGGCCGAGAACGTGGCCTTCGGCCTCAAGTACCGCGATATCCCGAAATCCGAGATCCCGGGCAAGGTTCAGGCGGCGCTGGAGCTTGTGCAGCTTCCGCATCTGGGCGACCGATACCCCAAGGAGTTGTCGGGCGGCCAGCAGCAGCGCATTGCGCTCGCTCGCGCCATCGTGATCGAGCCGGACGTGCTGTTGCTGGACGAGCCGCTTTCGGCGCTGGATGCCAACCTGCGCGAAGACATGCGGGTGGAATTGAAACGCATCCAGGAACGCATCGGCGTCACGACGGTCTTTGTCACGCATGACCAGTCCGAGGCGCTCGCGATGTCGGACCTCATCGTCGTGATGTCCGAGGGCCGGGTGGAGCAGGTCGGCGCACCAGAAGAGGTCTACAATACCCCCGCCTCGGAATTCGTCGCCAATTTCCTTGGTGCGTCCAACATCCTGACGGCGAACTGCACCGATCATGGCGCGGTCGTGATGCTCGAAGAGGCGACGTTCGGGCGTCTGCAGGTGCCTGCCGCCAAGGCCCCCAACCTGACCGGCACGGGCAAGGCGAAACTGGTGGTGCGCGCCGAAAAGCTGCACCTTTCCGAGGGGCTGGCCCCCGATGGCGTGATCTCGGTGCCCGCCACGGTCGAGACAGTGGATTACCAGGGGCAGGCCGTGCGCTATTTCGTGCGCGCGGGAGAGACGCAGTTGCAGGCCATCAACATGATCGATGAACGCCCCTTTGCCAAAGGGGATGCGGTGCATCTGCACCTGCGCCCGCGGGATTGCGCGGCGCTGCCGGAATGAGAGCCATGACCAGACGACCCTCGCATCTTTTCTACCAGGCTGGCGACCGCAAACCCGTGCTGGATCAGGCGCGGGGCGTGTACATGTGGGACGTGGACGGGCGGCGCTATCTGGACGGATCGTCGGGCGCGATGGTCTGCAATATAGGACATTCCAACGAGAATGTCCTCGCCGCGATGCGTCAGCAGATGGAGAAATCCACCTTCGGCTACCGCCTGCATTTCGAGACCGAGGCGTCGGAAAAACTCGCTGCCAAGACCGCCGCGCTCTGCCCCGAGGGATTGAGCCGCGTGTTCTTCGTCTCGGGCGGGTCCGAGGCGGTGGAATCGGCGCTGAAACTGGGCCGGCAATACGCGCTTGCCATGGGCGAGGGATCCCGCTGGAAGATCATCAGCCGCGCACCGTCCTATCACGGCTGCACGCTTGGCGCGCTCGCGATCACCTCTTACGCGCCGCTGACCGAGCCGTTCGCGCCGATGATGCAGGCGATGCCCAAGATACCGGCCCCCCGCGCCTATCTCGACGGGCTTGATCCCGAGGATGAGGCGACGGGGCATTACTATGCCGACATGCTGGAGGCGAAAATTATCGAGGAAGGCCCCGACAGCGTGCTTGCCTGTATTGTCGAGCCGATCGGCGGGGCGTCCACAGGTGCGCTGGTGCCGCCACGGGGCTACATGGAACGGGTGCAACAGATCTGCCGCAATTACGGCGTGCTTCTGATCCTTGACGAGGTGATGACCGGCGCGGGGCGCACCGGCAAATTCCTCGCCGCCGAGCATTGGGTGCTGGAGCCGGATATCATCGTCCTGTCCAAGGGCTTTGCCGCCGGATACGTGCCGCTCGGCGCGATGGTGGCGCATGAGCGGCTGGTCGAGGCGGTGCTCGGCGCGGGCGGGTTCGCGCATGGCTTCACCTACGCGGGCAACCCGCTGGCCTGTGCCGCCGGCCTCGCCGTGATCGACGAGATCGAGCGTCAGGATCTGGTCGGCAACGCGGCAACCATGGGGGAACGGTTGCTGGACCGTCTGCGCGGCCTCATGCAGCGGCACGCCATCATCGGCGACGTGCGGGGCAAGGGACTTTTGACGGCGTTCGAGTTCATGGCGGATCGCGACACCAAGGCGCCGCTGCCCACGGATCTGAGCGCGTATCAACGCTTCGTGCAGATCGCCTATGACAAGGGCCTGATCGTCTATTCCCGGCGCACGCGGAACGGGGTCGAGGGCGATCACATTATCGTCGCCCCGCCGCTGATCGCGACCGAGCGGCATCTGGATGAGATCACCGAGATGCTCGACGCGTCGCTGACCGCGTTCGCGCGCGAAATCCATCCCTTGCTCCGCCGCGCCGTCTGATGCGCGAGATCATCATCACCTGCGCGCTCACCGGCTCTATCCACACGCCGTCGATGTCGCCCTATCTGCCGATCACCGCCGACGAGATCGCGCGCGGGGGGATCGAGGCGGCCGAGGCGGGCGCTGCGATCCTGCACCTGCACGCGCGCGACCCTGAAACCGGGCGGCCCTCGGCCGATCCGGCCCATTTCCGTGCCTTCCTGCCACGGCTGAAATCGGGCTGCGACGCGGTGCTGAACCTGTCAACGGGGGGTAGCGCGGTGATGAGCCTCGACGACCGCCTCGCGGCTGCAAAGGATGCTGCGCCCGAAATGGCCTCGCTCAACATGGGCACGATGAATTTCGCGCTCTACCCGATGGCCGAGCGCATCAGCGACTGGCAGCACGACTGGGAACGGCCCTTTCTCGAATCCTCCGACGATCTGGTGTTCCGCAACACACCCCGCGACATCGCCCGCATCCTGACGGAACTGGGGCAAGAGCGCGGCGCGCGCTTCGAATTCGAGTGCTACGACCAGAGCCACCTTTCCATGCTGCGCCATTTCGCGGATCGCGGCCTGATTGCGCCGCCCTATTTCATCCAGTTCGTGTTTGGCGTATTGGGCGGCATGGGGGCGGAGCCGGAAAACCTGACCCACATGGTGCGCATGGCCGACAAGCTTTTTGGCGATGACTACATGTTCTCGGTGCTGGCCGCGGGCCGACACCAGATGCCGATGGCGGCGCAGGCCGCGGCCATGGGCGGGCATGTGCGCGTCGGGCTCGAGGACAACCTGATGATCGCGCGCGGCGAACTGGCCAGATCCAACGCGGCGCAGGTCACCAAGGTCCGCGGCATCGTCGAGGGCCTGGGGCGCGAGGTCGCCGGCCCCGACCGCGCGCGCGCATTGCTGGGGCTGAAGGGGGCGAAGGCGACGGCGATCTGACGCGCCGGCGCGCAGGAAAGGAAAGACGATATGAAAGCCGTATTCGACGACCGGCAATGGCGGCACGATCCGCAATATTTCATGGCCAACGGGCTGACGAAGCCCAGTCCGGAACAGCCCGAGCGCATCGCGCGACTGACCGAGGGGG
>JAWLGF010000034.1:20000-24512 GCA_041685205.1 Roseovarius sp.
CGCGGCACGGGCGACGCCACCTATCTCGACACGCTGGATCGCGGGCTGGAGCGGATCGTGTCGTCGGGCGCGGATGCGGTTGTCGTCGCGCTTGGTCTCGATGCCTACGAGGGGGATCCGTTTCAGGGCCTCGCGATCACCACGCCGGGCTTTGCGCGCATCGGCGCGGCGATCGCCGGGCTGGGGCTGCCGACGCTTTTCGTGCAGGAGGGCGGGTATCTGTGCGAGGAGCTGGGTCAGAACCTGACCGCCGCACTGAGCGGCTTTGAAAACGCGGCATCATGACCGACATCCTCGTGATCGGCGGCGGCATCGCCGGGATCAGCGCCGCGGCGGAATGCGCCCGCGCCGGGGCGTCGGTGACCGTGATCGAATCCGAGCCTCAGATCGGCTATCATGCCACCGGCAGGTCGGCCGCGATCTTCATCCGCAATTACGGCAATGCGACATTGCGCGCGCTCAACGGCGTGGCCGAGCCGATCTTCGAGGATCCGGGCGAGATCAGCGATGCCCCGATCCTCAGCCCGCGCGGCGAGTTGATGGTGGCCAGTGAAGCCGAACTGCCGGTGCTCGACGCCTATCTCGACGGCGCCGTGGGGATCGAGCGGCTGACCGGCGTCGAGGCGGCCGAGATCGTGCCGATCCTGAGGCCCGAGAAGATTGCCGGCGCGCTGGTCGAGCGCGATGCGCGCGGCATCGACGTCGAACGGCTGTTGCAGGGTTACGCCCGGATGCTGCGCGCGCGGGGAGGCCGGATCGTGACCGGGGCTGGCGTCACGGCGATCCGGCGCGCGGCGGGGCAGTGGCAGGTCGAGACGCCGCAGGGCACGTACGCGGCACCGATCATCGTCAATGCCGCCGGGGCCTGGGCCGACGAGGTGGCGGCGCTCGCCGGTCTGCCGCGCATCGGGTTGCAACCGTGTCGCCGCTCCGCCGCGATCATCCCCGCGCCCGAGGGATATGCGATCGACCATTGGCCGATCTTCGGCTCCATCGCCGAGACATGGTATGCCAAGCCCGAGGCGGGCAAGCTGATGGTCTCGCCCGCCGACGAGGACCCCGTTGATCCGCATGACGCCTGGCCCGACGACATGGTGCTGGCCGAGGGGCTGGACCGGTTCGAGCAGGCGGTCACGCATGAGGTCACCCGGGTCGAGCATAGCTGGGCTGGACTGCGCACCTTCGCGCCGGACCGCACGCCGGTCGCCGGGTTCGATCCACGCGCCGACGGGTTCTTCTGGCTGGCCGGGCAGGGCGGCTACGGCGTGCAGACGGCCCCCGCCCTGTCGCGCGTGGCTGCGTCGCTGCTCACCGCTGGCGATTTGCCCATAGACGCCGCCACCCGCGCGGCTCTCGCACCCGATCGCTTTCTCTGACCCCACCGAAAGGGCCCCCACCATGCCCGAGATCACCCGCCACAAGACCGGCCAACGCATGAGCCAGATCGTCACCCATCACGGCACGATCTATCTGGCCGGTCAGGTTGGCACGCCCGGCGACAGCGTCGCGGACCAGACCCGCGCGTGTCTGCAAAAGGTCGAGGCGCTGCTGGCCGACGCCGGATCCGATGCGACACGCATCCTGCAATGCACCATCTGGCTGGCCGACATGGCCGATTTCGCCGAGATGAACGCGGTCTGGGACGCATGGGTGCCCGAGGGGCACGCGCCGGCCCGTGCCTGCGGCGAGGCGAAACTCGCGACGCCCGAGCACAAGGTCGAGCTTATCGTGATCGCCGCACTGCCCTGAGCGCGGTCAATCCGACTGCAGCACGGCCAGACACTGGCGCGGCAGATCCTCCATCGTCAGCTCGCGCCGGGGTTGCGGTGGCGGTGCGTCGGGATCGGGCGGCGGCGGGTTTATGATGTTGCGCACCCATTGCTCTGCCTCGGCGCAGCCATCGCCCGGTGGCGGGGCCTCTTGCGGGGTGCAACCGGACGACCCGTCGGGACAGTTCAGCCGCACGTGGAAATGATAGTGATGCCCCCAGTAGGGGCGCACCTTGCGCAGCCAGTCGCGATCCCCGGTTTCGTTGTTGCACATCTGCACCTTGGCGCCGGGAAAGATGAAGATCCGCGCGGTGCGCGGGTCGCTGGCCGCGGCCTTGACGATCTCGTGATGCGCGCGGGTCCAGTTGCTGTTGGTGTAGGCCCCGTTCGCCCGGCGCATCGAAATCGACGAGATATTCTCGCGCGCCGTCCGGCCGAGCGTCAGGTCATCGGCGGGGCGCAGCCAGATGTCGGCATCCATCCCGCTTTGATGGCTGCGGTGGCCCGTCAGCATCGGACCGCCGCGCGGCTGGCTGATATCGCCGACGTATAGCCCCTCCCATCCCGGTTGCGTGGCGGCGACCCGCGACAGGCGCTGCACGAAATCGATGGTTTCGGGATGCCCCCAGTTTCGGTTGCGGCTCAGGCGCATGGCCTGCCATGTCGGCCCCGTCTCGGACAGGGCGACCGCGCCGGCGATACACCCCTCGGCATAGCCGCCATGCACATCCGGGCGTTGCCGGGATGCCTGCGGTTGCGCGCCGAAAAGGCGCTTGGCCTCAACGCCCTGCATCTCGGGGGGGATGTCACGGCTGGACAAGGTGCCAGGCGGTTCGGCGTCCGGGGGGCCATCACAGGCCGCGAGGCTGGCCAGAAGCGCAATCATCACGACGATCCGGCCCATGTCTCTTGATCCCCTTCTGGTCGAACCCAGCGTAGCAGCACAAGACCCAACAGGAAAAGAAAAATCACCGGCGACACGCCAAGTCGTGCGCTGCCCGTCAGCGCGGTGAACAGTCCGATCAGCGCGGGGGCCAGAAATGCGGTGGCCCGGCCCGACAGGCCATAAAGCCCGAAAGTCTCGGTCGGGGCCGCGGGATCGGTGTGGCGTGCCATCAGGGACCGGCTCGCGGCCTGCAGTGTCCCGCCGAGACCCCCGATCAGCACGCCGCAGATGAAAAACACGGTGTCCGGCAACGTCGATCCCTCGGGCAGCGGCACACCGAATATCTGGCTGCGATCCATGCCGACAACGGTGACGCAGACCGTGATCAGACCCCAGATCGCCCCGATGATCACCGGCTTGGGGCCGAACCGCTTGTCCGCCTTGCCCCCGGCCCAGGAAAACAACGCCGCCGAGATCGAGCCCAAGATGCCGAAGATGCCCACCGAGGTGATCGACCAGTTGAGCACGAGGGTCGCGTAGGTGCCGCCAAACCCGTAAAGCCCGTTGAGCGCGTCGCGGTAGAACATCGACGAGCCGAGATAGGTGGACAGGCTCAGGCGGTGGCGCAGGCCCTTGACGGTCTTGACCAGCAGCCCGAGCGCGTCGCGGGCGCCGCGCCCCTGTCGCGGCGGGCCGGTGTCACGCACCCACAGGAAATAGGGGATCATGAAAACCGCGAACCACAGCGCGGTGAACGGCCCGACGACGCGCGTGCCCTCGCGGGCCTCGGCATCGAGGCCGAAGGCGGGGTCGAGGCCAAGCAGCGTCTTGCCGCCCGATTGCTCGACGAAAAGTGCAAGCATGATCACCAGCGCAAGCAGCCCGCCCGCGTAGCCGAAGGCAAAGCCCGAACCCGAAAGCGCGCCCACCTCGTCGGTGCTGCCGAGCGAGGGCAATTGCGAGTTGATGAAGATCAGCGCGTATTCCGCGCCGATGAAACCGATCCCGAAAGCGACAAGCCCGAACCACAGGTTCGAGCCATCGGGCAGCATGCCCCAGATCGCCGTGGCCCCGGCCACGTACATCAATGAGAACACCACGACATACGGCAGGCGCTTGCCCGTGGTGTCCGCCACCGCGCCGATGATCGGCGCCCCGAACCCGATGATCAGCCCGGTCAGCGCGAGCGTCCAGGACCACATGGTCTGCGCGCGGGCATCGGCGGCCGCTTCGCCCATGCCGGTCGTCAGGAAATGGTCCGTCGCCACGGACGCGAAATAGGGTCCGAAGATGAAGGTGATCAGCAGCGTGTGATAGGGCTGGCTGGCCCAGTCGAAGAAATACCATCCCCAGATGCGTTTGCGCTTCGATATGCCCGCCATGACCGCCCCTTTGGCCTTTTCAGGGGATAAAACCGGTCAAGTTGAGCGCGTGCAAGTCATTCCTGCCGCGTCAGTCCCGCGCGGGGGGCCAGGGCCGGGTCGCTTCGGCCTCGATCCAGGCGCGCACCCAATCGGGTTGCGCAGGGCGGTCGATATCGCCACCAAGCTCGGCAATCACGCTGTCGGGCGGGATGATCCCATGCTTGCCGGTGACGGCGGTGCGGTAGAGGATGTGGTTGGCGCATTGGCCCTCGCGGGTCCACATGGATTGCTCGATATAGATGAACCTGTCGTCCCACCAGACCACGCGCGAGCGCATCTCGATCCGCTCGAAAACGCGGACGCGGCGTCGATAGCGCACGCTCGCCCCGGCAATGGTCAGGCCCCAGCCCTTGCGCCGCAGCACCGCGATCAGCCCGGCGCGCCCGGCCAGCGGGATCCGGCCGAGATCGTACAGCGTCAGCGTGCGCCCGTT
>JAWLGF010000102.1:0-5967 GCA_041685205.1 Roseovarius sp.
TGGTGCCCGGGGGCGGAATCGAACCACCGACACGAGGATTTTCAATCCACTGCTCTACCCCTGAGCTACCCGGGCTTTGTGGAGGACTTAGTTCCACGCGGATGTGATAGGCGAGGTGGAACAGGGTGTCCATAGTCCCTAAGGAAAAATCATTCGTGTTCCCGCGTCGCATGACCCGGATCGTCTTCGGCCGCATCCGCATCCTCCTGCGCGCTCGAAGGCATGGCATAGGCTTCGATGAACCATTTGCCGAGATCGACATCCGCGCAGCGTTTCGAGCAGAACGGGCGATACCCTGAAACGGTCGGCTTCTTGCAGATCGGACAGGTCATCCGAGTACGTCGGTCAGGGGACGCCGGTCCCGTTTTCGCTGGAGTTCGAAATGTCCAAGCGGCGACCATCCGGCAAGAACGGTCTCGACCGGGTCCTTGCGAAAGGCGGCGCGCAACGTGGCCTCGAAGGTCCGGCGGTCCTTTTTGGGCATGGGCGCCAGATCCAGGGTGATCTGGCCCCCGAGCCCACGCAGACGCAACTGTCGGGGCAGGTCGTTTGCAGTGGCGAGGTTCGCTTTCAGACCAGCCGCCGGGCTGACATCGCCCCCGGTGTTCACATCAATGGCGACCAGCGCGCGGGTCGGCTCGATCCAGAAGGATCCGCCGCCGGCAAGCCCGACCTCGACATGGCGCAACGCGTCGATCTCATCGAGCACGCCAAGCTTGGCAAGACAGCCTTGCGCCGTGATCACCTCAGCGGGTTCTGCCCAATCCCGCCAGGCAAGTGCATGTGGGCTGTCGCCATTGACCAGTTTCTCGGGTCCCTGCCCATCCGCATCGCCCAGCACCGCAACCGCGAGATCGCGCATCTCGCGGATGTCTTCGGCGATGGCCTCCGCCAAGCCTTCAGCACAGGCGGAGCGCAGTATCACGCCCATCTCCGATGATCCGTCCATCTCGGCTTGGGCAATCTCCAGCAGCGCGTCGCGCAACCCCTCGTCCCTGAGCGCCCGTGACAGGTTGAGCCCCGGCGCACCCGGCGTGACGATCGCATAACGGCTCTTGAACAGAAGCTTGGTGGTCACCGGCAAGGCCTTGCCCGGCTCGGCGTAGCCGGTCACCTGAACAAGCAGTGTCTGACCGGGGGCAAGCCCCTTCACCTGGCGCAGGAAGGCCGGACCGTCCGGTGTACGAACGAACATGCCGCCCTGCCCCTTCACGGGACGGTCCGCAATGGCGCGGTAGATTGTGCCGGGGCGCGGCAGATCCGTGTCGATCAGCAACTCGTCGAGGCGGCCGCCCGAAAGTCGCGCGGCCACTTCGGACCCGTTGATATGATCCAGCGCGATCGTGTCCATGGTCATCGGCCGGTTTTCCACATCGGGTACCCCGCCGCCTGCAACAAGCCCGCGGTTTCGGCCAGCGGAAGCCCGACGACCCCGGTGAATGAGCCCTGTATCCACGGGATCAGCGCTCCGGCCGGCCCTTGTATGCCATAGCCCCCGGCCTTGCCGCGCCAGTCATCCGTCGCGAGATAGGCGTTTATCTCTTCGTCCGAGAGGCGTTTCATCCGGACTTTTGTCACCACCTCGCGCTCCCAAAGATCTTGGCCGCGGCGTACTGCGACGGCGGTGATCACCTTGTGCCTGCGCCCAGAAAGCGCCGACAGGAACTGCGCGGCTTCGCCAGCCGACTCAGGCTTGCCCATGATACGGCGACCGAGTGCGACGGTCGTATCGGCCGCCAGCACCAACTCGTCCTCGCACGCCTCGACCGCGTGCGCCTTTTCACGCGCCATGCGTGCGCAATAGACACGGGGCAACTCGGCCGGTTCGGGGGTCTCGTCTATTTCGGGCGGGCGCGTGTCATCAACGATCACCCCGATCTGCGCCAACAGATCGCGGCGTCGTGGACTGCCAGATCCGAGAACGAACCGCATAACAGTGCGCTTACTTGAAGCGGTAGTTTATGCGACCCTTGGTCAGATCATACGGTGTCATCTCTACCTGAACCTTGTCCCCGGCCAGAACACGAATGCGATTCTTTCGCATCTTGCCTGCCGTATGCGCAATGATCTCATGGCCGTTTTCCAGCTCGACCCTGAATGTCGCATTCGGCAGGAGTTCCTTCACGACACCGGGAAATTCGAGCGTATCTTCCTTGGCCATGGTCTCTCCTTGCTGTACCCATCCGCAGTTTCGCGGAACGCGCTTGTAAATGAGCCTGTTTCAAGGTTTTTTCAAGAGATTATTCAGCCGAGGCGCACCGATGTGACCTCTTGGTCGCGCCCAGCCTGTTCGGCCCAGTGACACCGGTTGAGAACGACCCCGTCGGAACGCACATGCGTGATCCGGTCCAGATGAACTTCGGCCAATGTCCACCCGGCATGGTCGAGCACTCCTTGCGCAATCACCCCCGTACTGGGAAATCCAGTATCCGGCGGGCCGAACACACCGCCGGCCCCGGTGTTCTCGTCCACCGCCGGCGACCAGACTGCCGGGCCGGTGGTCGAGGCCATGACGGACACGCATTGTGTCTCCAGCGCGCGCGCCATGGCACCTATCCGCACGCGGGAATACCCGGAATGCGCCTCTGTGCAGGAGGGCACCAAGAGCAGGTCTGCCTCTTGCAGGGCGCGGGCCAGAAGCGGGAACTCGCAATCATAGCATATCAGGATGCCGATCTTTCCAAGACCCGTCTCGAACAGGCGCAACGGTCCACCGGGCACCAGATCCCAGTCGTCGCGTTCAAAGCGGGTCATGATCTGCTTGTCCTGCACCCCGCGGCCGCCCGTCGGCGTGAAGAGACGCGCGCGATTGACCGGGCGCGGGCCAAGATCGGTGTCGAAGACGGGCGCCGACGCGGCGAGGATATGGACCCCGTGCCTCACGGCAAGTCGGCTGTGCAGATCGTCCACGTCGGGGATCATCCGCGTGATCGCCTCTGCAGAGCGCTCCAGATCTTCGGCGACCTGCGGCCCGTCAAGCATCGCCAGTTCCATCGCACCGTATTCGGGAAACACCAGCAGATCGGCCCCCTGCCCGACGGCGGACAGCACCCAGTCGCTCAGCTTGGTCTCGAACGCGGCCCAGGAGGCGAGCGGATCGAGCGGATATGCAGCGGTCGCGATTTTCATCAATGGCCCTCGCGGTAAACCCTGCGCGGTCTATAAACCGTCGAACCCGGCGCGTCGAGCGATTGCCGCCCGTCGCGCAACCGTGCTATCGCTCAGGTCAAAGAGGCGGGACAGCCCTTCACATGGCAACGACAGCACTGACCAGGTATCAGAGGCTCGAGGCGGCAGGGCTGTGGCGTGCCGACGAGCACGCGCAACGCGTGGACGTGATCGTGTCCGTGGGTGAAGCCACACTGACCATCACCGACATGCGCGACCGGGTGCTGACACATTGGTCCATTGCCGCGATCGCACGCGCCAATCCCGGACAGAGGCCGGCCGTCTATCATCCCGATGGCGATCCGGGTGAGACGCTGGAACTGCCCGAGAACGAGACCGAGATGATCGCCGCAATCGAAACTCTGCGAAGCGCGGTGGCCCGGCAACGCCCGCGCCCGGGTCGCCTGCGCCTGATCGGCACCGTCGCAGGTATCGCAACGGTCGTGTGTCTCGCGGTGTTCTGGTTGCCTGATATCGCGCGGGAACATGCCCTGCGCGTCATGCCTGCGGTCAAACGCGCCGAGATCGGACAGGCGCTGGTCACCCATTTGCACCGTGTCACAGGCCCGGCATGCCGCGGTCCCGGCGGGCGCACGGCGCTGTCCGCCCTCGCACGCCGCCTGCCGCCACGCGAAGGGACGACGCGGATCGAGATCGTCAGGAACGGCATCGACGGCGCGCTCCGCCTGCCCGGCGACAGGATGGTGATCGCGGCGAAACTCGTGGAAGACCACGACGAGCCCGATGTGGCGGCGGGCCACATCATCGCCGCCCATCTGCGCGCCGAGGCCCAAGACCCGCTTGACCGCCTGCTCACCGAAGCCGGACCGATCGCCACCTTGCGACTTTTGACGACGGGCCGCTTGACCGACACGAAACTGCGCGCTCATGCCGAAACGCTCGTCGAAACACCGCCAGAGCCTCCGGCCGATGACGCGATGCTCGAAGGGTTTTCGCATTGGCAGGTCCGCGCAACACCCTATGCCGAGGCGATCGAGCGCGGCGCGAGCCGCCTGACGGAGCACGATCCCTTCGATGACCCGGTATCCCCGCCTCCGGCGATCCTGCAAGACGGGGATTGGTTGCGGCTGCAGGCCATCTGCGGGGGGGGCGGCCCGTGATCTACAGCGTTGCATATCCACCCGTAAGGGTACGCTGGAGCGGCCGCGTGTTCGTGCCGCCCCGCGTGCTCTTGGTCTGTCTGATGTCAGCACCCATGAGACAGGTTTGATGTTTTCGTAAGGGTGGGGTTCTGGTTCGTCGCAGCCATCAAGAAGCGAAGATGGACAAGACATCCGGAACGTCGAAGCACGCGGCTGACAAGCCGGTGAAAGGCATCAAGCGCAAGACCCGCAAACAGTGCTCGGCCAAAGATCAGATCAGGATCGTGCTGGCGGGCCTTTGTGGTGGGGAAAGCATTGCAGGCCGACGTAACCTATCTCGAGGGCCGCGATCACGCCGAAGGCGTGCCTCAGGCACGACGGCTGGTTCTACCTGCCGACCTGATCTTGCCCCCGCTTCACCGGACACTCAAGCGGTTGCATTTTGGGCTGTGATGAACGCGCGGGGCGAGAGCCGTTTCAGCCCTGAGTGCGGATGGTTCTTGTTGTAATCCTCGAACCAGCCATCGATCAATCCGAGCGCGGTCTTTGCATCCGGCAAAGGGGTCACGCGCACGTAGTCGCGCTTGAGCGTACGGGGCATTCTGGACCGCATCCAGAATCTCATGGCAAACCGCCTCGACGAACGCCTGCTCTGGAACCGGACACCCGCCAAAGAAAAAGGGCCGCGAAACGCGGCTGCCTGAAATCACAAGGCCGTCCCAATGCAGCGGTTACGACCCAGTTCAGACGACGTGGCGTGCGAAGTCGACTTCGGAGATCTCTTCAAGTCGTAATGCGACACATCCCACACTGGCTCACTGTGGATGGGCGTCCAGTATGGCGCCGCCAATTTTGGCTGCAACTGCTGCAAGATTTCAAGCGTTGCAACCACAAGTTGCAAAAACATCTTCCAAATACGGCAAAAATATGTTCAACTTATGATTGAAAACAGGCAAGAGTTTCATCCCAAGGGTGTTTCTTGGCATCGTCTCGAACTGGATCTCTCGAAAAATCAAAGGGTGCACATGCGTCATCTTCCTTTTTCATACAGCGTAGGACTGTCAGTACTGGCGGTCACGATCGTGTCGTTCTGGAATGCACCACGGGCCGAGGCCCTCACCATGGAACGATCCGGACCTGCAAGCGCGTGGATCGTCGGGATCTCGACGACCGAGGAGTTCGACCGTGGGCTTACGATGGGCCCTGACAATATTGAGTTGAGCATCGTGCGCGACCCATCACCCACCTCCATCGTCAGGGCAGAACTGGACAAGGGTTTGCATGTCGGGGATCATGACGTTCTTCAGGCACCACGCACCGCATTCGACAGGGGTTCCGATCCGTTCCCTTGGCTGTTTGGGTCCCAGGCTGATCGTTCCCCGCACTCCTGGCCGGTCATTGATTACGTTACGACCACCGACGAAGACTTGCCGATCGTCGTATCCGCCGGGGCCGTCCTGTTGACCAGCGTGCTGGGCTGGCGGCTGATCGCACCACCGCGCGAACCGAGCCGAAGAAAGAAGCGCAGCCGCAAGACGTCATCTTCGTCCCGACATCGCACGCACGACACCGAAAGCATGAGCGATGTCGCGGGGTATGTCATCAAGGCTATTACGCCCAAGTTCCTCAAACCCAAGAGAAAGCACCACCGGCGTTTTTCCCGTCCCACCGGATCGCCGCATTCCGCGGCTGGCGG
>JAWLGF010000103.1:0-5925 GCA_041685205.1 Roseovarius sp.
ACGGTCACCTGCTGATGGCTGACGCCGTCGACCATCTCGAAGAGGTCGCAGTGCGACTGCGCGATGCGGGTGTTGATCTCCAGCAGCCAGATCTTGTTCTGCACCTCGTCCCAGAAATACTCGATGTTGAAACCGGCATTGTCATAGCCAATATGCGCCATGACCTTGCGGGTGATCTCGTTCATCTGGTCCTGGATCCGGCGCGGCAGAGTCGAGGGGTAGAGGTAATAGAAAAAGCTGAGAACCTGCGGGTAACGGATCGAGTCGACGGTGCCGTAGGGCACGACCTCGCCATTGTACACGTAGCCCTCGACAGTGCATTGCCGCCCGCCGATCACACGCTCGGCCATGCAGTAATGACCCTCGATCGCCTTTATGTCGTCGGGCAGGTCGGCCTTGTCGAGGACGTAATTGAATGGCTCGGAGATCTGGCCGATTTCGGCGCGCAGTTCGCTGATAGCGTAGTCGAAATCCTCGGGGCTGTCGATGCGAAAGCCAAGTCTGGAACCGGAAGACTTGATCGGTTTGACGAAGAACGGAAAGCGCAGGTCGGCCTCGCCGATCTTCGACAGCGCGTCATCGTCGAAGGGATCAAAGGCGGTGAAGGTGGGTGTGTTGTCGGGCACGATCTCGGCCATCACCTTGCGCGACCAGTACTTGTGCTCGCATTTCAGCAGGCTTTCCAGCGAGGCGTTGCGGGTACCGTATTTCTTGCACAGAAGCGGCAGCATGGTGGAAACGGGAAAGTCGATATAGCCGACGATGGCGTCGATCGAGCCGTCGAAGGCGTCCAGCGTCGCCTCGGCCTCGGCGAGCATGGCGGGGATGTCGAAATCCTGCGTGTCCGATACCTGCGCCGGGGTCAGGAGCGGATGAAACTCCACGTCGTCGACGCCGCGCAACCGCTTCAGGCGTTCGGCATTCAACTCGTTCATCCCGACGACGAAAACGTTCCTTGTCATTCTTCCATTCCCCTTGAGCTTGTGGGCCTGTGCGGGCACGCTCGGATACTTGCCGTCCGGCCGTGCCGCGCCGTCATGCCTGCGCGATGTCAGCCTGTACCGGAAAACTGCGACCCTTGAGGCGGTCCGTCGTGCCGGTGATGTCATCAACCAGCAGCAGCAGGAAATCGCCGGGCTTTGCCTCGCCGATGGCGCGGTCCACCGCGTCTCGCTCGTTCATGATGAGATGCACTTCGCTTTGCGATCCGGCCGCCGCGGCGCCGTCGCGAATGAGCTTGGCGACCTCGCCCTCGGCCCGGCCGCGCGCATCGGATTCGTAGACGTAAACCACGTCGCACATCTTTGCGAGCTGCGCGCCAAGCGCGGCCAGATCCTCGTCGCGGCGGTTGCCCGGCGCGGTCGATACACCGATGCGCCGTTGCTGCCCGAGGCCCTTGACCAGCGGCTCCAGCGCCTGAAGCGCCGGCACGTTATGGCCGTAATCGATCAGGCACTTGACGCCGTCGGCTTCGAAATAATTCGTGCGACCGGGCATCTGCGCCGGGGTTGGATGGAACGTCAGCAGCCCTGCGCGGATATCGTCGATCTCGATCCCGTGCGCCAGAGCCACCGCGGCAGCTGCCATCGCGTTCTGAACGTTGAAGGGGGCATGCCCCTCGAAGGCGATCGGCACGTCGTTCACGTCGACGATATCGACCGTGACCTTGCCGCGCAGCAGCACGATGCGCCCGTTGCGCACGGTCAGGACCATGCGCATGGCGCCGAGGTGATCCTGCAGGTCGGGGTTGTCGGGGTTCATCGTGAAATAGATGATCTCGCCGCGCGCCCAGTACGTGCCGTGCTCCATCACCAGCGGGTCGTCGGCGTTGAGCACGCAATAGCCGCCCTCTTTCTTGACGGCGTCCACGACCACGGTCTTGCAGCGCGCAAGCTCCTCCAACGTGTGGATGTCGCGCTCGCCGAGATGATCCGACGCTATGTTCAGCAGCACGCCGACATCGCATTCGTCGAACCCGAGGCCCCGGCGCATGATGCCGCCACGCGCCACCTCCAGGACGGCATGTTCGACCGTGGGTTCGCGCAGCACGGCCCCGGCCGCCGCGGGACCGGAATAATCGCCGCGCAGGATCACATGGTTGTCGATCTCGACCGTGCCGGTGCAGCCCATGCCGACCGAATGCCCCGACTGGCGCAGGATATGCGAGGTCAGGCGGGTGGTCGTGGTCTTGCCGTTGGTGCCGGTGATCGCGGTGATCGGGATGCGTCCATTGTCTGTCGGGTCGGGAAACAGCATGTCCACGACATGCTGCCCCACCGGGCGCGGCGTGCCATGCGTCGGTGCCATATGCATGCGGAACCCGGGGCCGGCATTGACCTCGACCACGCCGGCGGATTGTTCCGACAGGGGGGTCGTGAGGTTCTCCGCCAGCAGGTCGATGCCGATGATGTCCAGCCCGACATGCCGCGCGATCCGTTCCATCGAGAAGCGGATATCGGGATGCACCTCGTCGGTGAGATCCGTCGCCGTGCCGCCCGTCGAGATGTTCGCGGTGGATTTCAGAAACACCATCTCGCCATCGCCGGGCACGCTGTCGAGTGTCAGCCCCGCCTGTTCCAGCATGCGGTGCGTCTGGCTATCCACATGGATCTGGGTCAGAACGTTTTCATGTCCGACCCCGCGTCTCGGGTCCTCGTTGGCCGTGTCGATCAGGGCCTGTATGGTTGATTTTCCATCGCCGGTGACATGCGCCGGGCGCCGCCGTGCCGCCGCGATGAGCTTGCCGCCGACCACCAGAAGGCGGTGATCCTCGCCCTTGATGTAGCTTTCGACGATGACGCCGCCCGACGCGTCTCGCAGCCGCGCAAGCGCGGCGTCATAGCCTGATTTCAGATCTTCGAGATTGCAGATATCCGTGGACACGCCGCGCCCGTGATTGCCGGCCAGCGGCTTTGTGACGACCGGCCACCCGATCCATTCCGCGGCGGCTTTGACCTCTTCCCAGGAATAGCAGGTGGTGCCCTTGGGCACGGCAATGCCCGCATCGTCAAGGATCTGCTTTGTCCAGTCCTTGTCGTCCGCTATGGAGTGTCCGATTATCCCGGACGCATCGGTGACAGTGGCCTGAAAACGGCGTTGCTTGATGCCGTGACCCAGTTGCGTGTAGCTGGTGCCCGCGGTCAGGTTGTACCACGGAATGCCGCGGGCCTTCGCGGCCTCCACGATGGTGCCGGTGGACGGCCCGAGCGCGTTGGCGTCGCGCACTTCCTTTAGGCGTGCGATGATCGGTTCGAGATTCACATGCCTGCTGTCATAAAGCGTGCGCACGATGTCGACGGCCGCCTCGCCGGCGGCAATGCCCGTCGCCTCGTCGCGGTAGCGGTAGACGATGTGATAAATGCCCTTTTCGTAGCTGTCGACGGTCTTGCCGTAACCGACCGTGAAGCCGACGAGGTTCTGCAATTCGATCGCCACATGTTCGACCATGTGCCCGGCATAGGTGCCATTGCGCACGCGCTGCAGGAACCCGCCGGGCTCTCCGACCGAACAGCGATGCCCGTAGATGGAAGGAAACACCGCCTCCAGGGCTTCCGCGATGGCGGGGACCTTGTCGCTCGGCCGATCTTCGAGGTCCGCAATGTCGAGGCGCATGTAGATCGCCTGATAGCGGCTGTAATAGTTCGGGCCGCGCAGTGCGCGTAGTTCAAGTATATTCACTTTTTTGCTCCAGTTTGCGTTTCCCGAGCTCGTCCTCGCTCAGGATGCGCCGTTCGGACATGCTATAGGCATTTCCATCGACCAGCGCGTGCATGATGACGTTGTGGACGCTCACCGTCTCGCCATCCTCAAGATCAAACACATTGGAGCCTGTAATCCTAGAGCTGTCAACAAGGATCACGTGACCGGGTCCGAAGGCATGGATTGTGTCCGGCGCGAACAGCACCGCAGCATCTTCGCCTAGACCGACCCCGAGATATTCGGGATTGGTCGCGCCCACCTCCATCAGACGAGAGAATCGCCCGCGTTCGAGGAAATGCGTGTCGATGATCACCTTGTCGATCAGCCCGAAGCCGGCGGTCATCTTGACCGCGCCCTTCCGCAGCGAGTCCGTCGCGTGCCCGCCATAGACCATGGTGGTCGACTGGCAGGCCGCACCGGCGCTGGTACCGGCGATCACGGCGCCGTCCTCGTAGCGCTTGCGTATCGCGGAAAGGGCCGCCGAACCGCCAAAGATGCTGGTCAGACGCATCTGGTCGCCACCCGAGATGAAAATCACGTCGCTTTGCAGTATCAGCTCCATGTTGGCCGGGTCGGCGGCGTCCTTGCGCTCGCGAATGCGAATGTCGATCACTTCTCTGGCGCCCAGTCGCTCGAATACCTTCTTGTATTCCGCGAAGACGTCGTCGGGGATCGCGCTGGCGGTCGTGATCACGCCAACGCGCGGCTCCGGCATCTCCGCGAATTCAAGAACCTTTTGCAGGATCATGGTGGTCGTCGCCTTGTCCTCGGCGCCGCCGATGGCAATCAGCTTGCCCTTGCGTACGGGCTGTATGGGCATGTTCATCTCGGGACTCCTGACTGCCATGTACCAATACCATATATTGTGAAAGTTAGCGGGTTACAAACGCTCGTGGTAGCGCATTCCGTCAGGATGTGACACTGGTGTTTTGTCATCGCAAGCGCCGCCCAAAAGGCGGGCAGGGCGCATGGCGCGGTCGCGAAAGGATAAATCGATGACGAAACCATTTGCTCTGGCCGTTCACGGGGGCGCCGGCGTTCTGCCCCCGGCGGACATGACGCCCGCGCGCGAGGCGGCATATCACGCCGCACTCGCGCGCGTTCTGAAGGCCGGCGAGGCGGTGCTCGCGGCGGATGGCGCGGCGCTCGACGCGGTGACGGCGGCGGTGACCGCGCTCGAGGACGAGCCGCTGTTCAATGCCGGGCGCGGCGCTGTTTTCACACATGCGGGCACGCACGAGATGGACGCCGCCATCATCGACGGGCAGGGACGCCGCGCCGGCGCCGTGGCGGGCATCTGCGGGCCGCGCAACCCCGTGCATCTGGCCCGCGCCGTGATGGAGCGCACGGATCATGTCCTGATGATCGGCGAGGGCGCGCTGAGCATTGCCCGGGATGCCGGACTGGCCTTCGAGGACGACAGCTACTTCTTTACGCAGGACCGCTGGGACAGCCTGCAGGAGACGTTGCGCATGCAGAAAGAGGGCACGCTTGACGACGACCCGGCGCGGCGTCACGGCACCGTCGGCGCGGTGGCGCGCGACCGGGCCGGCAACCTTGCCGCGGCCACATCGACGGGGGGGATGACCGCCAAGCGCGCGGGCCGCGTCGGCGACAGCCCGATCATCGGCGCCGGGACCTTTGCGGACAACGCAACCTGCGCGATCTCGGCCACCGGCGACGGCGAGGCCTTCATCCGCCGGGTCGCGGCGCATGAAATCGACGCACGGATGCGGCTTGCCGGGCAATCGCTGGACGAGGCGGCAGACCATGTCGTGCAGGCCGATCTGGCGACGCATGGCGGATCGGGCGGGCTGATCGCGATCGATCGAGACGGCGCGATCGTCATGCCGTTTAATTGTGCAGGTATGTATCGCGGGTCTCTTCGCGACGGGGAAGCCGGCCAGACCGCGATCTACGCCGGTTCTGCGGACGAAGGCTGATCGCGGTACCCCGCAGGCGGATCCCGCGGCCCGGGCGCCTCATGCCCGGGTTCCGGGTGGTGGGATGTTCCGAGCCGGCTGCCTGAGACGATCCTGCTGTTCCGGTAACCGCTTGAAGCCTTGACGTTTCTTGCCGATGTTTCGCAGTGTGGGGGAAAGGGCGAGCGTTCGCCTTTCGGCACCGACAGTCCTGACGGCGAAACTTTCGTCCCGAGACGTCTGTCACGGTCAGTACAGGTGCATGCGGCTCCGGCGGTACCGCAGGGTCGTTTTCAAATCCGGC
>JAWLGF010000104.1:0-5892 GCA_041685205.1 Roseovarius sp.
GACGTATGCACAAGGGAGCACAATCATGGAAAACATCTCGGTGGGGCAATACGACCTCATTTACAATGCTTTCTCGTTTGCGTTTGCGACGCTTGCTGCGGCAACAATCTTTTTCTGGTTGGGACGCGGGCAGGTCGCTCCGCAATACAAGACGGCAATGACGATCACCGGTCTCGTCACGTTTATCGCCGCCTACCACTACTTTCGGATCTTCGAAAGCTGGGAGGCCGCGTTTGACGTGACCGACGGCACAATCGAGGCATCTGGCTATGCCTTCAATCAGGCATATCGCTACGTCGACTGGCTCTTGACCGTGCCGCTTCTGCTGATCGAATTGATCCTCGTCATGGGGCTCAGCCGGTCGGAAACCGTGTCGCGGGCCACGCGCCTCGGCCTGCTGGCGGCGCTGATGATCGCGCTTGGCTATCCGGGCGAGGTTGCCGAATCCTCCGGCGCGCGCTGGTTCTGGGGCATCGCGTCGATGATCCCGTTCCTGTGGATCGTCTACGAGCTGTTCGTCGGTCTGTCGAAGTCGATCGACAGTCAGCCCGAAGAGGCGCGCGGCCTGATCAGCGGGGCACGGTATCTCGTGATCGCCAGCTGGGCGTTCTATCCGATCGTCTATTTTGCCGGGGCTGTCGGCCTTGAAGGGGCGACGGCGACGACCGTGATCGAGGTCGGGTACACAGTAGCCGACATCACGGCCAAGGCGGTGTTCGGTGTGCTGATCTTCATGATCGCACAACGCAAGAGCATCCCCTATTTCGAAAGTCAGAAAGCGTCGGCACAGCCGGCCGAGTAAGGCTGACCACGTCAAGGGCTGCCCGTGCTGATGCGGGCAGCCCTTTTTTGCCACCGAAGACGAGTCCGAAGATCACGAGCGGTGCTGGGGCAGGGACGTTCCGTGCAATATCCGCGCAAGCACGTGACTGTAAATCCGGTCCGCCTTTCCCGGCGTATGCGACAAGGTGGACAGCATCTTGATGGAGTATGACCATGCCGCGTGATACCTCGATCGATCTTCAGCCACGTGCGATCGTCGCCGGGGCCGGGTTTGGCGGCATCGCCGCCGCGCTTCGGCTGCGGGCGCGCGGCTATGACGTGCACCTGATCGACCGCTGCACGCGCCTTGGGGGGCGCGGCCAGGTGTTCGAGCACGAGGGCTTCCGGCATGATGCCGGTCCCACCGTTCTGACCGCGCCGCACCTTTTCGAGGAACTGTTCGCGCTTTTCGGCAAGCGCCTCGAGGATTACGTTCAACTGGTCGAGCCGGACCCTTGGTACCGCTTTCATTTCCACGATGGCGAAACCTTCGACTATGGCCCGACCGAGGCCGCGACCGAGGCCGAGATCGCGCGCCTGTCGCCTCGCGATGTCGCGGGGTACCGCCGCCTCGGCGCATGGTCCAAGAAGATCTACGATATCGGCTTCCAGAGGTTGTCGACGACGCCGTTTCACTCGCTCGGTTTCATGTTGCGCCAGATCCCGCATCTCGTGCGCCTGCGCTCGTACGAGAGCGTATGGTCCATGGTCAGCCGCTTCATCAAGGATGACCGACTGCGACGCGCCTTCTCGATCCAGCCGCTGCTGGTGGGTGGCAACCCGTTCGACACCACGGCCATTTACGGCATGATCAATCATCTGGAACGCACGCACGGCATCTGGTTCTGCAAGGGCGGCACGGGCGCGCTGGTCGATGCGCTGGAGCGGCTGATGCAGGAAGAGGGGATCACGATCACCCTCGCCACGACCGTTGCGCGCATCAGGCTCGACGGCGCGCGTGCGACCGGCGTGGTGCTCGAAAACGGGCTGGAGATCGCAGCCGATGTCGTCGTGTCGAACATGGACCCTGTGCATGTCTATCGCGAGATGCTGCCGCCCGACGTGCAATCGCCCGTGGCGAGGGTTCGCGCGAGGAACGGCCGTTTGTCCATGGGGCTCTACGTGCTGTTCTTCGGCGCGAACCGGACCTGGCCGGAGGTCGCGCACCATACCGTATGGTTTGGTGAACGCTACAAGGAATTGCTGAGCGACATCTTTCACCGCAAGGTGCTGGCCGAGGATTTCTCGCTTTACGTGCACCGCCCCACCGCCACAGATCCGAGCTTTGCGCCCGACGGCAAGGACAGCTTTTACGTGCTTTGCCCGGTGCCCAATCTGGGCGGCGGGCAGGACTGGTCGGTCGAGGGGCCGAAGCTTCGGGACAGGATCGTCGCGGCGCTCGACGCGTCGATGTTGCCGGGGCTTTCCGAAAGCATCACCGCCGAATTCGCCATGACGCCCGAGGATTTCAAATCCGATTACCTGTCGGTGGACGGCGCCGGATTTTCGCTCTCGCCGTTCTTTTCCCAATCGGCATGGTTCCGGTTTCACAACCGGGCCGAAGGGGTCGCGGGTCTTTATTTCGTTGGCGCGGGCACGCATCCCGGCGCCGGTCTGCCGGGCGTGGTATCCTCGGCGAAGGTGCTGGACACCGTGGTTCCGGCCCCTGCGGGGGTTCAATGACCGCGAACGTGACGCCCGAGGCAATGCTGGCCCATCACGCACGCAGCTTTGCGCCCGCCGCACGGATGCTGCCACCCGAGGATCACGCGCGCATTGCGCAGCTTTACGCGCTTTGCCGGACGGTCGATGATCTGGCCGACACGGTGGGCGGGCCGCAGGTCAAGGCACGGCTGACAGCCCTTGCCACAGAGCTGCACGGCGGTGAAGGTACGGACCCGCTGGCCATCGAGGCGTGGACGCTGTTTGACGCGCGCCCTGAAGGGCTGGCGCCTTTCGCGCGGCTGGTCGAAACGGTAGCCGACGATACCGGCGACACCTGTCTTGTCGACGAGGTCGCGCTCGACCGTTATTGCATGGGGGTGGCCGGAACCGTGGGCGTCATGGTTTGCGCCCTCTTCGACGTCCCCGCGCGCTGGCATGGGCACGCCGCCGATCTGGGAAAGGCAATGCAACTGACCAATATCTGCCGCGACGTGGTCGAGGATGCAACCGCTGGTCGGCGGTATCTGCCCTATACCCTGTGTCCGCACACGCCGGCCGCGATACGCGATGCGACGCCGCAGGTCCGCGCCGATGTCAGGCACACCGTGGCGACACTCATGGCGCGGTCCGATACGCTTTACACCTCAGGTCGCTCGGGCTTGCCGGCCTTGCCGGTGCGCCTGAGGCTTGCGGTGGCGGCCGCCGCCTCGATGTACGCCGGGATCGGGGCCGAGCTGCGCGCGCGGTCCTGCGATCCGTTCACGGGCCGGGTCTTCGTGCCGAGATGGCGCAAGCTGCTGCTGGCAGCGCGTGGCATGACCGCGCATATCCGTCCGATGCGCGTCGCCGACACGGGAGAACATCATGCCGCGTCCTGACGTTGATATCGCGATCCTCGGCGGCGGCTGCGCCGGGCTGAGCGTGGCGACCCGTCTTGCCGCGGCCGGGCGCAGCCTGCGGGTGATCGAGCCGCGCCTGCGCTATACCGATGATCGCGCCTGGAGCTTCTGGCGCACTGCCCCGGACCCGTTTCAGGATTGCGTGCGCGCCAGTTGGGCGCATTGGGATGTCGGCGGCCCGGGCAGCATGGTGGGGCGCACCTCGCGGCATCTGCGCTATCAGAGCGTGGCCGCGGGCCCTTTCTATGACCGGGCACAATCGGTGATCGACGACAGCCCGCAGGCAGCACTGTCGCTCGGGGTGTCCGCGACGGATCTGCACCGCACCGATGCGGGCTGGCGGATAGAGACGGATGCCGGCACGTTGCGTGCCAATCACGTGATCGACACGCGCACGCCACACCGCATCCCGGCCTACGGGCAGTTCTTTCTGGGCCGTGAGATCCGCACCGAACAGCCCGTGTTCGACCCCGAACGGGTGACGCTCATGCAGTTTCGCCCCGCCCGCAGCAACGGTGTTGATTTCGTCTATATCCTGCCTTTCGCGCCGGATCGCGCGCTGGTCGAGGTGACGTCCTTTGCGCCGGCCTCACCCGGGCGCGCGATCTTCGAGGATTGGTTGGCGACCGAGATCGCGGCGCTGGAGCCGGGCGAGACAGAGATCCTGCGCGAGGAGGCCGGCGCCCTGCCAATGGAGGTCGGCTACGGCGAGCCGTGCCGCGACGGCGTGATCCGCCTGGGCCTTGGCGGCGGCGCCGCCCGCCCCTCGACGGGCTATGCCTTCACCCGTATCCAGGCGCAGGCGGATGTCGTTGCGGAGGCGTTGCGCGGAGGCGTTGCGCCGCGCATGCGACTCGACGGGCCCGCCACGCGGTTCATGGACCGGGTGTTTCTGCAGGTTCTGCAAACCATGCCAGAGCGTGGGCCGGCGCTGTTCGAGGCGCTCTTTCGCAACGCGGCACCGGATCGGCTCGAGCGGTTCCTGTCAGGCTCGGTCCACCCCGTCGACCGGCTTTCGGTGATGACATCCTTGCCGACCCTGCCGTTTCTGCGCGCGGCCTTGGTCCCGACATGACGACCAGCCCGGCCTGGCAGACGCTGGTCTTCGGCTGCTGCGCGGCCGTGGCCGTGGCGCTGTACATGTCCGCGCAGCCCGGACTTGTCGCGCAGCTTTTGCTTCTGGCACCGCTGGTCGCCATCCTGGGGCTTCCCCATGGCGCGCTCGACCTGCCGATCGCCGAGGCGCTCTGGCCTCTTCACGGATGGCACGGCAAGCTTCGTTTCATGGCCATCTATCTGGGGCTGGCCGCCGGTGTGATCGTGATGTGGATCTGGGTTCCGGGCGCCGCTCTGTTCGCCTTCTTGGCCTATTCCGCATTGCACTTTTCCGAGGACTGGTCACAGGCCGCGCGGCCATTGCGCTGGACGGGCGGTGTGGCGACGATCGGCGCCCCGGCATTTTGGCATCCCGACGAAGTGGGCGCACTCTTCAGCTATCTCGCGCCGCCGGCTGCGGCCGGTGTCATCGCGAATGTGGCCGCCATTGCCGGGATGCTTGGGTTGGGCGTGCTCATCACGACATGCCTCGTCAGGCCAGAGGCGCGGTGCCGGGCGGCGACAGAGCAGGCAATCCTTTGGGGAGCCGCCGCTCTGCTTCCACCCCTCGTGTTTTTCACGATATATTTTTGCAG
Organism: Roseovarius sp.; assembly: GCA_041685205.1. Classification (GTDB taxonomy): domain Bacteria; phylum Pseudomonadota; class Alphaproteobacteria; order Rhodobacterales; family Rhodobacteraceae; genus Roseovarius. The sequence goes on from JAWLGF010000104.1 coordinate 5,078, forward strand.
CCTGCACTCGATCCGGCACTTCAGCATGACCATCCGTTCAGTCCCGCGCGCGGAAAGCGCTCTCGTCACAGCGGCGCTTCTTTCCGGGATTGTCACCCTTGCAGCTGCTCTGGTCTTCCAGAGCCTTCCCGACGGCGACCCGGATGCGCTTGAAAGAAACCTCGTTCAGACCGTCTTTATAGGTCTGGCCGCATTGACCGTGCCGCACATGATTCTGGTAGACCGATACAGAAAACTCCGAAAACGGAGATCACGCGCGCCGAAACTCAACGATTTCTAGCCCGCGCCCTTTGCCTGCTCGGATATGCGCATTGCCTTGCTGCCCGTGACCTGCCGTTGAACTTTCATCCAGTCGTGACGAGAGCCCTTTGGGTTGATACGCCGATTGGCGCAGGTGGAGCAACCGACATCCGCGCGGAGCTTTCAGATGGCGCAGCGCGGGTATCGGTTGCGGTGGTGAGGCGTTCGGCGAATGCCTTGGGTGTCTGATAGCCAAGCGCCGAATGCGGTCTTGTTTCGTTGAAGTCAGTTGCCCAGTCTCGGATCACGGCACGGGCATGTGCCATGTTCCGGAACATGGTCTCGTTCAAAAGCTCATCGCGCATCCGCCCGTTGAAGCTTTCCACGAAGCCATTCTGCATGGGCTTGCCTGGCGCAATGTAATGCCACTCGATCTCGTGTTCTTTGGCAAAGATTAAGATCGCGTTACTGGTCAGTTCGGTGCCGTAGCACGTCGGGAAGATGGGCTGCTGGTAGGTTATGGCCACGCGCGCAGTCCTCAAGATGCGCAGCGGGTGGCCATAACCGGGTCTCAG
>JAWLGF010000035.1:0-23704 GCA_041685205.1 Roseovarius sp.
CTGATGTTTGACATGGATCAGAGTATTCGCGCCGCGATCAGCCTAGAGGTCGAGGATGCCGCGATGGTCGAGCGGATCTCGGGCCGCTTCACCTGCGGCCAGTGCGGCGAGGGCTATCACGACAGGTTCAAGACGCCGGCGGTGGCGGGTGTCTGCGACAAGTGCCGCAGCACCGACATGAAGCGACGCGCCGACGACAACGCGGAAACGGTGGCCAGCCGTCTGAGCGCCTATCACGCGCAAACGGCCCCGCTGATCGACTATTACGGCGGCAAGGGGGTGCTCGCCCGCGTCGATGCCATGGGTGATATCGACACCGTGGCCACAGAACTGAAAGCGGTTGTCCGCGAGGCTGCCGTTCGATGACAGGCCCGCGCCGGGATGGTCCCGGCCGGGCATGAAGAGACTCAAGTCCAAAGGGAGGAAACGTTTTGGCAGTCACGGAAAAAGAAAAGGAATCTGCCCGGGCATATTGGAAAACCAATGTGCGCATCATTCTGATCAGTCTGGTGATTTGGGCCCTTGTCTCGTTCGGCTTCGGCATCCTGCTGCGCCCAATGTTGGCAGGGATCGAGGTCGGCGGCACCGATCTGGGGTTCTGGTTCGCACAGCAGGGTTCGATCTTCGTCTTTCTGGCGCTGATCTTTTTCTACGCCTGGCGGATGAACAGGCTGGATGCCGAACACGGCGTTGGTGAAGAGTAAAAGGGCAGGACACCATGGATCAGTTTACAATCAACCTGCTGTTCGTGGGGGCGAGTTTCGCGCTCTACATCGGCATCGCGGTTTGGGCGCGCGCCGGATCGACCAGCGAATTCTATGCCGCGGGACGAGGGGTTCACCCCGTCACCAACGGCATGGCCACCGCCGCCGACTGGATGTCGGCCGCATCCTTCATTTCGATGGCGGGCCTCATCGCCTTCACAGGCTATGACAATTCATCCTATCTGATGGGTTGGACCGGGGGGTATGTCCTGCTGGCGTTGCTGCTTGCGCCCTACCTGCGCAAGTTCGGCAAGTTCACGGTCAGCGAATTCATCGGCGACCGGTTCTACAGTCCGACCGCGCGACTGATCGCGGTCATCTGCCTGATCATCGCGTCGCTGACCTATGTGATCGGCCAGATGACGGGTGTCGGCGTGGCCTTCGGCCGGTTTCTTGAGGTCAGCAACACGATCGGCCTGCTGGTCGGGGCCGTGGTGGTTTTTGCCTACGCGGTCTTTGGCGGCATGAAGGGCGTCACCTACACACAAGTCGCACAGTACATCGTGCTGATCACTGCCTACACGATCCCGGCGGTCTTCATCTCGCTGCAACTGACCGGCAACCCGATCCCGATGTTCGGTCTCTTCTCCGAGCATACCGCGAGCGGGCAACCGCTGCTGGAACGGCTTGACCAGATTGTCGAAGAACTGGGATTCAACGAGTATACCGTGCATCACGGCGATACGCTCAACATGGTGCTGTTCACCCTGTCGCTGATGATCGGCACCGCGGGTCTGCCGCATGTCATCATGCGCTTCTTCACGGTGCCGCGCGTGGCCGATGCGCGCTGGTCGGCGGGCTGGGCGCTTGTCTTCATCGCTCTTCTCTACCTCACGGCGCCGGCCGTTGGCGCGATGGCACGGCTCAATATCTCCGAGCTGATGTGGCCCGAGGGCACGGACAGTCAGGCCGTCTCGGTCGAGCAGATCGCGGATGACCCCGAGTATGACTGGATGGCCACGTGGGAGACTACCGGCCTTCTGGGCTGGGAGGACAAGAACGGCGACGGACGAATCCAGTACTACAACGACGATGACGAGGCCATGCAGGAACGGGCCGAGGAAGAGGGCTGGGAAGGCAACGAGCTGACCAACTTCAACAATGACATCCTCGTCCTGGCCAACCCCGAGATCGCCAACCTGCCCGGCTGGGTGATCGGTCTCGTGGCCGCCGGTGGTATTGCCGCGGCTCTGTCCACGGCGGCCGGTCTGTTGCTGGCCATCTCGTCGGCGGTCAGTCACGATCTGGTGAAGGGGCGGTTCAACCCCGGCATCTCTGAAAAGGGCGAGCTTCTGTCGGCGCGGATCGCGATGGCAGGTGCCATCGTCGTCGCCTCCTATCTCGGGCTCAACCCGCCGGGCTTTGCGGCCGAAACCGTGGCGCTGGCCTTTGGCATCGCGGCGGCGTCGATCTTCCCGGCGCTGATGATGGGCATCTTTACGAAGGTGAACAGTCATGGCGCCGTGGTGGGCATGCTCACCGGCCTGATCGTCACGCTGGTCTACATCTTCCTGCACAAGGGCTGGTTGTTCATCCCCGATACGAACAGCTTTACCGATGATGACCCGCTACTGGGCACCATCAAGTCCACGTCCTTCGGGGCCGTGGGGGCGATGCTCAACTTCATCGCGGCCTTCACGGTCTCGAAGATGACGACGCCGATCCCGCAGGAGATCGACGATCTGGTCGAAAGCGTGCGGGTGCCGAAAGGCGCCGCGGCAGCGACGGCCGACCACTAACGGACCGACAGGGGCGGCGCTGGCCGCCCCTGTTCCCACGCCCGCCGGTATTTTCGGCAGGAATCGGGCGCTTTTAGGTTATTTTCCTCGATACACCCGGCGGAGCCGACTGGCATGCGTGAGACAGATCCCGGCTTGATAGAGATCCTGTGCCGTCACGCGCCGTTCGACGATCTGTCCGAGGGTCTGCGCACCCAGATCGCGCCCGACCTGCGCCGCATCGAGATCGGCGCGGACGAGATGCTGGTGCGCAAGGGCGATCCGCTGGACGGGCTTTACATGATCGAAAGCGGCGCCTTCGACATGCAGGCCGGTGCGCATGATCTGGTGGCGCATCGCGGCCCCGGCGAAATCATGGGCGAGCGTGGCCTGTTGCGCGACGGAACGGCGCAGCTTGACGTGCGCGCGACCGAGGCCGCGCGCCTGATCCTCATCCCAAAGATGCATTTCGACACGTTGATGGAGCGTTGCGACACCGTGGCCCAATGGTTCGCGCGTGCCCGGCCCACCGATCCCGGCGACACCGGGCCCTACGCCACTGGCCTGACGGCACTTCAGGTGTCGGACCTGATGTCGACAACGCCGATCACCTGCACGGCCGAGGCGACGATCGCGGATGTGGCGCGGCTGATGCGCGATCACGGCATATCGTCGGTCGTGGTGATGGACGCGGAGACGCTGGCGGGCATCATCACCGTGCGGGACCTGACGCACAAGGTGCTGGCCGAGGATCTGGACGGCACGGTCACCGTCGGACAGGTGATGACCCGCGATCCGGTGACGATCACACCCGACAGTCTGGGCCTCGACGCGCTGATGAAACTGGCCGATCTGGGGGTCAATCACCTGCCGGTGGCCCGGGCCGGCCGCGTCGTGGGCATGATCGGAAAGACCGACCTCTTCCGCCAGCAAGCCGCCACGGCCAGCCACATGGTCGCCGACATCGCCGGTGCGAAATCGGCGCAGGACATGGCGCATGTGATGGAGCGCGTGCCTGGACTTCTGGCGCAGCTCGTGCAGGCCGGGGTCAAGCCCGGCTCCATCACCCGGCGGATTACCGACATCACGGATGCGATCACCCGCCGCCTGCTGACCCTGGCCGAGGACAGGTTCGGCCCGCCGCCGGTGCCCTATCTCTGGGCGGCCTGTGGCAGCCAGGGCCGGCGCGAGCAGACAGGGGTCAGCGATCAGGACAATTGCCTGATCCTCGACGACGCCGCCGGCCCCGAGCATGACGCCTATTTCGCCGATCTGGCGCGGTTCGTCAGCGACGGGCTGGACACTTGCGGGTTCTACTACTGCCCCGGCGACATGATGGCGACCAATCTCCGCTGGCGGCAGCCGCGCCGCGTGTGGCGCGATTATTTCGACCACTGGATCCGGCAACCCGATAATGAGGCGCAGATGCTGGCCTCGGTGATGTTCGATCTGCGCCCGATCGCGGGGGACTTCGCGCTGTTCGAGAATCTCGAGCACGAGGTGCTGGCCAGGGCGAAGAAGAACTCGATCTTCGTGGCGCACATGATCTCGAACTCGCTCAAGCATACCGTGCCGCTGGGGTTCTTTCGCGGCTTCACGCTGATCCGGTCGGGCGAGAACCGCAACACCATCGACCTCAAGGCGTCCGGGGTCATTCCGGTGGTGGATCTGGGGCGGATCTACGCGCTTCTGGGATCCCTGACCGCATCGGGCACGCGCGACCGGATCGAGGGCGCGCGTGCTGCAAACGTGATCTCGGCCAGCGGGGCGCATGACCTGCTGGACGCGTATGACCTGATCGCAGAAACCCGGCTGCGCCATCAGGCGGGGCAGGTGGCGCGGGGCGAGGCGCCGGACAATTTCATGAATCCCGCCGCGATGTCGGATCTGGAGCGTAATCACTTGCGCGATGCCTTCATGGTGGTCAAGACGATGCAATCGGCCATCGGGCAATCCAGAGGGGCGCGCGAGTAGATCATGTTTTTCGAGCTTGTCGCGACATTCGCCGCAGGGATCGCGGCCGCGGGTCTGGCTCTCATGGCCGGGCATCTGACGCGCGGTCGCCTTCCGCGCTGGTTCACCCCGGTGGCCGCCGGCGCCGCGATGCTGGGCTATGCGATCTGGTCGGAATACACATGGGCCGGTCGCACGGTGGACGGGCTGCCCGACGGGGTCGAAGTGCTGAGAACCGTCGAGGAGACGCGGTTCTGGAAGCCATGGACCTACGTGGTGCCGCAGACGACGCGGATCATGGTGCTGGATCGTAACGGGATCCAGACCCGGGACGACGCGCAAGGCATCGTTCTGGCGGACGTGTATCTTTTCGCGCGCTGGACGCCGCCGGCGAAACGGCCGCAACTGGTGGATTGCGCGGATGGCGAACGCGCCGATGTGAGCACTGCCGCACTGGCCGACCCTGAGGCGGCCAGCTGGAAGAGGATGGAGGGGGATGATCCGCTGATGGAGGCGCTGTGCCAGTCGTGACACAGCTTGGCATGACCGGGAGAGGAGGCCCGCAATGTCGCAAAAAACCGTTCTGCTTGTCGAGGACGAGGATAACATCGCGCTCGCGCTGACCCATCTGATCGAGCGCGCGGGGTTTCACTTGCGCCGTGCGTCGACGGGCAACGCAGCGCTCAACGCACTGCGCGTCGAACGTCCCGATCTCGTGGTGCTCGACGTGATGCTGCCGGAACGCTCGGGCTACGAGATCTGCGAGATCATCCGCCGCGATCCCGATCTGGCGGGGATCAAGGTACTGATGATCACCGCCGGCGGCGGCGACGTGGAGCGTCGCAAGGGGCTGGCCGTGGGCGCCGATGCCTTCATGACCAAGCCGTTTGCAACCGCCGATCTGACCGCGCGCATCACAGAGATGCTGGGGGAGCGCGGCGATGCTTGACCGGCTGGCCAGGCGCCTCGGGCTGCGGCTGCGCTTTGCGCTGTTCTTCGCTGCACTGGGGCTGGGCGGCGCGGCGTTGATCGGTGCGGGGCTATGGGTGGGCCATGCCCGCGCGGGTGGGCCGATGGATGGCTACGTGATCGCGGGCGTTCTGGCGGGGCTGGGCGTGCTCAGCCTGGCGGTGTGGATCGGGCTTCTCTTCGATGAAAACGTCGCCAAGCCGATCCTCGCGCTCGCCTCCGATCTGACCACCCGCGCCCGCGCCGATGTGGATCTGGAGATCGACGAGGCGCAGGCCAAACACCTCGGCGCGCTGGCCCCCGCCGCCAACGCGATCAATGCGGCCCTGTCGGAGGCGCGTCTGGCCCGGCAGCGCGCGATCGAGCGCGAGACCGCCCGCATCGCCCGCGAGAAGGCGCTGTTCGAGGCGCTGTTTCGCGATCTGGGCGAGGGAGCGGTGGTGGCCACGCCCGACAACCGCGTGATGCTCTACAACCGCATGGCGCAGGACCTTCTGGGCGGTATCGGGCTGGATCGCCCGCTGTCGGCCTTTCTGCGCCCCGAACCGATCACCGATGCGCTGTCGCGCATGCGCAAGGCGCGCGTGCGCGGCGAGGTCACGGCCGAGACTTTTCTCGCCGCTTCGGCCGATGGCGCGCGGTTCCTGCTGGGCCGGGTCAGCCCGATCCTGTCGGACGAGGAACTGTCGGGCCATGTCCTCATCTTTCAGGACGCGACCGAGGATCTCAGCGCGCATGCCAAGCATGATCATCTGTTCATGGCGCTGATGGAAGGGGTGCGGCGACCCGCAGGGACCATCGGCGCGCTGCTCGACCTCATGCAATCGGACGAGGATCTGCCACAAGAGACGCGGCAACAGGTCCGGAAGGGGATCGAGGACGAGGTCGCGCGGCTCTTTGCCTGTGTCGATGAGATGGCCGAGCGGCATGCGCGGATAAAGTCGCGCCGCTGGCCGATGTCGCCGGTCGCCGCGGCCCACATCTTCGACGGTGTCAGCGCCGGGGCCGACGCCGCCCTTTCGATCACCCGCAGCGACGCGATGCTCAGCTGCGACGGGTTCGCGATCACCACATTGCTGCGCGTCCTGGTCGATCACCTGACCGACGCCGGCACCCGTGACGCGCTGAGCCTTGCCGCCGAAGAAGACGCGGCCGAGACCCGGCTGATCCTGCGATGGCAGGGCGAGCCGGTGACCGATGGCCAGTTGACGGAATGGCTGGGTGCGCCGCTGTCGTCTGCCTACGGCGATTATTCGGGCCGCGACGCGCTTGCCGCGCACCAGACCGATCTGTGGTCCGAGCCGTGCAGTGACGGCTATCGGATCGTGCTTCCGCTGGCCACGGCCAATCCGAAACTTGCCCCCTGCGAGGCGCGGCCCGAGTTCTACGACTTCAACCTTCCGGATGTGCCGCGGGGCGATCTTGCCGACACCAGGCTGTCGGATCTCAGCTTTGTCGTGTTCGACACCGAAACCACGGGCCTGTCGCCGCGCGGCGGCGACGAGATCGTGCAGATCGCCGGATTGCGGATCGTCAACGGGCGCATCCTGCATGGCGAGACTTTCGACACGCTCGTCAATCCGGGCCGACCGATCCCCGCCGCCTCGACCCGGGTGCATCACGTCACCGACGAGATGGTCAAGGACGCGCCCGACATCGGTGAGGCCGGCCGACGTTTTCACGAGTTCTGCAAGGGCGCGGTGCTGGTGGCGCATAACGCGCCTTTCGATCTGGCCTTCCTGCGCCTCAAGGAGGCCGAGATCGGGCGGCGTTTCGACAACCCCGTGCTGTGCACGGTGCTGATGTCGGCGGGGCTGTTCGACCATAGCGGCCAGCACACGCTCGATGCGCTCTGCGACCGCTTCGGCGTGCATATCCCGCCCGAAGCGCGACACACGGCAATGGGTGATGCCGTCGCCACCGCGGAGGTGTTTGTCCGCATGCTGGGGCTTCTGGAGGGCAAGGGCGTCACCACCCTTGGCGCAGCGATTGCCGAGGAAGGGCGCATGACGAAAATTCGCAAGGCGCAGAACTACTGAGACCGGACCTGCGGGGTCAAGAAGCCTTCGAGCCGGACCGTGCAGCCAGCGCCTCGCGGTAGATTTCATCGTCGGCCGCATAGTGCTCTGCGACGAAGGCGCATACCTCGGGAAGATCGAGCAGGCCGCTTTCCGCTGCCGCGTCCTGCTTTCTGGCCAGGAACGGCAGGGCAGCTTGCTTGATGGTCTTGTGCAGACCGCCGGGTGCATAGCGAAAGAGCAGGTCGTTGACGCGATAGGCGATCCCGCCAATCGATTTGTAGCGCAGACTCACATTCTGGTTGGCACGCATCCGAAGGTCGAGCCTTCGACCGACCCGCGCGCCGATCTCTTCGAGAAGCTGATCGACATGCTCGATCGCATACACGTTTTTCACAACCGTCTGGTCACGATCACGAATGAAATCCCCCTGTCGCTGAAAGAAGGTGAGTCGATATGGCAAGGCATCGATGTCCTTTGCGACATCATCCATGATGCGTGCCGTTTCTTCGCGCAATTCCTGTTTGGAATACAGCGTCATGGGTTTCTTGTGATACGCCCACAATGTCTGCCTTACGGCTGAGCCGAACCGCGCGAGCGGATCGCGGACGACGGCGTAGCAGTCATTGCCCATCAGAAAGGCGTACGCATCGGTAAAGTGCTCGCGCAGCACGGAAAGCGGAATGTGGCCATAGTCGATCTTGCCCAGCACCGGATGCCTGCCAACCCGGCCGAAGACCGTGTTCTCCAGATCACAGGTTTCGATCTGGCGGCGGACGGAGGATCCTGCGCATTTCGGTACATGGACAAATGCAAAGCCGTAGGTCGGACAAAGGATCATTCGATGGACCTCATGCCATGAGTTTCACGTAGAGCTCGTCGAGCTCGTCACGCCGGGCGTGCAAAAGCTGAAAGGCCCCACGCATCGCCGTCATCGTGCCCAGCCCGCGTTGACGTTCATCGGCGTCGGCGAACAGACGGGCCACGGATTTGGCGCATTCAAATGTCAGAAAGCGCCACACGTGCCTGCGCGCCGGATGACCCGGTTCTGCGTGGCGACACAAGATATAAATATGGTTCAGGATCAACATCTTCCCGAACCAGTATCCGTCGGCGCGGCGACCTGGAAAGCGATGGTGGTAGACCCATGCGTCCGGCGCGCGTGCAAACGCACCTTCGCCGATCATGCCGAAACAGATATCTCTGTCTTCACCCCATGAATACTTCTTCATGTTTTCATTGAAGGGCACACGACGGAAAGTATTGGCGCGAAATGACATCAGGAATCCTGGTTGCCAACTGATAAGTCGACAGCCATGCACCACGACCGCATCCGGCAGGGACGATTGTTCACGCAGTGTTTCGGCAAGCACAACGAGGGGTGTCTTGAGATGCTTGTTGTCAATGCGATTCGACCATCGACGGACCTTCGATGGTTTGTCGGCATCATAGGGTGTTGGGGCCGCGGGTCCCGGGTTGGCTCCAATCTTTACGGTTTCATCGAGCGGGGACACCCGTGTATTTCGGCACGAAACTCCGGCGAGGTCGTGATCCCTATCGAGTGCGTAGACCTGCGCAAGCTTCTCCAGCGTGTCAGGATACAAAAGGGAATCGTCATCCGGAAAAAACAAGATCTCGCCTGAACAATCTTCGGCACCAAGGTTGCGCTGGCCCGCCGCGCTCGGGACACTGGTCAGGAACTGAACCGGGAACGGGGCGCGTGCGGCAAAATCAACCACCGCGTGCTTCACCTCGTCGGATGTCGGTGAGTCGCTCGAATCGACGATGACCAGTTCATGTGGCGAAATGGTCTGCGACAGATAAAGTGGTAGGCTCAAGGCTAGTGCTTCAGGACGGTTGCGGGTCGCGATGATGACGCTTATCGGTGGCAAGTCCATGTCGGTCTCGATCCCCTTCCAGAAGGTTTACAACCTTCAATATCGGTTTGCCCTCCACGTCAATGCTTGGACGTCCTGGCCGGAAAGGCCCACGACGTGGGGTGCGTCCCCCGGGCGGGATTAGTCGGACGGCTCTTTTTGACCGGGGCGCGACGTTCGTGTTTTTGATGTGGTTGCGGCTTGGGTAGCCGAGCGCGGAATGCTGCGTGGCGGCGTTGTAGACTTTGTCGATGAAGCTTGGCCAGTCTGTCACAACTTCATCGAAAGTTCCGTATTCGGTCACATGGTAAAGGTTCACCTTCAGCCTCTTGATCAAGCCTACGGCTCGGGCCTGAAGACATTCGGGATTTTCAATCCGCATATGTTTTGGTTCAACCTTCCAAAAGGGAGCTTTGAATGGATATTCTCTCTGACCTGCCCCCCGGGAGTTCCCTCGGTATGATGGAGCGTCTGCCAGACCTGAGAAGAAGCAGCTGACATGAGGAACAGCCGTTTCTCCTCTCGCGCTGAACGTTACAAGAACAAACTCTCCGAATAAATGGCCCGGTTTCTTGGGGGGCAGGTCAGGGCAGGTCAGGGCCGGTCGATCGCGAGGGACCTTCGCTGCTGAAACGGCGCGAACTGTCATCGAATTCAAACGAAGTCTTCACAAAACTGACGTCTCGGATTGGTAGCTTTTGCGCGACCAGAGGAGTTGTCCATGCTTGAAATCGAAAAGCTGACCAAGCGTTTCGGCAACAACGTAGCGGTTGATTCAGTCTCGTTCACTGTCTCGAAATCCGCCTTCATCGGTATCATAGGCCGGTCCGGTGCCGGCAAGTCGACATTCCTGCGGATGATCAACCGACTGACAGATTGTTCGTCGGGGCGTATCGTGTTCGACGGGCAGGACGTCACGGCGATGTCGGGGCGCGACACGCGGGCCTGGCAGTCGCAATGCGCGATGATCTTCCAGCAATTCAACCTGGTGCCGCGCATGGATGTGGTTTCGAACGTGCTGCATGGTACGCTCAACCGGCGCTCGACACTGGCGACGATGTTCAACCTCTACCCCCAGGCCGACATCCACCGCGCCATCGAGATCCTTGATCGCCTTGGTATTGCGGAGCACGCGCCCAAGCGGGCCGAATCGTTGTCGGGCGGACAGCAGCAGCGCGTCGCGATCGCCCGCGCGCTGATGCAGGATCCCAAGATCGTTCTGGCCGACGAGCCGATCGCCAGCCTGGACCCGATGAACGCACAACTGGTCATGGACGATCTGCGCCGCATCCACGACGAGGATGGCCGGACCGTGATGGCCAACCTGCACACGCTCGATACCGCGCGCCGCTACTGTGATCGGGTGATCGGCATGCTGCACGGCAGGGTCGTTTTCGACGGCACGCCCGAGCAACTGACCACCGGCGTGGCGCGTGACATCTACGGCGCCGACGCCTCGTTTACCGAAGAAAGCACATCGACGGCCATCGACACGCTGGACCGCAGCAAGGCGCGCGCGTTGCGCGAGGCCAAGGCGGTGGTCTGACACGCACACCCCCATGCCCAAGTGCGGAATGGGCAGATCAACCCTGAAAACCGGAGATACAATCATGAAGAAAACGATCACAGCCATCGTGGCCACCACCGCCCTCGTTAGCCCCGCGCTGGCGCAGGATCAGATCGAGGAATTCCGCATCGGCATCCTGGGCGGCGAAAACGCGCAGGACCGCATGTCCTCGAACGAGTGTTATCGCGCCATGGCCGAAGATCTGCTCGGCGTCGAGGTGAAGCTTTTCACACCCGCCGATTATGACGGCGTGATCCAGGGGCTTCTTGGCGGCAGTATCGACATGGCCTGGCTGGGGGCATCGGGCTATGCCAAGGCCTATCTGACCGATCCGGACGCGGTCGAGCCGATCATGGTCAAGACCAACGAGGACAAGTCCTACGGATATTACGCGATCGGTTTTGCCCGAGAGGACAGCGGGATCACGTCGCTTGACGACATGCAGGGCAAGGTTTTCGGCTTTGGCGATCCCAACTCGACCTCGGGCTATCTGATCCCCTCGATCGAGATCCCCGAAGAGGTCGACGCGAGCATGGAATCCGGCGATTTCTTCGGCGAGGTCACGTTCACCGGTGGTCACGAGCAAACCATCGTCGCGGTGTCGAACGGCGACGTGGACGCTGGCGTGACCTGGGCCGACGGCATGGGCGAGTGGGAGGATGGCTACAATTCCGGCGCGCTGCGCAAGGCCAGCGATGCCGGTCTGGTGGACATGAACGAAATGGTCGAGATCTGGAAGTCCAAGCCGATCCCGGAAGGGCCGATCGTGCTGCGCAAGGATCTGCCCGAGCGGGTCAAGCTCGATATCGCCACACTGACAGCGTCGCTGCCCTACATGGACCCCGACTGCGCCTACAACTTCATGGCGGGTGAGGCGCTCGGCTTTCAGCCGATCGACCACGAGGCCTACACCTCGATCATCGAAGCGCGTGAATCCGTCGAGTGATGCAGAGCTAGACTTTGCGGGCCGGGTTTCCGTCGAAGGGAACCCGGCATCTTGATTTCAGGGGATCGTCATGACCGATACCAGTGGTGCGGCCCGCGCCGAGGTCGACATGCGTCGGGTGCAGGACGCCTACATGCACATGACGCGGCGCAAGCGCGCCTATGGGGCCGTGCTGCTTGCCGTCTTCATCGCCCTCATGGTGTCGGGGTTCCAGTTGGCGGATGCGCGCAACGCGGGCGGCTTCTGGAACGGGATCGGAAACGTATTTCAATTTCCGGGCGAGGTCCTTTCGGAAGCGGCGCGCAACAGCGCCAACCTGCCCGGGCTGATGTGGCAGTTCCTGCCTTCTTTGATCGAGACGGTGAACATCGCGGCGGCCGCGACGCTTCTGGGTGCGATCTTCGGGGTGCTGATTTCGCTGCTGGCCACGCGCGGGCTGGCGAAGTGGCCGCGTCTCATCGGGGTCTTTCGCAGACTCATGGACGTGATGCGCGCGGTGCCGGAAATCGTGATCGCACTGATCCTGATTTTCGTCCTCGGCGGCGGTCCGGTGCCGGCGATGATCGCGATCGCGCTGCACACGGTTGGCGCATTGGGCAAGCTTTTCTCCGAGGTCAACGAGAATGCGAGCCTCAAACCCGTGGAGGGGCTGCATTCGGTGGGCGCCACATGGGGTCAGCGGATGTGGCTGGGCGTGATCCCGCAGGTCGCGCCCAACTATCTCAGCTATGCGCTCTTGCGGTTCGAGATCAACATCCGCGCCTCGGCGATCCTCGGCTTCGTCGGGTCCGGCGGGATCGGGTATGACCTGAAGAACGCATTCAGCTGGGGTCAGGGGCGGTACGACGAGGTGGCGGCGATCTTTCTGCTGCTCTTCGGAACGATCGTGTTTTTCGACCAGCTTTCGGGGCGCTACCGCAACAAGCTGATCGGCGAGGGATGAAGCCATGAGCACCGCAAGCGATACGACGCCGGACGGCTTTGATGCAGCCCGATATTTCAAGGACAAGAAACTGAAGGCCTTTGCCTTCCCGGCGATCGTTCTCGCCTATTTCATCTACATCTTCTTTTCATTCGATATTCCCGGTCTGGCGGATCGCGCGCGGCTCGACAACGCACGCATTCTCGTCGCCGACAGCTACAGCTACAAGACGCATGTCACGCGCGACAACCGGACAGGCGGACTGACCGTCGCGATCGAGGGCGAGCGCAAGGGGACCTGGCCCGACGGTCGTAGCCCGGACTGGGTGGACATCGATGGCGAGGACCGGGCATCGGTGGATCTCGCGCCCGACCACATCGTGCATATCGATGGGGATCGCATGCGCTACGACGTGCCGGGCTACGGTCTGATCGAGGCAGAGGTCAGCTTGCGTGGCGGTATCGATCTTTCGCTGCCCACGGACACGCCGCCGGACTGGATCAGCGTATCGTCGAGCCGCGTCAATATCACCACCGAGGCCGGGCGCCTTTCGCTGACCAAGGCGCGCACCGAGGTCATGCGCTACCATTTCGGGTGGGAGCTGTTCTGGTTCACCCTCGACAGCCCGTTCTACGGCAAGAATGTCCTTGAACTCGCCAGCCTTGCCGTGTCGGGCGAGCGGCTTGTCGAGGGCAAGAGCAACCTGGCGGCCATGGCGCACGATGTCTGGAACAACCAGATGTGGCAGCACAAGGACGTGATCTGGGCCATCTTCGAGACAATCCTGATGGCGTTTCTTGGCACCATGGGCGCCGGGCTCGTGGCGCTGCCGCTGGCCTTTGCCGCCGCCCGTAACTTCACGCCGCTGATGTCTGTGCGGGCCGCGGTGCGCCGGGTCTTCGATTTCGTGCGCGGTGTGGATGCGCTTATCTGGACGATCATCCTGTCGCGCGCCTTCGGTCCTGGTCCGCTGACCGGCACGCTGGCCATCCTGCTGACCGACACGGGGTCGTTCGGCAAGCTTTTCTCTGAGGCGCTGGAGAATGTCGACAAGCGCGAGATCGAGGGCGTTCAATCGACCGGCGCGACGGCCCTGCAGCGCTACCGGTTCGGGGTCATTCCTCAGGTCACCCCGATCCTGCTGAGCCAGCTTCTCTATTTCCTCGAGTCAAACACCCGCAGCGCCACGGTCATCGGCGCGATCACCGGCGGCGGCATCGGGCTGATGCTGACGCAGGCAATGATCACGCAGAAGGACTGGGAAGAGGTCAGCTATTACATCATCCTGATCCTCGTCATGGTGATGATGATGGACACCGTGTCGGGCTGGTTGCGGCGCAGGCTCATCACCTCCGACGATAGCGGGCATTGAGCAGTGGGAGTCGAGTATTTGGGGAAAGATGAAGCGTGAGCGGGCTCTTCCGGCGCCAAGGATCCCGGACGCAGGCATTCTCGGGGACCGTGACTTGACGGACCTGAGACCCGAGGGACCGGTGATCCACCCCCTGTGCGAGATCACCGAGTGCACCTTTGGGGCCTATACGGAAATCGGACGCGGCAGCCGGTTGTCACATGTCACCTTGGGAGATTATTCCTATTGTGATCGCATCTGTGATCTGGCGAATGCCGAGATCGGCAAGTTCTGCAACATCGCAAGCCATGTCCGGATCGGGGCCACGGATCACCCGCTGGATCGCGCCAGCCTGCATCATTTTCTCTACCGGTCCGCCAGGTATTGGAGCGATGCCGAGGATGACGCCGCGTGGTTCGCACAGCGGCGCGCCCGCGTGGCGCGGATCGGGCATGACACCTGGATCGGACATGCCGCCCAGATCAAGCCGGAGGTGACGTTGGGCCATGGCGCGGTTGTCGCGGCTGGGGCCGTCGTGACGCGCGATGTGGCGCCTTACATGATCGTGGCCGGTGTGCCGGCCGCGCCCTTGCGCGGACGTATCGCCTCCCGGCTGGCCGAGCGGATGATCGCGCTTGCATGGTGGGACTGGGATCATCGGCGCCTGCGTTCGGCTCTCGGGGATTTTCGCACCCTCCCTGTCGAGGCGTTTCTTGAAAAGCACGCTGGATGAACAGCAAAAGGCGACCACTCGGGCCGCCTTGCAGGTGCTGAAAATGGCTTGGGGAAAGCCGAATTAAATGTGCACTCGGGATAAACCGACCGTGTGACACGGTGATGACGTTTGGCGCGATTTCAGGTGTCATCGAGGGTCAATGTGATGCGGTCGCCGGCGAACCATGTGCGCCCGTATTCGACGGGGCGACCGTCGGGGTCGACGTTCACGGCGATGGTGCGCAGGATCGGCGCACCGGGGTCGAGTTGCAGGTGCAGGGCCTGCGTGGGACTGACAAGCGTGGCATCGAGCCGCGTGGAGGCGCGTGTGTAGTCGGCGATACCCTGCTCGCGCAGGGCCTCGGTCACGGATTTCAGCCGTTCGAGTGCGCCCAGCATCCCGGGAAAGCGCTCGGCCGGAAAACAGCTGCGAAACGTGGCCACCGGCATGCCGTCGGCCAGCGACAGGCCTTCACAGACATGCACGGTTCTGCCAGCGCCAAGACGCAGCGCCTCGGCCTCGGCGGCATCCGCGGCACGGGTTTCCAGCGCAAGGATCTTCTTGGCGGGCAGGCGGCCCGCAGCGCGAAGGTTTTGATGAAAGCGGACCCTTTTCCCGATCGGATAATCGGTCGGGCGATGCGTCACGAATACGCCGGCCCCGCGCCTTGTATAGATCACGCCGGCGTCGGCCAGATCGCCAAGCGCCCGGCGCACGGTATGGCGGTTTACGCCGAATCGGCCTGCCAGCGCCGCTTCGGTCGGCAGCTTGTCACCTGGCCCATAACGCCCCGCGACGATATCGGCACGCAGGCTTTGCGCGATGGAGACCCAGATCGGCGCCTTGTCACCCAAGTTTCACAAATCCTCTCTCGCATCTTCGGCGCATGTCTGGCAATATTAGTCTAGTTGTATAGTGCATCGACGGGATGTCGAGATGGAAAGCGATCCGAGATTTACCGCAGATCGCCGCGCATGGATGGGGTTGATGGCCCGAGCGCCGGCCGGTCGCATCGCAGAACTTCTCGACGCCGCGCCCCCGCGCCCGCGTTTCGAATGGCTGCGCACGCCGGAGCATGGCAGCGTGATGGTGCGCGGACGAACGGGGGCGAGCGGCGCGCCCTTCAATATGGGTGAGATGACGGTCACACGCTGCGCGCTGCGCCTTGAAACTGGCGAAGAGGGGCACGCCTATGTCCAGGGACGCCGCGGCACGGATGCCGAGGCCGCAGCCTTGGTGGACGCCTTGATGCAGACCGAAGCCGCGGATCGCCTGCGCTCGGGCCTTCTGGCGATCCTGTCTGCCGAGGCCGAGGCCCGCCGCAGAACCCGCGCCGCCAAGGCCGCCGCAACCAAGGTCGATTTCTTCACGATGATGCGAGGCGAGACATGACGGGCCAAGCCGCGCTGCGCCCGGGTTTTGCCGACCCGGCCATCGAGGCGGCGCAGGTCTTTCGCGCGATCATGCGGGCGATGGCACGGCCGGGGACCATCGAGACCGTGGCGGGTGTGGCGCCGCCTTCTCCGCTCTCGGCTGCGGCGGGGGCCGTGCTTCTGACGCTTTGCGATACGGAAACGCCGCTATATCTGGCCGGAAATGCCGATTGTGAGGCGGTCCGCGCCTGGGTCACGTTTCACACTGGCGCGCCTTTGTGTGCCCCCGCGGATTGTCGGTTCGCCGTCGGAGCCTGGGAGGCCCTGTTACCGCTTTCGGCGTATCCAGCCGGCACGGCTGAGTATCCGGACCGATCTGCAACCCTGATCGTGGAAATGCCCGCTCTGCTGGCCAGCGGGACCGCGCTGCGCGGCCCTGGCATCCTGACGCAGGCGCATCTGTCGCTGCCGGAGACGGAGGCGTTCAACGCCAACGCGGCGCTGTTCCCGCGCGGGCTGGATTTCCTGTTGACCAGCCGTGATCGGGTTGCGGGCCTGCCCCGCACCACCAGAGTGGAGCCGATCTGATGTATGTGGCCGTCAAGGGCGGGGAACGCGCTATCGAGAATGCCCATGCCTGGCTGTCGGAAGAGAGGCGCGGCGATCCCGGCATCGCAGAGCTTTCGGTGGCGCAGATCCGGGAGCAGCTGAGCCTTGCCGTCAACCGCGTCATGGCCGAGGGGTCTCTCTACGATCCCGATCTTGCAGCCCTTGCCATCAAGCAGGCGCGCGGCGACATGATCGAGGCGATCTTCCTCATCCGCGCCTATCGCACCACGCTGCCGCGGTTCGGCAGTTCCGATCCGATCGAGACGTCCGGGATGGCCTGCGACCGGCGTATCTCGGCCACCTTCAAGGATCTGCCGGGCGGGCAGCTTCTGGGACCGACCTTCGATTACACGCACCGCCTGCTGGACTTCAAGCTGGCCGCTGAAGGCGATCCGACGCCGGCCCCCGAGGCGGACCCAAGCGATGCGTCGATGCCGCATGTCGCCGACTATCTCGACAAGGAAGGCCTGATCGAACGAAACGCGCCTGCCGGTGACGCGCCTGTCGACATGACACGCCAGCCGCTGGAATTGCCCGCTGATCGCGCATTGCGTCTGCAGGCGCTCGCGCGCGGTGACGAGGGCTTCCTTTTGTCGCTGGCCTATTCCACGCAGCGCGGTTACGCGCGCAACCACGCTTTTGTCGGAGAGTTGCGGATCGGCACCGTGCCGGTGGAAATGGATATTCCCGAGTTGGGGTTTTCCATCGAGATCGGTGAGATCATGGTGACCGAATGCGAGACCGTGAACCAGTTCACCGGCTCGAAATCCGAGCCGCCGCAATTCACCCGGGGCTACGGTCTGGTGTTCGGGCAGATCGAGCGCAAGGCGATCTCTATGGCGCTGGTCGACCGGGCGCTGCGATGGAAAGAACTGGGCGAAGAGGATCAGGGCGCCCCCGCGCAGGACGAGGAGTTCGTGCTGATGCATGCCGACAGCATCCAGGCGACTGGGTTTCTGGAACATATCAAGCTGCCGCATCACGTGGATTTCCAGAGTGAGCTGGAACTGGTGCGCCAGTTGCGCCGCGAGGTCCGGGGCGGAAATCCGGAGGCAACGGAGGAATGAGTATTTTTGGAAAGATGAAACGGGGGGTGCTGCCGTGATCGTGTTCGATATCGGCAATGTCCTGATCCGTTGGGATCCGCACGCGGCGTTCCGGCACTCGTTCGACGATGACGCGGCCATCGATGCGCTGTTCGCCGAGGTCGGGTTCTACGACTGGCACCATCTGCAGGATTGCGGGCGGTCTCGGGCCGACGCGGTGGCTGCCATCGCCGCGCAGTGGCCGCAGCACGCCGAGTTGATGAACGGCTTCTTTGACCGGTTCGGCCTGACCGTGCGCGACAAGATCCCCGGATCCTGGGAGATCGTCGTTGAACTGCGCGCGCGCGGGCATGACATCTGGGCGCTGACGAACTGGGGGCCGGATACCTGGGGGGTGGCGTCCCCGCTGCATCCGGAACTGGACACGATGTTCGACGGCATCGTCGTGTCGGGCCATGAGAGGTTGGCCAAACCCGATCCCGGGATCTACGATCTGTTCTGCGCGCGCGCCGGTGCCGCCCCCGAAGACTGTTTTTTCATCGACGACACCGCCGCCAACGTGTTCGCGGCACGTGCGGCCGGATGGCAGGCGCATCGGTTTTCCGGCGCGGAAGACCTGCGCGGCGAGTTGCAGGGCAGGGGGCTTTTGTGAGCAGTTACACGTTCGCCTATCTCGACGAGCAGACCAAGCGGATGATCCGTCGCGCGATCCTAAAGGGGCTGGCCATTCCTGGCTATCAGGTGCCCTTTGCAAGCCGCGAGATGCCCATGCCCTATGGCTGGGGCACCGGGGGCGTGCAGGTCACCGCCGCCGTGCTGACGCCCGGCGATTGCCTCAAGGTGATCGATCAGGGCGCGGACGACACCACCAATGCCGTGTCGATCCGGGCCTTCTTTGCGAAAACCGCCGGGGTCGCGACCACCACCCGAACGGTGGAGGCGTCGGTGATCCAGACACGGCACCGCATCCCCGAGACCGCCCTCGGCGAGGATCAGATCCTTGTCTATCAGGTGCCGATCCCGGAACCCCTGCGCTTTCTGGAGCCGCGCGAGACCGAGACGCGCCGGATGCACAGCCTCGAGGATTACGGGCTGATGCATGTCAAGCTTTACGAGGATATCGCCCGTCACGGACATATCGCCACCGCCTATGCCTATCCGGTTCTGGTCGAGGGGCGCTACGTGATGGACCCCTCACCGATCCCGAAATTCGACAATCCCAAGCTGTCCGGAAATCCCGCGATCCAGTTGTTCGGGGCGGGCCGCGAACAACGCATCTATGCGCTGCCGCCCTGGTGCGAGGTGGTGAGCCTCGATTTCGAGGATCACCCGTTCGATCCGTCGAAGGCTGATCACGCCTGTGGGCTGTGCGGCGCCGGCGACAGCTATCTCGACGAGGTAATCGTGGATGATGCGGGCGGGCGCATGTTCGTCTGTTCCGACACCGATTACTGCGAAGGACGGCAGGCGCAGGGCCATCGCGGAAAGGACGCCGCATGACCCCGTTGCTGTCGGTCGAAGGTCTGAACAAGACCTATGGCGCGCATCTCGGGTGCCGGGATGTCGGGCTCGATCTTTTCCCCGGTGAGGTTCTGGGTATCGTGGGCGAGAGCGGCTCGGGCAAGACCACGGTGTTGAACTGCATGGCGGGGCATCTGGTACCGGATCGCGGGCGCGTCGTGTTCGACACCCGCGCCAAAGGCCCGCGCGATGTGCTGACAATGTCCGAGTCCGAGCGCCGGATGCTGGGCCGCACCGACTGGGCCTTCGTGCATCAGAATGCGCGCGACGGGTTGCGCATGGGTGTCAGCGCCGGCGGCAATGTCGGCGAGCGCCTGATGGCCGTGGGCGCGCGGAATTATGGCCGGATCCGCCAGACCGCAGAGGACTGGCTGACACGGGTCGAGATCGATGCTGCGCGCATCGATGATCGCCCCACCACGTTTTCCGGTGGCATGCAGCAACGCCTGCAGATCGCGCGCAATCTCGTCACCGGGCCGCGGCTGGTGTTCATGGACGAGCCGACAGGCGGCCTTGATGTCAGCGTGCAGGCGCGGTTGCTCGACCTGTTGCGCGGGCTGGTGCGCGACATGGGGCTTTCGGCAATCATCGTGACGCATGATCTCGCGGTGGTGCGGCTGCTGGCGGACCGTCTGCTGGTGATGAAATCGGGCGAGGTGGTCGAACATGGGTTGACCGATCAGGTGCTCGACGACCCGCAACATGGCTACACGCAGCTTCTGGTCTCCAGCGTATTGCAGGCATGACCGTGGGCCAGGACAAAGGTGGAAAGACCGACGCCATGATCGAGATCGAGAACCTGTCGAAGACATTCACCCTGCATAACCAGGGCGGGGTGGTCATCCGCGTCATGGCGGGCGCCGACCTGAGCGTGCGGGCCGGCGAATGCGTGGCGCTGACGGGCGCGTCCGGATCGGGGAAATCCACCCTCATGCGCATGATCTATGGCAATTACCTGGCGGCCGACGGTGCGATCCGGGTGGGGGACGTGGACGTGGCGCGCGCGGCGCCGCGCGAGATCCTCGCGCTGCGCCGCGACACGCTCGGATATGTCAGCCAGTTCCTGCGCGTCGTGCCGCGCGTGCCGACGCTGGACGTGGTGGCCGAGCCGCTGCGCCGCCTCGGGATGCGCGACGACAACGCCCGGGACAGGGCCGCACACCTGTTGATCCGGCTCAATATCCCCGAGGCACTCTGGGCGCTGTCACCGACCACCTTTTCCGGCGGCGAGCAGCAGCGCGTGAATATTGCGCGCGGCTTCGCACATCCCTATCCCGCGCTGTTGCTGGACGAACCCACGGCGGCGCTTGATGCCGACAATCGCGCGGTCGTGCTTGATCTGATCGTCGAGGCCAAGGTGCGCGGCGCTGCCATCGTCGGGATTTTTCATGACACCGAGGCACGCGACCGGGTGTGCAACCGGATCGTCGACGTCACCGGCTTTTCATCGGGCCACGCGGCATGAGCGAGGGCAGGCTTGTCGCGGTGGTCGGACCCTCGGGGGCGGGCAAGGATCGGGTGATCGAAGAGATCGCCCGGGCCGTGCCAGATATAACCCCGGTCCGACGCGTGATCACCCGCGCGCCGGACCTGCCCGGTGAGACGAGCATCCCCGTCAGCCCGCAGCACTTTGCCGACATGCGCGCGAATGGTGCGTTCTGCCTGCACTGGTGCGCGCACGGGTTGAGCTACGGCATCCCGGCGCAGGTGCTGGCGGATGTGCAGGGCGGTGCGCAGCGGATCGTCAACCTGTCGCGCGGTGTGCTGATCGAGGCGCAGGCGCTGTTTCCCGAGCTTCTGGTGCTGCATGTCACGGCGCGTCCCGAAACGCTGGCCCGCCGGCTGGCCGGGCGCCAACGCGAAACCGAGGCCGAAATCGACGAACGGATGTCGCGGGGGACGCCGGATCTGCCAAAGGATATCCGGTGCTTCGATCTGCCCAATGACGGTCCGCTGGAAGATACCGTCTCGCGGGCCTTGCGGATGATCGGCGCAAACGCGGCCGGGGCTGCGGGCGGAGGCTTGCAGCCGGAAAGACGGCCCGCGCCGACAGGCGAGGCACCGGTGCGGCTGGCCAATGCGCGGCTGGTGCTGGCCGATCGGGTCGTGACCGGAGAGATCGTCCTGAAGGACGGATGTATTGCCGCGATCACGGAACGCGACGGCGTGCCGCCTGGGGCCATCGATTGCGACGGCGATCTGATCCTGCCCGGCCTCGTGGAGTTACACACCGACAATCTCGAACGCCATATAGAGCCGCGTCCGGGCGTGATGTTCCCGCCTGTTTCCGCGCTTCTGGCGCATGACGCGGAACTGGCCTCGATCGGGATAACCACGGTGTTCGATGCGATGCGGGTCGGCTCGATGCAGTCCGGGGCGGCCAATCACGCCAGATACGCCCGCGATCTTGCGACAGAGCTGATGCGACTGCGCGGAATGGGTGTGCTGAAGATCAGCCATTTCCTGCATCTGCGGGCCGAGATCTGTTCGGAGACGTTGCTCGAAGAGCTGGCAGAGTTTGGCCCCGACGATCGGGTCGGTATCCTCAGCCTGATGGATCACACGCCCGGGCAGCGGCAGTTCCGCGATCTCGCGAAGCTTCGGACCTATCTGTCCGGCAAGCGCGGGATGACGGAAGACGAGTTCGACGCGCATGTCGCGCATCTGACCGGGCTACAGGCGCGCCATGGCGCGGCCCATGCCGACGGCGCCGTGACGGAGGCCCGCAGGCTTGGCGCGGTGCTGGCCAGTCACGACGACACCACGCCCGAACAGGTGCGCGTTTCGCGCGACAACGGCACGGCATTCGCCGAGTTTCCCACGACGACCGAGGCGGCCCTCGCCTGCCGGGATCACGGGATGGCCGTCATGATGGGCGCCCCGAACATCCTGCGCGGTGGGTCGCATTCGGGCAATGTCTCGGCGCTGGATCTGGCGCGGCGAGATCTGCTGGACCTCGTGTCATCCGATTACGTGCCATCGGCCCTGCTGCTGTCGGCGTTTCGTCTGGCCGGGATCTGGTCGGATCTGCCACGCGCGGTCCGAACCGTCACCGACAGCCCGGCGCGCGCGGTGGGGTTGCACGATCGCGGACGGCTTGCCGAGGGGTTGCGGGCCGATTTGCTGCGGATACGGTGCCTCGATCAGACGCCGATCCTCCGCGGTGTCTGGTCGCAAGGTCATCGCATCGGCTGATTTTCCCGAACACCCGGCCGTACCCGGCATCACGGATAATCTTGACGGTGTCGCGAACGTTTTGCAAAGTCTTCCTGCAACGATTTCTGCCCGGTATGTCAATCGGCATCGGCCCGGGACACCTTTTGGGCGTGTACGTCTGGATGCCCCTTCGGTGCAAGGAGTATCTGACGGTCTGAACGCGTGATCGGGTGCGGTCGTGTTTGCGGCCTTTCAGGTGCGGTGGTAGCATGCCAAGCGCCGATGTGGTGATTAGCGGACAGGGCCCAGATCGAAATTGCGAGAGCACGGCGCGTTGCCTGCAACTGGCTTTCCCGGTCCGGATCTCGTCGATCATTGGACCGGGCTGGTCGTCGTGCTCATCACATCGCCGACGCTCGGACCGCCAAGGTCAGCAGACCGCGCGTTGGTGCGGTGCAAAAGGCCGCGTGTCGATCCCTTGGCGTCGCGCAGCACGCGGCCGGTGATGATGCTGGCGGTTGCCGCCGATCTTCGGCGAGGGTTCGGGTTGCCACACTCGCAACCAAAACGCAGATGACGATGTCCGATGAAAGAATGGCGCGACGTGCTCGCCGACATGGACGTCCCATGTGAGCACCGCACCGGACCCGGACCGCCGCGACGGCCCCGCTGGAGAGGATGAGTCGCGAGATCAAGCTGCGCGCCGGTGTCGTCGACGTCCGCGCCTTCATTTGGATCGGTGGCCGTCATGCCCTAATCATTTACCGATGAGGCTATCATTCGGCGCGCCGATACAGGAGCCTTGAAACCCTCGCGCGCCTGAACGAAACTGCTCGTGGCAGGCTGCCCGCCATGGGTCCTGATCAGACCCCGGGCCGTCCCGAAGCTCGGCCCTCTTAACATCACGCTACGCGACATTCCCGTGCCGCACCCCCCGATGCCCGCAAGAAGACAGTCGGCAAGCCCAGGGCGGGCCATTGGCCATGCGGTATCCCCCCATGGATCAAAGCGGGATATGCGGTTGTCTGAAGGCTCAGTCCCCCGCCATGCGCGCCGGACACATCAACGATCCACGGCAGCTAGAATTCTACGGATGCCACCCGTCAAAACGGGAGGATTACCGCATCACGCGGAAAAGCCGACAACCGAACACGAGAAGAACCCGCGTGTCTTCTTCTTGGTAAAAATACCCAAAATTT